>LAQD01000009.1:17117-28412 GCA_000981705.1 Rhodobacteraceae bacterium ASP10-04a
TGCACCGGTCAGGCCAGTGGGTTAAAGGGAAGTCTGCAGACACCTTTGGACCAATTGGCCCCTGGCTAGTTACCCGAGACGAGGTGCCTGATCCACAAAACCTGGCAATGTATTTGGAAGTAAACGGGCATCGCTACCAAGATGGTTCCACTAAAACGATGCATTTTAATGTAGCTACTATTATTGCGCATCTTTCGCAATTCATGTCGCTTCAGCCGGGAGACGTTATTTCTACTGGAACTCCACCCGGTGTTGGTATGGGCCAGAAACCGGAAACTTATCTTAAGCCTGGAGATACGATAGTTCTTGAAATTGAAGGTCTTGGTTGCCAGCGTCAATTAGTTGGAGAGAGCAAATGACTCGGATTACTAATATTATAACCCACGACCTCAGGTTTCCCACTTCGGACAGCTTGGCGGGTTCTGATGCTATGAACCCTGATCCAGATTATTCCTGTGCATATTTGGTATTAGAAACTGATGGTGCTCACGAGGGTTACGGCCTTACGTTCACAATTGGGCGTGGAACTGAGCTTTGTGTTGCCGCAATAGAGACACTTTCGGCTCTCGTCATTGGACTTGAATTGAAATGGATTACGGAAGATATGGGGCGTTTTTGGCGCCATATTACTGGTGATAGTCAACTACGCTGGTTAGGCCCTGACAAGGGCGTAGTTCACCTTGCTACTGGTGCGCTTGTAAATGCCGTGTGGGACCTTTGGGCGCGTGAGGCTGGTAAGCCAGTTTGGCAACTAATATCTGAAATGTCTCCTGAAGAAATTGTAGCACTAATTGATTTTCGTTACATAACAGATGCTTTAACTCCAAGCGAGGCATTGGCTATCTTGCGAGCTGCCGAACCTGGAAAGGTAGCTCGAGTAGAAAAACTTCAGGCTGAAGGCTATCCTTGTTATACGACCTCCGCAGGCTGGTTAGGCTATTCTGATGATAAACTGAGACATCTGTGCCGTGAGGCTAAGGAGGCGGGTTTTAGCCACGTCAAGTTTAAGGTGGGTAGCGATCTGGAAGATGATATTCGCCGTTTGACGATAGCTCGTGAAGAGTTGGGTGACGATATGCATATCATGATAGATGCTAATCAAGTTTGGGAAGTTGATCAGGCGATTGAGTGGGTGAAGGCTCTAGAGTTTGCGCGGCCTTTCTTTGTCGAAGAACCTACCAACCCGGACGATATTATGGGTCACAAGGCGATTCGAAAAGCCGTTGCTCCAATTAAGGTAGCCACTGGTGAGGTCTGCCAAAATCGAGTGATGTTTAAGCAATTCATCATGGAAGGCGCACTAGATATAGTACAGATTGATAGTTGTCGCATGGGAGGATTGAACGAAGTTCTTGCCGTTATGTTGATGGCGGCCAAATATAATCTACCGGTCTGGCCGCACGCGGGTGGTATAGGCCTGTGTGAGTATGTCCAACACATGGCGATGATCGATTATATTGCTATATCTGGAGAGAAAAATGACCGCCGTATTGAATACGTTGACCATCTTCACGAGCATTTTGAAGACCCATGTGTAGTAAAAAAAGGTGCTTATCAAATACCTAACAAACCTGGTTTTTCAATTAAAATTAAATCTACGACATTTGAAGATTTTACTTTTAATTCATAGCACTATACTTGTGTATTATGGTCTAGATTACTTTGGATGATAGTGTGAATTATTAAGTGGAGCCCACCTTCTTAGATTGGATCCACTTAGTATTTTGTGTATAGCTAGAGCCTAAAATAGCTATTGATCTTTAGATTAGTTGTTCAGAAATGTTTTTTTGAACAACTTAATATAGTATTCTATTCTTGATCTCGTTGTCTTGACGGCACAGTTGGAAATCCTCTTCAGACAAGCGGCCTTTTGGAGCACCTGCAATCTTAAAGTTTCCAAAATGATCTTCGCCACTTACTAAAGAAACAAGGGACCTGACTCCTGTTTCTTGTTTCATTGAGGGTTTTATATAGCGAATTGCCGAGCCAATACGTCTGTCCCCTGAGCTGTTAGGACCAGAGCTATGGAATAATAGGCCATGATGCATTGAGGCCTGACCCGCATCGAGTGCTGCAACTACAGCTGTGTTTTCGTCGACATCTACAGAAATTTCTTGGCCGCGTGACAACATATTGTCTTCAGAATAGGTATCGACGTGCGGAACGATTTTTGTCTTATGGCTACCTGGAACAAATTTCATGCACCCACTGTCTTCATGCGCTCTTGAAAGTGCAACCCAGCAAGTGGTTTCTGCAACATCATCAAGGCCCCAATAAGTCAAATCTTGATGCCAAGAAACAATTTTGGACGATTTTTTTTCTTTGATAAATAACCCTGCACTCCACACCATCAAGTCAGGCCCAAGAACTGCAGACGCTGCGAAAATCAATTTTTCATTTCGTGTTAAATAATAAAACGATGGCAGAAGTCTGTCTGGATACGCTTTTAACAGGGCTAGTTTTTCAGGGTTGCCAGACAATTCTAATTCTGCAGCTTCCAAATCTGTCCGTAAGGTTTTTGCTTCTTGCTTTGAGATTACATCAATAGGTACAATGAACCCCTCCTGGTTATATGTTTGGGATATCTTTGCTTGTTCATTGCCAGATGTTTGCTGTTGTGACATTTTTTTTCCTTTTTCAACCAGATTAGGTTTACTTTTTACTAAATTTTAATATTAGTAAAATGGGATTTAATGATACTATAGCATCAATTATATGGATACCAATGCGCCTGAATGGCTTTGATCTAAATCAACTTGTGTGTTTGAAAGCCTTGCTTGTTGAACAGAATGTTACTCGAGCCGCAGAGCAGATGCATCTGAGCCAATCTGCGATGAGCACAATTCTAGGCCATCTCCGGCGACATTTTAATGATCCCCTTTTAGCCCGCTCAGGGCGCCTTCATTTATTGACACCTTTTGCAAAATCACTGATTGCGCCGCTTAATAAAATGATAGCTCAGGCCTATGATTTTGCGGCTCTCCGGCCTGGAGAGCTCCAATTGGATGTTGAGCGCGAAATTAGGGTAGTTGCGTCCGACTATGCCATTCGAACCATCCTTGATACTGCAACAAGACAGGTCCAGAATGTTTTTCGGAATGTTAGGCTTGATGTGTTGCCGTTGTCGGAGCGATCACCAAGGCTTCTTGCGAGTGGCGAGGTCGATCTTGTACTTTCTGGGCAGTCATTTGATATTGGGGTAACACCAAGTACTTGTGTACTTGAAGATCAATACGTCTGTATAGCGTGTTCTAAAATGGGTCCATCTGGTGGAAAACTGCTACCGCAGGAGTTTGCTAACTCTGAGCATGTAGTAGTGCGCTACTTTGATCAGCAGATGACTTTTGAAGATGAGGATGCATTGCGAAAAGCTGGCGTCGTCCGGACTCGGCGTATTACTACTTGGTCTCATACACAGGTTGCATCCCTTGTTTGTGGAACTCCAATGTTGGCAACGGTGCCTGCACGTATTGCATATGACTTTGCCAAACGCTGGCCAATTAAAATTCTTCCCTTTCCCTTCATGCATGAGCCAATACGGGTGTTCGCATACTGGCATCCGAGCCGGAATCAAGATGCCATACTGTCAGCGCTTGTGGATGCTGCAAAGTCTATGTCCACTGGGCCTAATATTGGGTTTTAGCGTCCCAAAACATACCTTTTGCCTTAACAAAAAAATTTTTACACTGGCGAGCTTGCGTAGGCATTTAAATAACTGCCGACTGGCCTCATCGGATAAACCTGTGGCCGATTATGGTGTTTTCATTACATCTAAACGTGAACCTCGCTATGTCCCATAAATACCATTTTTTTTGGGCAAAACTTGAGTAGATTTTTTAATATGCTTTTCAATTAAAACTTCTGAGTATAAGTATTTGGAAAATCCTATGCTACTGCAGATATGTAGGGAGCTTATTTGTTGCGGTAAGCTGAAAATTTAACGCCAGCAGTTGCTAGTTTCAGTTCCAAGTCAGCTAAAACGGTTTGCTATGTTGTCGGTAAAACTGCCTCTAACTTGTCACGTGCTTCATCTCTAAATAAAAGTTTGGGTGAATGATTTACAAATCATGGCGGGGTTCATTTTAATTTTAGTTGGTAGCTGCCCATTTTAGTGAGGACCCTTCAGACCGGCGGATTTTGACAACATTCAATATAATTTAGAATTAAGTAACTTACCAAACAACAATAATAGGCTAAACTTAAATAATACCGCTATAAATAACAGAAAATAAACTTTATTATCTTAATCACGTGCACAGCCTTTGCCTGCGAATATTTAACTCGTTTAATACGTTAGAGACAATTGTTTACTTTCCAAATTACACGCGGTCAGATTTAGGGCCGTATCTCTGTAAGGACTACTCAGTATGAATCGTTTAACATTAACCGTAGCGACGGTACTGTCATTGGCATTTACGACATTGACTGCACAGGATTATAATAAGGGTTTAACTGCTTATAAGGCTGGTGATTATGAATCAGCATTTCAAGAGTGGAAGCCATTAGCTGAACAGGGTAATTCTTCTGCTCAATACAAGCTGGGTGTTATGTACAAGAGTGGAAAAGGTGTTCCCCTAGACTATATAACAGCCGTTAGATGGTACCATTTAGCTGCTGTGCAGGGAAACGCTTTCGCCCAATCCAATCTAGGTTTTATGTACAGGTTTGGAAAAGGCGTTCCACAAAATTTCGCGCAAGCATATATGTGGTATGAGCTTGCAGATACTAATGGCCATAAAGATGCAAAAAAATGGTTGCACAATGTATCGCGAGAAATGATCTCTACTGATATTGAGAAGGCTCAGGCAATGGCCAGTGAATGTTTGACTATGAGCTATAATAACTGTGGCTGGTAGTAGATTAATGTTATTCCTCAACACCACCTAATAAACTCTCAATACTGGACGTGTCTTACCTAAAAAAGGTAAAACTGATGAAGCTACAGGCAATGATCCTACTACAATTATGTGAAACAATATTACTTCAATAAGTTAGAGCTAGGTTGCAATGTCTGACTTCAGCGCCCGAGTGCCCAAATAGTATCATTTGATAAGAGGCTTGGCTTGCTGTGGTAGTGAAGCGCATTCAAGATACTTCAGTCCATATGCTTTCTTTAGGTCATGGAAATTAAGATGAACATAGTTGAGATAAGCTTTGTTATACTCTCCGGCTCAACTGGAATATTCTTTCTCTTTTCAGGTGAATATTCAATCAATGCATCATTAGCTCCCTTATTTCAGCTGGTAAAACTGACAGCTTATGTTTAGTTTACTGGAACTTACGTGTAGTCGTTGATGTATCTAATGTTTATTTTTTTGGGATTTTTAGAAGTGTGCGTTTTTAAACAGCTTTTGAATGAATGTTAGTTGGGCATTGTTTCTCATCCCGTTACGCTTTTCTAAAATACTGAAAAATGAAGCCTGATTGTATTTGATACGAAAACATCGGATGCCATCAAACAAACTCCAAAAGGATTTATAATGAGAGTTCTAATGATGCTAGACTTTTTGAAGAAGAAGAACGAGAAGCAAGACAACAGCTAAATCTGACTTTGGTCATTATTTTCTGACTTTAGGTTGGTTAGTGGTTGTATTTTTTGACGTTTGTCACTCCTGGTCGTCGAAAATTTAGAAAGATATTTATTATGACTAAGACTACGGACTTTACATTTATTCCTGTGCTTTTTGACAAGGCACACCGCAAGACTTCAGATGCGTTCGATGACGTCTACATTTATGAGAACCTTGACCGTGGGAACATCGAGAGGTTTCTGACCAACAAAGGTCGTGAAATCTATTTTTCTGGTGTTCAGGGGACCGAGGCTGACAACTACCTGTTTCTGCGTGATGACGAGGCGGAAGAACTGCTTGAAGCCCGACGCTATCATAAGCCTGTAAGGTTTGCCGACATCGCCAAGACACTTGTGGATGATGAGGGAGTCGACCGATACGAAACCGGGGGCGTTATTCACGCAAGCAAATGTGTTCAGTCTGTCATCGGTCGCAAGGCTTTTACAAAAGGCACAGCCACCATTGGTCCAGAGAGTTATGCTGCTGACGACGGGATGCCCTTTGACGTGGCCGCGGTAGACAAACACGTTATCATGGCAGGAACTCTAGATGAGAATTTGCAGGAGAAATGGGCTAAAAATAACTACTATCAGGGTTATACCAAGGGTGATGAAGACGATGACCCTTACATACTTCTTTTTTTTGCACCACCCCATGTGTCTGTTTATCTGTTTGCAGCACTTATTGAGAACTTCGACGCTGGCATGGTTAATGTATTCAGCGCAGAAGACACCAAAGCATTTTTTAAGGCGCGGTAAGTTCTGGCTGATACGAAAACAATGATGGCAGACCTCTTGAAAAAGAAAAAAGAGAAGCAGCACAGTAGCGATTACCAAAAGCTACAGAGCGTTAAGAGTATGCGCCCAAAAGTAAATAAAAATGGCTCCATCGGTAGGGATTGTTAGCTTACATAAAGTATCTGGCATTAATTATTTATACATTATTTTTATTTTTGGTTTTGTTTAAATATTACATAGATCTTTGAGGATCTTCATTCACCTTTCTTTTGTCTCTTTTTCCACAAGACATCTACCATCATCATAACTCTCATTATAAACCCTTTAGGGGTCTGTTTGACGAACTCTGGATTCTTTGTATTAAGCATGTGAAATAATCCAATTTACTATTATTAAACCGATATTAACTTTAAGTTAGCCTATGATTGGGGGATATTAAAAGTAGATTCTTATGTGGTAAATCTAGGTCAGTAATGGGCCAACTTAATTTGTACTCTATTAACCCTGGGGGCACCATTACTTTACCATAGAGGCCCGTATGGCTTGGTTGGGTGAGGTTGTTATGTACTGATAAATAAGAGGTTTGGGCCTTGTGTGGGGTTTGTATTAGCCCATATGGGCTAGGCTTAAATACTACTCAAGTACCTATAGTCTGATGCCTTGCTCATTCCTAACTGCTCCATCACTTGCAGACGACCAACACCAGCTGTGGCTCGTGCCTTAACTTTTTTGGTCTGTTGCGTGGTTGTGTGGGCACAACCCTTGTATGGCACCTTAGTATTAGCTTTAGGCCGCTTGATACCTTTGACTTGACGTTCCATCATCACTTCATGCTCTAACTAAGCGATTGAGACCATCATATTGACGATCAGCTTACCAGTAGCTGTATAAATATTTTTACTGTCTAACTCCAAGATAACCGGCTTAGTGCCTTTAGCTTCTAAAAGTTGAAGTAATTCACCCGCAAGCCAAACGATTGTTTCATAGGGAGTAGAGCCGTGTGAGGATCTAGGGGAGGTAGAGTACCTGAGCCTGATCTATTGAGACACTGAAAGCTCGTTCTCAATAGCTTTGGTTAGCTTAGTTGCCATCGGTTTAGTGAGTGAACCCCACGTACCTACAACCTTACCGTTACTCCCAATAAGGATCTTGTTAAAGTTCCACTTAGGAGCAAAGCCACTGTGTGCTTTAACATCCTTAAAGAATTGGTGTGCTTCTTGCCCTCTAACTGACATCGTTTCGCTCATGGGCATATTAATACCATAGTTTATTTCGCAAAAGTTTTTAACCTCAGCATTACTATCTAACTCTTGATTGAAGTCGTCGGATGGTACTGCGACCATGCCAAAGCCTTCACCATGATACTTGTCGTATAGCTCTTGCAGTCCTGCATATTGCTTGGTGAACCCGCAGCGAGACGCTGTATTGATGACAAGATAAGGCTTTCCTTTCCACTGCTCAGTGTCAATTGTACCACCCTCTATCGATGCAAATTTATGAAAACCAATCTTTTCAGCCCCAACTAGTGAGGGTAACAATAAGGAAGTAAGCAGTGCAAAGCTCAAAGCGGCATCCTTCATAAACAAAATAATCAAATTTTTCATATTTATTATACGCTCCAACTTGCTAAATGGATTTGTTCACTAACGCCTAATCATCCATCAGTGTAAAATCGTAAGTCAATAGCTGTTTGACTTGACTATAAGTCCACCGATTTGTTCTTTGGCTACTTTGCTCGCCACGACAAGCGATAGCACCCAACCGCTTGTCACGGCTGTGGCGATGCCCAACCAGACGCCCCAGACACTAAAATCCAGCATGCCGATAAACACCCAGATAAAGAATGCAACGCCAAAACCTTGGCGGTAGATGCTGATCCATAGCGTCCAGATTGGCTTCTTAAGCGCTTGTAAAAGAGAGTTAATCGAAAACAACATCATGTAGATTGGGAACAAGAATGCGTCGACGCGCAGGTAGCTTGATCCGATGCGGATGACTTCTGGATCGTCCGAAAAAAGCGATATCGCCCAGCCACCGGCGAACAGCAGAACGGGTGTGGCCACCACTGTCATCGCGAACCCTGTCATCCAACAAAACCGCAATGCCGCGCGCACACGGTCAAAGTTTTTAGCACCAAAATTTTGTCCAGTGATTGGCAACAGCGCGCCTGTCATGCCCAATACAGGCAGCAGCAAAATCTGTTCGATCCGCAAAGCGACGCCGTAGGCCGCAACTGCTGCACCGCCAAATTCCTTGAGCGCGAATTGCACGACGAACCCTGACACGAACATGACCATCATCGCCGATGATGCGGGGATCAGTTGTGCGGTGATCTGTGCAAAGATATCGTGGATAGGGCGGAATGAGGCCCGGGTCACAGATTGCATCGCGTCAAGCTTTAGGATGCGCGAAATGATGAACACCATCACACCCGTTTGACTGACGATTGTCGCAAGCGCGATCCCGTTAAAGCCCATACCGGCCCAGACGCCACCAATGCCGAACATAAGCAGCGGGTTCAGGCCAATATTGACGAAAAACGCCACCATAAGGGCGCGTTGCATGCTGCGGCTGTCACCGTGTGCTTGCAAGATGCCATTGCCGCCGTAAGCCAGAAAGAAACCGGGCAGGGCAAAGATCAACCAGCGGAAATACCCCAAAGCTGCGTTACGGTATACGCCCGGTTCAGATACCAGCGTGATCAACATCGGCCCAAGAAACCAACCGACGATCATCAAAACAACCGTGGCGATCACACCGTATGTCAGGCCTTGTGCGATGAAGGTTTGTGTTTGCGCCGCGTTCTTGCTGCCCTTGGCGTTACTGACCAGTGCACTGAGCGCGGAACTTAGGCCAAAGCCAACGGCCATCAGGATAAAGAATGCTTGGAACCCAATGGCCAGACCCGCCTGCGCATCGGTCGACAGCCGCCCCGCCCAATAGACGTCAACGATGTTGTACAGCGTGGCAAACAGCATCCCAAACGCGGCAGGGATCGCAAGTGCACGAAAGTGACTGGCCATAGAGCCGGTTGTCAGGTCGTCTTTTTGCATTAGGTTTCGCTCGCTTTCAGGCGCCGTTCCAGCCAGCGCACGCCAGCGGACACGATGAGAATTAACACCAGATACTCTAGTACTAGAACTGTATAAATTTCTAATGGTCTGTATTCGGATACTACTAATTCGTTGGCTTTACGGGTCAGTTCTTGGAGGCCGATGATCGACACAAGCGATGACATCTTCATCATATATACCAGTTGATTGCCGAGTGCGGGTAAGATGCGCCTAATCGCTTGGGGCAAGATGACGTACCGCATCGTGTCGCGGTAATTAAGCGATATGGATTGAGCCGCCTCGTATTGACCACGTGCAATAGATTGGATACCTGCACGGAAAATTTCGGCCTGAAATGCGCTATCGCTCAGTGCGAGCGCCAGCACACCTGCCCAGAACACATTAAGAGTGATGCCGGATAGCGCAGGAAGGCCATAGTAAACCCAAAGTATTAGAACAAGAATAGGTACCGCACGCACAATTTCGACATAGGTCCTGTTGAACATTCGCCAGCCTCGTTTTTTTGATAGCCCAGGAAGGGCAACAAGAAGACCGACGACCACGGATATAAGAATTGCGGTTAGCGACATAATAATGGTGTAGTACGCACCGCTAGCCATAAATTTTAGATTTATCCACCCATTTTTCGTCGTTGGGTCGACTACGTACCACCCCCAATTGCTCGAACAACCGGATAATAGCAAGAGCGCAGTGGTGAGGATCAGGAAACGTTTCATGTTAAGCCCCTAGTGGTTCAGGATTTGTTTAATGAACGCGGCAAATCGTCTGGACTTGGGTGCGGTGAACACATCTTCGGGTGCGCCAATCTCGACGATCTCGCCTTTGTCCATGAACACCATGCGATCAGCAACACGGCGGGCAAAGCCCATCTCGTGGGTAACAACGATCATAGTTATACCCGTGGATGCAAGTTCGGTCATCACGTCCAACACCTCAGTGATCATTTCGGGGTCAAGCGCTGACGTTGGCTCATCGAACAGCAAGATACGTGGCTCCATACACAATGACCGTGCAATCGCGACGCGCTGTTGTTGCCCACCGGATAATTGGCGTGGAAATTTATTGGCCTGATCAGGGATCTGCACGCGTTCAAGATGCGACATCGCGCGTGCGCGTGCCTCAGCGTCTGACAGGCCGAGAACACGGCGCGGACCAAGGCACAGGTTATCCATTACAGTCAGGTGGGGGAACAGGTTGAACTGCTGGAATACCATACCAACCGTACCGCAAATTTTGTCTAGATCCGCGGGAGCGTCAGTCAACGCAGTCCCGTCGACGATGATTTCACCAAATTCATGCGCCTCAAGGCGGTTGATGCAGCGGATCAATGTGGACTTTCCGGACCCAGATGGGCCGCAGACAACAACGCGTTCGCCAGCGATTACGTTAAGTGATACGTCTTTTAGTGCCTGAAATTCGCCGAAAAATTTGGACACGTTACGCATTGAAATGATGGACATGGGCGAGGCGCCTTTGATTTGTTAATTAGATTGGAGATATAAAACGAATTTCACTTTTCTCAAGCTGTTTGTATTTCCAAATTGTCAAACCATCCTATGTCTAATGGATACCTCGGAAGGGAAACCCATGAAATTCTTTAAAATTGCCGCCACTGCGGTCATCTTGGCCACAAGTGCCGCACATGTATCTGCGCAATCTGCGCTCTCCGAAATTCTGTCCAATGGCGTCTTAAAAGTTGGTACAACAGGCGACTGGAATCCTATGACTATGCGCGATGTGGCCACAAACTCTTATAAAGGTTACGATATTGATGTGATGGCTGCGCTTGCCTCTGATCTGGGCGTCGAAGTTGAATTTGTTCCAACAGACTGGAAAACACTGGTTGCTGGCGTGACATCTGGTCAGTACCATATCACTGGTTCTGCGTCTGTTTCACCAGCACGTGCGAAGGCC
>LAQD01000009.1:28479-39152 GCA_000981705.1 Rhodobacteraceae bacterium ASP10-04a
GCCTTGAACCTAGAGGGAGTGTCTGTTGCCGCAACTTTAGGCACCACCCAAGAAGCACAAGTAAAGCAGTATTTCCCTAACGCAACACATCGCATCGTAGAGGCCCCTGCACGTGACTTTCAAGAAGTGCTATCAGGTCGCGCAGACGCATCCATCACGTCAAACATTGAAGCAGCCACATTGGTTGCACAATATGACAACCTTATGATTGTACCCGTCGACGGTGGTCGTTCACCAACGCCAGTTGCCATGCTGTTGCCACAGGCGGATCAGGTATGGATCAACTATGTGAATACATGGATTGGCCTAAAACAAGAGCAAGGGTTCTTTGCAGGACTGGGCGATAAATGGGGTTTGAACGCCAACTAAGCTATTAACCAGAATAATAAATGGGCCATCCGTACTCGGTTGGCCTTTTTTATTTTTGCAAAAGGTGTCCCATGCTGAGAATTTATTCGGTGCCCGTTGCTGTTTATTGCGCCAAGCTGCGCATCTTGCTGCGCTACAAATCCATTGCGTTTGAACAACTGCAGCCGCCCGGTGGATATGGATCAAATGAATACCGTGCGATTGTGCCATCTGGAAATTTACCTGCTATGATTCATGACGGGTTTATGCTGTCAGATAGCGAGGCGATTGCAGAATACCTTGATGAGGCATTCCCAGATGTACCGATGCTCCCTGACACGATCAAACTACGCGCTAAAGCCCGAGAGTTCAGCCGGTCCCACGACACCCGATTAGAACCAGCCGTGCGCGCAATTTATCCGCAAGTTGCTTTTGCTACCCGCGATGCTAATGCAGTTAAAGCTGGTGGAGCATTGATAACCAAACACCTGAATTCACTGGGGCTGCTACTTTCGATGAACTCGTTTGATACAGATCGACTTTGGTTGTGTGACTGTGGCTTTGCTGTGACATTCGCTTGGATCACAGCGTTTGAGGATACGCTGGGCTTGTCGGTTGAGTGGCCACAGAATGTTCGTGACTATGCCACTCGTCTTCAACGGTTTCAGGTCGTGGCTGATGAATTGGCCGATTACAAACCCGCAATGGATGCCTATCTTGAAAAGGCCAAATCACCGCAGGCTTAAACCTGAGACTAAGTAGCCAAATCACGATGATCTGGAACGTCTGTTGATCAGATTAAACGATTTCATGCACGGTTTTTATAGCTTTTAAAAAAAGATGGCGAAGAGCCTGATCTCAAGAATGTATTCGATATTGGATTTATGTTTTACTAATCTGCCAACCCAATCCGTTCGATATAATTAAGGGTTCCCTTCTGAGCCTCATATAGACGTTTATACAGCCTGTTTGATCAGACCTATACCTTCCCCGATTAGCTAAGAAGTTTAATGCTTGTGAGGGACTTGCATTGGCGCTGATGAGGTGGCTTTGGGTATAGCTTAGTATGCAGAAGTGGAGGGGTTGATACGAAAGTATTCTCTTATCTTTGATGGGGGTATGGGGGTGGCTAACAGGTACTAACTTCATTAGTTGATGTGGGAAGCATGGACAGTACAAATAAGAGGAGCTATTGTAAATGAAACTAATACCGACAGCCCTGACTGTAGCGGCAATCATGTTTGCCAACGCTGCATTTTCTGCTGATCCTGCTGATTTACAGAAACTTAAGGATACTGGTGCTTGCGTAAAGTGTAATCTGAGTGGTGCTGACCTGAGTGGGGCTGGCCTGAGTGGTGCGAATCTGATGTTCGCTAACCTGGAGCTTGCTAATCTACGCAACACTAATCTGACGGGTGCTTTTCTCAGGGGTGCTAATCTGGAGGGTGCTAATCTGGCTTCTGCTGATCTGACCGGTGCTTTTATGAGGGGTACCTACATGGTTGAGGTTCTCTTCTGCAATACGATCATGCCAGACGGTTCAGTGATCTACAGTGGCTGCTAACTAAAGCTGATTGGTACAAATAGTGAAAGCAGACGAACCAGTTGCTGATCTTGAACAATACCGGGTCCTCAGAACTAGCTCAGACAGCCCGTAAGATCTTCTTAGGTATTTTTTGAAGGTGATCTAGCCTTATCATACGAGAGTAACATTTAATTGGGGGGTCAGCTATTTCGGGGCTGGCCTTTTTTTTGATTTCATAATCAAAAGTTATAGATAGCTTAGAAAGATTACTCCAAAGAAATTCATAGTTATGAACACACTAAAAATGAGGCTAAATATTGTACTCATGTAGGCTGTAAAGATCTAAAATAATATACAATATATGGTCAAAAGAGGTATTTTATTTTTTTGTATCAAGTAAATGACTCCGGCGGTGCAGGGAATGCCAAAGGATAACGCACTGTTTGCAAATAGACCACAGCTATGCTGAACTGAAAAAGCGTCCTCCGTTCTGGGTTGATGAAGACCGCTACTCGGCGAGGGGATAGAGATAGAATGTCACGCTGCACGTGATTGCGAGAACGGCCTTCGAAACTAGTTTACTGTGAGCTTGTGGGTTGGTCACGTTACAAATTTGTAATGTTGGGCCATCATCAAGCTAACGTCTGCATTTTACCAATATTTATGATTATCGCGCGCCCGCAGCGAACATCTTCTTCCCGCCAAAAGTGCCTGGCGTAGCTAATGGACCAGAGCTGACTTTGGCCCGCCACACACAATGCTGCGATGCTGCCCGTCGAGGAAGACATTTACTATAGGTGCTGTTTGTGGACACGCTATTGGACGGGTTTTAGCTGGATTAGTGTTTTCGTTTAACCTCCCATTGGCTGCAGGGTGTACGTAGCATATTCAACGCCGTTTTCTTTATTCCACTGCAACTGTTCTTCATTCATCATTATTCTCCGTTTAATGAATTACAATTCCACCCGAAGCTTGCATGGTACGGAAACCAACACGTATCAGATTGTTTGGAGGGCTGTCTCAGATATTGTGCTTGATCAAGTGTAGTTTTAACTGGCTTATTTAGATTGGATTGATGTTTTTTAGCCTTAAAAGTGTTTATAACTGTTTATAACTTTTAGTTATGAACAAAAATAAAGGCGCCAACGACCTAAGTCATTGACACCTTTTATCTAAATGGCTCCGGCGGTAGGGATCGAACCTACGACCAATTGATTAACAGTCAACTGCTCTACCGCTGAGCTACGCCGGACCACTAATGCGGCTATAGCTTGGAGAATTTGTGAGGTCTAGTCTAAAAGTTTGATAATAGTCTTAGAGTAGAGAATATTTTGTGTGATGGTCCAGTAAGCCCTGGGCAGATATAATATTGCGGGTATTCAGATCGATCAGATGGGCCAAAACGTTGCGGGTTGCGGCGGATATAAGTCGAGGATCAATATCTGTATAAATACGCTGTGCCAGCCCTCTCGCGTTATCAGGCTTTTGTGCTAACATCATTATGATTTGTTTTTCGCGTTTGGCACGATGTGCTAGCAGCCAGCGTACCCTTGATGGCCCGTCTTCGATATGCTCTCCATGCCCAGGTAGGTAATCTGTTTCTTGGCGGGTCAAAAGGCGGTCGCAACTGCGCCTGAAAGCGTTCAGGTCTCCATCAGGAGGAGAGATCATAGAGCTAGCCCATCCCATCACATGGTCACCGCAAAATAGATATTTTCCATAAGAAAATACCATATGATTGCCAAAATGCCCTGGTGTCCAAATCCCAGAAATTAACTCGTCACCATGCTCAAGTTCAACGCCATCTGGAAGCTTAATATCCGGCTTAAATCCGATATCTACACCTTCACCCCCTCCAATTGTGCCTAATTTGGCAAGCGCCACCATTTCAATGCTGCGTCCGGCGAAACTGTCACCATAGGCATAGATTTTAGCATTGCTGCTTTTGCTTAGTGCTTTAGCCAGCGGCGAATGGTCTAGATGGGAGTGTGTAACTAAGATTTTTGTGATTTGCGTACCTGGTTCAATTGCATTCAATATGTTTGCCAAGTGATTTGGGTCATCTGGCCCAGGATCAATGACTGCAATATCGGTATGGCCTACGAGATAAGTGTTTGTGCCGGTAAAGGTCATCGGTGATGGGTTGGCGGCCATTATTCGGCGTATTGACGGGGCTATTAATTCAACCATTCCTTCTGCGCTCTCAACTTGGTAAAGTAACCCTATGATAGGCACCTACTTAAAAAGACTTCTACCCCGAACGCTCTATGGCCGCGCCGCAGCTATTTTGCTTTTGCCGATGTTGACTTTGCAACTGGCGGTAACTGCTGTCTTTGTGCAACGGCATTTTGAAGATGTCACGGTGCAAATGACCAATAACTTATTGTTTGAGATCAAAATGGTTCTTGATGAGCTAAACAACCGATCAATTTCCAATGTGGCGGGCACCATGGCGCAGTCGTTAAGATTAGAATTGCGCAGCTGGGATGGCGTAATAAGTGAAAATAGCCCTGTTTTTTATGATATTTCAGGCCGTACTATCACCCCTTTAATTTTTGAAAAATTACCGAAGGTGTATGACATAGATTTATCTGATTTGGATCAGGTATCCGTAGGTATGGAGAGCGCAAAGGGCCTGATTAAAATTGTATTTGCTCGTAATCGAGTTTCAGCGTCAAACCCTCATCAAGTCCTTGTTCTTATGGTGTTTACTGGAATTTTTATGACAGTAATTGCTTTTTTCTTTCTTCGCAATCAATTGCGCCCAATAAAAAGGCTATCATTGGCGTCGGCGGCCTTTGGCCGTGGGCAGAGCGTAGCATTTAACCCAACTGGTGCCATCGAAGTCCGGGCGGCTGGACATGCCTTTTTAGACATGCGCGATCGAATTGAGCGACAAATAGAACAGCGGACAATGATGCTTAGCGGAGTCAGCCATGATTTACGTACCCCCATCACGCGGCTACAATTGGGGCTAGAGCTTCTGGATGGGCCTGAGGTGCAAGACCTCAAAAAGGACGTTGATTCGATGCGATTTATGGTGGATTCTTTTCTTAACTATGCACGGGATTCGGCAGCGGATCCTGTGGCTGATGTAGATCTTGTGGACCTTTTGACAGAATTGGGGCTGCGGCTTTCTCCGCCCGTGAAGCCCCGGGTTGTCGGCAGTCCCCGCCTTCTTGCACTACGCCAAGTTCCAGTTGCCCGAGCTTTAGATAATTTATTAACTAATGCCCTGCGCTATGCGGATTGCGTGCAAATTTTGATTAGGTTTGAAACTCAAGATATTAGTATTTTTGTGTCAGATAATGGTCCTGGAATTCCTGCGGATCAGCGTGATCAGGCCATTAAACCCTTTGTAAGGCTTGAAGCTGCGCGGGGGCAAAATCACGGTAGTGGTGTAGGCCTTGGTTTGGCTATAGCAGCCGATGTTGCCAAGTCTCATGGCGGTTCTTTAATTTTAAATGACAGTGCCGAATTAGGAGGCCTGTCTGTAGAAGTTAGATTACCGCTTTAAGATTATCTAAGCATATTGATTGTTATCCAACGTAACTTTGAGGCATGGTACGTGTGCTCGTAAAATAAGGCCACGCGGATTAGTACAAGGTGTTGTTAGACTAACTTGACGGTTTCGCGGCTGATCCCTATCAGGCAAATGACAACATGTTTTCCTTTTAAACACTTCAACATGTCTCCTGAAATTATCCGATTGGCGGTTATGTATTACGTACTCGATCCACTAAGCCCTCGCCAAGTTGAGTACATTTTGCAGTAACGGGGTATCAATATTTTCCATGAAACGGTTCGATTTTGGTTGGCGGTTGGGTCAACGTTTGCGTGAGAAATCCGTGAGAATAGGGCAGGTCATTACACAAATTGGAGTGGTTCCTGACTGAAGTATTTGTCAAAATAAACGGTAAGAGATTTTAGCTTTGGCGTGTCATCAATCATGAAGGTGACGTGCTGGAAAGTTTTGCAACCAAACGGCGTAACAAAGCTGCGGCTAAGAAGTTCCTGAAAAAAATACAAAAGCACGGTTTACCAAAGATTGTCATTACGGATAAGTTACCGTCTTATAGGGTTGCTTTTCATGAACTTGGCGTTGCTGATAGGCAGCTTTGCGTGGCCAATCCGATAATAGTTGTAAAAATTCAGATCTATTATTGGGGAACTATAACGTACAATGCCACGTTTTAAAACAGCAAAAATCCTGTAGAAATTCGTTAGTTATCTCAGCTAAATCTATATCTACTTCAACCACCAAAGGCATCTAGAAAGTAGATTAATCTACAAGCAAAAATGCAGTATCGCTCTGTCTGAGTGGTTCTAAATTTGTGCATTCTAGGTTTTTGTATTTCTGGTATTTTATTGCTCGCCGAAATTAGTCTGACAACACCCAGCTAACGTCAAAGATGGATGGATAGAATATTGCGGCCGGAAGACTAAAAAGAATCCAGTTGGGATTTTGATCAATTTTTGATCCATCCTGTCTTGGCGATCGCACTGACGGCTCTGCCTTTTACATTTACCAACCTTGAGACTGCACAGAACAAAGCACGGTCGTGTAATGGCTTGGGAACGTCCATGCCGAAGTGGTGCGACATGGCTGGATTGCCATGGCCGGATTGCGTTGTGCTAATCTCATGGTTTACACAAAGCGATTTGCTGCCGCATTGCAAAGGCAAATGGCACACCTCACTAAATCATGGCTATAAGCGGTCACGTTACTTTGGCGATGGCGCAAAAATACTGCGAGACGTTTAATTGCCGCGACATGGCCGACTCTGCGACTTCACGGCTAATTGACACAAACGCCAAAAAAAACTTAACGAACTATCCCGAGAAGTTCGTCAAAAATGTAGCTAACATCCTAAAAATAAAGGATTAAATATGGAATGTGGTAGGCCCGGCAGGACTCGAACCTGCGACCAATCCGTTATGAGCGGACTGCTCTAACCAGCTGAGCTACGGGCCCACTGCGCACTGATTAGCAGAGAATGCTCAGGGGTCAAGCGGGCTTAATGGACACTTTCGCTAGAGACTGATATCGGATCGGAAATTCGGAAAATAATGGTGCCCAAATGACCCACGGTTTAACTTACGCGCAGGCTGGCGTTGATATTGATGCAGGCAATAAGCTGGTGGAGCTAATTAAGCCTGCAAGCAAATCGACACAAAGGACAGGCTCAATGACTGGCCTAGGTGGCTTTGGTGCGATGTTTGATCCGAAGGCCGCAGGGTTTTCTGATCCGATATTAGTTGGTGCCACCGATGGAGTCGGTACGAAGTTGAGGCTGGCTATTGATACTGGTGATGTATCTACCGTTGGTATTGACCTTGTGGCGATGTGCGTCAATGATTTGATCTGCCAAGGAGCTGAACCACTGTTTTTCTTGGATTATTTTGCAACAGGAAAATTGGATGTAGTGCAAGCAGCGCAGGTAATTGAAGGCATAGCGGATGGCTGTCGCATGTCGGGATGTGCTTTGATAGGAGGCGAGACTGCTGAGATGCCAGGCATGTATGCTAAAGATGACTTTGATTTGGCTGGTTTTGCGGTTGGTGCTGTGGAGCGTGGCATGCATTTGCCGGCTGGTGTAGCTGAAGGAGATGTTTTGGTAGGCTTGCCTTCTAGTGGTGTGCATTCGAATGGTTTTTCATTAGTGCGAAGAATCGTTGCAGACCAAGGTCTTAATTGGGACAGTCCCGCACCCTTCGGTGTTGGCAGTCTAGGGAAGGTGCTTCTGACACCAACCGCACTTTATGTAACGGCATGTTTGGCTGCTATAAAAGTTGGTGGAGTTCATGCCATGGCTCATATCACCGGCGGAGGATTGACCGAAAACCTGCCACGGGTTTTTACTGGTGAATTGGCAGCTTCAATTGACCTGTCTACTATCCCAACCTTGCCGATTATGGCTTGGTTATCTAAGGTTGGCGGTATTTCGGAGCATGAGATGCTGAAAACATTTAACTGTGGGATTGGTATGATCCTGGCTGTGGCGCAGGATCATATAACTGCCGTTGAATCAGTACTTATTGCTCACGATGTGGAGCCCGTGCGCATAGGCGAAGTGATCAAAGGTCAACGCGTTCAGTACTCGGGACAGCTATCATTTTAAACGTTGCAATCTTGATTTCTGGTGGGGGAAGCAATATGCTGAGCTTACTTGCGGATATGGAACAACCACATCCGGGACGTTTGAGTTTAGTCGTATCTAGCAACCCAGACGCCGGGGGGTTGGTCAAGGCTAAAGCCATGGGTATTTTCACTGAGGTTATTGATTATAAGCTTTACCGTGGTAATACATCTGCTTTTGATGCCGCTCTGCAAGTCGTATTGTCTGCCCATGAAATTGATGTGGTCTGTTTGGCGGGTTTCATGCGCATTTTAGGTGAGGAATTTGTAAGTGCATGGCACAGACGAATTTTGAATATTCATCCGTCTCTACTGCCAAAATATCGGGGTCTCAATACCTATCAGCGGGCGCTAGATGCTGGTGATACGGAAGCTGGATGTACTGTGCATGAAGTGGTGCCTGCTTTAGACGCTGGACCGATTCTTGGACAAAGTCGTGTGGCTATCTTGCCAGGTGATACTGTAGACGACCTTGCTGCCCGTACCTTGATGCAAGAACATCGGTTATATCCAATTGTTTTGCGAGACTTCCTTACTCGTTTCGAATTACAATCTTGATCTGGGCCGAGGTGGCTATCTTTTTAAGACCGTTCACCATACTATAGCCACAATAACCTTTAATATCCGGAATATGCATGAAGACTCTCACTACTAAAGCCGAGCTGGATGCATTTTGCACCATGGCGCAAACGCATCCATTCGTAACTATCGACACAGAGTTTTTGCGTGAAAGAACATACTATTCTAAATTGTGTCTGTTACAAATAGCAGTCCCAGGCGATCGGGCGGCCGATGCTGTTTTGGTGGACCCATTGTCACCAGAAATGTCGTTGGAACCTCTATATCGGCTGTTTCGGGATACCTCCGTGGTTAAGGTATTTCACGCTGCGCGTCAGGATTTAGAAATATTTTGGAACGATGCTAAAGTTTTTCCTACGCCATTGTTCGATACTCAGGTCGCAGCCATGGTCTGTGGGTTCGGTGAACAGGTTGGCTATGAAACTTTAGTTCGTAAAATTGTGAAAGAGCAGGTGGACAAGTCATCACGCTTCACAGATTGGTCACGCCGGCCGCTCACCGATGCTCAACAGAAATATGCCATTGAAGATGTAACCCATTTACGTGGCGTTTATTTGTTTTTAAAGGGCGAATTGGAACAAACGGGACGCGAAGCCTGGGTTGTAGAGGAAACACAATTACTTACTGATCCGTCAATTTATGATGTTGTGCCGTCAGAGGCCTGGCGTCGGATCAAAACACGTACAAGTTCTAATAAGTTTTTGGCTTATGTGCGCGAATTGGCTGCCTTTCGTGAAATTTATGCGCAAACCCGTAATATTCCACGAAATCGTGTATATAAAGACGATGCAATGGTTGAACTTGCTTCGACTAAACCTACAACACACGAGGATTTGAGCAAATCTCGTCTTTTACTGCGCGAAGCGCGTAAGGGTGAGATTGCTGATGGAATTATTAATGCGATAACACTGGTAAACGCTATGGATCCAGAAACCTACCCGCAGTTGCCAAAAACAAATGACAAGTTGCAGGTCAATCCGGCTTTAGCCGATCTGCTGCGTGTGCTTTTGAAAGCCAAATCCGAACGCTCAGATGTGGCGCAAAAGATGATTGCCAATACCTCTGAATTGGATGCATTGGCTGCAGGTCAGCGCAACTTGCCGTCTTTAAAAGGCTGGCGGATGGACGTATTTGGGGCTGATGCTTTGCGTCTTTGCGAAGGTAAGGTAGGTTTGGCTGTTAAGGGTAACAAAGTTAAATTGTTCGAGCTTTAAGACTAGCAATCTATGGACCTCCCTTAATTCCGGGCTAATTCATTAAAGTTATAGGAGAAACCGATGGCGCAAGCTGATTTTGAAAATCTCGTTGAAACCTTCGAATTTTTAGACGACTGGGAAGATCGCTATAGGCATGTGATTGATCTAGGTAAAGCTTTGCCGGACATGCCTGAAGCTCTTAAAGTACCCGCCACCAAGGTGGACGGATGCGCTTCGCAAGTTTGGCTACATATTACCATTGAGGGCGGTGTTTTGACATTCGTAGGTGAAAGTGATGCCATCATTGTACGGGGACTAATCGCGGTGTTGATCACCCTATATTCCGGTTTGAAGGTTGCAGAAATTGATAAGGTTGATGTGGTGTTCGAACTAGGGCGTTTAAGTTTGAATGAACATCTTTCTTCACAGCGCTCAAATGGCTTGAGTGCCATGGTAACGCGAGTCATTGAAACAGCTGCTGTGGCTTGAGTTTACTCTACCGTCGCATCAAGCGCCACTGCCAGATCCCCAAACCCCGTAAAGCGATATTCATAAATTGATTTCATACTTCGGGCACAATCTTTCGCTTTTTTTTCCAGTAGTGCGTCTTGGATTTGGGCCTGATATGCTAGCGTTGTGTAATGTCCAAAATACATTTGCAGAAGCTGCGGGTGGCGACCTAAGCCCATAGGGCGCCAAAAAAATGCATCAAACTTTCGTACTAGAAAGTATGTGAGATAAAAGTAGGCAAACTCTTGGCGCGCTTCAAAATTAGCATTACCCTCATAGAAACTGTAACAATGTTGGCTTGAGATCATCGATAAACCCATGCCATCGCATAGATTCTGCAACTGGCTGCCGGTTCCAAAATCGGCATATATGATTA
>LAQD01000009.1:39230-48277 GCA_000981705.1 Rhodobacteraceae bacterium ASP10-04a
TACCGATAAGCATTGTAGATCCACATGGATCCAGCCATTGGGCTTGATCTGTGCTAATACCTCACACGCTGTAGCGCCCGAGGCAATTAAAAGTACCCCTCCGTAATCCTTCAGTTCCAGCCCGTAATTGAGAGTTCCTGGTCAGTGATATACTCTGGTGTCTGACTTATAGTTTGGGATTCCAACGAGAGCTAGAAAAACTGCCCAGACATGGCAGGTAGGGCCACGGCAAACCATCTATGCGCATGATTTAAGCACTAGCTGCCATGCGGTTGTGTTTTCGCGCCATAAACTCTTTGGCAGTTTCGACAGCTACAGCTGCATCACGACAATAGGCGTCTGCGCCAATTGCCTTGCCAAACTCTTCGTTCAAAGGCGCTCCTCCCACTAAAACAGTATAATCATCACGCATGCCTTTTTCGACCAGCGTATCAATCACAACTTTCATATATGGCATTGTCGTTGTCAAAAGTGCCGACATGCCAAGGATGTCAGGCCCCTCTTTTTCAATGGCCTCCAGATAGGCGTCAACCGAGTTATTGATACCAAGATCCACAACCTCAAAGCCGGCACCCTCCATCATCATGCCAACCAGATTTTTACCGATGTCATGAATATCACCCTTGACGGTGCCTATGACCATTTTTCCAACTCGCGGCGCGCCGGTTGCAATTAACAAGGGCTTTAGGATAGCCATACCACCCTTCATTGCATTTGCTGCAAGCAAAACTTCCGGCACAAACAAAATACCATCTCGGAAGTCATTGCCTACAATAGTCATGCCGCCAACCAAAGCCTCGGTCAGAACCCGATATGGCGCCCAATCTCGTTCCAATAGAATGTTAACAGATTCTTCGATTTCTTCTTTTAAACCATCGTAGAGGTCATCAAACATCTGTGCTACTAAATCTTCGTCGTTCAATTCAGACAGTATGATATCGTCTTCTTGGTCAGACATGCGCTAACGCCTTTTAATGGTTTTCTTACACCCGTATGGGGTCGGTTTTAGCTTTGGGTCTTAACCGATTGCGACACCAAGACCTTCGCAACCGACCTTTTTTCTAAACTATCCTTTAGGTTTGTATCTTAATGCCAAAGTTTATGTCTGGAACGTGAACGATAGGCCCATTGACATTATGTAGTGCGGCGCCGCCGGCTTTGCCGCTCACGAGTTGGAGAATTGCCGTCAGTTCCATCGCTTTCAGACGAAAAGCCGCCCAGTGCAGACTTGATAGTTTTAAGCGAGGGGCGTTCTAGCGGCTTATGGTTTTCTAAGGCAGAACGCATCGCCCTAAGGTGATCTGGAGTGGTTCCACAGCAGCCACCAATTATTGTGGCGCCACAGTCACGTGCCAGAGTGGCATAGTTGGCCATTAGTTCAGGCGTGCCATCGTAATGAATGTGGCCATTATGATATTTTGGAATGCCTGCGTTGCCCTTGGCAACAATTGGAACTGCGGTACCCGTTGCTGAAAATCCTAGCACTGTGCGCAGTAGGTCAGAGGCGCCGACACCACAGTTAGCGCCGAAGGCTAACGGCTTGTTTGAGATTTTTGCTAGCAGCTTAACCAAATTAGGCGCGGTTACACCCATCATGGTACGGCCTGCGGTATCAAAGCTCATTGTGCCCACCCACGCAATACCTGCCAGGGCAAAGGCTTCGGCTGCGGCACGGTATTCATCTCCAAAGGAAATAGTCTCTAACCAAGCGACATCGGCACCGCCTGCCTTAAGGCCTTCGGCCTGTTCATGAAAAATTTCCACAGCAACCGCATAAGAAAGTGGGCCCATTGGCTGCATAATTTCGCCTGTGGGTCCTAAGCAGCCTGCAACGATCACATTTCGACCAGACGCATCCGCCACCTCACGGCCAATTTCTGCGGAAATACGCGATAGTTCGGGTGCGTATGTCTCCGCACCATGCAATCTGAGCCGTGATCGGTTGCCACCAAAGGAGTTGGTCAGAAAAAGATCTGATCCCGCGTCGACACTGCCTTTGTATAACGCCTTAATTTTTTCAGGTGCTGTTTTGTTCCATAGCTCAGGTGCGTCACCTGAGGATAGACCCATGTTAAAGAGGTTGGTACCTGTAGCGCCATCGGCCAAAATCCAGTCTCGCTTTTCTAGCATTACTTGCAGTTGGTTGGTAGATGTAAGACTCATAGTACCTCCTTATTATTAACAGTATTACCTGAATTGGCACAAATAATGGCATCAATAAAATCTGCGTTAATCATAAAGTACATGAATTAAATACAAAATTTTTTAGGCTCTAGCAATAATAGTTATTGTTTTGGCTGCCATGTGTAGCTTCAAACAGACGAGAGGATAGTTAAGTAAATACAGCTGGAATTGTATTGCCTTGCATGCTTGCCGAAAAGCTCTCATTGCAATAAGACGCAACTAAATCACGGAGAGTTGTATGGCACGTCGCAAGTTAGTTTATGAAGGTAAGGCAAAGATTCTTTACGAGGGTACTGAGCCGGGAACGCTTGTACAATACTTTAAAGATGACGCTACGGCCTTCAATGCGGAGAAAAAAGACATAATTGAAGGCAAGGGCGTGTTGAACAACCGTCTGTCTGAATTCTTCATGACTGGGCTAAATACTTTGGGCGTGCCCACCCATTTCATTAAACGGCTTAACATGCGTGAGCAGTTGATCAAGGCAGTAGAAATTGTTCCTTTAGAAGTGATTGTGCGTAACTATGCCGCTGGAACTATGTCCAAGCGTTTGGGTATTGAAGAGGGCACAGCTCTGCCGCGTCCGATCGTTGAGTTTTGTCTTAAGGACGACGCTTTGGGTGATCCACTGGTCTCGGAAGAGCATATAATAGCCTTCAACTGGGCTAGTCAGCAAGATTTGGATGACATGTTGGCTCTGGCGTTACGCGTAAATGATTTTCTTTCTGGCGTTATGTATGGGGTTGGAATTCGTGTTGCTGATTTTAAAATTGAAATTGGACGAGTATTTGAAGGCGATTATCAACGTTTAATTATCGCTGATGAAATTAGCCCTGATAGCTGCCGTTTATGGGATTTAAAGACTGGCAAAAAGCTAGATAAAGATGTTTTTCGCCAGGATTTGGGTAGCCTGACCGACGCCTATGCAGAAGTTGCTCGCCGATTAGGCGTCTTGCCTGAAAACCCAACCCAGATGACCAAACCAACGTTAGTTAATTGACTATAAGGATAATGCCATGAAAGCAATCGTCACTGTGATGCTAAAAAAAGGTGTTCTGGATCCACAAGGAGAGGCAGTTAAATTCGCTCTTGGCGGTCTGGGTTTTTTGGGCGTTAATGGGGTGCGGCAAGGGAAGATGATTGAACTGGATTTGGCTGATGGCACCGATACTGCGCAGGTTGATGAGATGTGCACCCGCTTGTTGGTCAATGCCGTAATCGAAAGCTATACATTGGAAATTCTGTGATGCGCGCAGCTGTTGTTGTTTTCCCTGGATCTAATTGTGATCGTGATATGGTTGTGGCACTCCGTGAAAGTGGTGCAGATGTAACTACAGTTTGGCACAAAGATGCTGATTTGCCTGTAAACTTAGACTTAGTCGTAATTCCTGGTGGGTTCTCTTTTGGCGATTACTTACGCTGTGGTGCGATTGCAGCCCAATCGCCGATATGCCGATCGGTGGTCAATCATGCCAACCGGGGCGGATATGTGTTAGGAATTTGCAATGGCTTTCAAGTGCTAACGGAAACTGGGCTAGTTCCAGGCGCTTTGATGCGCAATTCTGGTCTAAATTTTTTATGTAAAACTGTTCATTTAATTGTTGAAACTGCGGATAGTGCCTTCACTTCTGGCTATGTACAAGGGACTGAAATTCAAGTGCCAATCGCGCATCATGATGGTAATTATTTTGCCACTGATGCTGAGCTTGCAGGGCTGCGTGATGAAGACAGAGTGGCGTTTAGCTATAGTGACAATCCAAACGGCTCTTGTGATGCTATTGCTGGTGTATTGTCGTCCAACCGCCGAGTTTTGGGTATGATGCCACATCCAGAACGAGCGATGGAGCCAGAGATGGGTTCAACTGACGGACAGGCGCTTTTCCGCGCGTTAGTGGGCCAAACCATTACCGCATAGGTAGCATACTTGTCTGATGCCTTTGGGCACCTTAACTCTATCATTATGTCTTCTGCAACTAAACAATCTGATGCAATAGCCCCTCGTGTTGCTAACCTGTCCTGGCGGGTGCGTTTTGCTTTGTTAACAATTTTTATGTTGGCGGTGGGTACAGTTTACATTACCAACCAATTGCTTACCGCCCGCTTCACTCAATCTACGCTGCAGCGGGCGCAACTTCGACTTGCGCTTTATTCTGGTAACATGGTCAGCGAGTTGCAGCGCAATTCCATCGTGCCGAGATTGTTGGCAAGTGATGCGAAGTTGATTGGTGCCTTAAGTTCCAAGGATTATCAGCTCACGAGCCAGAGATTACTATCATTTGTTGATGAAATTGGCGCGGCTGCGATTTTGTTGCTCAATTCAGATGGTCGAGTAGTGGCGGCTACAGACCGCAGTCGCTTAGGCGAAACACAACGTAATTTACCACATTTTGTCGATGCTGCTAGCGCCAGCCAAACAGTATTCACCACTCATAAGCAGGATATTGGAGTCTATGACTTTGCCTATTCGCGTCAGGTGGTTGCAAATAATAACTTGCTTGGTGTCATCGTAGTAGAGGTGGATCTGCGCAAGTTTCAATCGGCTTGGGCGGGGATCTCCGATGCGGTGATAGTCTCTTCACCACAAGGTCCAATTTTACTCGCTACAGAAAAATCTTGGGTTGGGTTGCCTGAGCAGGAAGCTCTTGCACGCCGGTCTGCTCCGAGTGCCATTGAGCGAGCCATTCAAGCCACACAAGATTGGACCGTTTCAATGGCGGATGTATATGTGCAAGGCAAGGCAGTTATGCGCCAAGAACTGCGGGTCCCGTTTCGTGGCTGGAACATGGTATTATTTACTACCTATGGTGGAATCAGGCAGCGGGTGAATGCTGTTTTAGCATTAGAAATCATGGGGTTTTCGATATTTCTTGCTTTGGCTTTTTATCAGTTGTCCCGTCAGACTTTGATCCGAGCCCTATTTTTTCAACAAGAGTCGGATGATTTACGACAACTCAACATTCGCCTGAAACGCGAAATTTCTGAGCGCCAAAAGGTTGAGAAAAACTTGCAAGTGGCAGAGCAAACCTTGGCTCAATCGTCTAAGCTAGCGGCTTTGGGTGAGATGTCTGCAGCGGTGAGCCATGAGCTAAATCAACCGCTTGCAGCCATGAAGACTTATTTGGCTGGTGCTAAACTGTTGTTGCAACGCAAGCGTTTGGATGAGGCTCTAAGTTCTTTTCAAAGGATTGACGATCTTATTGGCCGTATGAGTGCGATAACGCGGCAGCTGAAATCTTATGCACGCAAGGGGGGGGAGGATTTAGTACCTGTCGATGTCCGCTTAGCATTAAATGGCGCTTTAGAAATAATGGAGCCACAGTTGAAATCGCGTCAAATATCGCTGTCCAAAACCTCTCCTAGTGATCCCGTGATGATTTTGGGCGATCAATTGCGTCTAGAACAAGTCGTGGTGAACCTTTTGCGAAATGCATTGGATGCTACATCGACGGTGACTGCGCCTGAGATTGAATTGCTGTTGCTTGGTGGTGAAACTGCCACTCTGGCAGTACGCGACAATGGTGATGGTATTTCGGACTTTGATGATTTGTTTGAACCGTTTTTTACTACCAAAAAACCTGGTGACGGTGTGGGTTTGGGACTGGCTATTTCATCTGGTATTGTTACAGATTTGGGTGGTCGACTTGTGGCACGTAACAGCGAAACATCAGGTGCTGTTTTTGAGGTCACTCTTCCAATTTTAAAAAATAATAACAACGAGGGCTAAATATGGCGCAGGCTATGAAGATTGCAATTGTAGACGATGAACAAGATATGCGCCAGTCAATTGGCCAATGGCTGGCCCTGTCGGGTTTTGAGACTGAAACATTTGCTACTGCTGGTGAAGCTCTCAAAAACCTTAGCGCAGACTATCCGGGGATCATTGTAACTGATATCAAAATGCCCGGCATTGACGGGATGCAATTTCTCAAAAAAATAAAAAGTATAGATAGTAGTCTTCCTGTGATCATGATCACAGGTCACGGTGATGTACCTATGGCTGTAGAAGCTATGCGGTTGGGCGCCTTTGATTTTCTGGAAAAACCCTTCAATCCTGATACAATGACTGAACTAGCAAAAAAAGCCACGCGCAACCGCCGTTTGATATTAGATAATCGTCAGTTGCGCCGCGAGCTATCTGCAGGCAGCTCAATAATGGAAAAGCTGATTGGTGCAAACGAGGAGATGGATCGACTCCGCGAGGATATACTAGATCTGGGGCAAGCGGAGGGTCATGTGTTAATTGAGGGAGAGACTGGTACTGGTAAAACCCTTGTCGCTCACGCGTTGCATGCTGTCTCAGCGAGGGCGCGAAAGAAATTCATTTTGTTTTCTTGTGCTGGTGAGGAAGAAGAAACTTTATTGCGTCGCCTGTTTGGCCCTGCCGGTGAAGAAGACCGTATTCCAGTTATGGAGGCCGCGCGTGGTGGCACCCTGGTTTTGGAAGACATTGAGGCACTTAGTGCTCAGGTGCAGTCAAGGCTGTTGAAGGCTATAAATGTGCAGGGTGATCCGTCTGAGACCCGCATTATAGCAATTTGTAATCTGCAAGAGCAGGGCAAAACCTGTGAAAATGTTCTACGTTCTGATTTATACTATCGTTTGGCTACTCTTAGGATAGAACTGCCACCGCTCCGCAGCCGTGGTGAGGATATCCTAACACTCTTTACTCGCTACGGTGAACAATTTGCAGAAGAATACGGCTGTAATAATCCTGTGGTTACTGCACAAGAAGCTGCGCAATTGCTGCAAGCGCCCTGGCCAGGCAATGTTCGCCAGTTGATAAATGTGGCTGAACGGGCTGTGCTACAAAGCCGCCGTGGTACTGGTACAATTACATCGTTACTGATGGCTGAAGGTGATGACGATCGCCCAGCTATGACCACTGAGGGTAAGCCACTAAAATCATATGTTGAGGCATTTGAACGGATGTTGATTGACAATACCATGCGCCGTCACCGTGGATCAATTTCGAGTGTAATGAGTGAACTTTGCCTGCCTCGACGCACATTAAACGAAAAAATGGCTAAATATGCTCTAAGCCGTGCAGATTATCTGGGGTAGTGAGCTAACCTTCGTTTTGGTACAAGTTTCGCAGCCAGATTGTCTAAGTGATAGATTTTAGCCATTGTCTTCCCCCCCAGTTCGCCCTTAAAGTCTTTGTAGCTCAGAGGTGTAAATAAACCGACGGCTTATAGTTTTTTTTTGGATCCGTTTGTAACTTTATTAAAAGTGGCCGGGTGTGACGGAAAATGGTCCTTACGGGCCAATTGAGATGACTTGGATCTTTGAAAAATTCGGAGATTTGGGGTTAATAACGGGCAGAAATAATTCTGTCGGAGATATAAACGCGATGACACAGGCTCACGCCATAGCATTGGATGAAGGCAGGCCACCGAGCCGCCCCCATGTTGCGTGTCTCGCCCTTAATAGACATCCATTCGGTTGTGGCTTTCTTTCAGGAGGCTTGCCGGACGATGCAAGTGGACATAATGGCAAAAAAGATGCTTATCGATGCCACGCACGCGGAAGAAACCCGTGTTGTAGTGGTCGACGGAAACAAAGTTGAGGAATTTGACTTTGAGTCACAAAATAAACGGCAAATAGCCGGTAATATATATTTAGCAAAAATTACGCGGGTTGAACCCTCGTTACAGGCGGCATTTATTGACTACGGTGGAAACCGTCATGGATTTTTAGCATTTTCTGAGATTCATCCTGATTATTACCAGATTCCTGTCGCTGATCGTGAAGCTCTTTTAGCTGAGGAGAAATCCTATGCTGAATCGTTAGCGGCTGAGGTAGAACGTGAAGAGCAAAAGCCAAAGCGCAATCGTCGGCGTAGGGCTAAACCTGCCACGCAAAGTAATTCTGATCCTTTAGTAATACGTGATGTTGTCGCTGTCGACGGTATGGAAACTATTGATTTAAGTGATGATGATACGCAGTTAGTTAAAATAAATGTTCAAGATGTTCATGTATCAGAGCCAGATGTGTCAGAAGATCTCGTATCTGTGGACGCTAGTTTTGAAGAAAACGCTGTCCGCGGGCATTTAGTGCAAGATACAGTAACAATCGACGATAACGCGGATGAAGATGCCGATCAAGCAGGCGGCACCCGCGATGATGGTATTGAATCTGTTGCTCAAGAAGATGACAGTGACGATGTGCGCCCTGTTCGTAAACCACGCCCAAGACGTTACAAAATACAAGAAGTTATTAAAGTACGTCAGATCATGCTTATACAAGTCGTAAAAGAAGAGCGTGGGAATAAGGGTGCTGCCCTCACAACTTATCTGTCACTGGCTGGTCGTTACTGTGTCTTGATGCCAAATACTGCTCGTGGTGGAGGCATCAGCCGTAAGATAACCAATGTTGTTGACCGTAAAAAACTTAAAGAAATTGCCACAACAATTGTTGTACCCGATGGTGCTGGATTAATTGTTAGGACGGCGGGTGCTAAGCGGACAAAAACTGAAATCAAACGTGACTATGAATATTTGCAACGGATGTGGGAACAAATCCGCGCCCTGACGCTGAAATCCTCGGCACCTGCGGCTATTTACGAAGAAGGCGATCTGATAAAGCGATCAATTCGCGATTTGTACAATCGTGATATTGACGAAATTTTGGTAGAAGGTACCGAAGGCTATCGTAACGCTAAAGACACAATGAAAATGATTATGCCGTCACACGCCAAAAACGTTAAACATTACGTTGATACTGTGCCGTTGTTTGCTCGTTTTCAAGTTGAATCCTTCATGGATGGGATGTTCAATCCAACCGTACAGTTAAAATCTGGCGGTTATTTAGTCATTGGGATCACCGAAGCTCTAGTAGCTATCGATGTGAACTCTGGCCGCGCA
>LAQD01000009.1:48342-48766 GCA_000981705.1 Rhodobacteraceae bacterium ASP10-04a
GTGCGTCTGCGAGATTTGGCCGGTTTGATTGTGATTGACTTTATTGACATGGAAGAGCGTCGCAACAATACCGCCGTTGAAAAACGGATGAAGGATAAGTTGCAAACAGACCGTGCCCGCATTCAAGTGGGTCGGATAAGTGGATTTGGCCTAATGGAAATGAGCCGTCAACGCTTGCGTCCTGGCATGTTGGAAGCCAGTACTCAGCCTTGTAGCCATTGTCACGGCACTGGTCTGATCCGATCCCAAGACAGCCTTGGCCTGACAATCTTGCGTGAGTTAGAAGAAGAAGGCGTACGTGCTCGGTCAAAAGAGGTTTTGATCAAAGCGCCAATTAGTATTGCCAACTTTTTGATAAACCAAAAACGAGAGCATATTGGCCAAATCGAGCAACGCCACGGGATGGCTGTGCGCATTGAAGCAG
>LAQD01000009.1:48826-57669 GCA_000981705.1 Rhodobacteraceae bacterium ASP10-04a
GTGGCCTCTGCCACTGTAAGCTCCGTTGATATTTCTTTGATGGAAGAGATTGATGAGCAGGTACCAGAGGATGATGTGGCTGATACTGTTGAAACAATAGCAGAAGATGAGTTGCCTAAAAAGCGGCGTCGTAGGCGTCGTCGCCGGCGTGGTGGAAGTGATGCAGAAAACAATGAAGGTTCCACTGAAGATGGAGCTAATAATGTCGTGCTTGACGACGTTCCAGAAGTTTCACTTGATGAGGCTGCTGAAGTTTTAAATGACGAAGAAAAGCCTAAACGCCGTCGCCGGATACGTGGCGGATCTAAGGCCAAAGTTGCTGTATCTGAGAACGATTCTGCTGTTGAGGTCTTGGCTCCCTTGGCTGTCACTACCTCTGAAACGGTTGCTGATACGTCCTTAGAAGCATCTACTGAAACTATAACCCCTGCTGAGATCTCTACTGAAAAACCTAAACGTGTACGCAAACCGCGTAAAACAAAAGCACAACGGGATGCTGAAGAAGCGGCTTTGGCTACTAATGAGCCTATGATTGAAGTACTGATTGAAGCCACGCCCCCAGCCGCTCTCGAAGCATTGAAAACTGTAGCTAAGCCAAAAACTAAGCGTGTCAGAAAGCCAGCGGTTAAAAAGACTGCAGCGGTTGCAGTCGCGGCCATAAATGCAGCTGTAGTTGCTGAGCCTTTGGTAGATGCGGTTGCCGTGTTGAAGGTGGAACCTGAGCCAGAGCCTAAACAACCTGTAGTATCAAAAAAGCGTGGCTGGTGGTCACGCGGTTGACCTTAGTAGATTAAAACCTGAAAAGGCCCTCTAAAAGGAGGGCCTTTTTTGTAACAAGCACTTAGTTTAATAAAGCGTTTTCAACTCTGTTTGCGGATCAAAAAACTCAGCTCCCCATCTTTAGACTCTTGCGCCAAGAGATCATGACCAGCATCAATACAGAAGTGCGGTACATCAATGACGGAAGCCGGATCATCGGCGCGCATATGTAGAACAGTACCATTAGCCATGGACATCAAACGCTTGCGCGCCTTCAGTACTGGCAGTGGACAAAGTAGCCCAATTGCATCTAGTTCTTCGTCCCAATCCATACTAATTGACTTAGGGGGGATGTTTCATTTTGTCCACATAGATATGATGACCTTGTGGGTGACGGCAGGCCCATAATAGCCTATACAACGCTCAAATAACTAGAAGGTACTTTTCATGTTTGGAATTGATTTATGGGATGCAGGTTTACTGCCTGCAATGGTTGTTGCCCTAATAGGTGGGCTAATTAGCTTTGCCAGCCCCTGCGTGCTGCCCATTGTTCCACCCTATCTCGCCTATATGGGCGGAGTGAGTATGGATGAGATGAATTCAACAGCCCAAGCGCGTAGGCGTACGGTTCTAGCATCTTTATTCTTTGTTTTGGGTCTTTCGACCGTGTTTATATTGCTGGGGTTTACAGCTTCCAGTTTGGGACGGTTATTTTTGTCTAATCAAGATTGGTTTGTGACCGGGGCCGGTTTGATGGTTATGGTTTTTGGTGCACATTTTTTGGGTTTAATCCGAATTGGTATCTTTGACCGCGAAGCTCGCATCGATGGTGGTGATCGGGGTGGGTCCGCCTTTGGAGCCTTTATCTTAGGGTTGGCCTTTGCCTTTGGCTGGACACCCTGTTTAGGCCCGATCTTAGGGGCGATCCTCGCATTGGCTGCAGATACCGCAAACCCAGCTAAAGGAATGATTTTGTTGGCCATTTATGCTGCAGGCTTGGGTATCCCCTTTATTCTGGTTGCGATATTTTTTCCTTCACTGAAGGGGCTCATGAGATGGATGAAGCTACATATGCAACGCATTGAACGGACAATGGGTTTGCTGCTATGGACTGTGGGCTTAATGATGGTCACAGGACAATTCACCCGCTTTAGTTGGTGGATTTTGGAACAATTTCCTGCTTTGGCCTCGTTGGGATAATGTAAGGTTATTCCAATCAATTTGTTAATAAAAACTTATATTTCAAGGCATCAAAGGCATAATTTATAAAACTCAGAGTATTTACTTTTTAATTGGGTTTCAAGTAATCTGTGCTGCTAGCTAGACCTTTATAGTGCCGTGGGTATCTAGCGAGATCGTTCCAGATTTCTTCTGCTGTTGCTTTTTATAAGACCAGCCAAGAGGTTCATATGATCGGCATTTAAGGGTATTAGCTGGCGCTCAACGGGCAAAGAGATACCTCAGATATATTCCGTCGGCGCACTTACTCTTTTAGGTATATGGCCATACGCTTTCAGCGCATTTCATATTATACTCGAAGATAGGGTTTAGTTGTAGTTAAAGATTCTATGGCAGCAGACGGCTTGCGTCTTTACGAGCAAAACTTCTCATTTTAGTACCATGTTCCGCCAAAAATACGGCTGCTCGCTCTGGATCCTTGCGTGACAGTTCAAACACCCAAGACCCTACGGCCTTTTGTATGAGTGTATTCTGATCTTCGGTATAGCGCGCAGCCCAACCGAGAGCTTGCTCGCGAATAGCTAAGTTATGCGGCTTTGGGTTGCGGTGTTTAGTCCACGGTAATGTGATAGCGAGTGCCGCACAACGGGTCCAGACATGCAGGCTTTGGGTCCACGCTTCAACATCTTGAACCCGTGATGGATCAGAATTTAATCTCCGATGGCCGGCTGAGCAAAGATGATCAGCGATTACAGGACAATCTACGTCAGGCAACCAAGATTGGATTAGTCCCCATGCTTCGATATCGTCTGGTCTAATGCGGGCTTGCGTCAACAGTTTAGCTGCACAAATCCGAGCTTCATGGGCGTTACTTTCCCAGAGTTCAGCGGCTAACAGTAGACGCTCGTCAAGCGGTAATTTTTGGCGCCAGTGACGCGCTTGATTGTCTATAACAGGGTTGGTAAGCCCCCAGTACGCTCGTTCAACCTTGTGATAGGCACGCATCTGAGTGGCTTTACCTGGCACCTCGTGGATTTGCAGTGAAGCAATTGCATCTTCGAGTAGCATGTATTTCCGCCTTTTAGTGTTTATTAGGTTCAGGCAGTGGTACACGGGCCTTCTAGGCCCTGACCAACCATACTGATGGTCCTAGATGTATTAATAGAGCTTAAACGTCCACCCTTTGTGCTGACATACTTTCCTTAGAGGTGTTATATTTTGCTATACTTAAATTTTTATTTGATAAAACTGCGGTAAATCAACCTGAAGTCGATAATTACCATATTTTTAAAAATTTATTCCACAGTAACGGATTTAGCTAAATTGCGAGGCTGATCGGCATCAGTACCTTTTGCAACTGCAGTATAATATGCCAACAGTTGCGCGGGGACAGCATAAATTATGGGTGTGATCAACTCAGGTGCCGCAGGCATACTGATTGTCGCCCAAGTTCCATCCGATGCGGCGTTCAAACCTTGTTGGCAGGACAGCAGTAAAACCTTGCCCGCGCGGGCCATTACTTCTTGCATATTGGATACTGATTTTTCGAACAACGCATCCATAGGCGCTAAAACCACAACTGGGACCTTTTTGTCGATTAGCGCAATTGGCCCATGTTTCAGCTCTCCAGATGGATAACCTTCAGCATGTATATAGCTGATCTCTTTTAATTTTAGTGCGCCTTCCATAGCAAGAGGATACATTGAACCCCTTCCCAAAAAAATTATATCTTGCGCTGTAGCTAATTTTTGGGCCACTTTTTGTACGGCTACATCAATGCTCAAAGCTTGACTGATCAATCGAGGAATACAATTTAAATCTGTGATATATTCCTGATACTGAATATCATTTATTACGCCCTTAGCGTGAGCAGTTTTGACGGCCAGTAAGGCCAGAACAGTGAGTTGTGCAGTGAAGGCTTTCGTGGAAGCCACACCAATCTCAATACCTGCATATGAGGGCAAAACTAAGTCGCTCTCTCTGGCAATTGAGCTCTCGGGCACATTGACCACAGATAAAACTGTAGCACCTTTAAGGGCCATGTAGCGAAGCGCTGCCAAAGTGTCTGCAGTTTCGCCTGATTGGCTTACAAAGATAGCTGTGGTACCGGGCGTCACGGGTGGCTCACGATAGCGAAATTCGGATGCCACATCCACTTCTACGGGTATACGTACAATTTTTTCAAACCAATATTTGGCAGTCAACGCCGCATAAAAGGCAGTGCCACAGGCTACTATGGTCAATCGTTCGATCTTGGCTAAATTAATATTATTGCTTGGTAACTCAATATTTTTATCATCTGCACTGATGTAGTTACGTAGAGTGTTTGTAAGCACCGAAGGCTGCTCGGCAATCTCTTTGGCCATGAAGTGCTTGTAGCCAGCCTTATCAACACGGGCAGAATCAAAGGCAATTTTACGGATTTCACGGTTGACTAATTTACCATTTTTATCAGTAATTTCGAGAGATTCTCGAGTAAGGACGGCAAAGTCGCCCTCATCCATATAGCTGATACGATCTGTTAATGGTGCCAATGCGATAGCATCAGAGCCCACATACATTTCGCCGTCACCGTGACCGATTGCCAGTGGTGATCCTTTCCGAGCCGCAATCATTAGGTCTTCTTCGCCGTGAAAGAGAAAGGCCAAAGCAAAGGCTCCTTCTAAGCAGCCAACTGTTTTTTGAGCAGCCAGACGCGGGCTATCGCCCTGAGATAGATAATGTTGCGCTAAAAGTGCTACGGTTTCAGTGTCAGTTTCGGTCTCATGATAAAGTCCTAATTTAGCCAGTTTATCGCGCAACTCTTTGAAGTTTTCAACAATGCCATTATGAACTACAGCTACAGGCCCCGCTTGATGCGGATGGGCGTTTTTTGTAGAGGGGGCACCATGGGTGGCCCAGCGTGTGTGGCCAATACCGGACTTTCCGGCCAGGGGCTCATGCACCAAGAGATCAGAAAGGTGTACCAGTTTACCTACAGCACGCCTTCGCTCCAGAGTGCCGTTGTTCACCGTGGCAATCCCTGCGCTATCATAACCGCGATATTCCAGACGTTTCAGCGCCTCTACCAAAATTGGGGCCGCTTGGTGTTTTCCTAATACTCCGACTATTCCACACATATTATTATTCCTTTTTTGTGGCTTTAGCGGCACGCAATTTTTTCATCAGCTTTACCGCTAACCAAGTCTTATTTTCTTGCTTGGCCCGGCCAATTGCTAGGTCGCCGCTGGGGACGTCGCGGACAATCACCGAGCCGCTAGCTGTCATGGCCTCTTGCCCTACGGACACTGGTGCAACCAGCATAGTATTTGAGCCAATAAACGTATCTTCACCGATGCTAGTATGATGTTTCATCACGCCGTCATAGTTGCAAGTAACTGTGCCAGCCCCAATATTTGCGCGGGCACCCACTGTCGCATCACCTATATACGAAAGATGATTTACCTTTGAGCCTTCGGCCAAGAGACTTGCTTTGATCTCAACAAAATTTCCAATTTTGACGTCCTCAGCTAACTCTGATCCTGGGCGCAGGCGAGCATAGGGTCCCACTACGCAGCCGCAAGAGACATGTGCGCCCTCTAAATGCGAAAATGCTCTAATGCGTGACCCAGTTTCGACTGTCACTCCAGGGCCAAAAATCACGTTTTGCTCTACAATAGAATCACGGCCAATAAAGGTGTCATAGGAAAAATGAACGCTTTTAGGATCGGGCATGGTAATGCCATTTTCCAAAGCCTCATTTCTACGACGGGTTTGGAATATATGTTCGGCGTGGGCTAGTTCAACCCTGCTATTGATGCCAAGCGTCTCCGTTTCGAAACAGCGCACAACTTTGCAGGAAGCCCCATGGGCTACGGCTTTAGCCACAATATCGGTTAGGTAATACTCGCCTGAAGCATTTTCATTGCCAATTTCTGAAAGTAATCTGAATAGTAATGGCCCTGCCACTGCCATCACGCCGCTGTTACATAGGGTGATTGATTTTTCTGCGTCAGAGGCGTCTTTGAATTCCACAATACGCTTCAAATTGTCATTATCTGTGATCAGCCGGCCATAAGAACCGGGATCTTTGGCTTCAAACCCAAGCACAGAGAGTTCCGAGTGAGAGAGTTTATCGTTTAATGCTGCCAAAGTCTCGGTCTTAATAAGGGGTGTGTCACCATAAAGGACGATGACATTACCATCAAAGTCAGCCAAGGACGCTCGGGCTTGATCTACGGCATGACCAGTGCCTAATTGTTCAGATTGGATAATTATTTCCGCATCAGAATTTTGATTTATAGCTACGCCAGCCACCGCGTCTGCGCCATGACCTGCGATGATAATACAGCGTTCAGGGGCTAGTGCCTGGCCTGCCATCATGGCATGTACTAGCATTGGAGCGCCGGCAATTTCGTGTAATACTTTGGGCAAATCAGATTGCATCCGCGCGCCTTTTCCGGCGGCTAAGATGACGAGAGCAATACTCATAGTGTGATCTAAGTCCTTTATTAAACGATTAAGTCCTTTTAAGGGTATAAGGGAATTCGACAAGCGTTTATGTGCAATTGTGCTGGTTGCCAAAATGCGTAACAAAAGAGGCGGTAATATGCTCAAACCCTGCGTGGTTTTTGATCTCGATGGTACGCTTGCAGACACTAGTGGCGATTTACTGAAGGCTGCTAATGCTTGTTTTATAGGGCTTGGCTTAGGTCAAATTCTGAAAGCGCCCACCGACAGTGGAATTGCGTTGCAGGGAGGGCGGGCCATGTTGACCGCTGGGTTTGAACGGGTTGGCTGGCAGGATATGTCGGAGGTTGATCGTCAATATCCTGTTTTATTGCAGGCTTATGCCCAAGATATTGCATCGTTAACTGTGTTTTATCCCGGTGCTTTGGCGGCGGTCGCTGCACTCAGTACTGCAGGCTTTGCGGTCTCTATCTGTACTAACAAGCCTGAAAGTTTAGCCATCCAGCTGATTAAGGCGCTTGGGGCCACAGAGGTTTTTGATGCATTGGTGGGTGCGGATACTTTGCCATTACGCAAACCTAACCCTGCGCCGTTTTGGGAGGCGGTGGACCGTGCAGGTGGGGATCGCAGTCGCGCTTGCTTGATTGGGGATACCATAACTGATCGCTGCACTGCGTCCAATGCAGGTGTACCGTCGGTGCTTGTGACCTTTGGCCCCGGTGGCGCTGATATGGCCTCACTGGCACCTGCTGCCTTATTGCAAGACTTTGCTGATTTGCCTGATTTGGTGGCTCAGCTGATTGGCCGAAATAACAAATCATAAATATCTGGGATATTTGAAATAGTTTGTGGCTATGTTCGCATCTGCTTGATTCGGTTTGCAGCAATTTCTTAATAGCTTGCGAGATCCCCCTGTAAACACCATTGACTTTGTAGCCGCCAGGCCCATTACCTAGAATATGAATGATGTATTTCTCGGTAATTTCACCCAGCAAGAACCTATCCTAGACGAGGGCATTGCTGCGGCTTTGGCCGTGCTACTACATGGACGGCTTCACCGTTATAATGAGGTGGAGGGCGAGGTGGCAGAGGCTGCTATGCTTGAGAAGGAATTTGCCGCCCAAGTCGGTGCTAAGTATTGCCTTGCAGTGGCATCAGGTAGATATGCTTTGGCAACGGCTTTGCGCGCGGTTGGAGTTAAGTCCGGCGGTAAAGTACTGACCAATGCTTTCACACTATCTCCGGTGCCAGGGCGATTGCCTCTGTAGGAGCGGTACTAGTCTTTGTGGGGGTTACAGAGGGCTTAGTAATTGATCTCGATGATCTGGTTGCTAAAGCCCATCAAGCCGATGTGTTAATGCTGTCACACATGCGTGGACATATCGTTGATATGGATGCTTTGATTGCACTGGCACGGACGCATAACTTATTGGTCATTGAAGACTGTGCCCATACCATGGGTGCCAAATGGGGTAATACTTGGTCTGGGCGCTCAGGGATTATTGGTTGCTACTCTTGTCAGACTTACAAGCACGTAAATTCCGGTGAGGGTGGGCTTTTAATTTGCAATGATGATGAGATTATGGCTCGCGCTATTCTGTTGTCAGGTAGCTATATGACCTATGGAAAACACTGGGCAGGGCCACCGCCAGCGGCCTTTGATGCCATCCGTTTGGTAACCCCAAATATTTCTGACCGCATGGACAATCTACGTGCGACTATTTTACGTCCACAATTGCGTCAGTTGGAAAGCCAGTGCCGGGCGTGGAATGCCCGCTATCATGTGGTCGATGGCATCTTGGCTAATGTGGTAGGCTTGACGCATATTCAGCGGGTACCACAAGAGAAGTTTGTGGCCTCTTCGTACCAGTTTTTACTGTTAGACTGGCCAGCTACAGCTATTCTTGATATGGTGGAACGGTGTTTTGTCCGTGGGGTTGAATTGAAATGGTTTGGTGCCTCTGATCCAGTCGGCTTTACCAGCCGATACGACAGCTGGACCTATGCGCCCAGTACGCCGATGCCCGCAAGCGACCGTGTGTTGCAAGGTATTATGGATATGCGTTTGCCCCTGACCTTCTCACTCGAAGATTGCTCTATGGTAGCTCGAATTATCAGCGAAGAAGTGGCGCTGGTGTTTGATATAAACGGGCTGGGCTAGGGCTATCGGCAGCGGCCTCGCTCTGAGCCTAGACAATAGTCTTTAAATTTGCAAGAATTGAACAAGCGTTCAATAAAGGGATTTACTATGTTCACAGCTTCAATGCGTTTTGACCTAGGTGAGGATATCCATGCACTTCAAGAGCATGTGCATCGCTTTGCGCAGGACCAGATCAAACCACTTGCTGGCGAACTGGATCGCAGTAATAACTTTCCAGCACATCTTTGGAAGTCTATGGGTGATATCGGTGTTTTAGGTGTCACGGTTGAAGAGGAATTTGGTGGCGTTGGCCTTG
>LAQD01000009.1:57781-60273 GCA_000981705.1 Rhodobacteraceae bacterium ASP10-04a
CAGAGCAAAAACAAAAATATTTACCTAAACTTGTTTCTGGTGATCATGTGGGCGCATTGGCCATGAGTGAGGCTGGTGCTGGCTCTGATGTTATTTCGATGAGTTTGCGCGCAGAAAAGCGCAATGGCTACTATCTTCTTAATGGTAATAAGTTTTGGATCACCAACGGTCCTGATGCGGATGTTGTGGTGGTTTATGCCAAAACAAATCCTGATGCTGGGTCGCGCGGCCTGACTGCGTTTTTAATTGAGCGCGACATGGTTGGGTTTTCCACCAGTGCGCATTTTGACAAGTTGGGCATGCGTGGCTCAAATACGGCTGAGTTGATTTTCGAAAATGTAGAAGTTCCATTTGAAAACGTGCTGCTACAGGAGGGGGCTGGGGCCAAGGTTTTGATGTCTGGACTTGATTATGAGCGTGTGGTCTTGGCTGGAATTGGTCTTGGCATTATGGCTGCCTGTTTGGATGAGGTGATGCCTTATGTGGCGGAGCGCAAACAATTTGGACAACCAATTGGAAACTTTCAACTCATGCAGGGCAAGATTGCTGACATGTATACGGCGATGAATTCAGCGCGCGCATACGTCTATGAGGTGGCCAAGGCCTGTGATCGTGGTGAAGTGACCCGCCAGGACGCCGCTGCGTGTTGTCTTTACGCCAGTGAAGAAGCAATGAAGCAAGCACATCAAGCGGTGCAAGCTTTGGGGGGTGCAGGCTTTTTGAATGATGCACCTGTAGCGAGATTGTTTAGGGATGCAAAATTGATGGAGATTGGTGCAGGCACTAGTGAGATCCGTCGCATGTTGGTTGGCCGTGAATTAATGGGAAAAATGTTATGAATAAATTTTTAATCACCTTAATCTTTTGTATATTTGGTGGGGTAGCACAGGCCCAAAGTGCACTGCCGCAAGGGCATATAAACTCAATGGCCTGTCTGGAGAATATGGGGGATAACACAACTTGGAACCAATGTTTGGCGCTTATTTTTGCACCTTGTTTGGGAGATGAGGTTGGCTCTGAGGCTCATGTTTCCTGTTTGGAACTCCAGCGGGTGGAGTGGACTGGTAGCATGCGGCTATTGCAGTCTGATGTGACAGACGCGATCACTTTAAAATCTGCGGAAGATCTTACTAAAATTTTAAGTGGTTGGATCAATTATGTATCCCAAAAATGCCAAGCTGGGGAGGATTCAACGGACAATCCCTCAGTGGCGGCCAAACAGTTAGGCTGCCAAATTACTGAACTTGCAGGTCTGACAGGGGAATATGCGGCCTGTTTGGAAGGTCGGTCTACGGCTGAATATTGCGTAGTGAAAAATTAGGAGCTGCTAAAATGAGTGATCCAATGCCACCTAATCCTCGCGACGTTCATCTTGCAGCTCTTGAGCGTGTGCGACAGGCGGCCTTTGTAGCCGCTCAGGGTGGTGGTAAAAAATCACGAGCTCGGCACGAAGGTCGGGGCAAGATGCTTCCGCGTGACCGTGTGTCCAATTTGTTGGACCCTGGAAGTTCATTTTTGGAAATTGGCGCCACGGCTGCGCACGGTATGTATAATGATGCGTCCCCCTGCGCGGGTCTGATTGTAGGCATTGGGCAGGTGCATGGCCGCGATGTTATGGTAATTTGTAATGATGCTACGGTTAAAGGGGGGACATATTACCCTCTGACCGTAAAAAAACACCTTCGGGCTCAAGAAATTGCACAAGATTGTAAGCTGCCTGTTGTTTCTTTGGTGGACAGTGGTGGGGCCAACTTATCCAATCAAGACGAAGTTTTTCCAGATAGGGACCATTTTGGTCGAATTTTCTATAATCAAGCCCAAATGTCAGCCATGGGCATTGCCCAGATTGCTGTGGTGATGGGCTCTTGTACGGCGGGTGGGGCATACGTTCCTGCAATGGCTGATGTATCGATCATAGTAAAAGAGCAGGGTACTATATTCTTAGCGGGCCCTCCATTGGTCAAGGCAGCCACTGGTGAGATTGTTACAGCGGAAGATTTGGGCGGTGGCGATGTGCACACTCGCCTGTCTGGCGTGGCAGATTATTTAGCGGAAGATGATGCGCATGCTTTAGCTTTGGCGCGGGAAGCTTTGCGGCATTTGCAACCGGTGCTGCCTCAGCCCTCTTTCACGGGGGTGGCGCCTATGTCTGGCATGGACGATCTGTTCGATGTTGTACCTGCAGACCTTACTACTCCTTATGATATACGTGAGGTTATTTTACGGGTTGTGGATGGTGGCAAGTTTGATGAATTTAAGGCTCGGTTTGGGACGACATTAGTGACAGGATTTGCCCATATTGAAGGCATCCCAGTGGGGATAGTGGCCAACAATGGTGTGCTGTTCTCTGAAGCAGCCCAAAAAGGGGCGCATTTTATTGAGTTGTGTAGCCAAAGAAAAACACCATTGGTTTTTTTGCAAAATATAACTGGATTTATGGTGGGACAAAAGTACGAGAACGAGGGCATTGCGCGCCATGGTGCTAAAATGGT
>LAQD01000009.1:60327-61059 GCA_000981705.1 Rhodobacteraceae bacterium ASP10-04a
GCATTTCAGCCGCGGTTTTTGTGGACTTGGCCGACCTCACGCACTGCGGTTATGGGCGGACCACAGGCGGCTGGTGTTTTAGCCACGGTCAAACGGGATGCCATTGAGCGCGCTGGAGACAGCTGGAGTTCCGAGGCAGAGGCGGCATTTAAGCAGCCAACATTGGATATGTTCCAGATTCAATCTGACCCTCTCTATGCTAGTGCGCGGCTTTGGGATGACGGTGTGATCGATCCACGCGACAGTCGTAAGGTCTTGGCATTGTCGCTGCGTGCTGCGTTAAACGCGCCGATTGCAGAAACAAAATTTGGCGTCTTTAGGATGTAATGATGAATAGCGAATGTGATACTGTTATGACCCAGCCTGACAGCTTTGGCCGCCATTGGGTTTACCCGAGTGAGGCGCAGGTGCGCAGCCACGTAAAGGGCTGTTTTTCCCCTGTAATTTGGCTGATCTGCCTTTGGTTTGTCTGCGTGGGCGGATTGGAAATTGTGCTGGGTAGCAGCGCATCCTTACTACGTCTGGTTTATGGTTTATTATTATTTTCAGCTGGGGCAGGTTTGGTGGTTCGCAACCGTTTAGCCTATTTAGTTGCATTATTTTTGCCGATAATCTTCCTCATTCGCTTTTTTAGTCAGGCCACGGGCTATGGTACTAATGTGATCAGCCCTGGACAATATTATGATCTCATCAACGCTTTGGTGACTGTGGTGGTATGTTTTTATATGTTTG
>LAQD01000010.1:0-7435 GCA_000981705.1 Rhodobacteraceae bacterium ASP10-04a
CGACCCAAGACTGCGGGGCCAAGGCGTCGCGCGGGATTTGGTGGGTTTTTGTGAAAAAATTGCTGGAAACCTTGGATTGGATCGGCTTGAGCTACAAGTTAGAATTGAGCTTGTGGAAAATCAACTAGTTTTTACTAGGTTAGGTTTCGTGAAAACTGCGGAAGGTTCACACCCTGGCTATACCCAGATTACGGAGATCACCATGCAAAAAATACTTGCTACGACTAAGTTGACTTGAATGTAAATATTCGACGTTCTAGCATGAAATGGGTAGTCGGAGTCGCGTCTCGTACCAGGTATTTAGCTTGGGTATATGCGGTTCGGTTTCCAGATGATGCTGGTAAAGAGCAGATACCCCCTCTCAGGTCCCCACGAATTTTCTCCTACTGCGTAAGGAATTCCTGCCAGCCATTGTGCCAAGGTGGTATAATTGCTGACTTGGAATTAAATCCATTTGTGCATTTCAGTTAGCTTGGTGTTACCAAGTTTAGTGATGATTTTTGCGCGGAGGTTGCGCATCGAACCTAGCCATTTTTCGTAATGAGAAGCTTTGAACTCCATATATTCTGCCACCTCTGGGTGAGGCAAAATCATGAAGGTCTCAGCTTCCATCGCATCAGCCACCCGCTGGGATAAATCCTGAGGGCTCAATACACCTGGTAGACCATTAGCCTGAGCTGGATCGTCATAACCTAACATCTCTGTAGCCACATATTGTGGGCATGCCACTGAGACTTTTATACCTTGGTTCCCGTGGGTAATGGCCAAGGCCTCTGCAAGTCCGACGGCGGCATGTTTGGTCGTCGAATAAGCTGTGTCGCCAATTTGATTTAAGACACCGGCGGCAGAGGCCATTTGTATTAGATAGCCATCCCCACGCGCAATCATCGCGGGCAAAACGGCACGAGTGGCATAAACATGGGCCATTACATGCACTTCCCAACAAGCTTGCCATGTTGCGTTGGTGGCTGAGGCCGCATGATCTGGCTCGCCTCGACAAATGCCGGCATTTGAAAAAAAAATATCAATTTCACCCAGTTCTGCTTGAACACGCGCTACAAGTCTTTGGATATCTTGTTCGATCGTCACGTCACAGACATAAGCACTCCCACCTATCTCAAGGGCAACTGCTCGCACCTCATCCTTATCAAGGTCAGCCAAGGCAACAATTGCCCCTCGCGCAGAAAATTCACGGGCAAGTGCGGCGCCAATACCTCGGCCAGCGCCTGTAATAATTACTGTTTTTCCTGTGAAATTCATGCCTATGCTCCTCTCTCATGATCGCCAAACTCTTAGTAATGCAATACCGGATGTTGTCGCATGTCCAGCCCCCTTGGAGGTAGTCAAATGTCCACGTATTGATGAACGCGTTCCTGCAAATACTCAAATATTTACCAGCCCCTCCCCATAGTCCAGTGGAAATTTGAATCACCCTTACTTGGTGTGGTTTAAACTCTGTCCGAATTGGAAACTGTAAAGCCGTAGTTGACGCCAGAAATCATATTTCTGATGATGAGAAGAATTTTTAAAGGTGCGAAGAATACATTAGAATGAATTTGCAGATCGGGGAGCAAAAATCTCCCAATGAGCGGTCGAATATTATACCACATTGGGTGTTAGGCGCGTTTGTGGGCAGACTGCGCCAGGGGATGTTGCCGCTATGATTGCGCCGAGTGCGTTGGAATGCGGGTATCTGATGACTAAAATCATGGTGAATTTTGAACGGACAGTCATGCCTGAAGGTCCCAAATTGGTCAGTTTGGTGTGACCCAGAATGGTATCCTTTTTACTTATAATGGGATGTGTGATCTGGCGGGCTAATTTACCCTGTCCGTAAGAAATGGTCGCAATTGCTCGAAAACTATGGCATTGCCCAATGGAAACAAGATGGAACCATGGTCATGGCACAACTTATTACAATTATTAACGGTCCAAATCTTAACCTTTTGGGGCAACGTCAGCCCGAAATCTATGGTTACGACTCTTTGGACGATGTGGCAAAAGCCTGTGCAGAGGTTGCGGAGCCTTTGGGGCTGCGCTCGGAACTGATGCAAAGCAATCATGAAGGCGCGTTGATTGATATGATTCAGACGGCGCGGCAAACCTCTGCAGGTATTATTATCAATCCAGCGGCGTACACGCATACTTCTGTGGCATTGTTGGATGCGCTGCATACGTTTGAGGGACCTGTGTTAGAGGTTCATATCTCTAACGTACATAAGCGCGAAAGCTTTCGCCAATCCTCTTATGTGTCTTTGCGCGCTGATGGGGTGATCGCTGGATTTGGAGTGCAAGGCTACAGTTTGGCAATGCAACGCATGGGTACACTTTTAGGCTAGAGTTGGTTTCTTGGCACCTTCATGTTTTTGCAGACGTTCTAAGCCCCCTAATAAAATTTCCGTTGCCATATCTGCATAGGTGCTGCGGGTGAGGCCACGTCCTGGTTGATACCAGAGATAAAACCAATTTAGCATTCCAAAAAGAGACATGGTGAGCGGCCGCAAATATGTTGGTTGATCGTTGAGGTAGCCCGGCGCAATGGTTAGGATCGCATCAGCAAAAATACTGACAATGGCCCGCTGAATTGTGGCTAAATCCTGCTGCTGGTGAAGGGATAACGCGGTTGTGCTTTGCAATTGCAAACGGTGCTCGGCATCGGCGCCGCGATAGGCCATGAGCAATTCAGCCACTAAATGCCGCAGATGGACCTCGGGATCCTCACCATGATTTGAAACGGTGGCTATAGCGTCATGCACTTGGGCCAAATGGCTATGAATGATATCGAATAAGAGTTGCTCTTTGCTATTATAGTAGTGATAAATCAGGGACTTAGATATGCCGCAGGCTCGTGCCACCTGACTGACAGAAGCGCGGTCATATCCATGATCAGCAAAATACCCTGCTGCCTTTTTTAGGATAGCAGTGCGTTTAGCATCATGGTCTTTGGCTATTGGGCGGGCCATGGCTTAGCTGGATTTCCGATTATCGACCACTCGCACCGCTTTGCCTTGTGATCTGGCAACTGTGTTGTCATCTCCGGCTTGGACTTCGGCACTCACTCCTACATTTGACTTGATCAAGCCTGCTAAGACAGCGCCAGCTGCGGCGTCTCCTTCTACATGTACGATCATATGATCCATTGGTCCTTTTTTAGTCAGCTCGATTTGAAAATGCGCCGCGAGTCCGGAAACCTTCATTAGCTGTTCTTCTATTTGGGTGGGAAAAACATTGACACCTCGTAAGATGATCATATCGTCGCTTCTTCCTGTGATCTTCTCCATCCGGCGCATGCTGCGTGCTGTTCCCGGTAAAAGCCGGGTCAAATCTCGTGTGCGGTAGCGGATAATTGGGAATGCCTCTTTGCTGAGCGAAGTGAATACTAATTCACCAAGTTCGCCATCTGGGAGTGGCAGTCCAGTTTGCGGGTCGATAATCTCGGGATAAAAATGGTCTTCCCAAACATGCAGGCCATCCTTGGTTTCAACACATTCACAAGATACTCCGGGCCCCAACACTTCCGAGAGCCCATAGATATCCACCGCATGCATATCAAAAGATTGTTCCACCTCTTCGCGCATTGCATTAGTCCAAGGTTCGGCGCCAAAAATTCCAACTTGTAGGGGTGACTTTCTAGGGTCCAATCCTTGACGGCGATATTCGTCTAGAATGGAGAGCATATAGGAGGGCGTCACTGTGATCCCTGTGGCTTGAAAGTCCTCTATTAATCGTACCTGCCGTTCTGTCATTCCACCAGAAACAGGCACCACAGTTAGCCCCATTTTCTCGGCCCCGCCATGGACGCCGAGACCACCAGTAAACAACCCGTAGCCGTAAGCATTATGCAGTAGATCGCCACGGCGTAACCCAGCCGCCCGTAAAGACCGGGTCATGACTACATCCCACATCGCCAAATCAGCTTTAGTGTAGCCCACCACTGTAGGTTGACCGGTTGTGCCTGAGGAGGCGTGAATTCGGTTTACCTGCGATCGTGGCACAGCAAATAGCCCAAAGGGATAATTATCACGAAGGTCAGACTTCATGGTGAAAGGAAAGCGACAAAGATCGGTTAAGGACTTTAGGTCATCTGGATGTACACCAACTTCGTCAAAGCTGGCCTTGTAATGTGCTACGTTATTATAGGCATGGGCAATCGACCATCGCATGCGTTTCAATTGTAGGGCCTCAATTTCATCACGGCTGGCGTTTTCAATAGCGTCAAGGTCGCCAGATTTTGGGGAAAGATCTTTCATGTTGTCCTCAAACTTGCTCAAGTATCATGGCTATGCCTTGGCCCACGCCGATGCACATCGTACATAAAGCACGTTTGTGGCTATGTATTTGCATCTCATGGGCGGCCGTAAGGGCTAAGCGTGCGCCGGACATGCCGAGTGGATGACCCAGCGCTATGGCGCCGCCATTGGGGTTTACGTGATCGGCATCATCGGCCAACCCCAGTTCGCGCATTACCGCCAAGCCCTGGGCGGCGAAGGCTTCGTTGAGCTCAATTACATCAATATCAGAAATATTTAGACCAAGCCGCGTGAGCAGCTTTTGCGTAGCAGGTGCAGGGCCAATGCCCATAATCCGTGGAGCCACGCCGGCAACCGCCGTTCCTACAATCCTCGCCATTGGTGTTAGACCATATTTTGAAACTGCGGTGTCAGAGGCGATGATCAAAGCTGCGGCGCCGTCATTAACACCCGAGGCATTGCCTGCCGTCACAGAACCATTTTGACGAAACGGTGTTGCAAGAGTAGCTAGCTTTTCCAAGGCTGTGGCTCGGGGGTGTTCATCGGTATCAAAGATAATTGCATTACCGCGTCGCTTTGGCAGGGTGACTGGGGTAATCTCACGGGCAAATCGGCCTGATGCAATGGCAGCTGCGGCGCGCAATTGGCTGCGGTGTGCAAAAGCGTCTTGATCTTGACGGCTGATATCGAAATCCTGAGCGACATTTTCTGCAGTCTCCGGCATGCTGTCGATCCCAAAGCGGGCCTTCATATCCTGGTTCACGAACCGCCACCCAATCGTAGTGTCATAGATCTCAGCTTTGCGCGAAAACGCAGTATCGGCTTTTGGCATGACCATGGGCGCACGGGTCATGCTTTCCACACCACCAGCCAAAACCACATCAGCTTCTCCCGCTTTTATGGTCCGTGCTGCCATGGCTATAGCGTCCAAGCCAGACCCGCATAGCCGGTTGATGGTTACGCCGGCCACGCCCTCAGGTAATCCAGCTAAAAGAGTGGCCATCCGAGCTACGTTGCGATTGTCTTCGCCGGCTTGATTGGCGCAACCCATAATTACATCGTCTATCGCCGCGGGGTCTAAGTGGGGCGCATCTTTCATGGTGGCACGGATCACTTGGGCTAATAGATCATCTGGCCGGGTTTGAGCGAATGCACCGCCAAATCTGCCGATGGCGCTCCGGCGTCCTGCGCAAAGATAGGCTTCGGTCATATATATTAATCCCCTAAATGTTGGCCTTTGATTGTGCGGGACTGCCCGCGAAATTGTGCTATGATCTCTCCAGAGTTACTTATGACCTCTATGTCATAAATACCGCTACGGTTAGCGCGGTGAACCTCGCGAGCTGTTGCTGTTAAGATTCCATCGGCTTTGCCGGGAGCCAGAAAGCTGATGCTACAGGTTTGGGCTACGACACGCTGATTGTAGGTGTTACAAGCATGCGCGAAAGCGGTGTCTGCCAGCATGAAAATTAAGCCACCATGGCAAATTCCATGTCCGTTGAGCTTTTCAGGGGTTATTGGCATGGTGACTGTCGCAGTGCCGGGAGCAATCTGTGTCACTACAATGCCCATAGCGCTGCTGGCGTTGTCATTGGCCTTTAGGGCAGCGGAAGATTTCTCAGCAATTTCTTGTGCTGTATGTATCATTTTATGCTCCAGTGAAGCGGGCAGGGCGTTTATCTAGAAATGCTGTGACCCCCTCTAGATAATCTGCTGATTGACCGCATGTCCGCTGAATTTCAGCTTCGAGCGCCATATGCGCATCGAGGTCTTGCTGACCGACGTGATGAATGGCAGCTTTGGTGTGTGCCAGTCCAAAAGTGGCCCCTTGAGCTAATTTTCTCGCCATAGCGCGCGCGGCCTCAATGAGATCTTCGGGCGCAAAACACTCCCAGACTAGGCCCCAATCTTTTGCCGTGGCCGCGGTTATAGGTGTGGCTGTCATGGCCCAGGCCTTTGCGCGCAGTGGGCCTAGAATTTGAGTTAAGTGATAGGTGCCGCCTGCGTCTGGGATAAGTCCCACGTTGGCAAAACTTTGCACAAATTTTGCGTTATCAGCCGCCAATACAATGTCACATCCAAAAACGATATTTGCACCTGCTCCCGCCGCCACGCCGTTAACCGCACAGATTACGGGCTTAGCAAGATTACGCAGCCTATGGACTAAAGGATTGTAAAGCGCGCTTAAGGTTTTACCTAAGTCAGGAGGCCCGTCCATTTTGCGGGGATCACGTCCATCCAAATCTTGGCCCGCGCAAAACCCACGACCTGCACCGGTCAAAACAACCGCACGGATTTTTGGATCAGTGGCCTGTTCAAGGGCTTTTTGGATGGCTATATGCATTTCGTCGTTAAACGCGTTTAGCCTCTCAGGCCGGTTGAGAGTGATCTCCATCCAGTTGCTATGATTTTGTGTGAGAATGGTGTTGGGCAAGACCGCCTCCGCTATTGATTACAAAATAACTTGCATAAACCGACCGACTGGTCAATTAATAATCGAAATTTAATAGTGAGGCCAGTGCATGTTGTATCAGCATAATTTTTCAAGTTTCGTTATGGGCGATTGGATTGTTCCTAGCCACCCCAGCCGTGTAGTTTGCTCAGCAGTCACTGGCCAAGAGTTGGGATGTGTGGGTGGGGCGTTGGATGTTTCTGGTATGCGGGACTACGCTAAAACCTATGGTGGGCCGAGTTTGCGAGCTCTAAACTTTCACGATCGTGCCCGGCTATTGAAGGCTTTGGCTTTGCACCTGAAGCTCCATCGTAAAGCGCTTTATAAGCTATCTTTTGAAACTGGTGCCACACTGTCTGATAGTAAAATTGATATAGATGGAGGCATCGCCACGTTGTTGGTTTATGCTTCCAAAGGTCGTCGTGAAATGCCGGATGGGTTCATTCTACCTGACGGCGAACTTGAGGTACTTAGCCGTGACGGTAGCTTTTTGGGCCAGCACATCTACACACCGTTGCAAGGTGTGGCTGTACAGATCAATGCGTTTAATTTTCCGGTTTGGGGTATGTTGGAAAAACTGGCCCCCAGCCTATTAGCTGGGGTGCCCAGCCTGATCAAACCCGCTACCAGTACTGGATATTTGACCCAAGCGGTTGTGCGGCTGATGCTTGATAGTGGGCTTCTGCCCCGGGGGGCTATTCAATTAATCATGGGTGGTACCAGCAATTTATTG
>LAQD01000010.1:7554-10417 GCA_000981705.1 Rhodobacteraceae bacterium ASP10-04a
TGAACGGCTCGCTCCTTGGTCCTGATGTCGTGCCAGGAACTGCTGAATTTGATTTGTTTGTGACTGAAATTCATCGTGAGATGACAACGAAGGCTGGGCAGAAATGTACTGCAATTCGCCGAATAATGGTGCCAGAGGCGTATATGGAGGCAGTGCAGATCGCTTTGAAAGAACGCCTCCTTACCACAAAAATTGGCCATCCAGCTCTTGCAGCTACGGAAATGGGGGCTCTTGTTTCTCTTGGCCAACGCCTAGATGTTCGTGCTCAGGCGAGACTAATCGCCAAAGAGTGTGATCTTATTTTTGGTGATGAGGGCAGTTGCCATGTGGAAGGTGCGGATGCGGAGGCTGGAGCATTTCTCTCGCCAATACTATTTCGTTGTCCTGATCCGGATAAGGCGGTGTCGGTGCATGAGGTGGAGGCCTTTGGCCCTGTGGCGACGTTGATGCCTTACCGCAATATAGACCACGGCATTTCCCTACTGAACCGCGGTGGTGGATCCTTGGTTGCTTCGGTGATCACGCATGATCCGGCTGTGGCACGTCAGGTAGTCTTGGGAGCTGGCTCGTTTCATGGACGATTGTACTTTAATGATCGGGTATCTCAGGCTGAAAGTACCGGTCACGGGTCTCCTTTGCCACATATGGTGCACGGAGGGCCGGGTCGGGCGGGGGGCTCTGAGGAGTTGGGTGGGCTGCGTGGTGTGAAACATTACATGCAGCGAAGTGCTGTTCAGGGGAGTCCTGATATGCTGACTGCCGTCACCGGCACTTGGATTAAGGGCGCCGCTGAGCTCACGGCAGCGTCTCATCCCTTCACAAGAGATTTCTATCAGCTGCAAATAGGTGAGACTATCCACACCGCTGGGCGGGAGGTGTCTCTAGAGGACATCGAGCATTTCGCTGAATTTACTGGTGATCGGTTTTACGCCCATATGGATGCAGAGGCCGCCAAGGCCAATCCGTTTTTTCCTGACCGAGTTGCCCACGGTTATTTGCTGCTCAGCTTTGCTGCTGGCTTGTTTGTGGAGCCCAACCCTGGCCCAGTTTTGGCTAATACGGGCCTAAACACTCTTTCGTTTCAACAGCCGGTTGTAGTTGGAGACTGTATTAAGGTTCAGCTGACGGTGAAGCGCAAGACCCGGCGGACCGAAGAGTATGGAGAAGTGCGCTGGGCTGTAGTGCTGCGCAACCAAAATCTGGATCAGGTAGCAGAATATGAATTATTGACCATGAATTCATATGGTGAAACCAAGGTCCCATGAGCCAAATAACTTCTGCAATATCTGATCTGACCCAGCATCTGCACGCCCAAGGGAGGGTGCGGGTCTGGTCTGTGATTGTCACAATTTTGGGAGAGATTTCGCAGTTGGAGGGCGGGGGGATTTCTATGGCCGCTCTGCTGGAGGTTTGTGCGGCCCTGGGCATTGAACCGCAGGCAGTGCGCACTGCTATGTCACGGCTTTCGAAAGATGGTCTGGTCAGTGGGAAACGAGATGGCCGCACTGCGAGTTATCAGTTTTCTTCGCAGGGTTTGATAGAGTACGACGCGGCAGCAGGCATCATTTATGCCGCACCAAAATCAACTGAGGATTGGACCTTTGCTTTTGCTGCAGAGAGTATGGATGTGGAAGCAATACAAAAGAAGTTTGTAGCCAATCCGCCGTTAGTTTTGGGTAGACGCTGTTTTGTTTGGGCTGCTGACAATGCGCCGCACGTATCAGATATTGAGACTCGTGATCTCATAGTCTTTGATGCCCAACCGCGGGCCCTTCCGCATTGGGCGCAGGTTAGTGTTTTACCGACGATCAATCCAGAAACATGCCGGAGGATCAGAGCTGGATGTCAGGACCTGTGTGACTGTGATATGAGCCCTGATCAGTCGCGTATTGCTCGGGTTTTGCTTATCCATTTTTGGCGGCGGCTGGTTCTGCGTTATCCCACTGTTGAAGCTCCCATCGCTCATTGGCCGCTGGCACAGGCGCACCGAGATATAGCGGCGCTGTATCCGCAGCTGCTGCGCATGAGTGGTGTTAGTCCCACTGGATGCGGTCGCTTTATGTAATGTTACAAAAAGATATTGATTTTAATATTTTTGTAATATAATCTAACATCACAAGGCTGGAGGTTAACATGTATTCTCAAGGATTGATTGGTGCAGGTTCAGAAAACACTGAAACACTAGAATTTTTAGCTGCATTTCAGGCACGCATTGATGCAGATGATAAAATCGAACCGAATGATCCAATGCCGCTGGCTTACCGAAAAACCTTGATCCGTCAGATTGGCCAGCACGCGCATTCAGAAATTGTAGGCATGTTGCCGGAGGGCAACTGGATCACGCGCGCCCCAACATTGCGGCGCAAAGCTGCGTTGCTTGCCAAGGTCCAGGATGAGGGTGGTCATGGGCTTTATTTATATTCTGCAGCTGAAACATTGGGTATCAGTCGAAAGGAAATGACTGAAGAGCTAATCTCTGGACGCGCTAAATATTCATCAATCTTTAATTATCCAACTCAAACTTGGGCTGATATTGGTACAATTGGGTGGCTGGTGGATGGGGCCGCTATAATGAACCAAGTACCTTTGTGTCGATGTTCCTATGGTCCCTATGCCAGAGCGATGATCCGAGTGTGCAAGGAGGAAAGCTTTCATCAGCGGCAAGGTTATGAAATTATGCTAACCCTAGCTGAGGGAACCGCTGAACAGAAAGATATGGCGCAGGATGCTTTGAACCGCTGGTGGTGGCCGTCGCTTATGATGTTTGGGCCACCTGACGGTGAAAGTCTGCATTCTGATCAGTCTGCTTTGTGGAAAATAAAAAGGTTTAGCAATGATGAGTTAAGGCAAAAATTTGTTGATG
>LAQD01000010.1:10464-14136 GCA_000981705.1 Rhodobacteraceae bacterium ASP10-04a
TGCCGTTATAACTATGGCGAGATTGATTGGGATGAGTTTTGGGCGGTGGTTAAGGGCCATGGTCCGCTGAATAAAGACCGCGTGGCAGCCCGTAAAAAGGCATGGGACGAGGGCGCTTGGGTCCGTGAGGCTGCGATAGTCCATGCGCGCAAACGTGCGGAGCGTGCCGCCACGCTAATGGCTGCAGAATGACAAAAGCCCAATGATCAATACGCAAGAGATTCAACTTTGGGAGGTGTTCATCCGGCCACGTAACGGGTTAGCACACCGGCATTGTGGCTCGCTGCATGCCGCGGACGCAGAAATGGCTCTGCAAGCGGCGAGGGATGTCTACACTCGCAGGGGAGAGGGGCTGTCAATATGGGTAATACCTTCGGCTCAGATCGTGGCCTCTGATCCCCAAGATCGTGATCAAATGTTCGATCCAGCCGATGATAAAATTTACCGGCACCCAAGCTTTTATGAAATTCCAGATGACGTAGGACATATGTGAATGCAAAAGGCAACATTTTTAGCCTTGATACGCTTGGCCGATGATCATTTGATTTTGGGTCATAGGTTGTCGGAATGGTGCGGTCATGCTCCTATGCTGGAAGAAGATCTGGCCATGCCCAATATCGCTTTGGACTTGATAGGCCAAGCGCGGGCGCTTTATAGCTACGCGGGTGAGATTGAGGCAGCAGGGCGTGATGAAGATGCTTTGGCCTTTGGCCGTATTGAACGGGAATATCAAAACCTACTTATCTGCGAGTTAGAGAATGGAGACTTTGCCCAAACGATGCTGCGGCAGTTCTATTTTGCCAGTTTCATGCTTCTTTTATGGGAGCAAGCGCAGAGCTCATCAAATACCACAGTGGCTGCCATTGCTGCCAAAGCGGTAAAGGAAGCGAAGTACCACAGGCGCCATTGTGGCGAATGGGTGATCCGGTTAGGCGATGGTACTGATGAAAGCGCATCACGTATGCAGGCAGCTTGTACCGTCTTGGAGCCCTATTTGGCTGAGTTTTTCCACGTGGATGATGTGGTGCTTGAAATGTCTGAAAACTCGATTCTTCCTGATCCACTAAGCTTGCGTGCGGCTTGGCTGGCGGATATCTGCGAGGTGCTTGAGGTGGCGAAGATTGCACCCCCAGACCTAAGCCATGCCCATAAAGGTGGTCGCAAGGGACGGCATACGGAAGCGATGGGGCATCTTTTGGCAAAGTTGCAATATATGCAGCGCAGTTTTCCAAATATGAAATGGTAGATTTACAGGCCCGCAAGGCTTGGGTTGCAGCTGCGGCGGTTTTGGATCCCGAAGTGCCGGCCGTAACTGTAGCTGATTTGGGTATTTTGCGTAGCGTTGAGATTGATGCGAATGGCCGGGCCGTCGCAAGGGTGACACCCACATACTCGGGCTGTCCTGCGGTACTGGCCATCGAGCTTGCGATAGAGGTTGCACTTATAAAAGCTGGATTTGATCCAGTGATCGAGCGGGTAATCACCCCAGCGTGGACTACGGATTGGATCACAGAGCAAGGGCGCGAGAAGCTGCGTGCCTACGGCATTGCGCCGCCGGTGATGGGGTCATCTTCTAAGCGCGCATTGTTTGGCGACGTGGTGGTGGCATGCCCGCAATGTGCGGGGCAAAACACTTCTAAATTATCAGAGTTCGGCTCAACGGCATGCAAAGCACATTATCGCTGTAATGCCTGTCTTGAGCCCTTTGATTATTTCAAGTGTATTTGAGGAGGCAGCATGGCCAAGCCTAGATTTTATGATTTGATTATAAGTGATGTGCGCAAAGACACGTCTTCCTCTGTAGAAATTAGTTTTGAAATACCGAAATTGTTGAGCACCATCTTTGCTTTTGTACCTGGACAATATTTGACCCTTCGGGCTGATGTTGGTGGTGTGGACGTGCGCCGGTCTTATTCTATCTGTTCGCCAGTTGGGTCCGACACGCTATCAGTGGGGGTCAAACGCATTGAAGGTGGGGCCTTTTCCGGCTTTGCGCTTGCGTTGAAAATTGGAGATGTTTTGAGTGTCATGTCGCCGCAAGGGCGCTTTACTGCTCCAATTGGTGGGCGTCATAACTATTTGCTTTTGGCTGCGGGCTCTGGGATCACGCCGATAAAATCCATCGCGCAATCGGTATTGGAAGGTGAGCCTGAAAGTACGATCACTCTATGCTATGCTAATCGCAATACCGACAGTGTGATGTTTCGGCAGGCGTTTGATGATTTAAAAGACAAATATCTGACACGGTTTTTGATGACCCATGTTATGGATGAGGAGGCGCAGGATGTAGCGCTGTTCAATGGTCGTATGGATGCAGAAAAGCTCAATACTATGTCTATCCGCGGATTAATTACTCCCTTGGATTATGATGCAATCTATATTTGTGGACCGCAACCGATGATTGAGGCTGCCTCGGCGGCCTTGCGTGTTTTGGGTGTGCCTGTGGATCGAATCAAGTGTGAGCTGTTCACACCATCCAGTCCCTTGCCAATTGCAGGATCGATATCAGTGGTGACACCCACTGAAGGGTCCCTGATTGAAGTTGTCCTTGATGGTGGGCGGCGGGGGTTTAGGATGGTGGCGGGGCAAATGCTTTTGGATGCGGCTACTCAATCTGGGCTTGAACTGCCTTATTCCTGTGCCAATGGAATGTGCGCCACCTGTCGCTGTAAGCTGGCTGAGGGCCATGGCACTATGGTGCAAAACTTTTCTCTCGAGCCTTGGGAGATGAAGCAAGGCTTTGTTTTAGCCTGCCAGTTTCAACCAGAATCTGATCATGTTGTATTAGATTTCGACGCAGTTTAGCGTTCAAAAAGTACTGGGAACCAATCTTCGCGAAGCTGTTGGCCGGGTTGCATGCCATGGCCTGGAAAAGGTGGAGATGTACTACCGGGGCGTGCTACATAGCGGGCATCATCACCCACAAGGCGTAGCGAAAAAGCACGGCGGCGGCTGTTGCTTTCATTGCCGCGAGCGCCGTGCAGAGTGCCGAAGCTAAACGCCACCGCGTCCCCTGGTTCCATTGCCCATTCGAGGATTTCCATTGCTTCAGCATCTGGATCTGGAACGGGCATGTAATCATCCTGATTTGGATAAAAACTGTCCTCCGCCAGCCAGCGTGTAGGCAAGACTGGCTTGGGCCATTTGTGACTTCCTGCTACACAGCGCAGGGAGGCGTTAGTTACCTGGTCTAGCGGGCTCCAAAAGCTGACATTTTGAATACCTTCTACGAAGTAATAGGGGCTATCTTGGTGCCAAGGGGTGGCCTTGGACGTACCGGGCTCTTTAATTAAAATATGATCATGGAATATCTGTACGCGTTTCGAACTCATCAAGTCAGCTGCAACTGCTGCAGCCGGGCTCTGTCTTACAACGGTTTCAAATTCTGGTATCCGCTGCCAATTGCAATAATCATCAAAAAAACGGCCGTTCTCACCTACTTTTAAGTTTTCCGCTGCATAAGGACCAGGGTTTTCCATGTTGCGGGCGATGCCAGCGCGCAGTTCACCGACATAATCGGCAAATAGTCCCTTCACCAACACAACGCCATCGCGTTGGAAGGTTTCAATATCTGATCCGGTCACTAATGGATGGGGCATGCTGTGTTCCTTCCGCTCAACCTTTGCTGACACATATGGAGTTGAATTTCAATTCTGAGATATATCTTAGCTG
>LAQD01000010.1:14208-15831 GCA_000981705.1 Rhodobacteraceae bacterium ASP10-04a
AAAATGACGAAACGTAGAACACTATTGGGACTATTTGGTGGCGTGACCATAGGTCTTGGAATGTCTAGTATGGCCATGGCTGCTGAGTACAATTTCAACCTTCAAAGCTTTTTACCTGCGCAAGCTACTATCCCTGCAAAAATCATTGATGTATGGGCTGACAAGATAGAAGCGGCATCTGGTGATCGTATTGAGATCACCCGCTATGCAGCGATGCAATTGGGCGGTAAGCCTCCCCAGTTGATTGATCAAGTTTTGGATGGTGTGATTGACATCACATGGAATGTGGTGGGCTACACCCCTGGACGCTACCCTTCCACCGAAGTTTTTGAGTTGCCCTTCTTTGTCAATGACGCGGCACCAGCTTCGGCGGCGTTTTGGAAGATGATGGAAAGTGATATTGCAGAGCGTGAGTTTGGAAATCTGAAAGTTCTTGGTGCTTGGGTTCATGGCCCTGGTGTGATCCATGCTAATAAAGCTGTGACAACACCTTCCGATTTCAATGGTATGAAAATCCGCGGTGCATCGCGTCAAATTAATGCGATGTTAAAAGAGCTGGGTGCCACGCCTGTTGGTATGCCAGTTCCTGCAGTACCTGAGGCGCTGTCCAAAGGTGTCATTGATGGTACGACTATTCCTTGGGAGGTTACAAAAGCCTTGAAGGTGCCTGAGCTGGTGGAAAACCACACAGAGTTCACTGGTCCTATGATGTACACTATCACCTTTGTTCTGGTCATGAACAAAGATAAGTTTGCCTCTCTACCGGATGATCTCAAAGTGGTTATGGAAGAGAACTCTGGTTTGGAATTCTCAATCTTTGCAGGTACTACGCAACAGGCCTATGATGCGCCTGGGCGTAAAGTGGCTGTGGACCGTGGCAACAACATTATCACTCTAGATACAACGCAGTCGGCCGCATGGGCTGATGCTGCGCAACCGGTCTATGGTTATTGGCTGGAAGAGATGACTGGCCGCGGTATTGATGGTCAGGCGTTGATCGATGAAGCCACCGCATTAATGAATGCAGCCAACTAATTTTAAAAGACCTTAATGACGCCGCGCGAGCTTGGCTAGCGCGGCGTTTTTTATCATAGAGCGGGGGAAGAAATGCATAATTTGGCAACGCGCGCTGCGCGTTTTATGTCTATTTGTGGTGGTCTTGTCCTGGCGCTCTTAATTGTACTAATTTGTATTTCTGTCATAGGCCGCAGCTTAAATGGTTTGCTCCATGGGTGGGTTGGCACGGCGCTACCTACAGTCTCGGCATTTTTGTTGCAGGCTGGTGTTGGTCCAATCAATGGCGATTTTGAACTTGTGGAGGCTGGCGTAGCATTTTCCATCTTTGCATTTTTACCTTTGTGCCAAATCTCCGGTGGTCATGCTTCAGTTGATATTTTTACTTCAAAACTACCAAAGCGAGTAAACCGCTTTTTGCAGATGCTCATCGACACAGTTTTTGCCATTGTTTTGATAGTGGTAGCCTATCAGCTTTACAGAGGCATGCTGTCGAAACAAAGCTATGGGGACACCACATTTCTGCTACAATTTCCAATTTGGTGGGCCTATGCTGCCAGCCTAGTTGGAGCTGCTATGGCGGCAGTGATTTCCATCTATGTGGCCTGG
>LAQD01000010.1:15927-36150 GCA_000981705.1 Rhodobacteraceae bacterium ASP10-04a
TTGTTGATTTTTATTCGCGTCCCAATTGGTTTGGCCATGTTTTTGGTTGGGCTGGTGGGTCTATATTTGGTAACGGGCAGTTTTAATCTGCCTCTGGCACGACTAAAATCTGAAACATTCAGCACCTTTTCTAGCTACACGTTGTCGATCGTACCCATGTTTTTGCTAATGGGCCATTTTGCTACACTTGGTGGCATGTCTACTGCTCTGTTTAAGGCTGCGGAAAGCTTTCTAGGGCACCGTAAAGGTGGTATTGCTATGGCAGCAATCGGGGCCTGTGCTGGTTTTGGCTCCATTTGTGGATCGTCTTTGGCAACAGCGGCGACGATGGGCCGGGTGGCTCTGCCTGAATTGCGAAAATATGGATATTCTGGAGGGTTCGCTACGGCTACTTTAGCGGCTGGTGGCACCTTAGGAATTTTGATTCCACCTTCGGTTGTATTGGTAATTTATGCTATTTTGACGGAGCAAAATATCGCCAAGTTGTTTCTTGCGGCTTTTATTCCTGGTATTTTAGCCGCCCTAGGCTACGTAATTGCCATCTCGATTTACGTGCGGTTGTACCCAGATGCGGCGGGCATAAAACCCGCGGTTCCCTATGGAGAGCGATTTAAGGCATTGTTCAACGTCTGGCCTGTATTATTGGTTTTTGCCCTGGTTGTCGGTGGTATCTATCAAGGTTGGTTCACCCCTACCGAGGGGGCCGCGGTTGGTGCTGCCGGTACAGGTTTCATTGCTTGGATGAATCGTGGCCTAACGCGCGCCACGTTGGTGCAAAGCTTTCATGTTACTGCAAAATCTAGCGCAATGATTTTCTTCATAATACTAGGTGCCGGCTTTTATAATGGTTTTTTGGCTCTGACGCAGGTGCCACAGGAAATTTCTAACTTTGTAGTAAGCCAAGGCTTCAGTCCTTGGGTGGTATTGAGCCTAATCCTAGTCTTTTATTTGGTGTTTGGCTGCCTGATGGACAGCCTATCGATGATCTTGCTAACCATACCCATCTTTTTCCCCGTGGTTGTGGGGCTTGATTTTGGCATGAGCCAGGAGCATATCGCCATATGGTTTGGCATCTTGGTTTTGATTGTGGTTGAGGTAGGGTTGATCACGCCTCCGGTGGGGATGAACTTATTTGTTATCAACGCAATGGATCGTAAAACACCTTTAGTTGAAACCTATAAAGTGGTTATGTATTTCGTGGCTTCAGACATTGTGCGCGTGATTATACTTGTAGCCTTTCCAGCTATTACCCTATTTTGGCTAAGGTTTTGAGTTAGCCACCAGGTAGCTTTTTATCTTATTAAAACACCTGAAAAATTTCTGTTAAAAGCGTTATAGTTTGGTTACTTTTATTATGAAGAAATTACTAAAAGTATTATGAAGAAATTACTAAAAGATCGAATATGAAATGCAAAAGCACTAAGGACAAGTCGATGGCAGAAGAACATTTAAATTCAATGATGGAGAACCTTTACTGGTGGGGCATTCCGACGCTGTTTCGATGTGCTAATCAAGAAGCTGCTAATCAAGACATCGCTTTAGTGGGCGTTCCCCACTCCACTGGCAACGGTACAACCGAACGTGACCAACATCTTGGTCCTCGCGCTGTGCGCAACGTTTCTTCAATTGGTAGGCGCATGCATGGTGACTTCCAGCTAAACCCATGGGAGGCAGCAAAAATTGTCGATGTCGGTGATGTTCCATTCCCCCGAGCAAACGATAATGAAGATTGCATCGAACAAATCACGCAGTTTTTTAAAAAAATAGACGAAACTGGTGCTAGGCCAGTCTCCGTGGGTGGAGACCATTCTATTACGGGAGGTATTATTCAGGCTCTTGGAGGGGGCGAAATCACTGGAGGGGAACCTATTTGCCTTTTGCACTTAGATGCGCATAGCGACGTATTTACCAAAGTTGATCATTTCTTAGGTGCTAAAAAATCAGCAGCCCATTGGGGAGCATATCTTGCTGATCAGGGCAAGGTTGATCCAAAACATTCTATGCAAATTGGGTTGCGGGGTCATGCGCGCACCTTAGATTGGCTCGAGCCTTCTTACGAGTATGGCTATAACGTTGTAACAATGAAAGAATTCCGAAAACGTGGGTTGTTAGATGTAGTTGATCAAATAAAAACTATTTTGGCAGGACGCCCAGTCTACATTACGTTTGATCTTGATTGTTTGGACCCCACAATTGCGCCTGGGGTGGCAAACATTGAAGCGGGTGAAAAGGGGTTTGATATAGATGAGGCTGTTAGTTTAATCCGTTCGGTAAGAGGCATGAATATCGTTGGTGGTGATATTGTTTGCATGATGCCTACAAAAGATAGTCCAAATCAAATTACTGCGCTTACCGCGACTTCAATAATGTTTGAAATGATCGCGATGATTGCAGAAAATGTGAGAATAAATAAATAAATAAATAAATATATTTTTGAATTCGCCCAAATACTAAAAGTACTTACAGGTTGTTAAGATCATTGAGCGTGTATTTTTGCGACTTAAGGCCGTTAAAAGTTGGATGGGAAGTTGGAAGGTTAATATAAGATACTCCTTGGGTATTGTATTAAAGATTGGTTTCAGCTTTTGGAATATAGACAGCCAAAAGACAGCCATCATCTGAAACAGAAAAATGCTGCGTACCATCTTTGAGCAAGACTAGGTCACCCGTTCTGTAAATTGTTCCATCATTGTCTCTTAGGGAACCTTCGATCACGAAAAATTCCTCATCTCCATGATGTTCGTGCGCTTCGCTGCTGCTGCCCGGGGCCATGCGGTATATATGAAACCCAATACCTAATTTTGTATGGTTACCCAGTTGCAAAATGGCGGTGCCACTGTCGGTACCGTCTACATTTTTCCAAGCCTTGAATGGGCTTGTAGTTACATTGGCAACAAGGCGATCTTGCAGTTGAATATCTTTCATTGTGGCCCCAGGATTTATTTGATTTATTTGATTTATTAAGTGGTCTTTGAACTCATGCATAAAATTTGAGCCGTGACTATAGTTTAATGTTGATCTTCTCTGACGCAACCTATTCGATGGAGACTAATTCAAGCGAGGCTCTGACATGACCAAAAGTATCTTGCCGCCCATAGGCTGGGACCGCTCAGGTCTTCCGGGGTGGGCCTATTTTTCACAAGAACTATTTGACCTTGAATGTGAAAAAATCTTTAAAACGCACTGGCAATTCGTTTGTCATGTCAATGAAGTTAATCAAAATGGCGCGTATGTCACATTTGATATTTCAGGTGAGCGCGCAGTGGTCATTCGCGGTGCTGATGAGCAGGTGAGGGCGTTTCATAATTTGTGCCGCCACCGAGGGTCGCGTGTGGTGCCCGATGCTCGTGGTGTGTGCAACAAAGCGATGATTTGTCCCTATCATGGCTGGGCATATAATCTAGATGGTTCACTGCGTGGCATTGCTAATAAAGATACATTTCCCCCAATGCAGGCGGAAAAATGGGGGCTAAAACCGCTGGAGATGGAAGTCTGGAATGGATTAATTTTTATCCGTTTCCAACCAGGGCCACAACCGGCTGTTGCTGAGGTTTTAGGTAGGTTTGATGATGAGATTGCGCCTTATGACCTAGCTAATATGGTTCCTGCAACAAGTAACTCATTTTCTGAGACTATACCTGTGAATTGGAAGTCTGTTCGTGATGTCGACAATGAGGGCTATCATGTGCGCCAAGCACATCCAGGTCTGCACCAACTTTATGGCAATGGTTATTTTGATGAACCTTTTGATAACGGCACGTCTCGCTCAGTAGGTACTTTTAATGAGGCTTATGGCCACCGCTGGAGTGTGCGTAAATATCGTGAGTTGTTGCCAGAGGCTGTGCATCTGCCCAAGTCACAGCAGCGCCAATGGATCTATTTTGGCATGTTCCCAAATTTTGTTTTGGGGCTCTATCCCGATAGTGTAATTTTCTATCAAGAACTGCCACAATCGGCGACTGAAACTTTGCAACGAGGGATATGTTACCGCAAACCTGATGAAAGCCGGCAGATGAAAGTTTCTCGGTATCTGAGTGGTAGGATAGATCGTGACACTGGTGCAGAAGACCAAATGCTGATGATCTGGTCTTGCGAAGCGACTAAATCTTCCGCTTATGAGGGAGTCGTATTTTCCGATTTAGAATATGGTGTCAAAACCTACCATGACCACTTACGACACTTGATGCCAATTATTGCGCAGCCCACTGTGCCGGAACTGGGGCAGATGGCACGGCGGAATTCAGAGATACTGTTGGAAGGAATCTCTTAGGTGACATGGTTTCAAAAATGGCGACGTGGCGAGGGTGCTCAGGGACTATTTTTAATTAGCCCAACGCTGGCCTTTACGTTGTTGCTTTTGGCTGTGCCCTTAGTAATGGTTATTGTTCTCAGTTTTTGGACGCAAGATTATCTGACGCTTCACCGAACCTTTAGTTTAGAAAACTATCGAACGGCTTGGACAGAGCCAATGTATCAGTATTTAATGGCGCGCTCGCTTAAAATATCGATGCTGGTGACGGCCATGACGGTGTTGTTGGCCTATCCTGTAGCTTATTTCATTTCATTTCGCGTTTCACCGAAACGCAAAGCGATGTGGATATTTCTTATTACAATCCCATTTTGGACTAGCTATCTGATGCGCATTTTTCTTTGGAAGGTGATCTTGGGCTACAACGGCGTGGTTAATGGAAGTTTGATGGGGCTCGGGGTGATTGAACAGCCTTTGAGTTTTATACTCTATAACCAAAACGCAGTAGTGCTGACCTTGGCGCATGCATGGGTTCCGTTTGCTATCTTACCAATTTTTGTAGCCCTAGAGCGTGTGGACAGGTCCTTGATCGAAGCGGCTGAAGATCTTGGAGACACTAAATGGCGCCGCTTCTTAAGGGTAACGCTGCCCTTATCAATGCCGGGCGTGATTGCAGCAACAATTATTGTATTTATTCCAACCATTGGTGATTATGTGACCCCGCGTTTAGTAGGTGGACCAAACGGTCTTATGATAGCGAATATGATTGAATTGCAGTTTAAAAAAGCGAATGATGCGCCTCTCGGGGCTGCATTAGCTATTTCTGCAATGATCATTGTCACCTGCGTGGCCCTAATTTTTATCTGGTTGAATAAAAAATATATACGGGAGGCCAAATGATGCTGCGCAAGGGCCATATTTTTAAATGGTATATAGGCATTTTTCTGGTGTTTCTTTATGCGCCGGCAATATTACTGCCGGTCTTTGCTTTTAATGATAGCAGCATCGTGTCCTTCCCGTTGAAAGGGTTCACCACCAAATGGTTTGCCGTGTTGCAAACCAACGAAACTTTGCATGTTGCAGTAGGCAATAGCTTAATGATTGCAGTGACTACGGCCCTATTCTCAACATTATTTGGTGTCCTGGCCGCACGTGCCTCTACTCGGTTTGTATTTCCTGCCCGTCGGTCCATCATGGGGTTTATTATGCTGCCAATGGTATTGCCGGAGATCATCATCGGAGTGTCTTTGTTGGTAGTCATCATACAGATGGGTTTTGAACTGTCGCTTTGGAGTATTATTTTAGGCCATATTCTGATTTGCACACCCTTTTGCATTGCCATTTTATCCTCGGCGTTCATGAACTTGGATCAGAGCCTCGAGGAGGCATCTTTCGACTTGGGTCAAACCCGCTGGAACACGTTTTGGCTCGTGATTATACCATTAGTTATGCCTGGAATTGTGGCCAGCCTGTTGATCGCATTTACCATCTCTTTGGACGAGTTTATAATTGCCTTTTTTCTTGCGGGTACTGAGCCAACTCTGCCTGTTTATATTTGGGGCCAATTGCGGTTTCCAGCAAAGCTTCCCAGCTTGATGGCTTTGGGAACAATCTTGCTTGTACTTTCGATTAGTCTGCTACTGGTTGCAGATTACTTTCGCCGTCGGGGGATCCGTAAAACAGGTATTGAAAATACAGGGGGTTTCCTATGACACAGCCTATCATCCAGTTAAGTGGACTCGATAAATTTTATGGTAACTTTCAAGCCCTGTCCCAGGTCGATCTGGATATTAAGACTGGAGAGTTCTTTTCCCTTCTGGGTCCGTCAGGTTGTGGAAAAACCACATTGTTGCGCAGTATTGCAGGGTTTGAGACACCTTCAGCGGGTAGCTTGTATATCGATGGGCAATCGATGGATGGTGTGCCGGCAAACAAGCGTCCAACCAATATGGTATTTCAAAGCTATGCCATTTTCCCGCATATGAGTGTTGCTGAAAACGTAGCCTATGGATTGAAAGCACGCAAACTGCCAAAAGCTGAAATTAAAACTCGGGTGACTGATGCTATTGCGATGGTGGGATTGCAAGGTTTTGGTGAGCGTGCCTCTCATGGTCTGTCGGGGGGGCAACGCCAAAGGGTAGCTTTGGCCCGTGCGCTGGTGCTTAAACCTCGAGTTCTACTTCTTGATGAACCACTTTCGGCTTTGGACAAAAAGCTGCGTGAACAAATGCAATCTGAGTTGCGGCAACTACAGCGAGCGGTTGGAATCACCTTTGTATTGGTGACCCATGACCAAGAAGAAGCGCTGACGATGTCTGATCGTATTGCTGTTATGTTTGACGGTACAATTGCTCAGGTAGCCACTCCTCAAGACCTTTATGGTCAGCCGTGCTCACGGCGGGTGGCAAATTTCATTGGTATGATGAATTTTTTAGATGCTAAGATTTTATCTACGTCTGGTGAGACGGTAGATGTGGATGTACAATCTTTTGGAAAACTTACTCTACCTTTAGGTCAAGCAACTGGCGGCCTTGAGGGCTGTGATGCCGTTGGAGTGCGTCCAGAAATGCTTACTATCCTCACTGGATCGCAAACTGCTGAACGTGAAATTGAAGCGGTGGTCTCTGAGGTATTCTATTATGGAGATATGACTTATTACGATGTGAGATTGCCGTTCAAGGAAGAATCGGTCACCATTACTATGCGCAACACTGCTGGACGCAGCATATTAGGTGTAGGTGAGAAAGCCCGGGTAGGTTGGAGCGCCTCGTCATTACTTCTTTTGAAATAGTACAAAAATAAAAGGACGCCTTACGGCGCCCTTTTATTTACTTGTAAAAAATGTTTTTAGAATCCTGCTTTGATCTTTTCAAACTCAGCAATCATTTTTTCACGTAGCTGTTGATCCATTGGAACCTGAGCTAGAACTGGCACGTTGATTGGTCCTAAACCAGCATCAACCAATGCCTCTGCTCCCATGGCTGACATAGCAGTTTGGTTTCCGTGGCCATAGCCCCACCAAGTAACAATGTATTCAGCAGAGCCTGGATCCATCCAGGCATTGAAGAAATCGTACATCTTATCTTCTGAATTCGGACCATTTGCTAGGTTAACATATCCACAGAACCAGCTTGATGATCCTTCCGCAGTTGAGCGGTTGGCTTCAATTGGTAGACCTTCAGCAGCCATGGTTGCCGGAGTTTCATTCCAAGCCCAAGATACTATAACCTCGCCGCTTCCCATTAATTGCGCTAGTTCGGCACCATCGGCCCAATAGGCACGGACATTTTGATGTGCTTGACGCAACCAGGCTGATGCCGTTTCGAAATTTGCATCAGTTGCTTTGGTCCAGTCTGTGACGCCAGTCGCTAAATATGCTAGCGCGTACACATCATCTACATTATCCGGAAGTGCAATCCGGCCGCTGTACTCTGGATCCAGAAATACAGACAATGTAGTCATCTTCGCCACATCAACCATATCTGTTCTATACGTCAACGCAGTTGTGCCCCAATCCATAGGCAGCATATAGTAGCTACCGTCGATCTTAAACGCTTCGGCCATTTCTGAGTTGACGTCTGACCAAAGGTCAATCCGTGAGGTATCCAGAGGCTCTAACAAACCTGCCTCATGCCACTTGGACACAGACTGGCTGCAAGGGTGGGACACGTCGGCTTTGAAGCCTGCGCGCAGTTTTTGGAAGGCTTCTTCTTCTTCACCAAAGAAGGCAAACGTTGGTGAGCCTCCGTGCTGGGCAACATATTTTTGGAAAAAGCCCTCATCTTCATAGCCAGACCAATCGAAGACGACTAAACCATCGTCAGCGGCCAATGCCACACCTGAGACCAGGGCGGCCACAGTGGTGGTCAACAGTATTTTTTTCAGATTCATAATTTTTCTCCTTGCCGGCGCACTGCCGTGAATAAAATGGTAGCCTAGCTTGTAAAATGCTTCAAGAATTTGATTCTCTATCTGAGCCTAACCTATCAATATGGTGTTACAAAACAGTTTTAGTCTTCAATATATGAGTCCATTGGTGGACAAGTGCAGATCAAATTTCTGTCTCCATGGACGTTATCAACCCGGTTCACAGGCACCCAGTACTTGTCACTTTTGATGGATCCAGCTGGATAGCATGCCTGCTCGCGGCTGTAGGGGCGGTCCCAATCTTCGATTAAATCTGCTACGGTATGTGGCGCATTTTTTAGTGGGTTGTTATCGCGGTCGCTCTTGCCATCGATTACATCCTGCGCTTCGGCTCGGATGGATAGCATTGCATCACAAAAACGATCCAGCTCGGCTTTAGGCTCTGATTCTGTGGGTTCTACCATCAATGTGCCGGCAACAGGCCAGCTCATAGTCGGTGCGTGAAAGCCGCTGTCCATCAAACGCTTAGCGCAGTCATCTACCGTGACATTGGCGCTGTCGGCTAAGGGGCGTGTATCGATTATACATTCATGTGCCACACGACCGGTTTTGGATGTGTAGAGGATGTCGAAAGCCCCTTGTAGCCGCGCGGCAATATAGTTGGCGTTTAAAATTGCCACTTTAGTCGCCTGGGTCAGACCTGCGCCGCCCATTAAAAGGATATAAGCCCAGCTGACTGGTAAGATGGAGGGTGACCCAAAGGGTGCGGCTGATACTGGCCCCACGCTATCACCGTATTCTGGATGACCTGGTAAATGTGGGGCCAGATGGGCTTTGACTCCGATAGGACCCATCCCGGGCCCACCGCCGCCATGTGGGATACAGAATGTTTTATGTAGATTGAGGTGTGACACATCCCCACCAATATCGCCTGGACGCGACAATCCCACCATTGCGTTCATGTTTGCACCATCAATATAGACTTGGCCGCCATGGTCATGAGTAATTTTGCAGACCTCTTGCACGGTTTCCTCAAAAACACCGTGTGTAGACGGATATGTTATCATGCAAGCGGCAAGATTAGCGCTGTGCAGCACGGCCTTAGCCTGGAAATCAGTCACATCAATGTTACCGTCTTCATCTGAATGTACCACGACAACCTTATAGCCTACCATTTGAGCGGACGCAGGGTTGGTGCCATGGGCGGACGTAGGGATCAAACAGACGTTTCGATGACCTTCGCCACGGTTAGCGTGATATTTTCGAATGGTCAATAATCCTGCATATTCGCCCTGTGCACCTGAATTTGGTTGTTGACTGATTGCGTCATAGCCGGTGATCTCACACAGCTTGTTGTTTAGATCGCCAAACATCTCATGATAGCCTTGCGCTTGATCAACTGGCGCAAAGGGATGCAATTCTGAGAATTCAGGCCAGGTTACCGGGATCATTTCAATCGTAGCATTAAGTTTCATGGTGCAGCTGCCGAGCGGGATCATCGAACGGTCTAATGCCAAATCTCGATCTGCTAAACGGCGCATATAGCGAGTTATTTCCGCCTCCGCCCGGTTCAGATGGAAAATAGGGTGAGTTAGATATTCGCTTTCACGAAGTATCGAGGAGGGTAGGCGATAGGCGCGATTGGCCTTACTATCATCTTTCATGTCACCGCCAAAGGCACTCCAAACCGCCTCAATGATTTCAGGACGAGTTTGCTCATCAAGGCTAATGCCCACACAGGTTTTGCCTACTTTGCGTAGGTTAATACCATTGGCGACAGCGGCCTTCATGATTACCTGCTGCAGATTACCAACTTCAACGGTGATGGTGTCGAAAAAAACATCAGGCTGAACGTCAAAGCCCATAATTTCCAAACCCTTGGCTAACCGGCTGGTCTTACGGTGAACGGATTGCGCAATGGCTTTTATACCATCAGGCCCGTGATAAACTGCATACATCGACGCGATAACCGCCAGGAGGGCTTGAGCGGTACAAACATTGGAATTAGCCTTTTCGCGACGAATATGCTGCTCACGAGTTTGGAGAGCTAATCGTAAGGCTTTATTGCCTCGGCTGTCGATTGATACACCAATGATCCGCCCGGGCATGCTGCGTTTAAACGCGTCACGGGTGGCCATATAAGCAGCATGCGGTCCGCCATATCCCATTGGTACGCCAAAGCGTTGGGTTGAACCTATTGCGATGTCTGCGCCCATCTCACCGGGGCTTTTCAATAGTGCAAGTGCCAAGGGGTCAGCAGCGATAATGCCCAGAGCTTTGTTGCCATGTAATGCTTCGATTTGGGAAGTGAAATCACGGACATGGCCGTAAGTGCCGGGGTATTGGAAAATCGCTCCAAAGACTGCGCTAGCGTCTAGATCGTCCGGACATCCAACGATCACCTTAATGTCCAATGGCTCAGCGCGGGTTTGGATTACTGCAATATTTTGCGGATGGCAGTTTTCATCGACAAAGAAGGTCTGGGATTTTGATTTGGATGAGCGCATGGCCATTGTCATAGCCTCAGCCGCAGCCGTAGATTCATCTAACAGGGAAGCATTTGCGATATCTAGGCCAGTCAAATCGCTGACCATGGTTTGAAAGTTTAAAAGCGCCTCAAGCCGACCCTGTGAGATCTCAGGCTGGTAAGGCGTGTAGGCCGTATACCATGCTGGATTTTCCAGAATGTTGCGCAGGATTGGCGCTGGTGTGGTAGTGCCGTGATATCCCTGACCAATCAATGAGGTCAGGACTTTATTTTTGCTTGCTACTTTTTTCATATAGTGAAGAGCATCGCGCTCAGACATAGCTGGGCCAAAACTCAGCAGTTGTTCTTGGCGAATGGACTTTGGAACTGTGGCATCAATGAGCGCGTCAAGGCTGTCAAAGCCAATCGTACGCAGCATATCTGCCATTTCAGACGGTGAGGGGCCGATATGCCTGCGGTTGGCAAAATCGTAGGCTTCATATGTGGTCAGTTCAAAAGGCATTCGCAAGTCTCCGCTTCAGGTCAGTGTTTAAGCGATAAAAGTTTTATATCCGGCCAAGTCCATTAGGCCCTCCAATTGTGCTGGATCAGTTAATTTAATCTTATAAATCCAAGCATCGCCTTCTGGATTATCATTTAAAGCGCCTGGATTGCTCTCTAACAACTCGTTGGCTTCAATGATTTCGCCATCAACAGGTGCATAAATTTCAGAGGCTGCTTTGACTGACTCAATGACGCCAATCTCGTCACCACTTTCAAACTCATCACCTTCTTCTTTTTGCTCAATAAAAACGATATCGCCTAATTCTGCTGCAGCATGAGCTGTAATTCCAACCGTTGCTGTGGTTTCTTCAACTGTGATCCATTCATGGTCTTCGGAATAATAAGTTGTCATTTTGACCTCATAATTAACGTTTGTAGTTTTGTGTAACGAAGGGCAGGGCACAGACTTCTGCAGGTTGTGGCTTGCTGCGGATAATAAGTTGAATTTCTGTACCTATGTTGGAATTTTCAGCCGAAATATAACCCATGGCCACAGGTCCTGCAACGGTGGGTCCAAAGCCACCAGATGTAATTTTACCAATTATATTTCCCGCCATATCATGGATTTCGACCCCTTCTCGTGCTGGTGCACGACCTTGGGGTTTGATGCCAACCAATTTACGGGCTGGGCCATCTGTGAGCTCGGCCATAATGCGCGCCGCACCGGGAAAGCCACCTTCTGTACGGCGGCGGTTTTGAATCGCCCATGTAAGACCTGCCTCGATAGGGGATGTAGTGGGGTCAATATCATTCCCATACAAACATAGGCCAGCTTCCAACCGCAGGCTGTCACGCGCTCCAAGACCTGCTGGCTCACAATCTGGGTGGGATAGCATTAGGCTTGCTATGCGTTCGGCGCACGCTTCAGGAATTGAAATTTCATATCCATCTTCGCCGGTGTAGCCAAGCCGCGACAGGCGACAGACTGTGCCATCAATTGGAGCTTCTAGGGTTTGCATAAAGGTCATGTCTGCGGCTTGTGGGCAATGAGTAGATACTACAGCCTCAGCTGAGGGGCCTTGCACTGCGATCAACGCATGGTCAAAAATTTCTGTGACCTCAATACCTTTCAAAGAAGCAGCCATATGTAGAATATCCTGTTCTCGCATTGAGGCATTGACTACGACAAACAAGTAACTACCGGCATTTGCCACAATCAAATCATCCATAATGCCGCCATCTGCATTAGTAAGAAATGTGTAGCGCGCCTTTCCCTCTGGCAGCTGGATTAAGGCGGCAGGCACTAGGGCCTCCAGCTTAAGTGCAGCATCTGGACCTTGCAACAGAACTTGACCCATATGGCTTACGTCAAACAGTGCGGCTTTGGTGCGGCAATGGGTATGTTCGCCCATGATTCCCATGGGATACTGCACTGGCATCTCCCACCCAGCAAAATCGACCATTCTGCCGCCAAGGGCGCAATGCAAGTCATACAGCGGCGTGCGTTTTGGAATCTGGGTCATAACATATTTCCGTATTTGAACTAATTTCCACTATAGGAAACTTTCTTTGTTATACGGTAATTCTATTACTTCTCAAGTAATATCACACTTTTTTAGTCAATTTTAGCCTAGGTGAAGCTTTTGCTGACCTTCTCAATGGCGCGTTCCAGAATATCAAACAGGTCATCAATTTGCAGCTTTGTGATGATTAAGGGCGGCGAAAATACGCACATATTGATCAATGGCCGCACAATCAGGCCCATATCATTGCACACCTCATCTAGCATCTCGCCAATTTTGCGTTCATCCTCTAGCCGTGATCCATCTTTGCTTAGACGGGCCTCTATGCAGCCAATTAGGCCATGACCTCGGGCGTCACCGATGATTGGAAAATGGGCCAATCGGGCAAGTCGTTCTTGAAAATAAGGTGAGATGTCGCGGACATGTTCTAGAATTTTGTCTCGTTCTAAAATCTCTATGTTTTTTAATGCGGCAGCACAACTGACAGGATGGCCAGAATAGGTGTAACCATTGGAAAATAATACTTCCCCTTGATGGGTCATCCGCTCCATCATCGAATCTGAGATGATGCAGGCACCCAGTGGTAAATAGCCAGAAGTCAGGCCCTTGGCACAGGTGATAATATCGGGCTGAATACCATAAACTTTTTCTGAAGCGAACCAATGGCCTAATCTTCCAAACCCGGTGACCACCTCGTCAGATATATAAAGAATGTCATTTGTCCGACAGATATCAAAGGTGCGCTTGTGGTATCCATCTGGTGGGACGATCACTCCACCTGAGCTAAGAATGGGTTCGGCAATGAAGGCACCAATCTTATCTGCGCCGATGCTGTCGATAGCTTTCTGGAGGTCTTGCACCTTCGCATCGCACCAAGCGTCAACGCTCATATCATCTGGCCGCAGGTAGGGGTTCACATTTGGTAAGAAATGTACCAATCGGCTTTCTACGTCAAATTTTGTAATATCGCGCTCTTTCCCACTGACAGATGCCGCCAAATAGGTTGAGCCGTGATAACCTTTCTCTCGGGCAATAATCATCTTCTTAGCAGGCCTACCAAGGGTGTTATTCATAAATTGCATTGCCCGCAGAGCCGTATCTACTGCAGTGGATCCGCCGGTAGTGAAAAACACATTATTTAGATCCCCAGGTGCAAAATCTGCTAATTTTTTGGCTAACACAGCACTAGGTCGGGTGACATTGGTAAACGGTGAAGCAAAGGGCATTTTCATCACTTGAGCTGCTATTGCATCTGCCATTTCACGTTGGCCATAACCAATTTGTACGCACCACATGCCACCAGGCCCATCAATAAATTTCTTGCCAGTTTCGTCGTACATATAAACGCCATCTGCTCCCTCAACCAACATATTGTCATATCCGCGCCAGGCATTCATATCATGCCATGGATGAATAAAATGCTCGCGATCCCAGCTGTGTATGTCTTCTGGTGATGGTGAATTTTGCATGTAGACCTCAATTTTTGTTGAATCATAGCATCGCGCCTATGGCTTGAAGTCAAGGGCTAGTAAAATTATTTGCCCGTCATGAAACGGAATTATGGGATGATTGGGCTCAATCTGAGATTGATATTACAAGGTTATTAGTTTCTGCCTATTTAGGTAGATTTTCAATTGGGAGTTCTGCTTTTATCCAAGCTGTAAAACCGCCGGCGATATGTGCTACGGGAGCTAGACCCATGTCCTGCGCAAGCTTCGCGCTCAGCGCAGACCTCCAAGCGCTGGCGCAATAAAATACATATGTCTTGTCCTGATTGAATATTTCCTTGTGGTAGGGGCTTGCCGGGTCTATCCAAAATTCTAACATGCCACGTGGGCAAGAAAATGCGCCGGGGATTTTTCCGGAGCGCTGTAGCTCACGAATGTCGCGCAGATCTATGATCACATGGTCCGGACTGCTGATCAGCTTGCTAGCTTCCTCAATTGAAATGGTTGTGATCTCTGAATTAGCTTCTGCCACCATTTTTTTTGCTGATATCGTAATATTCTGTGCCATATGGTTTACTCCTTTGACTGTTTGGTGGCCTAAGAATTGTAAATTACAATTGTTTAGCTGTTTCTTCAGCGGATTAATAAGACGCATGCGTCTTATTGCATGTTCTATTCTCTTTTGGGAGGCGCGCCGCCCAAAAATAGATTGCCGTTTTGATAATCGCAGGGTTCCTCCTGCATCTGCAAATGCAGGTGCTGCCCGTCATCTTTATAAGGATGCGCGTGCGCGAGGTCTTCGTCAAAGTCAATTCCAAGACCTGGAGCGGTAGGTGCTGAAATGAATCCATTCTCAACTTGAATGGAGTTTTTGATCAAAGCATCATGAAAGGGCGTTTCAATGGTTTCTGCGATCAATATATTAGGAATGGACACCGAAAGATGGATATTGGCGGCCCATTCAACGGGACCAGCATAAAGATGTGGCGCCATTTGTGCGTTATATACTTCAGCAATGGCCGCGATCTTTTTAGTCTCCCATATTCCACCAGAGCGTCCGAGGGCAGGCTGTAAAATAGAAGCTGCTCCTTGGCGCAGGACCTCGGCAAATTCTGCCTTCGTGGTTAGCCGTTCTCCGGTGGCGACGGGCGTGGTCACTGCTCTAGCAACCTTAGCCATTTCTGAAATGTTGTCAGGTGGGACTGGCTCTTCAAACCAGAGTGGTGAGAAGGGTTCGAGTGCTGTACCCAAGCGAATGGCGCCTGCGGTCGAAAATTGCCCATGTGTACCAAACAGTAAGTCGGCTTTATCACCTATAGCTTCTCGGATGGCTGCGCAAAACTTTACTGATTGGGCAATATCTGACATGGCAGGCATGTGGCCGCCACGCAGTGTGTAGGGGCCAGCGGGATCAAATTTAACGGCTGTGTAGCCCTTAGCCACAGCCGAAGCCGCGGCTTCAGCTGTTTCCTCTGGATTGCCCCAAAATGTATTTAAATCATGATGTGCGAGTGGATAAATATAGGAATAGGCTCGAATGTGGTCGTTCATTTTGCCACCTAATAGCGCCCAAACGGGGCGGTCGCGGTCTTTGCCAAGAATATCCCAGCACGCAATTTCTAAACCTGAAAACGCACCCATGATTGTAAGGTCAGGCCTTTGCGTGAAGCCACTGGAATAGGCCCGGCGAAACATTAGCTCGATGTCTTCAGGACTTTGGCCCTGCATGTGGCGCTCAAACACGTCGCGGATGACATGGGTCATTGTGGTGGGCCCCAGGCTGCTGGCATAGCATTCGCCAATACCAGTGACGCCAGTGTCGGTAGTAACTTTTACAAAGATCCAATAACGCCCACCCCAACCAGGAGCCGGTGGGGCTGTGATAATGACTTCTAGGTCTTGAAGTTTCATGGTGGCCTCCGGATTGTGATCTACTGCGGCGTGGGATCTTTATTTATTGTGCCGCTAATATGAGTATCTTGCAAAAAAAAAGGTAGGATTATTTAAACAAGATTACATTTCGTTTTGCAGACCCAGTTTTTGTATCTGCGATGGCCTCGTTAATTTGATCCAAAGACCAACGGGCCGAGATCAATTCATCAAGCTTGAGGCGACCTTGGCGATAAAGGTCAACAATCCAAGGAATATCCCGTTGGATTACTACATCGCCCATTTTACAGCCAATCATGCTCTGGGATGCAGCGGCAAAATTACTAGCCTCGTAGGAGGACGCTGCTCCAGTGGCAGGCATGCCAATCATGATAATTTTCCCGCCTGTAGCAAGATAGTTTGGCGCGGTGGTGTAGGCGCTCGGTGCGCCCACTGTGACAAAAACTGCATCAGCACCTCTACCGAGGGCGGTTTTGGCCTCCTCCCACGGGGTTGCGCCAGTGGTCAAAACCCCATGAGTAGCTCCAAATTCCATGGCGATGTCTAGCTTTTCAGGAAGCACATCAACGGCCACAATTCTGCGGGCTCCAGCGATGCGCGCACCTTGGATGGCGTTTAGGCCGACGCCCCCGGCCCCGATAATTACTGCGTCTTGGCCGGGACGCATTTGAGCTGCATTGACCACAGCACCAACGCCTGTAATCACCCCACAGGCAATCAATGAAGCTACATCCATTGGGATATCCTCGGCGATTTTCACTACTTGAGTTTGTGCCACGACCACGCGCTCTGCAAATGCGCCGCAAGCCATGGCCTGATGTAATTTGCCGCCATCTGGCATTGTAAGTGGGCCATGATCGCCATCAAAGGGAGTTTCGCAGCTGGTGGGGCGACCTGTGCAGCACGAGGGGCAAGTGCCGCATGATCTGATCAGTGTGACCACTACGGGATCGCCTTTAACCAGGCCCATGACCCCTTCGCCAATGGAAGTTATGCGTCCAGCGGCTTCATGGCCATAAATAGCTGGTAGGGATCCACCCCAGCCGCCGTCGAGATATGTGATGTCAGAATGGCAGATGGCACAGGCCTCTAGAGTCACTTCTATTTCGCCGGGCTTAGGTGCGGAAAGGTGAACATCTTGGACAGTTAAGGGCTTTCCAAAGGCATGTGCGACGGCGGCTCTGATGATTGGCATGTTATGAATCCATTTAGAAAATTACAGTAAAACTACGGAATGAATTAGAAGGTACAAGAGATTTTGCGACATTTAGTGGCGAGGCTTGGCTATCCCAATACTACCTTTCTGGCGGGTTACAAATATTATGAGGGTGAGTGCTACAATAGCGGCAGCCAGCAGAAAAGGTGCGCCGGGCAGGAAAACTGGCCCATTTGGGCGGGTGCCGGCATAGAATACATAGGTAAGCACCAATGGTGCAAAAATTACAGCAAGGGATTGGGTTGAAGAGATAATCCCTTGGATTTCACCTTGTTGGTTAGTGGCTGCCTTGTTGGCCATGATGCCTCGCATAGCGGGGATAACTAATGAACCTAAGGCCGAAATTGGTGCAAGCAACAGTGCCCAAAATCCTGATGTCAGTAACCCCAAAACTATGAAAATCCCGATGTTAAACATAAGGCCCAACTCAATCGTACGCTGTTCTCCTAGCCAGGGTAAAATATGGCGTATTAAGATACCCTCAACCACTGCAACAGAGATGCCGAAGGAGGCTAGTGACATGCCAACCATGGCTGAGTCCCAATTGAACTGAGCTTTCGCGTAGTAAACCCAGACAGCAGGATAGACGTAGAATGCAAACTGATAGAGAAAAAATACTAGTAAAAAGCGAGATAGGCCGGGTATTTTTTGAATTTGGGTAAGGGCTCCCAATGGATTGGCGCGTTTTATGTCAAATGGGCGCCGAGTATTGTCGGTTACCGTTTCTGGTAAGACAAAGTATCCCAGCACCAAGTTAAATGTAGCGAGGCCGGCTGCGGCAAAAAAGGGCACGCGCAAGCCAAATTCACCCAGAAATCCCCCCATGAGTGGTCCAAGGATAAACCCAACCCCAAAGCTAGCGCCTAGGATGCCGAAGTTGGCCGAGCGGTTTTCGGCGGTGGAGATATCGGAGATGAATGCGGCGGCGGTGGCCTGTGTTGCGGCTGCGATCCCACCAATAACCCGGGTCAAGACCAGCAGCCATACAGAATGAGCCAGCCCCATTACAATGAAATCTACGGCGATGATTACCAATGATACCAATAGGATCGGTCTGCGGCCAAAACGGTCACTAAGCGATCCTATGGTAGGGCCGAAAATGAACTGCATTATCGCAAACACCGTGGCTAAAATTCCGCCCCAAATGGCTGCATTGCCCAGATCCCCACCTTCTATCTCCTGCAAAAGGTCTGGCATTACTGGAATTATGAGGCCTATCCCCATCGCATCAATGGTTAAGGTGATTATGATAAAGATGAAAGCCAGGCGTTTGTTCATGGTAATACCCTTGGAAGGTAGTTAAATATGGCCGGTAGATTGCAAAAAAGTATTCAGAAGTCTGGCAAATTCGTGGGGTTGTTCGACACAGGGCAGGTGGCCTGCCCCGCGGATGATGTGAAAGCTGCTGCCTGGGATCAAGTCCACAGTTTCACGCACCAAATCTGGTGGAGTTGAGCTGTCGTGATCTCCTGCAATTCCCATTACAGGTAGGCGCAGGGCTGATGTGGTAGCTATGAAATCAGTGCGGGCTATTGCGTGGGCGCAGCCAATATAGCCTTCCGGGCGGGTGGCCTGCAGCATATTTTTCCAGGGCAACATAGCTCCAGAGTTGTACATTCTAGGGCTGAACCACCGCTTCATAGTAGCATCTGATACTGGACCCATACCATTTTTCTGGATGCTATCTATACGATCTTGCCAGATTGCGGGAGTTGCGATTTTAGCCGCAGTATTAGATAAGACCATCGCGCGTATTAAATCCAGGCGCTTTGTAGCAAGGCCTTGGGCTATCATGCCGCCAATAGATAGACCAACAAAGAGACAATCGCGCACGTTTAAATGTTCTAGAAGTGCTTCGACGTCAGAAATTAACGCTCCCATGGCATATGGTGCATCCGGGCAATCGGTGAGACCGTGCCCGCGCATGTCATAACGAATAATCCTGAGGCCTTCCGCCAGAAGGGGCATGATTTGATCCCAAAGGCGGATATCAGTCCCGAGAGAATTTGAAAAGACGAGTGGTGCGCCATTTGGATCACCTTCCTCAATATAGTGAATGTGCATTCCATTTCTCTCAAAAACTTGCATGGCTCTTCCTTGTTGATAATGCACCGTTATAGTTGTCTCAAACTTATGGAGGATTCTATGGCTATCACAACCTGTGTCTTCGATGCTTATGGCACTTTATTTGATGTGACATCTGCGGCGCGCATGGCTGCCGCGCGCCCTGAAAATTCTGAGATTTCTGAGAACTGGGCCAAATTAGCCAATGACTGGCGTCTTAAGCAGCTACAATACTCATGGCTGCGTACAATAACAGACACGCATACAGATTTTTGGCAGGTCACGCAGGACGGTTTGGATTGGGCCATGGAGGCTAACGGCGTCAGTGGGGTGCGGTTGCGTACTGAACTGTTGGAACTTTATTGGAACCTTAAAGCCTATTCTGAGGTCTCCAAAATGTTAGAATCTTTGAGGGCAGCTGGATTGAAAACAGCTATTTTGTCGAACGGTTCGCCTGATATGTTAGAGGGCGCTGTTTCTTCTGCGGGTATTGGAGATAGCTTGGATGCAGTTTTGTCAGTAGAGTCTATTGGTATTTTCAAGCCAGACCGCCGTGTCTATGATTTGGTGGGTAGGCATTTCAACTGCACTTCAGAGGAAGTGTTGTTTGTGTCGTCCAACGGCTGGGATGCCGCGGGGGCAGCTGGATATGGGTTCACAACTGCGTGGGTAAATAGGGCTGGAGAGCCGCTGGATCGTTTGTCTTGGTTCCCACACCATGAGCTGAAAGACCTCACTGAAATTCCAAATTTAGCGGGAGTTTAAGCAATCAATATCGAGATGATACGAGCAGCGGCGCGGAGACTTGACGGGCACGTGCGCCGCACACCACTTCTGAATTCAACATTTGTTGACAAGATTGCGGGTCGCCGGGTGTTGATGAAAGCGGAAGCGCTTCAGCATACTGGATCGTTCAAATTCCGCGGTGGTTGGTCGGCGGTGTCTGCTCTGTTGCCAGAAGCCAAAGAAGCTGGGGTAATTGCCTTTTCGTCTGG
>LAQD01000010.1:36203-40055 GCA_000981705.1 Rhodobacteraceae bacterium ASP10-04a
TTATCATGCCATCCAACGCGCCAAAGCTGAAGGTTGAGAACACCCGGGCTTTGGGGGCTGAGGTGATTTTGTATGATCGTGACACCGAGAATCGCGAAGAGATTGGACAAAAGCTTTCAAAGCTGCGTGGCTTGACCTTGATACGACCTTACGATGAGCCAGAAGTGATCGCTGGCCAAGGTACTTGCGGTTTGGAGATAGCAGAGCAAGCTATCGCTATGGGGGTGACTCTGGCCGATGTCTTAGTGTGTTGTGGCGGTGGTGGTCTGACTTCGGGCATTGCGTTGGCTTTGGAAGCTGATGCACCCAAGATGCGGGTAAGGCCGGTGGAGCCAACAGATTTTGACGACGTGACTAGGTCGTTAGCCACGGGCAAGCCCCAAATTAATGCGCGGCTCGGGGGCAGCATTTGCGATGCGATTATAACTCCAACCCCCGGTGCTTTAACATTTCCAATTATGCAGCGCCTCTGCGGTAATGGCATTGTCGTGCCAGAAAAAGATTGCCTGCGTGCGATGTCAGTTGCTTTCACCCGATTCAAGGTCGTGTTGGAGCCAGGCGGCGCCATAGCTTTGGCGGCTGCTCTTTATCATGGGGATCAACTTTCAGGCGAAGATGTGATTTGCATCGCTTCTGGGGGTAATGTGGATGCAGAGATGTTTGCGCGCGCTCTTGCGGAATATCCCTGCACCTAGTGGCATCAAGCGTTGGAAGCCTTAGAAGTTTTCTGGCTGTGGCAGTCCTAAGATATGTAGGCCACCATCGACCATGATGGTTTCGCCCGTAGTACATTCACCATAATCTGAGGCCAGGTAAACAGCCGTACCTCCGATGGAGGCTTTGGTCGCGTTAGCCCTTAAAGGTGCGTTGGCCTCAGTAAAGCGGAACGTTTTACGCGCACCCCCAATAGCCGCTCCAGAGAGAGTTTTCATTGGACCCGGCGAGATAGCATTAACGCGAATTTTTTGTGGACCCAAATCATTGGCGAGATATACAACAGCAGATTCTAGAGCCGCTTTTGCAACGCCCATGACGTTATACCAAGGCGTAGCTTTTCGACTGCCTTGATAAGTCAAAGTGATCAAAGTACCGCCATCTTTCATCAAAGGTTCAGCTTTTTTGGCCATGTCGATAAAGGAATAGGCTGAAATCTCTAGCGAGTTTTTAAAATTTTCGCGGCTGGTGTTGATAAAGCGACCGGTGAGTTCATTTTTGTCGGAATAGGCGATGGCATGAATAGCAAAATCAATACTACCCCACTTTTCTGCCAAAGTATCAAAGGCCCCTTGAGTGCTTGCGTCATCCTGAACGTTGTAGTCTAGAACTAAGTCTACGCCCAACTCAGCTGCCAAAGGTTTAACCTTTTCGCCAAAAACGTCCATTTGCACGCCAAAGGCTAACTCTGCGCCCTCAGCTTTCATCGCTTCTGCGATGCCCCAAGCGATGGACCGGTTGTTGGCGATCCCCGTAATCAGACCACGTTTGCCTTTGAGAAGTTCTGCCATGATTTTATCCGTTAAGTTTGCTCAAGATCAATGTTGCGTTGGTTCCACCGAAACCGAAGCTATTGGACAGGATGGTGTCCAGCTCAACATTGTCTTGTCGTTGGGTGACAATTTCCGCAGCATCAAGTGCGGGATCTAGGTTTTGAACGTTTGCTGATGCTGAAATGAAGCTATTTTGCATCATCGACAGCGAGTAAATAGCCTCATGTACGGAAGTTGCGCCCAGAGAATGGCCGGTCAACGATTTAGTAGACGAGATCGGTGGAGTGTCCCCACGGCCAAAAATATTACGGATGGCCTGAACCTCTGTTACATCGCCTGCGGGGGTCGAGGTGCCGTGAGAATTGATATAGTTGATCTTGCGATCTGAATCCAACATGGCGATGGCTTGACGCATTGAGCGTTCGCCACCTTCGCCGGATGGTGCTACCATATCTGCACCATCTGATGTTGCGCCGTAGCCAGTTAATTCTGCATAAATTTTAGCTCCACGAGCTTTTGCATGCTCCAGCTCTTCGAGAACTAGAACCCCCCCACCACCGGCGATGACAAACCCGTCACGATTTGCATCATAAGGCCTCGACGCTGTTTCGGGGGTTTCGTTGTATTTTGAAGACATCGCGTTCATTGCGTCAAACAAACAAGACAATGACCAATGTACTTCTTCGCCGCCACCGGCGAAAACCACATCTTGTTTACCCAGCTGGATTTGTTCCATGCCATTGCCGATACAATGTGCGGATGTAGCACAAGCAGAAGTGATGGAGTAGTTAACACCTTTGATCTTAAATGGTGTGGCTAGCGTTGCCGAATGAGCGGAGCTCATACAGCGTGTAACCATAAAAGGGCCCATACGTTTTGGCCCACCACGATTTTTCACTACGTCAAAAGCTGTATGGAAATTTGCTGTAGACGGGCCACCGGACCCCATTATGAGGCCTGTGCGTACATTTGACACTTCGTCCGCCTCTAGACCAGAATCTGCTATGGCCTGTTGCATAGCTAAGTAGTTATATCCTGCTCCCACACCCATAAAACGCATGTGACGTTTGTCGATGTGATCCGCAGGATTAATCTTTGGAATACCTGCCACGCGACTGCGAAACCCGTTTTCAGCATATTCTGGTTCAAACGAAATTCCGGAGCGGCCAGTTTTCAGCGCATCAGTTACTTCGTCGAAATTATTTCCTATGGGTGAGATAATACCCAAACCTGTTATTACTACGCGGCGCATTTGGCCCCCTCAATTAATCTGTGAACAAGCCAACTTTCATGTTGGCTGTTGTATAAATTTCTTTGCCATCGGCAAACATGCGCCCATCAGCCATGCCAAGTTTTAATTTCCTGTTAATAACACGCGTTAAGTCAACATGATAGGTGATCATTTTGACCTTGGGTGTTACCATGTCCGTGAATTTAACTTCGCCAACACCTAGAGCGCGTCCACGCCCTGGCATGCCGCGCCAGCCAAGATTAAAGCCGGTCAATTGCCATAAGGCATCTAAGCCCAAGCAGCCGGGCATAACGGGATCACCAGGAAAGTGGCATTTGAAAAACCATAGTTCTGGATCGATATCAAATTCTGCAATAACATGACCCTTGCCGTGCAAGCCGCCATCTTCGCTAATCTCAGTTACGCGGTCCATCATGAGCATCGGGGGTTCTGGTAATTGTGCATTGCCGTGGCCGAACAGTTCGCCGCGAGCACATTTCAAGAGACCTTCTTTGTCGAATGCGGTCGGAAAATCTGATGGCATGTTTAGCTCCTGCGTTTGCTGAATAAGTCGATTATAAGCTCTATATACGTCTCAGTTTATGAGGCAAGAGCGGCATATCCTAGACATTCTTCAAAGGTTGCTTATAATTCGAACGATCAGCCATTGAAAATTGGCTTTAAGGCGTCATATTAGGAACATGGATCAGAATACAATGCACAGCTACTCCGTTCAAACTGTCGACCAATGGTTGTCCAGTGGTCGACTACGGCCAACGCGACAGCGTGTTATCCTGGCGCAGCGACTGATTGGGGACGGTCGAAATCGACATGTTACTGCGGAAAGCCTGTTTGCAGCTAGCAACGATCATGAAGATAAAGTATCATTAGCTACGGTCTATAATACTTTGCGGGCCTTTTGTGATGCCGGATTGATGCGCGAAATTACTGTGGATGGAGCCAAGAGCTATTTCGACACAAACATGACAGACCACCCACATTTTTATTGGGAAGATACCGCGGAGCTCGTCGATGCTCCGGCTGATCAATTGAAGATTAGTATTTTGCCTGATGCACCGGAAGGTGGGGAAATTGCCAAGGTTGACGTGGTTATCCGCTTACGGCGCAAACCCT
>LAQD01000010.1:40074-49148 GCA_000981705.1 Rhodobacteraceae bacterium ASP10-04a
CTGTTTTGGGCGTTCGACCGGTCAACTAGAATAAATTGCAAAAGCAAACCCACAGTGGCAATCACTAAATTTTATTTAAGCTAAGAATGCCTGAACTATTTGAAAATTATTTCAAATAAATACTTAAAGCCCAGAAACATTAGTTCCTCTAAAGTCACACGCATTGCAAGGGACGATTTCACGCGGTATCAGCGCAGAAATTAAGAGATTGCCAATAAAGGAACCAGCAATGGCCGATGTGAAAAAGCTATTCATCAAAACATATGGATGTCAGATGAATGTCTATGACAGTGAGCGGATGGCAGAAACGCTCGGGGAACAGGGCTATGTGCACACTGACACTGCAGATGACGCGGATATGATTTTGCTCAACACCTGCCATATCCGTGAGAAGGCTGCTGAGAAAATTTATTCGGAGCTAGGGAAATTTAAAGGCTTAAAAGCTGCCAACCCTAATTTGAAAATTGGCGTAGCTGGCTGCGTTGCCCAAGCGGAAGGTGCTGAAATCATACGCCGTCAACCAATGGTAGATTTGGTCGTAGGGCCACAATCTTACCACAAATTGCCTCAGATGGAGGCAAGAGTCCAAACTGGAAAACGTGCGCTCGATACAGATTTCCCTGAAGAAGATAAATTTGACCATCTTGCTAAACGTCCCAAAGCCAAGCGTGGGCCGACGGCGTTTTTGACAGTGCAGGAAGGCTGTGATAAATTTTGTGCCTTTTGTGTGGTACCGTACACACGAGGAGCCGAAGTCAGCCGCCCCGCGAGCCGTGTGTTTTCTGAGGCTGCGGATCTTGTGGAGCGTGGCGTACGTGAAATTACACTTTTGGGACAGAATGTTAATGCTTACCATGGGCATCAGGACGGTTTAGCTGGATTGATCTGGCAATTGTCGGAGATCCCGCAGCTAGAACGCATCCGCTTTACCACCAGTCACCCTAACGACATGGACGATGCCTTGATCGAAGCGCATCGCACCTGCGATAAGCTGATGCCCTATCTGCATTTACCCGTACAATCTGGCAGTGACCGCATTCTCAAGGCCATGAATCGCAAACATACCCGCGATAGTTATTTTATCTTGGTGGACCGCATCCGCAAAGCTCGGCCTGATCTTTTATTGTCTGGGGACTTCATCGTAGGTTTTCCTGGTGAGACTGATCAAGATTTTGCTGATACGTTAGATTTAGTGCGAAGGGTGGGTTACGGTCAGGCCTATTCGTTTAAATATTCTGCCCGTCCCGGTACGCCTGCTGCTGAAAAAGATGGGGTTGATCCTGCAGTTGCCTCTACGCGGTTGCAAGAATTACAATCATTACTGACAGAACAACAATATGCCGCCCAAGCTGCTATGGTGGGGCGAGAAGTTAAAGTGCTATTCGAGAAAAAAGGCCGCCGCGAGGGTCAGTTAATTGGAAAATCTGAATATCTCCACGCTGTGCATGCGATAGCAGCGGACCACATGGTTGGCAAAGTCGTAAGGGTTCGGGTCATTAACGATATGACCAATTCTCTTACTGGTAAAGTTGTAGGATAAAATTATTTTGTTACGGCATTTGACGGTTAGTGGATCGCACTTATTTACAATTAAACGAAAGCAAGCCAAGAGATTTTAGAGTTTTTGTTTGTACATGCTAGCACTCTTGCTACATTCGAATTATGTCATTCTATTTTACACTCGCCGTAATAGGGGAAAACTTTGGCAGACACCGCCTCAATAGCTACCGCCGCTCAAAATGAAACTAGAGTTGAATTCCCTGACAACCGCCTGTTGGCGGAACTGTGTGGAGAATTTGATCGTAATCTTACTACTATTGAAACCGCGCAATCCATCCAGATTGTTCGGCGGGGCAATCAGTTGTTCTTAGTGGGCGACGGGGACGCCCGTGTGCGTGCAGAATCAATTTTGCAATCACTTTACACCAGATTGGAGCAAGGTCGGCAGGTATTGGCTGCAGATGTGACTGCGGAACTGCGGATGAATGTGGTGGGCGGGGATGCAACTAAGACAGGCAAGCAGATGGAAACGCTCCGAGGTGGCGCAGTTGAGATCAAAACTCGTAAAAAGCTGGTTGAGCCACGCACCGAGGCGCAAAAAGCCTACGTCCGGTCTTTGTTTAAAAACGAGCTATCTTTTGGAATAGGCCCAGCGGGCACAGGTAAAACTTATTTGGCAGTAGCTGCGGCCGTGTCAATGTTTATCACTGGGCGAGTTGATAAGATTATACTGTCACGCCCTGCAGTCGAGGCCGGTGAACGCTTGGGATTCTTGCCGGGTGACATGAAAGAAAAAGTGGATCCCTATATGCAACCGCTTTATGATGCATTGAATGATTTCCTGCCGGCCAAACAAATGGCTAAGCTGATGGAAGACAAGGCTATTGAAATTGCCCCGTTAGCCTTCATGCGTGGGCGTACCTTGGCCAATGCATTTGTGGTGCTGGATGAGGCACAAAACGCCACATCGATGCAGATGAAAATGTTTTTGACTCGTTTGGGCGAAGGCAGCCGCATGGTGATCACTGGAGACCGTACGCAGATCGATTTGCCGCGCGGGGTACAATCTGGCCTAGCGGATGCAGAGCGTTTGCTAAAAGATATCCCAAAAATCAGCTTTAACTATTTCACCTCCAAAGATGTGGTGCGCCATCCTTTAGTTGCGGAAATTATTGATGCCTATGACGCAGATACTCCATGAGCCTCAGCTTTGAGTTTGTGATTGAAGACAACCGATGGGATGCGCAAAACCTTGCGGAGATTGGGGCACGGGTGGGTACTTCTTTATCGGCGCATCTGATATTTCCAGAGGATGCCAGCGCCGTTGTTATGGCCTGTGGTGATGAGGAGATTGCGCAGCTCAACAAGGATTTTCGCAGCAAGCTGCAACCGACGAATGTGCTGTCTTGGCCCTCTACTGATCTGGTCAGTGATGTGGCTGGGCAGGTCCCGACCTTGGCCTTTGATCCAGAGCTTGGTGATATTGCTATGTCCTTTGAGACCTGTACGGGCGAGGCGGAGGCGGCTGGTATTGCAATTGCAGATCACGTGACCCATCTCTTGATACATGCATCGTTGCATCTCCTCGGTTATGATCACATAAAAGACATGGATGCGGAATTGATGGAAGAAATCGAGATCGATGTCCTTGCCAAGCTTGGCATTTCCAATCCATATGACATACATGATGAAACCCAATGAACGATACTATGCCACATATAGATGATCAAAATGGCGGCCCTGATGCTGCAGACGACCCGTCAAGTACGGGTTTACAGGCGCTGGGCTTTTGGGGCCGGCTTAAATGGGCCTTTTCAGGACAGCTTCCGGTTTCGGATCCCTCGGGCTACACTGGGCCTCAGGGTGAAGATATCACACCTGGCATTTGGAATTTGCGGCAGCTGCGTGTTGAAGATGTGATGGTGCCGAAAGCTGACATTAAATCTGTGCCGGTGACGATCACAAAAGAAGATCTCGTAAATGTGTTTCGTGACACGGGCTTGACCCGACTGCCGGTTTACAATGGTACTTTGGATACGCCGCTCGGTTTTGCACATTTGAAAGATATAGCACTTAAGCATGGGTTCAACGGCTCTGGTGGACGTTTGGCCCTGAAAACCATGTTGCGCCCCCTATTGTTTGTACCACCCTCGATGCCAATCGGTGTCCTGCTGACAAATATGCAAGCGGACCGCATTCATATGGCCTTGGTGATCGATGAATATGGCGGCACGGATGGCTTGGTGACGATTGAAGATTTGATTGAGCAAGTGATCGGTGAAATAGAAGATGAACATGACCAAGATGAGGGCGCATTTTGGCTAATTGAAAAGCCTGGTTGCTATCTGGCACAGGCCAAAGCCCCTTTGGATGAATTTCAGCAAGAAATTGGCCGAGATTTGACTGAAGTTGCAGAAGTCGACCCTGAAGAAGTGGATACGCTTGGCGGCTTAGTTTTCATGTTGTTGGGACGCGTTCCTGCGCGTGGGGAGGTGATCAACCATCCTGCAGGTGTTGAGTTTGAAATCGTCGATGCTGACCCGCGCCGTATCAAAAGGCTTAGGGCCCATGTTCGACACGCTGATACCGAGTAATCTGTGGCACAAAGCACCGCGATGGACGCGGCTGCTGATGATTTTTGCAGCGGGGGGGCTGGCCGGATTGGGCCAAGCTCCCATCGACGCGCCAGCTCTCACGCTTTTGGGGCTGGGCTTTGGGCTTTGGACAATTCAAAAATCTTCTGACACCTCTTCTTTCTCCACAGGCTGGCTGTTGGGCAGTGGCTATTTTGCCGTATCGCTGGCTTGGATCATGCAGCCGTTTTTGGTGGATTTTCCGGCGACCGGCTGGGTGGCGCCTTTTGCCCTTGCGGCAATGGCTGGGGGCTTGGCGCTTTTCTGGGGGGTGACTGCGGCTTTGGTTAAAGGTCGCGCACCGCTGTTGATCTGCCTCGCGCTTTTGGCCGCTGAAGTGATCCGCTCCTATGTGTTTACAGGCTTTCCTTGGGGTTTGATTGGCTATGTATGGATTGACACGCCGCTGTACCAATTGGCAGCTGTGATGGGACCATATGGCATGACATTGCTGACGCTGGTCATGGCCTATGTCGTGGCACATGCGCGATTGCTTTATGTAGTGGCGCTCATCGCCTTTGCTATCGTGTTGCAAATTCTTCCAAATAGCGCCCCTGTGACAACGCCGGATGGCGCAGCCATTGTGCGGCTCATTCATCCCAATGTGGCGCAGTCTGATAAATGGAATTCAGATAAAATGGAGAGTATTTATCAGCACCACATGGCATTGACTCAGGCGGACCCGCCGGTTGATTTGATCGTTTGGTCGGAAACTTCAGTCTATTTACCCATCGATGTAGCCAAGAGTGAGATCGCTGCTGTGGCACAAGATGCGCCAGTTATCGTTGGATATCAGAGTAGTCGTGCCAAAGGTCTTTATTTCAACACCCTTGGGATCATTTCTCCTCAAGGAGAATTGCAGGCGGAATACCACAAAAGCCGATTGGTGCCTTTCGGTGAATATCTGCCCCTTGCGCGGGTGGCTGGCTGGTTTGGCCTTCAGCGTGTGGGGTTTTTATCTGGAGATGGGCCGAGCACGCTGAAGATTGACGGTATTGGCCAGATCCAACCCTTAATTTGCTACGAGGGCATTTTTCCACAGTTTGTTGGTCGAAGCTCGGTTCGGCCTGACCTTTTGGTTTTGATAACCAATGACGCATGGTTCGGCGCTGGGCAGGGGCCTGCGCAGCATTTTGCCCAAGCCCGCGCCCGTGCAATCGAGTTGGGCTTGCCCATGGTCAGGGTGGCAAATCGCGGCGTGAGCACGGTGATCGATCCACGTGGAGGATATGGCGCCCGCCTTAAGGGAGAGGACACGGGATTTGTTGACGTGCCGCTTCCCGCCCGCCTTCCTACCCCATTTTTTGCTACATACCCTTGGGCCGCAACCATATTTATGGCGCTATGGCTATGTGTAGCCGCGTTTTGGCGCCGCCGCCGGACATAAGTGTTGACGCTGATCTTTAAGACTTCTAAGTAGTTTTGACTGCAACGGCTTCCTGAAGCAGTTTACACTTCATTGGAGCACTCTTCATGACACGAGAAAATTTTATTTTTACCTCAGAATCCGTTTCTGAAGGCCATCCTGATAAGCTCTGCGACCGTATATCAGACGCCGTATTGGATGCATTTTTAGCTGAGGAACCCGAAGCGCGGGTTGCTGCAGAGACTTTCGCCACTACCAACCGCGTTATCATTGGTGGTGAAGTTGGCCTAACAGACCAAGCTAAACTCTCTCAATATATGGGCCAAATTGAGAAAATCGCCCGCGACTGCATCAAAGATATTGGCTACGAGCAAGACAAATTTCACTGGAAGACTGTTGAAGTCACCAATCTCCTGCATGAACAATCAGCCCATATAGCGCAGGGTGTGGATGCTGGGTCAGATAAGGATGAGGGCGCTGGCGATCAGGGCATCATGTTTGGCTATGCCACCACTGAAACCCCAGAGCTGATGCCTGCCCCCATCCAATATTCGCATGCAATCCTGCGGCGTTTGGCCGAAGTACGCAAAAACGGCACTGAACGTGATCTTGGCCCCGACGCCAAGTCGCAGCTGTCTTTGCGTTATATGGATGGCAAGCCGGTAGAGGTCGTTTCGATTGTTCTGTCGACCCAACATACATCAGAAGATCAAGACAGCGCATATATTCGTGGCATTGTTGAGCCCTATATTCGCGAAGTCATTCCTGCGGAGTGGATCACTGCCAATACGGAATGGTGGGTCAACCCGACCGGTACTTTCGTCATCGGTGGGCCGGATGGTGATGCAGGTTTGACGGGTCGTAAGATCATTGTGGACACTTATGGTGGAGCGGCTCCGCATGGTGGTGGTGCATTTTCTGGAAAAGATCCAACAAAGGTTGACCGTTCCGCAGCTTACGCTTCGCGCTATTTGGCCAAGAATGTTGTGGCCTCTGGCATGGCGGAACGCTGCACTTTGCAGCTATCCTATGCGATTGGCGTATCAAAGCCCCTGTCAATTTATGTGGACACCCATGGCACCGGTCAGGTTCCTGATGAGGTCATAGAGCGCGCAGTTACAAAATGTATGGATCTCACGCCGCGCGGCATTCGTGAACATTTAGGCATGAACCGTCCAATCTATCAGCGCACTGCAGCCTATGGTCACTTTGGCCGTGCGCCGGAAGCTGATGGTGGATTCAGCTGGGAAAAAATCGATCTGGTTGAAGCGCTGAAAAAAGCCGTGTAGGCGCAGAGGCGCGCTTGCGCGCTCTGATGGGCAACATTTTCAGGGTGCGCTCCAGCGCACCCTTTTTCGTGAGAGATGGCAATGGATCACCGGAATTTTTATGGGCGCATCAAGGGGAAAGCTCTGAATGCTGCTCAGGATCGTTATTTGGAAGAGGATCTGCCACGCCTTTCAGTTGCTGGAATTACCCGTGAGGAAAATCCAGCGCGGGCGCCGTTGGACATGCAAGAACTTGCCGGTGGCCGGCCGCTTTGGTTGGAAATTGGCTTTGGCGGCGGTGAGCACTTGGTGCATCAAGCGCTCCAAAATCCCGATGTCCAGTTTTTGGGTGTTGAGCCCTATGTGAACGGTGTTGCGATGCTTTTGGGCAAGATGCGCAAGGCCGGCGTGAGCAACATCAAGTTGCACATGGGCGATGCGCGCAACTTGATGGATGTTTTGCCAGATGAAGCTGTCAGTAAAGCGTTTTTGCTTTACCCAGACCCTTGGCCAAAACTGCGCCATCACCGCCGCCGGTTTGTCACACCAGAACATCTCATCCCGTTGAACTGGTGCTTAAAAACTGGTGCAAAATTTCGCGTGGCCACGGATATTGAAGACTATGTCCGCCAAACCCTGCAAGAGGTGCCGAAGGCTGGTTTTGACTGGTTGGCTGAAGGGCCCGAAGATTGGCGTGCGCCCTGGGGGGATTGGATTTCGACGCGCTATGAGAAAAAAGCCCTGCGCGAAGACCGTACCCCACACTATATGACATTTCGAAAATCATAGATTGACGGAACCTGAGGTGTAGACCTCGCCTTGCTTGGACGCTATCACTCCAGCAACTAAATAGGGGACCGATATGTCAGGCCATACTGCAGCAATTCCGATGACTTCACAAAAGTCTGGCCCGTTGACGGGGCAGGCAGATGTGCCGGGCGATAAGTCCATCTCACACCGCTCACTAATTCTAGGCGCTTTGTGCGTGGGCGAGACCCGCATTAAGGGCTTGCTAGAAGGGGATGACGTGCTCGACACCGGCAAGGCCATGCAGGCTTTTGGTGCAGAGGTCATTAGCCACGGTGGTGGCTCTTGGTCTGTGCATGGTGTGGGCGTGGGCGGATTTGCTGAGCCGGATCAGGTGATTGAATGTGGTAATTCTGGCACGGGTGTGCGCTTGATCATGGGTGCGATGGCCACGTCTCCCATCACAGCGACGTTCACGGGCGATGGTAGTTTGAACAAACGCCCTATGGGAAGGGTCACAGATCCTTTGGCCTTGTTTGGCGCGCAGTCGCATGGCCGCTCTCAAGGTCGTTTGCCGTTGACTATTGTTGGTGCCGCTGAGGCCGTTCCGGTCCACTACACAGTCCCGATGCCCTCTGCGCAGGTAAAATCTGCGGTTCTGCTAGCAGGTTTGAACGCGCCAGGCCAGACGGTGGTGATTGAGAAAGAGGCCACACGCGATCACACCGAACGCATGTTGGTGGGCTTTGGTGCGGAATTGACTGTTGAAGACAGCGAAGAAGGCCGAGTGATCACCCTCACTGGGCAACCTGAGTTGTGCGCGCAGGATATCATCGTGCCGCGAGATCCGTCATCTGCGGCCTTTCCTGTTTGTGCAGCTTTGATCGTCGAAGGATCCAATGTTTTGGTACCCAATATTGGCCTCAATCCGACCCGCGCAGGCCTGTTCTACACGTTGCAAGATATGGGTGCCAATCTCACATTCGAGAGCATGCGCGAAGAGGGCGGAGAACCTGTCGCCGATTTACGTGCAAAATATTCCCCGAATATGTGTGGTATTGTTGTGCCGCCAGAACGAGCGGCCTCGATGATTGACGAATATCCGATCCTGTCTGTGGTGGCGAGTTTTGCCCGTGGCATTACTCGTATGCATGGGGTTAAAGAACTGCGCGTTAAAGAAAGTGACCGTATTGAAGTCATGGCGTCGGGTCTCCGGGCGGCTGGTGTCACTGTAGAGGAAGGCCCTGATTGGTGGCATGTGCATGGCTGCGAAGGCTCTGTAATTGGTGGTGCCACTGCTGCGACCCATCTTGATCACCGCATCGCCATGTCGTTTCTAATTTTGGGTATGGCCGCTGAGCAGGGTATGTCCATCGATGATGGTGCTCCCGTGGCCACGTCCTTTCCAATATTCGAACCTTTAATGGCGCATCTGGGTGCCAGTATTTGTCGGACTGAGGTGTGAGTGTTAGGCTGACAGGCAGCTACCTTTGTGGGCGTCTGGGCTTTGCCACAACGGGCCTTTTGCGGCACCTATGGCAGCCAAATACTTTGGGATGG
>LAQD01000010.1:49212-55421 GCA_000981705.1 Rhodobacteraceae bacterium ASP10-04a
TAGTCATATCTTTTGCGCAGATAAGGGTGACTATTATGAGATCACCGGTGGTCTGCCTCAGGCGGATGCGGATGATCCCGCGCTCACCGCGCAGTTTTAAAGCTCAGCGAGGGTAGATGATGAGTTTTACAATCGCCATTGATGGACCCGCCGCGGCAGGCAAAGGCACGATCAGCAAGGCTGTCGCTGCACATTTTGGTATGGAGCATTTGGACACAGGGCTGTTGTACCGGGCTGTTGGCGCGCAAATGCTGCAGGGTGTTGATCCATTGCTAGCCGCGCAATCCTTGCGGCCTGAAGACCTTGACGCCTTAAACCTGCGCAGCCCGGAGGTGGCGCAGGCTGCATCTCAGGTGGCCATCATCGCTGAAGTGCGCGCAGAATTACTGGCCTTTCAACATGCCTTTGCGCTCCGTGAGGGCGGTGCCGTTTTGGACGGTCGCGACATTGGCACAGTGATTTGTCCTGAGGCCGAGGTGAAGCTGTTTGTGACCGCAATTGCTGAAGTGCGCGCGCGGCGTCGGCATCACGAACTGCTGTCTAACGGCACTCAAATCGACTTTGATGAGGTGCTCGCTGCTGTGATGGCTCGCGATAGCCGAGACTCTGAGCGTGCCGAAGCGCCGATGATTGCTGCTGTGGATGCGGTGGTGATTGATACATCCAATCTGGCCATTGATTTGGCGATTGCAGCTGCAATCTCTGTCGTTAAAAAAGGAATAAGCTCATGAAAAAACGCAATTTTCCACATATCGGTTTAGAGGTTTCGCGGATGGGAATCGGCGCGATGTCCTTTTCGAATTTCTACGGTACGGTGAGCCGTGATGAAGTCTTTGCAATTTTGGACGCAGCCCGTGATTTGGGTGTGACCCATATCGACACCGCCAATATTTATGGTAAAGGTGGCTCGGAAACCCATATTGGTGCGTATCTGGCAGAAAATCCCGAAGCGAAGGCGTTTTTTGATATTGCAAGCAAGGGCGGCATTACGGATCACAGTGATCCAAGCCGCCGATTCAACAATGATGCAACCTATCTTGAAGGTCAGCTGGATGCCACTTTGGGGCGTCTGGGTGTTGAACAGATTGATCTCTACTACATTCACCGCCGTGATCCGCATGTCCCTATTGAAGAGCTGACCCATACGCTTGCGGGCTTTGTTGCCTCGGGAAAAATTGCAGGGTTTGGCTACTCAGAGATATCGCCGACCTCGCTGCGTGCGGCCCATGCGGTGCATCCGGTGGCTGCGGTCCAGTCTGAATATTCATTATCGACCCGAACCCCTGAGCTAGGTATGATCCAAACCTGTGCGAATCTGGAGACAACATTTGTTGCCTTTTCGCCGGTGGGTCGTAGTTTGTTGACTGACAAGCCACATGGGCTGCAAACAGCACAGGCCACGCCCTTTTTAGCAAATAACCCGCGCTTTATGGAGCCCAATTTGAGCTTGAATATTGCAGCCACCGCCCCGTTTCGGGCTTTGGCCGCACATATTGGCCTTACAGCGGCAGGTTTGGCGATTGCTTGGTGCTTGGCCAAGGGCGACCATATTTTGCCAATTCCGGGGACCCGCAATGTTGAGCACTTCAAAGGATTGGTCGCGGGCAGCCATTATGGGCTGAGCGCTGAAGAGTTAATTGCCGTTGAGGCGGCCTTGCCCATGGGTTGGGTCAATGGTGATCGCTATTCTATGGCACAATGGGCGGGGCCTGAACGCTACGCTTAAGTCTGTTTGCGCATCACCTGTGCGTTCAGTGCGGCCTCAAATTCTGCTTGGGGCATGCAGCTGCTTAAGGCTCTACGGCATAAGGCTGCTTGCGTTTCTGGGGCTAGCCCGCCAATGGGGGGATCGGTGTCGAGATTGGTGGGGAAAGAATAACCCTCCGCACAGGCTGAAATCGCGGCATCAACCTGCCTGGGGCTGAGGCAATGATTCTCGGTGCTTAAAACTTGATACAGCCTGCGGGTCATATCCCGCCGGTCGATTGTCTCCATGGCGCGTCCAAAGGCTGATGAGACCTGCAACAGATTGGCCATGCGTTGGATGTCACGGCTCACATTGGCGCCGCCCGCATGATAGAGTGCGGGGCTGAAAAATAGCACATCGCCCTTGGCCAACGGCACCTGTATATGATGTGCTTCAAAATAAGTTTGAAAGTTGGATTGGGTAAAGGCGACGTATCCGTGGCGGTAAATCTGGCTGAATGGTAAAAACTTTGTTGGTCCGCTTTCGACGGGCATATCTGCATGTGCCACAGCGCCTTGTAGGGTGAGCATAGGCGAGAAGTCGTGCACATGTGCGGGATAGGTTGCAGCTACTGCAGCGGGTTGAAACCCGAGGTGATAATCACGGTGTGGGCTTTGTGCTGCACCGCCCGGGCGTACTAAATTGACCTGTGCTGTTAATTGATAGTTGGGTCCAAGCCAAGCCTGACAGGCGGTGTCGACGGCAACGTTTCCGAAATATTGCGCAAAGACCAGCGGGTCGTATTGGCAAAGTTTTTGCGCAGAATTCCAGATGCGATCATTGGCGCCAGAGGCTGCAAAGTGATCCGGTTTACCGCCGCTCACGGTCCTCTCATCGACGATGATTTGAGCGTAAATTGCTGTTGCTGCATCGATACATTTGGTGTCAGCATAAGCATTTTTTAGTACCAAAACTCCGGCCGTGTTACGTAAGACATCTGCCCATTCTGCCTTGATTTCTTGGGTGTCGCCGGTCAAATCCAACTGATTAATATCATATATAGGCACATTCCTTTGGATATCATGGGCGTGTGGTACGTCTTGGGGGATCAGTTGCCGTTCTACGTGTTGAGTAAATTGCATCAAGTCGCAGTCCTGGGGAGAAAGATAAGATTGCATGTCAGGCTCCAGTTAAGATTTTGGTATCAGGCTATCCATTTTTAAGCTTGTGGGATGGTATAAAATACCTCAAAAACACCTCAATGAGACATCAATTTCCCCTCAAAGAAATTGCTTTGCAATCGGGCCTTAGTCTTGCCACGGTTGACCGAGCGCTGCACGGGCGTGCGCATGTGAGTGCGCAGACCGCGCGGCGGGTGCAGGCGGCAATGGCTGAGCTGGCTGAACAGGAGGGACAATTGGGGGCCCAAGGTCGGCGGATGTTTGTGGATATCGTGGTTGAGGCTCCGCGCCGGTTTTCCGATGAGTTGCGCCTAGCCGTGTTCCACGTCTTGCCGCGGTTTAACCCGGCGGTGATCCGCATCCGATATCACTTCGCAGAGGATATTGATCCGGCCAAAACCGTTGCGAACCTTGCGCGGATCGTCAGCCGTGGCAGTCAGGGCATCATTTTAAAAGCGCAGAATGTTGGGCCAATACGTACTGAGATTGCGCGTTTAGCAGAGTTGAAAATCCCGGTTGTGACGGTATTTACCGATTGTCCCGGCAGTGGGCGTATGGCCTATGCGGGGCTAAACAACGAAAATGCCGGACGCACGGCTGCCTATCTTTTTGCTCTAAGGCTGCAGGGGCGCACAGGAACAGTTCTGACAACCACTTCGCGCAGCGAGTTTCAGGGTGAGGAGGCGCGGGCATTCGCCTTTGCAGATGAGATGGCGCGGCTTTGCCCCAACGTTGGTTTGATAGATGCTAGTGGTGGTGCAGGGCTGGCGCTTGAAACGGCGGCTAAAATTACAGCGGCGGTGGATGGATTAGATCGATTGCTCGGGGTGTATTCGATGGGTGGTGGCAATGCTGCAATTCTGTCGGCTCTTGCGGCTTTAAATCTCCGGCCTGATCTCTTTGTTGCGCATGATCTGGATCGTGAAAATCGCCAATTGCTGCGCCAAGGGAAATTAGGATTTGTGTTGCATCATGACTTGAGTGCAGACATTGATTTCGCCCTTCAACATATCACTGCATTTCATAGGCTTAGGCCAGCCCTACTGGAAGGGGGGATGGCCGATGTGCAGATTATCACACCGGCTAACTGTCCCGCGACCTAACAAGCAGGTCTCAGGTGCTCATCCGTGAGATAGAGAACATTTTTAAAGTTGATAGATAGCGAGAAGTAGCGCCGTTGGTGTATATGCCCTTTTACTGCAGTCTCAAAGGCGTCACGTAGGGCAACTGTGAAATCGTGATCTCGATGCTGTGTGGTCAGCATGGAGGTCTCAATCTACAGATGGTTGTGATTACTGTTTTTGGCGGGGTAAGATCTTTAATTACTGTTGCCTGCACCAGAATCGTGGACATTTATGGTACCTTCGACGGAGGTAAAAACCTTTTGCGGTTCAAATCGCTGGTTGGGTGAGTATTTTATATCGGACTATGGCATTCAGCACTCCTTTTTCGCACCAATACATTGGCGATCGGGCCTTGCAATATTGCAAATTCCAGCCTATACGCTCCCCTGTCTAAACGGCGGAAACAGTCGCGGATTTATGGTATCGTAGTAGGGTCGGCTTTCACCGGCCCTTCTTGGTATCTAAAATCCTCTTTTCGTGAGTGGACCAATGCAACTCAAGACCGGCGGAGACAACCGCACGGCCAGAAACAAAACACGTAAGGATTAAACGCCACATGGCAACCGTAACAATGGAGGAATTCGAAGCCCTTCTGCAAGAAAGCTTCGAAGTTGACACACCTGAAGAGGGTACAGTTGTCAAAGGTAAAGTCATCGCAATCGAAGCGGGACAAGCCATTATCGACGTGGGCTACAAAATGGAAGGCCGCGTAGATATTAAAGAATTCGCAGATCCAGGGGAATCTCCAGAAATTTCAGTGGGCGATGTTGTTGAAGTTTTCCTGCGTGCTGCAGAAAATTCCAAAGGCGAGGCTGTTATCAGCCGTGAAATGGCCCGTCGTGAAGAAGCTTGGGATCGTTTGGAAAAAGCTTATGCCGATGAAGAGCGTGTTGATGGTGCGATCTTCGGTCGGGTCAAAGGCGGCTTCACAGTTGACTTAGGCGGCGCCGTGGCCTTCTTGCCGGGTAGCCAAGTTGACGTGCGCCCTGTGCGTGATGCCGGCCCATTGATGGGATTAAAGCAGCCCTTCCAAATCCTAAAAATGGACCGTCGCCGTGGCAACATTGTTGTATCACGTCGTGCAATCCTAGAAGAGTCTCGTGCTGAACAGCGTGCTGAAGTGATCGGGAAATTGGCCGAAGGCGATAGTGTCGACGGTGTTGTGAAAAACATCACTGAATATGGCGCTTTTGTAGACCTTGGTGGCGTAGACGGCTTGCTTCACGTGACCGACATGGCTTGGCGTCGTGTTAACCACCCTTCAGAAATCTTGGCAATTGGCGAAACTGTAAAAGTGCAGGTTGTTAAAATTAATAAAGAAACGCATCGTATCAGCTTAGGCATGAAGCAGTTGATGGACGACCCTTGGGATATTGTTAGCGTGAAATACCCTCTAGCTTCGCAGCATAAGGGTCGCGTAACAAATATCACTGATTACGGTGCATTTGTTGAGCTAGAAGCTGGTGTCGAAGGTTTGGTTCACGTGTCTGAAATGTCTTGGACTAAGAAAAATGTGCATCCAGGAAAAATTGTATCTACGTCGCAAGAAGTTGATGTGATGGTTCTAGAAATTGATGGCGTTAAGCGCCGCGTTTCCTTGGGTCTGAAGCAAACACAACGTAACCCATGGGAAGTGTTTGCAGAAGAAAACCCAGAGGGCAGCCAAGTTGAAGGTGAAGTCAAAAACATTACTGAATTCGGTTTGTTTATTGGTTTGGCCGGAGACATCGACGGAATGGTTCACCTGTCTGATTTGACATGGGAAGGTCGCGGCGAAGATGTGATTGGCGATTATCGCAAAGGTGATATGGTTCAGGCCGTTGTATCCGAGGTTGATGTTGAAAAAGAACGTATCAGCCTCTCTGTCAAAGCATTGGGTGGTGATAAATTTGCTGATGCTGTTGGTGGCGTGAAGCGCGGCTCGATCATCACTGTTGAAGTGACAGCGATTGAAGATGGTGGCGTTGAAGTTGAGTATGAAGGCATGAAATCTTTCATCCGTCGCTCTGACCTATCGCGTGATCGTGCTGAGCAACGCCCTGACCGTTTTGGCATAGGCAATAAAGTTGACGTTCGCGTTACCAATATTGATGCCAAGACACGCCGTTTGGGTTTGTCGGTTAAAGCACGCGAAATTGCAGAAGAAAAAGAAGCTGTAGAGCAGTATGGGTCCTCCGACTCGGGTGCCTCTTTAGGTGATATTTTAGGTGCTGCGCT
>LAQD01000010.1:55508-76684 GCA_000981705.1 Rhodobacteraceae bacterium ASP10-04a
GGGGTAGCTAGATATTATTACAGCTAAATGTAAGTTATATTATATTAAATGTGCTTAAGTGCATGTAACAATAAACTATAGGTTCACAGAGAGGGTACTTTCCATGTATCGTGTGTTTGTGGTTTAGTTGACTCGCAACTTTATAGTTTCAAGGGGGGAAATATGATTCGTTCTGAATTAGTTCAAAAGCTCGTAGATGATAATCCGCACCTTCATCAGCGTGATGTTGAGCGTATTGTGAGCACTATTTTTGATGAAATAATTAGCACTATGGCCGGTGGTGACCGTGTAGAATTGCGGGGCTTTGGAGCCTTCTCAGTCAAGAAACGGGACTCGCGGACGGGCCGAAATCCTCGTACGGGCGAGTCTGTGGCAGTTGAAGAAAAACATGTTCCGTTTTTTAAGACAGGTAAGCTTTTGCGAGATCGTCTTAACGGAAAATAGAATGCGCTATTTGCGGTATCTGGTTCTATATTTTATGGCTGTAGGACTTATCGTCGTTGCACTCGCTAATCGGGGTGACGTGAGCCTCACTTTGTTGCCAGTAGCATTGGGGGAGTTGGTAGAATTTAATCTTCAATTCCAGGTACCCCTTTTTATTGTGATATTTTTGGGGGTTATGATCGGACTTCTAATTGGTTTTGTCTGGGAATGGTTCCGAGAAATTAAATTTCGAGCGGCAGCACAAACTGAACATCGCCAGTTGGTGCGCTTAGAGCGTGAAGTGACTAAATTAAAATCTGAAACTGTCAAAGAGCAAGACGATGTTTTGGCGCTTTTCGGTGAGACCTCTTGAGTATTAAGGGTGTTCGTTCAAAACTTTGCGGTCTTACCAGAGTTCAAGATATTGACGCGGCGGCTAGAGCTGGTGCGGCTTATGTGGGTTTCGTATTTTTTGCGAAGTCACCACGTAATCTTGAGTTTTCCAAGGCTAGGGAGCTAGCGCTGCGTGTGCCTGTGGGTGTCTCTAAGGTGGCGCTCGTGGTTGATGCTGACAATGCCTTTCTGGATCAGATGATGGCCTCCGTGCCGTTAGACATGTTACAGCTCCACGGGTTGGAAAGTCCTGAGCGAGTTTCTGAAGTGAAAGCCCGTTATGGCTTGCCCGTAATGAAGGCCTTGGGCATTGCAACGGCTCAGGATGTCGCGTTGGCGCAAGCATATGGGAGTGTTGCAGATCAACTGTTATTGGATGCCAAACCGCTAGTGGGACATGATTTGCCTGGTGGCAATGGCCTGTCGTTTGATTGGACACTTTTGAATGGGAAAAATTGGTTGGTGCCGTGGATGTTGGCTGGTGGTTTGACGCCCTCTAATGTAGGTGATGCCGTGAGTATGTCTGGAGCAAGGCAAGTGGACGTCAGCTCTGGGATCGAAATTAGACCTGGCCAGAAAAGCCCGAAATTGATGGCTGAATTTGTAGCGCAAGCTAGCGGGCAAAACATCGCAGATTGACCAGAAGGCCTTTACCTCACAGTCCGCTGGCGCTACCCATATTTGATAATGCGCATGGGAGATATTAATGTCTGACGAATTTTTAAATAGCTTTAAAACTGGCCCTGACGAACAGGGCCGTTTCGGCGACTTTGGTGGACGTTTTGTGTCAGAAACTCTGATGCCTTTGATTTTAGATCTTGAGGCACAATATGAGTATGCGAAAACAGATGACAGCTTTTGGGCAGAAATGCAGGATTTGTGGACTAATTATGTTGGACGTCCGAGCCCGCTTTATTATGCAGACCGTTTAACCAAACATCTTGGTGGTGCAAAAGTATATCTCAAGCGTGATGAGCTTAACCACACTGGCGCGCACAAGATTAACAACGTGTTGGGGCAGATCATTTTGGCCCGCCGCATGGGTAAAACCCGAATTATTGCTGAAACTGGTGCTGGACAACACGGGGTGGCTACAGCAACTGTGTGCGCCAAGTTTGGCCTAAAGTGTATTGTCTACATGGGTGCACATGATGTGGAGCGACAAGCTCCCAATGTGTTTCGTATGAAGCTTTTGGGCGCAGAAGTTGTGCCTGTGACTTCCGGCCGTGGGACGTTGAAGGATGCTATGAACGATGCGTTGCGCGATTGGGTTACCAACGTGAACGATACGTTCTATTGTATTGGTACGGTTGCTGGTCCACACCCGTACCCGGCGATGGTTCGTGACTTTCAGGCTATTATTGGCAAAGAAGCCAAAGAACAGATGCTTGAGCAGGAGGGCCGTCTGCCTGATACGCTGATCGCTGCCATTGGTGGTGGATCCAACGCAATGGGGCTATTTTTTCCGTTCCTTGACGATAAAGATGTTGGCATCATCGGTGTCGAAGCCGGTGGCAAGGGTGTCAATTCTAAGATGGAGCATTGCGCATCCCTAACTGGTGGTCGTCCAGGGGTCTTACATGGCAACCGAACCTATTTGTTGCAGGATGATGATGGCCAAATTCTTGAGGGGTTTTCGATTTCTGCTGGACTTGATTATCCGGGTATTGGCCCTGAGCATGCATGGCTGCATGAAATTGGACGCGCAAAATACGTTTCCATTACGGATGTTGAGGCGTTGGAAGCATTTCAACTATGCTGTGAATTAGAGGGTATTATCCCGGCGCTTGAGCCGAGCCACGCTCTAGCTCACGTAATGAAGATCGCCCCAACATTGCCTAGTGATCATCTAATTTGTATGAATATGTGCGGTCGTGGCGATAAGGATATATTCACAGTAGCTGCAGCTTTGGACATTACAATGAATACTGGCGCTTAGGCCCGTGTGAGCCTATTTCTGCAGTTAAAGTGAAATGAGCCTAGTATTTTCATGCTGCTCTCACGCAACTGCGTAAAGTCGTAATACTTCTATTGGTACAATTTCCAGAGTATTTTGATGGGTCGCTTCGAGTTGAACTTGCGGTGCACAGCTTTCTTGATGTGCTTGTAGAAAACGTCCGGCACATAGACACCAACTATCGCCTGGGTTTAGGCCTGAAAAACCAAATTCTGGTCGGGGCGTACTGAGGTCGTTGCCAAGATATTTTGAAAAGGCCAGAAACTCGGCAGTCATCACAGCGCAAACAGTGTGGCGGCCTACATCTTCGGCGCAGGTGTTGCATGACCCGTCTCTAAAAAACCCGGTGAGTGGGTCCTGCGAGCAGGAGGCCAAGGGCAGGCCAATAACATTGATTTCAATATCTTTTTTCATATTATTCACTTTCTAAAGTGGTGACTGATCAATCGATCTAACTGTCCAGAAATTTTGATCGTTATAGTATCCACATGCTATTATGTTTTAGTATAAGTCTAGATACGAGCTCCGTCGGGATTATTTCAAACGGTCTAAAAGGCGCTGCATTGGGTTCCGGGTGTCTTCGGCTATCGAGGTAGGACCTGCAGCGGGGGATAATTTTGTTTTGGTCGATTTTGAAGAGCGGGCTGGGGATGTTTGTAGCGCCACCTCATTCATGAATCTGGAACCGTCTCCATCAGCTAAATATATTACCCCGTTGGCTATGCCGTTTAATAATGCTGCGAGCCAATCTTGATCTACTTTGGCAAAATCGCGCAAAACAAAGCCTGCAACTGCATCTTTATGGCCGGGGTGGCCTATCCCTAAGCGCACGCGGGCATAATCAGGCCCCAGATGCGCGTGTATCGATCGTAAGCCGTTATGCCCCGCATGACCGCCTCCCTGTTTAAGGCGCATCTTGCCGGGGGCAAGGTCCAACTCATCGTGGAATACTGTGATTTGGTTAAAAGGAATTTTATGAAACCTTGCGGCTTCGCCTACAGATTGGCCTGATAAATTCATGAATGTTGTAGGTTTGAGTAACTGGACTTTGATATCACCTAGTCGGCCCTCACATATTTGGCCCTGAAACTTGCTGCGCCAGGGGCTGAAGCCATGATCCTCAGCTATCCGGTCTAGCGCCATAAAGCCGATATTATGGCGGTTCTGCGCATATTTTGCACCGGGATTTCCAAGGCCTACAAAGAGTTTCATGTGATGAGCTTAGCCTGACATGGATACAGTTAAAAGCTATTTGGAGGTAAATAGATAGGATTTAAAAGTAAAAACCCCACCATTTCTGGCAGGGTTTTAAGCTAATTTTGATTAAAGACTATTGAAGATTACTCTTCAGCAACGACTACTTCGGCTACCGCGGTTTCTTCGTCTTCTTCATTTTCTGAAGAACGCAGTCCAGATGGTGCTGCGATATTAGCAATTACGAAGTCACGGTCGATCGTAACTTTGGCTCCCGCTGGAATTGTAACGGAAGAAATAGTAATCACGTCACCAACCTCTAACCCAGCCAAATCGATTGTGATTTTCTCTGGAATGTCGCCGGCTGTTACAATTAATTCAACTTCTGGGCGTACTAAGCTCAACACACCACCTTTTTTGAGGCCGGGGCATGTTTCCTCATTTAAAAATTCAACTGGAATAAATAGGTTGATTTTTGTGTTTCGGCGCAACCGCATCAAGTCAAAGTGGGTTGGAAGATCTTTGACTGTGTGACGCTGGACATCGCGGCAGATAACGCGGACGTCATCATGACCTTCAACCTTGAGGTTGAATAATGTTGATTTAAACCGACCAGCTTTTAACAGCTGAAACAATTTGTTGAATGGTATATCGATTGGGAGCGGATCTGTATCGCCACCAAATACGATGCCTGGTACGTTGCCATCGCGGCGAGATTGACGAGCGGCCCCCTTGCCTGTCCCCGTCCGTACCGAAGCGTTTAGATCTGGGATCTGTCCTGCCATGGTTATATTCCTTAAAATGGGGGGGCATCCTCCAAGGGTGTATGCCCCGTTGAAGTGGGCCGTATAGGGCCATAACGAGCAAATGGGAAGCCCTTTTGTACTTTGTTTCTTGCAAGAGTTCCGACAGTGTGGAATCAGAGGCCTATGCATGTTCTCCAGGCTCTGTTCTTGTCACGCCGCCCTGCCACTGCTTTTGTGATTGTGGGTCTTTTTTGGGGCTGTTTTGCTGCCTATGTACCGGAGGTCAAGGCACGCCTCGGTGTGAGTGATGCCACTTTTGGTCTCTTACTGTTGTGTAATGCGTTAGGTCTAGTCAGCTCTATGGTTTTAGCACCACGATTGGACCGTATTTTGGGCTCGCGTGGGATGCAGATTGCTAGTGTTTGTTTCGCCTTTAGCCTTTTACTGCCGGGTTTCGCCCCAAACGCCCTAACTTTTGGGATATCAATGACGATTGTGGGGGCGGCATCTGGCTTGGCTGATGTGTTGATGAACGCGCGTGTCAGTGAGCTAGAAGAGTCGCACAGTAGGCCGTTAATGAATGCCAACCATGCTATGTTTTCAGTCGGCTATGCGGCGTCTGCCATTGCCAGCGGCTTTGCCCGCGAAGCGCTAATTACTCCAGGAATGGCTTTTTTTTGCGTTGCTTTGATCATTTTTGTATTGTCTGCATTTCTCTATTTGCCAGTGCGCTACAATTCGACTGTGGCCCCCGGTAAAGTCAGCTATCCGTTTTGGCCGATTGTGATCTGTGGCTTGATTGTTTTGGTGGCCTTTATGACGGAGGCCACTGTGGAGACATGGTCTGCTTTACACATAGAGCGTACCCTACATGGGCGTGCTGCTGAGGGGGCAATGGGGCCGGCGATGTTAGGTATTACCATGGCGATTGGTCGATTTTCGGGCCAAGCTGTGTCGCAGATGTTTTCTGATACTAAGGTTATTATTTTGGCAACGCTGGTTGCGGCAGTTGGTGCCCTTCTAGCCGCCTTGGCACCTACACCGTTTTGGGCGTATGTTGGATTTGGCATTTTAGGACTTGGTGTATCGGTTATTGGGCCGCTGGGGCTGGCATTAGTTGGCAAGTCAGTGCCCAACCATCTCCGCACGGAAGCAATTTCTCTTGTGGCAGTGATGGGGTTCTCTGGTTTTTTCTTGGCACCTAGCATTATGGGTATTGTCTCAGAGTTTCATGGGCTTCGTGTTGCTTTTATATGTGCTGCAGCACTAAGTTTAACGGCAATTCCGCTGACCTTATTGCTTCGCCGTCTGTAGATTTCTTATAAGGGACCCAAGAGCCTTGTGTGCTTGAAGTATATACTTACGCTAGGCCCACTGGCCTTCGAAATCCTTCGGGATATAAAGAATATCGCGATTGACGTCATTGATATCGCGATGTCCACATAGTGCCATGGTAGTGTCTAGCTCCTTGTGGAGCACCTCCAGTGAGGCTGTGACCCCTGCCTGGCCCATAGCACCTAGGCCGTAAATATATGATCTCCCAATCATAGTCCCGGTAGCGCCAAGTGCTTTAGCTTTAAGGATATCTTGCCCGCTTCTGATCCCGCCGTCCATCCAAACTTCGCATTTTCCGTCCACCGCCGCTACGATCTTTGGTAACATCCGAATCGATGACAAAGCGCCGTCCAACTGGCGGCCACCATGATTAGATACAATAATTGCATCAACACCCAGTTTTGCCGCTATTTTAGCGTCCTCGGGGTCAAGAATGCCTTTTACTATCACCTTACCACCCCATTTTTTCATCAAAATTTCTACTTTATTCCAATCCAAAGATTGATCGAATTGCTCTGATGTCCAAGCGCTTAGGGAAGAGTTGTCAGAGATGCCGCTGACATGGCCTACTATATTGCCAAATCCACGACGCTTTGTACTAAGCATTTCTAGGCCCCATCTCCACTTAGTCGTTAGATTTAGGATAGTTTTTGCAGTAAGTTTCGGTGGGGCTGACAAACCGTTTTTCAAGTCTTTGTGGCGCTGGCCTAGCAGTTGCAGGTCCAAAGTAATTACCAAGGCAGAGCAATTGGCATCTTTTACCCTTTGGATTAGCCTGTCGGTGTAGTCTTCATCAGTCAATGTGTAGAGCTGAAACCAAAATGGTGCATCGGTTGCGGCAGCTACGTCTTCGATTGAGCATATGGACATGGTTGATAGAGTGTATGGCACTCCAAATGCTGCGGCGGCTTTGGCGGCTTTTATCTCACCATCAGCGCATTGCATGCCCGTGAGGCCTACGGGTGCAAGAGCCACGGGCATAGAAACATTTTGACCAATCATCTTGGTGGCTGTTGTGCGGTTGGCCATATCCATTGCTACACGTTGGCGTAGGCGTAACTTGGAAAAGTCAGATGTGTTGTCCCTGAAGGTCTGCTCCGTCCAACTGCCGCTTTCACAATAGTCGTAAAACATTCTTGGTACGCGACGCTGGTATATCTCTTTCAGGTCTTGAATGGTGGTGATTACGGGCATAGTCTAACCTTTGTTTTAAAATGGTTAGTTTCTATTACCAATGTGTGAGGTTGAGGTAAAGATCAGGCATTTGACTTGGGTTTGTAATTGATTAAATTTGGATCGCCTGTGCGCGGTTGGGAGCTTTGCGATGCAGATTGTTACTTTGGATGAAGCTCAGAAATCTCCTTTATGGCGCAGGCCTGTGTTCTTGCTGTTTCTAATGGCCGCAACCATGCCTATTGCCTTTTCCACATGGTACGCGTTGCTCAATAATTTTGTAGTGGAAGTCGCTAGTTTTGATGGAGCTGATATTGGCCTATTGCATTCGGTGCGTGAAATCCCTGGTTTTTTGGCGGTGGGCGTAATTGCCATCATCATTTTTGTGCGTGAACAAGTTCTGGGGTTGATCTCACTTATTTTACTCGGTGTCGCCACAGGCGTGACGGCGTGGTTTCCGCAAATGGGTGGTATTTTGACTTTAACTTTGTTATCGTCTGTTGGCTTTCACTATTACGAAACGGTCAACCAATCGTTGCAGCTGCAATGGATTTCAAAGGAACGCGCTCCGCAGTTGCTTGGTTGGCTTTTAGCCATGGGCTCTGCTGCTTCATTGGTTGCGTTTGGAGTGATAGTGGTCACTTGGGAGTGGCTCGAATTAAGCTATAATGTTGCTTATATGGTATCAGGCGGCATTACGGCGGCAATGGCAGTCGCTTGCATGATTATTTATCCGCAATTCCAATCCCCAATACCGCAGCATAAAACTATGGTCCTGCGTAAACGGTATTGGCTTTATTACGCCCTGCAATTCATGGCTGGCGCGCGCCGACAAATTTTTATGGTCTTTGCCGGATTTATGATGGTGGAACGCTTCGGCTTTGCTGTGCACGAACTGACGGCCCTATATTTGATTAATTTGGCTTTTAATATGGTCTTGGGCCCAGTATTTGGCAAGGTTGTGGCCCGCTTTGGAGAACGCAACACGCTGATCTTTGAATATGTTGGTCTTGCCTTGGTATTTTTTGCTTATGGTGGGATTTATATGTTTGGATGGGGTGTAATCCTAGCCGGCACTCTGTTTGTTGTTGATCATCTATTTTTTTCCTTAGCATTCGCCCTGAAAACTTATTTCCAAAAAATTGCTGATCCTGCTGATATAGCGCCTACAGCGGCGGTGGCGTTTACAATCAATCATATAGCGGCAGTGGGCCTCCCGGTAATGCTTGGCTTAGTTTGGTTGATTTCGCCCATCTTAGTTTTTGTCATGGCTTCCTTGATGGCGTTGACTTCACTTGCATTGGCGTTCTTAATTCCTAGGCACCCGGTTGCCGGGCATGAGACAATTTTTAGCTGAAAGTGTCTCTGTGCAAAAGCTGGATGTTTTCTGTGATAGGGCTACTTCAAGCTCAACATATGGAGGTATGCGATGTTTTTCATGACGCAAGAAAAAACTGAAATGGTCTGCGCTGGGTCTGCCCTGCCCGGGCGTGAGGCGCCACTGGCTACGGCCTCTACGCATTTCCTCTCTGGAAGGCCTTTGAAGTCGGATGTGCCAACAGGCCTGCAGGAGGCGATGTTTGGTATGGGATGTTTTTGGGGTGTCGAAAGGATGTTCTGGGGTATCGATGGGATTTGGTTGAGTATGGTGGGTTATGCATGCGGGTTCACACCGAATGCGACCTATGACGAGGTTTGCTCGGGGAAAACTGGACACAACGAAGTAGTGCGGATAATTTTTGACCCGGCGGTTGTAAAATATGAAGATTTGCTGACAGTATTTTGGGAGGGACATGACCCTACCCAAGGTATGCGACAAGGCAATGATCGTGGCACGCAATATCGCTCAGGAATTTATACCTATTCAGCGGCACAAGAGCAATTGGCACACTTTAGCAGTGCAGCTTTTGCACCGCAATTACAAGCTGCGGGGTTTGGGGCTATTACCAGCGAAATCATCACAGCACCTATATTTTATTATGCAGAAGGCTATCACCAACAATATCTGGCCAAAAACCCAAATGGATATTGTGGGATTGGTGGCACTGGGGTGACTTGCCCTATTGGGCTGGATGTTTCCTAATGGTGGTGCGTTTCTCTAGTTAATGATGGGCAGGCACTCTTCAGGTATTGCTGAACGGTAGGCGATTGCGATGTGTACATGGACAGGTTATGGGCCAACTAAATGACTGGAGTTCATAATGCTAACTTACACAGCCCTTACTAACTTGCTTGGAAAGCTACAGGCTGATGCACTCGGAAAAGCTTTGGAGAATCTGGACCCCGCACCTACAGGCGTTGGCATGTTTGAAGTCGAGGATGGTCAGGGCATTTGGGAAGTGAGTGGTTATTTTTTAGAAGCGCCCAGTGATATTTCTCTTGCACTTTTGTCTGCGGCCTACGGGGCTAACCTGTTTGTTGTCTCTGAAGTGCCCGATCAAGATTGGGTGGCCAAAGTGCGACGGGAATTGCCACCCGTCGAGGCTGGACGATTTTTTGTCTATGGCAGCCATGATTTGGAGCATTTGCCCACTGGTCGGATTGGGCTTTTGATTGAAGCCGCAATGGCTTTTGGTACTGGCCACCACGGTACGACATTAGGCTGTTTGCGTGCCTTCGATCGGCTTTTGGACCAAGGCCGAAGTTTTGAAAATGTGTTAGACTTGGGATGTGGCACCGCAGTGTTAGCCATGGCTGCAGCGAGAATGAGCTTGAACTCAGTGATTGCAAGTGACATTGACCCCGTGGCTGTTGAGGTAGCGGTTGTAAATGTGCTTGCTAATGATCTGGAAGGTCGCGTTAACTGTGTTGAGTCCATTGGCTTTGATGGGCCTGCCTTAGCACAAGCTGCGCCGTTCGATTTGATTTTTGCAAATATCCTTAAAGGCCCACTGGTTGATTTAGCCCCAGACATGGCGATGCATTTAGCGCCTGGTGGCATCGCAATCCTATCGGGGCTTTTGGTTGAACAGGCTGATGATATTGTTGCAGTTTATAATGCGCAGGGCATCGATCTTATGGAGCGTGAAGATCTGGGTGAGTGGACAGCACTAACATTGATCCACAAATGAAAACGCCACGTTAATAGTAATCAGCTTGGCATGTATTACAGCTAAATATATTAGTGGGTGGAGATCAGTGACGCAAAATCCGTTCAATGTCCCCTGGGGCTAAACCGATATCATTTAACTCACGCGTGGATAGTTGAGACAAGATATTTCGTGTGACGCGTGTATCATTCCAACTAATCAATGCATCAAATATTTTTTTAATGAGTTTTGATAATAAATTACGAGGTGGGTGAAGTGCCGTAGTGTGGGATGTATCTAAAAACGCCATGGAATAAACTTCCTTATGTAATGGTGATGCAGTAAACATCGTTTCTTTGATGCGCACCTAAGGGTCTTTAAGGGTCTCGACTAGCGCGAAATTAGGCATAACCGATATGCACTTGCCGCATGCCTGGAATAGTCTGAGACTATGAGCTGCTTACCCGCTCTTGGAAATATTTTTGTGAAGACACCATACGTGCGAACCTGTTGGTGGTATGTAATTTATTCTGAATTGAAATCACCGCTTTTCAGATGTTCGCGTTTCGTGCTATTATTAAATCAACAAAAAAATATAAGGGCAGTCGCATGCGGGTATTGGGTATTGATCCAGGGTTGCGTTCCACGGGATGGGGCATTGTGGATGTGGAGGGCAGTAAACTGAGGCATGTGGCCAATGGACAATGCCAAACTGTTGCGGGGCCCTTGTCTGGTCGGTTACTTTGCCTGTTCGATGGTCTCAGTGATGTGATCTTGCAATACCAACCGAGCCATGCAGCAGTTGAGCAAACCTTTGTAAACAGGGATGGAGCAGGTACACTAAAGCTGGGGCAAGCGCGTGGCATCGCAGTGTTGGTTCCTGCAAAGTTTGGACTTGAGGTTGGGGAATATGCACCAAACGCAGTAAAAAAGGCTGTGGTTGGTGTCGGACATGCCGATAAAAAGCAGGTGGAACATATGGTGATGTTGCAGTTGCCGGGCATAAAATTGGCTGGGCCTGATGCTACAGATGCCCTTGCGATTGCTATTTGTCATGCGCATCATATTCAAGCCAACGGTCATTTTCAGGCCGCATTAAAAAGGGCGAATGGATGATTGGAAAACTGTCAGGCAGAGTGGATTATCGCAGCAGTGATCATGTAATGCTGGATGTACGTGGCGTTGGTTATATGGTGTATTGCTCGGATCGTACGCTAGCTTCCTTGCCTGCAGCGGGTGAGCCTGTGGCGCTCTATACGGATTTACTGGTGCGTGAAGATCTACTGCAATTGTTTGGCTTTACGTCTTTGGTAGAAAAGGAATGGCACCGGCTTTTGATGTCGGTGCAGGGTATTGGGGCAAAGGCCTCCTTGGCGATTCTTGGTGCCTTGGGACCCGACGGGGTGAGCCGTGCGATAGCTCTTGGTGATTGGATCTCTTTGAAAGCAGCCAAGGGTGTTGGGCCTAAAACTGCACAACGTGTTGTGATTGAGCTGAAAGACAAAGCCCCTGGTGTGATGGCTATGTTGGGCGGTGCGCCGCAAATCCATGATCCGGGAGATGTAATCGATGCCTCTGTGCCGACAGCTAGGCCAGAACAGGTACCTTCGGCGCAGGCTGATGCTTTGTCGGCTCTGGCAAACCTTGGTTATGCGCCAGGTGAGGCGGCTGCGGCTGTGGCTGAAATTGGCGGTGAAATGGCTGGTGCAAAAGCGGCGGCTTTGATTCGTGCTGCCCTGAAAAAATTGGCGCCTAAATCATGACCGAGCCTTCACAGGATGATGTCTTAGGATCGAACCCAACCCTGCGTCCTGAACGGTTGGCAGAAGATGGTGATAAGGCATTGCGGCCCAAGGGGTTGGATGAGTTTATTGGCCAAGAGGCCGCGCGTGCAAATCTGAAAGTCTTCATTCAATCAGCCCGGCAGCGAGACGAAGCTATGGATCATACGTTGTTTCATGGACCGCCAGGGCTTGGTAAAACCACTTTGGCGCAGATTATGGCGCGGGAGTTGGGGGTCAATTTTCGTATGACCAGTGGCCCAGTGCTGGCGAAGGCAGGTGATCTGGCGGCAATTTTGACCAATCTTGAGCCACGTGATGTACTATTTATCGATGAGATTCATCGGCTGAACCCAGTGGTAGAGGAAATTCTATATCCGGCTTTGGAAGATTTTGAGTTAGATTTAGTGATTGGAGAGGGCCCCGCGGCGCGCACCGTTCGTATTGAATTGCAGCCTTTTACACTGGTGGGTGCAACAACCCGTTTGGGCCTACTGACGACTCCGCTACGCGATCGATTTGGCATACCTACAAGGCTGGAATTTTATACGGATGCTGAGCTGCATCAGATTGTCATTCGTAACGCTCTACTACTTGGGGTGCCTGCCAATGACGCAGGGGCTAAAGAAATTGCTAAACGTGCCCGGGGCACGCCACGAATTGCGGGGCGCCTTTTGCGCAGGGTATTAGATTTTGCCGTAGTCGAGGGTGATGGCCGAATTACACAGGAGATAGCCGATCATGCTTTAACCCGTTTGGGAGTGGATCACTTGGGATTAGATAGTGCCGATCGACGTTATTTAGAACTGATTGCGGAGAATTATGCTGGGGGACCGGTAGGAATTGAAACCCTATCAGCCGCTCTTTCGGAAAGCCGAGACGCATTAGAGGAGGTGATTGAGCCTTATCTGTTACAACGCGGGCTGATACAGCGAACGCCACGGGGGCGGATGCTGGCCCCAAAGGCTTGGACGCATTTGGGACTGCCTGCTCCACAGTCTGCTTCGCAGTCGCAACTTTTTGGCTAGTGTGCAGAGCTCTGTTGGGAGTATTTCTGGTCAAAATAAGTGTGGAGTTGTACAGAGTTTGAAAACCGAGTGATGAAGAAGGAATGATCCGTGCTGACGGTAACTGAAATTGAACAAATGTTTACACGCTCTGATGGAAGTTATGTGTTTGCCCGTTGGGGACGTCCGATTTGTCCAGTTGTGTTTGGAGTTTTAGATGAGACTTTGAGTGTGGTTAAATCGGCCATCGAAGCTGTATGCATTGCTTGTGGTCATAGTAGCAATGAGCTGGATCCAGAATTAGGCAGCAACTTGATGATGTTCTTTTTTAGCGATTGGGATGAATTGCGTGCCGTGCCTAATTTAGATCAGCTGATCCCAGATTTATCTGGTGTGGTGGATCGTTTGCAAATGGCGCAGGCAAATCAATACCGTGCTTTTCGATTTGATGATGCTGGGGCCATTCAGGCTTGTTTCGTATTTTTGCGGGTTGATGAGGCTTTAGAACAGCTGAGTGCTGATAGCTTGGCTTTGTCGCAGGCGGTTCAGGCAATGCTTTTATGGTCGCAAGCTGCTTTTAGCGATCGATCCCCCTTGGCGGTACTTGAGACTGGTACAACGGTGCTGCATCCTGAAATTACAGCAGTGTTGCTGGCTGCCTATGATCCCATCATGCCGGCTCGAGCGGATGACCCTAGCCATGCTTTGCGTATGGATGCTCGCATCCAGTTAGTGTCATGAAGCATCGTTTTGACCTCAAGGTATATTATGAAGATACGGATATGGCCGGTATCGTCTATTACGCCAATTACTTAAAGTTCATAGAACGGGCGCGGTCGACCTGGGTTGGGGAACTGGGAATTGACCAACTGGCTCTTCAAGCCTCTGGTGTGGTGTTCGCGGTGCGCGATATCTCTGCGCAATATTTGGTACCGGCACGTATGGGAGATAGCTTGCAGGTGCAGAGCCGTGTCATTGATACCACCGCGGCGCGGTGGGTTTTGGAGCAGTTCGTTGAGCGGGATGGAGTAGTTTTATTCCAATCGGTCGTAACGATTGTGGCGTTGGGTGACAATGGGTCGCCACGGCGGCTCCCGGTAGAACTCCGCTAAACTCCGCCACTATAAAAACAATTATGTTGAATGCTTGGCTTTTTGCAAACTTTCTCGGTATAATAGGTCAAAACATTGGCCGAAGAGCCAGAAACAGAGGCAATATTATGGAAGCAGCAATCGATTTTTCGATTTGGGCCCTTTTTTCGCGTGCGACGCTGCCAGTTCAGCTGGTGATGATCCTGTTGATTGGCTTGTCGGTTTGGTCTTGGACCATTGCCATCAACAAAAGACTGGTCCTTGGTGTGGCCCGGCGCCGGGCGGCAGCATTTGATCAATCTTTTTGGTCTGGGGATCCTTTAGATGAGTTGTTTGATCAGATCTCAGCCAGTCCCAAAGGGGGCAGTGAATTAATCTTTACCGCTGGCATGACCGAATGGCGAAGATCGCACCGTGAGGATGGTGCGATGATTGCGGGGGCTCAATCACGTATTGAGAGGTCTATGGATGTAGCTTTGAGCAAGCAAGCCAATCAATTGCAAAATAACCTTGGAGCTTTGGCCTCTATAGGCTCGGTTGCTCCATTTATTGGGCTATTCGGTACCGTCTGGGGTATTATGAATGCCTTTATCGAGATTGCTGCTCAGCAAAACACTAATTTGGCGGTTGTTGCACCTGGTATTGCTGAGGCACTTTTGGCTACTGGCTTAGGACTGCTTGCAGCTATTCCAGCTGTGGTGTTCTACAACAACCTGAGTGCGGGCAGTGACCGGCTGATTGGGAGTTATGAAGCATTTGCGGATGAATTTTCAACGATTTTATCGCGCCAATTGGGGGGATGATCGTTGGTGGTAAAACTTGAATTTCCAGATCCTGTGCGCGGCAGACGTCGGCGCAGACGTACCCGGCCTGTGGCTGAAATTAATGTGACACCGTTTGTGGATGTGATGTTGGTTTTGTTGATCGTGTTTATGGTGGCTGCACCTTTGCTCACCGCTGGGGTGGATGTAAACTTGCCAAAAACGTCGGCAGGGGCTTTGCCAAGTGAGGCAGAAGTACCGCTGACAGTAACGCTCACTGCTGCAGGTGTAATTGTTATTCAGACAACTGAAACACCAGAGGCGGAGTTTTTGACACGTCTACGGGGTGTGGCACAGGAGCGATCGGACGATAAAGTCTTTCTGCGGGCAGATGGGTCTATCCCCTATGCGCGCGTGATGCAGGTTATGGGAGCAATGAATTCTGCTGGATTTGGCAATATTGGGTTAGTGACAGATTTGGGTGGGCCAACATTTGATGGCCCTGACGGATAGGGTCTCATGTCGCCTGGCACGTATATTTCCTTTACCCTGCACGCCAGTTTGGTGGGATGGCTACTATTTGGTGGAGATTTTGATAGAAAGCCACTGGAACTACCAGTGACTGAGGTTTCTGTTATTTCCTCAGAGATGTTTGACATAATGCTCAATAATACTGTTCCCATCGTTGACACTGAACTTGAACTTGAAGTTGCTGTTGCTCAGCCAGCAATAGAAGATAGCCAAGCGTCGGCCGACCCTTCTATTGATGTTGCCCCGCAGCGGGACACACAGGTGCTCAGACCAATTGCTTCGACTGATGCTATACCACAAACCGTGCTAGACCAGCCTGTGCGAATGGAAGAGGTGGTGATCATTCCTTCGATTGATCTGCCCATGCCGGAAATTGAGGCTGACACTCCTGAGCCATTGGAAACTAGCTCGGTTCCCAAGCCGCGGCCAGTCCCTCGCATCGCCCCTATTGCGGTAGTCCCACCTGCGCCTGAAATAGATGTTGGAGATATCACACAAGATACCGCCACCCCTCAGGTGGCGCCTGCCGAGGTGATACAAGAACAAACTGCTAAAGCGCCAGAAGCGGCCGCTATTGAAATTGTGACGGAGGCGGAGAAGCCATCAGACGCTGTGGAAGTTTCTAGGTTGGCCCCTCCGCGCAGTGTCAGGCCGCAACGGCGACCCAAAACGAATACACCTATTGATGAGGCTACGCCTGTGGAAGTACAGATTGATCCGTTGGAGGCGGCTTTGGCTGAGGCGCTTAGCGGATCTGTCGCTGTGCCAGAACCTCAAATGAATGCGACTGAGGCTTTGGCACCGCATGTTATCCGTGGTATGCAACTCGCAATCTCACCATGTTGGAACCTTGGTGCGTCCTCATCGGCGTCGTTATTCACCACTGTTGTTGTAGGCATGCAACTCACAATAGAGGGCAAGCCATTGGCAAAAAGTATTCATCTGGTAGGCTATGAAGGTGGAGATCAGTTGAGCGCGGAACGGGCTTTTGAAACTGCGCAGCGTGCAATTAAAGAGTGCGGCGTCGAGGGTTTCAAGTTACCAAAGGATCAATATACTGCATGGCAAAATATGGAAATTACATTTAACCCAGAGAAAATGAGAATGCGATGATGCGATTAATCTATTTTGGAGTTCTTGCGATAGTCCTGTGGACAGGCGCAGTGTTGGCACAGAATGGGCCTCTGAAAATTGAGATCACGGATGGTGTGATCGAACCACTCACTTTTGCTGTTCCAATGTTTGAGGCTAAAAATATAGAGGCAGCTGCGATTGCCACCAAAATTTCACGTCTTGTTGCCAAAGATTTGACTAATAGTGGGTTGTTTCGTGAAATTTCTGCCAATCGATTTATTGCGCAAAGAACCACTTTTGCCGAAGCTGTACGCTACCCAGACTGGCGTGCGATTAATACGCAAGCTCTGGTTACCGCTTCGGTTGAAACGAGCAGCACTGGCCGTTTGACGGTTAAGTTTCGGATATTTGATGTTTTCTCAGGCGTACAACTGGGCCGAGGCATGCAATTGAGTGGTAGCACACAGGCTGTCCGGCGTATGGCGCATAAGGTTGCGGACCAGGTTTATGAACGGATCACTGGTGAGGGACCTTATTTTGACAGCAAGATTGTGTTTGTGTCTGAAAGTGGGCCAAAAGATAAGCGCCTTAAGCGTTTAGCCATTATGGATTTTGATGGTGAAAATGTGCAGTTTTTGACTGGAAACAAGAATATTGTGTTGGCACCACGCATATCTAAAGATGGTAAGAAAGTTTTGTATACCAGCTTTGAGACTGGGTTTCCGCAGATTTACCTGCTGGACATCAGTACTGCTGGGCGCAAACGCCTGCCAACCTCGGACGATGGCATGGGTTTTTCTCCGCGCTTTTCACCGGATAGTAAACGTATAGTTTACTCGCTCGAGCAGGGCGGTAATTCGGATATATATTTGATGGATTTGGCTACGGCGCGGTCGAAGCGGATGACGTCAAGCCTAGCGATCGACACTGCACCCAGTTTTAGTCCTGATGGACGTCAAATCGTGTTTGAAAGTGATCGCAGCGGGACCCAACAGCTTTATCTTATGCCTGTATCTGGTGGCACACCAAAACGTATTTCTTTCGAGAATGGCCGTTATGGAACCCCAGTTTGGAGCCCACGTGGCGATCTGATAGCCTTCACCAAGCAAAGCAACGGCCGCTTTAATATCGGTGTGATGCGTGATGACGGCAGTGAAGAGCGGCTTTTGTCGGGCTCATTTTTGGATGAGGGCCCTACCTGGTCACCCAACGGGCGTGTAATAATGTTTGCTCGCCAAACTCAGGGTCCGAAGGGTGCACCCAGCCTGTACTCTGTTGATATTACCGGCAGAAATCTACGCGCTTTAAATTTGGGGGCTCCTGCCTCTGACCCATCTTGGGGGCCTGTTCAGCCGTAAGGCTGCAGCCCTATGAAATTTTTCTATGAAAGGAAACCTAAATGAGATTAATTCACTTAGCCTTTGTGCCGTTTCTGGCTTTAGTAGCCTGTACTGATCCTGAGGGCGGGTTTAACGGAGGGCTTCTTGGTGATAGCTCGAGTTGGGATGATCCGGCGGCAAATGCCGAAGATCAAAGTGATCCTACTTCTCAAGCGTTTTTTGAAAAAAAAATTGGAAATCGGGTACTTTTTGAGATAAACAAATATACTTTGAGCAGCTCTGCTAAGGCTGGTCTTGATGAGCAAGCCCGTTGGCTGATAGATAATCCACAATATGTCATCATCATAGAAGGTCATGCTGATGAGCAGGGCACACGCGAATATAACTTGGCGCTAGGATTTAGGCGGGCGCAATCTGCACAGGAATATTTAGTCTCCCGCGGGGTATCTGGTCTGCGTCTAAAAACCCGCAGCTATGGCAAGGAACGGCCTCTAGAAATTTGTAGTGCAGAGCGATGCTACGCTAAAAACCGTCGGTCTGTAACTCTTTTGACCGCTGGCCTGAGCTGATGCTATTGGGCCGCGCTTTGATCTTGTCATGTGGGCTTGCGAGCTCAGTTTCAGCCGATAGTCTGGCTGATATGCGTCAAGATCTTGCTGGTCTTTTAGTTGATACTAGGCGTTTGCAACTAGACATAGTCACAATTCAGGGGGGAGGCTCCATCAACGACGGCTCGCTTTTAGACAAGGCAGTGGTTATTGAAAATGAATTACGACGTTTGACCGGTCAGACTGAAGACCTGACCTATCAAATCTCTGCCGTTGTGCGCGATGCAAATCAGAGAATAGCCAGTTTGGAAGCTCGGGTTTGCGCGCTTGAGCCGGGGTGTATTGTGGCAGGATTAGGTGAGGATATGCCCACTGGATTTCAGGTGAAGACACCCTCTGATTTAGTTATGTCTCCAGACATATTGACTACTTCGGAGCAATCAGAATTTGATTTAGCTAATACTATGCTCATATCTGGCGATACGCTGAGTGCGGTGCAAATGTTTGAAGATTTTGTCACAGCATTTCCTATCGGGCCTTTGACGCAAAAGGCGCATTTATTTTTGGGTCATGGTTATATGAATATTTCTAAGTTCCGCCTCGCCGCACGTTCCTACCTTGAGGCTTATTCGGTTAATGAGGCAAATGAGGTTGCATCCTCTGCGTTGTATAACCTTGCCTTGGCCTTTCATCATATGGGTAATACCAAAGAAGGATGTTTGACATTGAATGAGGTACAATTTCGTTATTCGAATTCAGATATTGTAGCTGATGCCAAACAGGCAGCGGCAGAACTGTCATGCATATGACCGAGCAGATACGCTCTAAAATTTTAGCTGATCTTATTGAGTGTTTTGAGGATGTGGCCACGGACGCCACTATTGGGGTGGCGGTTTCGGGTGGGTCTGATTCTGTTGCGATGCTGTTGGCTTTACGTGAGGCCTTGCCGAAGGCCACATTACGGGTTGCCACTGTAGATCACGGACTACGCCCAGAGGCGGGCGACGAGGCGCGTTGGGTCGGCGCACTCTGTTCTGGCCTTGGAATTGAGCATGATATTTTGCCTATAACTAATTTGCTTTTAGGCTCAAATCTACAGGCGCGTGCACGTGCTGCACGCTACGACGCGCTGTCTGAATGGGGCCTTGGCTTTGAGGTTGTCTGTCTGGGACATAGCCAAACCGATGTAGCAGAGACCTTCTTGATACGTTTGGCGCGCGGCTCTGGGGTCGATGGCTTGGCCAAAATGCAGGCGCGTTGGCATAATAGGGGATTAAACTGGGCAAGGCCTTTGTTGAACTTTTCCCGCAATGATTTGCGCTGCTATTTGCGGATTCAGGGACAATCTTGGTGCGAAGATCCAAGTAATGATGATCGGTCTTACACACGGGTGCAAATGCGCCAAATACAGCCCCAGCTAGATGAATTGGGATTGAATACTGCGCGGTTGGCTAAGACTGCGGCTCGCATGTCCAGTGTACAAAAAGCTTTGGCGTTTTCACTGAAAACCATACGCCAGGCCGTCATACAAATTGATTTTGGTGATATTGTATTTGACCGAGGCGCACTGGCACAATTGCCGAGTGAGTATGTAGAGCAGATGGTGGCGGAGTCCCTTAGCTGGATTGGTGGGCAGGCCTATAAGCCTAGAAATTCGGCGCTGTTGCGGGCGATTTCCGCAAAAACAACATTTAGTTTGCACGGATGTGTCCTAATACCGCAGCCAGGAAACTTATTGCGTATTAGCCGAGAATATGTGGCTGTGGCCAAAGTAAAATCTCTGTGTCCAGCTCTTTGGGATGGTCGTTATTTTGCACCAAACCATAATAAAACATATGAAATTCGTGCGCTTGGGGCCTATGGTCTGTCTTTATGTCCGGATTGGCGTTTCGATAAAATACCACGAATTGCACTAGAATCTAGTCCTTCTGTTTGGCAGAATGATCAGCTTATTTCCGCTCCTCAGGCGGGGTTTGGACAAAAAGATGTGCTTCAGGTGGTTCCAACGCCATGGGAATGATAGTAACCCCGTTGAAATAAGCGGTGTGATGACTATCTTAATTTTGAGCCCGGCGTTTACATGCGTCGACACATTGCGTTTCTGATAGGAGTTTCCCTTGGGTAATCTACGCAACATCGCCTTCTGGTTTGTTTTATTCATTCTACTTTTGATGCTGTTCCGGCTATTTTCGGGGGGTGGAGAATCTACTTCGAGCCGCGCGACAACTTATTCTGACTTTGTGCAGGCGGTGGAAAATGGACAAGTGAGTAGTGCTACTTTGGACGGAGAGACCGTCAGCTACACCGGTCCAAATGACGCTGAATTTAAAACAATTGTGCCGGGTGACGCTCAGGTTAGTGATTTACTAGTGTCCAAGGGCGTAAGTGTTATTGCTAAATCTCAAGAGACATCGATGTTTCAATCTGTGCTGATGTCACTCTTGCCGATCATGCTTTTGGTGGGGGTCTGGATTTATTTTATGAACCGCATGCAGGGTGGTGGCAAAGGTGGTGCGATGGGCTTTGGTAAAAGCCGTGCCAAATTGCTGACTGAAAAACAAGGGAATGTAACCTTTGATGATGTTGCAGGAATTGATGAGGCAAAAGAGGAGCTGGAAGAAATTGTAGATTTTTTGCGCAACCCAGAGAAATTTAGCCGTCTCGGTGGTAAGATACCAAAAGGTGCACTGCTTGAAGGCGCTCCGGGGACTGGTAAAACATTGTTGGCACGCGCAATTGCTGGTGAAGCAGGAGTTCCATTCTTTTCAATCTCGGGGTCGGACTTTGTAGAAA
>LAQD01000010.1:76730-79451 GCA_000981705.1 Rhodobacteraceae bacterium ASP10-04a
GCGCCTTGTATTTTGTTTATCGATGAAATTGACGCTGTGGGCAGGGCCCGTGGTGCTGGTTACGGCGGTGGTAATGATGAGCGTGAGCAAACATTGAATCAATTGTTGGTCGAAATGGATGGGTTCGAAGCAAATGAAGGAATTATCATTGTTGCTGCGACTAATCGTAAAGATGTCTTGGATCCGGCATTGCTACGCCCGGGGCGTTTTGACCGTCAAGTAACCGTTCCAAGCCCAGATTCACGTGGACGCGAAAAAATACTAGGCGTCCATGCACGTAAATTGCCAACAGGCCCAGATGTTGACTTACGAATCATTGCGCGCGGTACACCTGGGTTTTCTGGCGCTGACCTGGCAAATTTAGTTAACGAATCTGCACTGGCTGCTGCTAGAATTGGCCGCCGTTTAGTGACAATGGAAGATTTTGAGAAGGCCAAAGACAAAATCCTGATGGGGGCTGAGCGCCGTTCCATGGTGCGCACCAAGACCCAATTAGAAAAAACGGCGTATCATGAGGCGGGCCATGCTTTGGTTGGGTCTCTTCTGCCTAAATGTCAGCCTGTTTATAAGGCTACAATAATTGCACGCGGCGGTGCTGGTGGCATGGTGATGAGTTTGCCCGAGATGGACAGGTTGAATTTTTACCGCGACGAATGTCATGATGAATTGGCCATGACGATGGCTGGAAAAGCAGCTGAAATTTTTAAATATGGTGAAGATCAGGTGTCGAACGGACCGTCTGGCGACATTCAGCAGGCCTCTAGTTTAGCGCGCGCTATGGTAATGCGTTGGGGCATGTCTGATCTGGTTGGTAATATCGACTACTCTGAGGCCGCCGAAGGCTACTCTGGGCGGACCTCTGGTCTATCGACCTCTGCGGGTACGAAAGAGCTGATCGAATCTGAAGTGAGAACCTTCGTGCAAGATGGATATGACTTGGCTCTAAAAACTATCACTGATAACAAAATGCGGTTTGAAAATTTAGCTCAGGGGTTGCTTGAGTATGAAACCCTCACTGGAGCAGAAATTAAGAAAGTAATGGAAGGGGAAGTCCTAAACCGTGACGAAGATGAGGACGACAGCACAAGCGCTGGAGGCACGCCGTCAGTGACGGCGATACCCAAGACTAAGCCGAAGTCGAAACTCAGTGACGGTGGGATGGAACCAGAGCCTTCTGTATAAAGTTTAAAGCCTCCACTCGATAACTCGGTGGAGGTATTTATTTAATGGAAGGTTTACCAACATGCCCGCATTAGTGGCTAAAGATTTATTTTTGCAGATCACTTGGCTGGGGGTCGTCACCGAGCGGTTTGGTGTGGAAGTTGAGACCGAGCCGCGGAAATCAATAGATCTTGATTGGAATGGCGTGCTGGGTGGTGCGCACAGTGGACGCCACCGGGCTTCTGATAGCCGGGTGCTGCAGCAACATAAAAAAGATACCCAAATCGCCAATGTGCGGCAGCTCAGCATTGTTAGCCGGGAGGAGATCGACCAAATAGCGCGAGCTATGAAAATTCCCAAGTTTAATCCAGAATGGTTGGGTGCAAATATTGTGCTGTCAGGCTGTCCAGATTTTTCTCATATTCCACCTTCATCGCGGCTTCAGGCTACAAATGGAACAACGCTGGTGGTTGATATGCAAAATTACCCGTGCCACCAAATTGGAATGACTATTGAGCGCGATCTTCCTGGACTTGGGAAATCGTTCAAGCAGTACGCTAAGGGTCGGCGCGGTGTGACTGCTTGGGTTGAGCGGCCAGGGCAGTTGGCTTTGGGAGATCAGCTGCGGCTGCATTGCCCTGAACAACGTGTTTGGCTGCTTGATGGTCAATCTCAATTGATTTAAGGGCTAACGGGCCAAACAATTTACCAAATACCCTGTAGCAACCAAAAGTAGGTGTGCAGCACAAAAGTATTTTTTATAAATCATTAGCTTAAAATATTCTGATGACTTCACTAAATTTATTTTAGAGGTGCAGTGCGTGTTTCCGATTGGCACGTGGGCAGTGATTTGCTGCCGCACACGCAAGCGCGAATGTCGGATTTACTCTGCTTTTCAAGATACGATAGCGATACACGCAATAGTATACTTTGGTCATGGGGCCACAGCGGGAGATATAAAATGAGCTATAAGTCGGATATTGAAATTGCGCGTGGTGCTTCGAAGGCACTCATTCAGGATATCGGTGCGAAGATTGGCATCGAGAGCAAAGATCTGCTGCCTTATGGTCATGATAAGGCCAAGGTAAGCCAATCTTTCATCAATTCAGTGCAGGGCCGTGAAAATGGTAAGTTGATATTGGTTACAGCTATCAACCCGACCCCGGCTGGTGAGGGTAAGACCACAACCACGGTTGGGCTTGGTGACGGTTTGAACCGTATTGGTAAAAACGCGATGGTCTGTATCCGTGAGGCGTCTTTAGGTCCCAACTTTGGTATGAAGGGTGGTGCTGCTGGTGGTGGTTATGCTCAGATCGTTCCGATGGAGGATATGAACCTGCACTTTACTGGTGATTTCCATGCAATCACCTCAGCTCACAGCTTGCTGTCTGCAATGATAGATAACCATATTTATTGGGGCAATGATCTAGAAATTGATACTCGCCGCGTCGTTTGGCGCCGGGTCGTGGACATGAATGATCGAGCCCTTCGCCAAATCACAGCCTCCTTAGGTGGCGTTTCCAATGGATTCCCGCGAGAAACTGGTTTTGACATTACAGT
>LAQD01000010.1:79599-82562 GCA_000981705.1 Rhodobacteraceae bacterium ASP10-04a
GAAAATAACCCAGCGTTTGTACATGGTGGTCCATTTGCCAATATCGCGCATGGCTGTAACTCTGTTATTGCTACAACTACCGCATTAAAACTTTGCGACTATGTTGTGACTGAGGCAGGATTTGGTGCTGATCTGGGAGCTGAAAAGTTCCTCAACATCAAGTGCCGCAAAGCTGGCCTTGCGCCTTCTGCGGTAGTCCTGGTGGCCACTGTGCGTGCAATGAAGATGAATGGTGGCCTTTCCAAAGCTGAGCTAGGCGCTGAGAATGTCACAGCGGTTGAAGCGGGCTGTCCTAATCTGGGTCGCCATATTGAAAACCTAAAAAGCTTTGGTGTGCCGGTAGTTGTCGCTATCAATCATTTTGTGACGGATACCGAGGCTGAGGTTCAGGCTGTAAAGGATTATGTTGCCAGTCAAGGTTCTGAAGCCATCGTGTCGCAGCATTGGGAGTTTGGAAGTAAAGGATCTGAAGCTTTGGCCACTCGTGTTGCGGAAATTGCGGATGCCGATATGGCCAATTTTGCACCGATCTATCCAGATGAGATGCCATTAGCTGATAAAATCCAAACAATCTGCAAGCGGATTTACCGTGCTGATGAAGCCTTAATGGATCAAAAGATTCGCAATCAGCTGAGAGAATGGGAGGAGCAAGGTTATGGGCACTTACCAGTCTGCATGGCAAAAACCCAATATAGTTTTAGTACTGATCCAAACTTACGCGGCGCGCCGGTGGGCCACTCTGTGCCAGTGCGCGAAGTGCGTTTGTCAGCGGGTGCAGGCTTTGTGGTTGCTGTTTGTGGTGAAATCATGACGATGCCTGGCTTGCCGCGTAAACCTGCTGCTGAAACCATTATGCTGAATGATGCTGGCGAGATTGAAGGTCTTTTTTAAAACCTTGGTCCCTCGCTTTGGCGGGGGACAACCTCCTGCGGGAGTATTTGCCGTAAATATCGGCCACATTATTCAAACACAGGCCTTGGGAGACTTAAGATGACTGCACAGATAATTAATGGCAAAGCTTTTGCGGAGCGAGTGCGCAGCCAAGTGGCAGAACATGTGGCGCGCTTAAAGGTAGATCATGCGATTGTACCTGGGCTTGCGGTTGTTTTGGTAGGTGAAGATCCCGCCAGCCAAGTCTATGTTCGTTCAAAGGGCAAGCTGACTGTTGAGGTTGGTATGCATTCTGTGGAGCACAAACTGGACGCTGATACATCAGAGACTGATCTTCTTGCGGTGATTAATAAGCTGAATGCAGACCCTGCTATCCATGGAATTTTGGTGCAGTTACCACTGCCTAAGCATTTAAATGAAGACTTGGTAATTGGTAATATTGATCCGGTTAAGGATGTTGACGGGTTTCATATTTCGAATGTGGGCTTGTTGGGGACGGGACAGAAGTCGATGGTTCCCTGCACTCCTTTAGGTTGTTTGATGATGCTGCGCGATCATTTTGGCTCTTTGTCTGGCCGTGATGCTGTTGTGATTGGGCGGTCTAATATCGTAGGTAAACCAATGGCGCAGCTTTTACTTGGTGATAGCTGCACGGTGACGATTGCTCACTCCCGCACTAAAAACCTACCAGATGTTGTGCGCCGTGCCGATATAGTAGTGGCTGCAGTTGGGCGTGCTGAGATGGTGCCGGGAGATTGGATTAAGCCTGGGGCGGTTGTTATTGACGTGGGTATTAATAGAATTCCAGCTCCTGAAAAAGGTGAGGGCAAGATGAAGTTGGTGGGTGATGTGGATTTTGCCAGCTGTGCTGGGATTGCGGGCGCCATTACACCAGTACCGGGTGGCGTCGGGCCTATGACCATTGCGTGCCTGTTAGCTAATACTTTAACCGCTACCTGTCGTGCGAATAACTTGCCAGAACCAGAAGGTCTGACTGTTTAAAGGTATGATTTCACGCAGGAGGCAAATAGACAGGGTCTGGTATGCCCAATGATTTGCCTCCAACACTACAGGCTTGGTTCGACCGAAAGGGTTGGACGCCACACCCGCACCAATTGCAAATGTTGGCTCGCTGTGATGCACGAGCAACGCTGCTGATTGCGCCCACTGGCTGTGGTAAGACAATGGCTGGATTTTTACCTAGTCTGGTGGAGCTCGCCGAGGGCCACCATAAAGGCCTGCATACGCTTTATATTTCTCCTCTCAAGGCTTTGGCGACTGATATCAAACGAAACCTGCGCGTGCCGGTGGCTGAGATGGGTCTTGATTTGCGTATTGAGGATCGTACTGGGGACACCAGTGCCACGCAAAAGCGCAAGCAGCGTGCTGATCCACCACATATTCTGCTGACGACGCCAGAAAGCCTGGCATTATTGACCAGCTACAGCGATGCCCATCGGATATTTTCGGGGCTTAAGCGGGTAGTCGTTGATGAAATTCATGCGCTAAGTGAAAGTAAGCGTGGAGATCAGCTAATGTTGGCTTTGGCCGCACTGCAGCGACTTTGCCCCGACATGCAGCGTGTGGGGCTTTCTGCTACCGTGGAAGATCCACACGCTATTTCAATGTTTTTGGCATGTCACCCGGACACTTGCGAGATCATTCAGGCAGCGGCAGGGCCCTTACCAGATATTGAGATGTTACAGATCGATGTACCGGCGCCTTGGTCCGGTGGTGGGGCATCCTATGCGATCCCTGCGGTCCTGCTAGAGGTTGCCCGTCACAAGACTACACTTATCTTTCATAATACCCGTGCGCAGGCAGAGATTTTCTTTCATAATCTCTGGCTGGCTAATGAAACAGAGTTACCTATAGGTATTCATCATGGCTCATTGTCTCGTGATCAGCGTGCACGGGTGGAGGAGGCTATGGTGAGGGGTCAATTGAGAGCTATTGTTTGTACTGGTTCTCTAGATTTGGGAATTGACTGGGGTGATGTGGATTTGGTTATTCAGGTAGGAGCCCCAAAGAATGTAAAGCGTTTGGTACAGCGCATTGGACGTGCCAATCAT
>LAQD01000010.1:82687-94870 GCA_000981705.1 Rhodobacteraceae bacterium ASP10-04a
GATGTACTGTGTCAACATATCTTGATCACAGCATGTGCTGGGTCGTTTACGGCCGATAACCTTTATGCGCAGGTGATCACAGTGGGCCGCTATGCAGGGCTAAGTCGTTCGGCATTTGACGATTGTTTAGAATTTTGTGCTACTGGAGGCTATGCACTTAAAGGCTATGATCGCTGGCGTCGCCTACTCCAAACCTCTGATGGTAAATGGCAGCTTCGCGACCCACGCACGGCTCAACGTATTCGTATGAACATTGGCACTATTCAGGATACTGATCTTTTGAAGGTGCGGCTACGCGGCCGCGGAGGCAAGTCTTTGGGTGAGGTGGAGGAGGCTTTTGCAGCTACGTTGAGTTTAGGAGATACCTTCCTAATTGGGGGGCAAGTGGTATGTTATGAAGGTTTGCGCGAGATGACTGTAGAGGTCTCACGAAAATCAGGTAAAAAGCCCAAGATAGCCACATTTAGTGGTACAAAGTTTGCGACCTCAACTCAGCTGAGCAAACGTATTTTAGATGGACTTAAGCGGTTGGATTGGCCTGAGCTCCCTCTTTACATGCGCAACTGGATTTCTCTTCAGCGTAAGGTGAGCAAATTGCCGCAATTTGATCGCCTTTTGGTAGAGACTTTCCCTTATGAGGGGCGTTCTACAAGTGTTTTTTATGGGTTTGCTGGGCGTAATGCGATGCAGACCTTGGGTTTGCTGTTGTCAAAGCGAATGGAGGATGCTGGGCTGGCACCTTTGGGCTTTGTAGCGACAGATTATGCGGTAATGATATGGGGCCTTGAGCCAGTAACAGACCCCGTCGCACTGCTTGGAGCACAGGGATTACGCGACGGGTTGGAGACTTGGCTTGCCGGCAATGCTGTAATGAAGCGCACATTTCGTGCCAGTGCTGTTATTGCTGGACTGATCGAACGCAACTTACCCGGAAGTCGTAAGTCTGGTCGGCAGGCAACGTTCTCATCGGATATTTTATACGACACATTGCTAAAATATGACCCTAAACATGTATTGATGCAGATCACCCGTGAAGAGGCACGCAAAGGGTTAGTCGACTTTGACCGGATCGAAGAGATGCTTAAGAGGATTTCTGGACGTATTGACCACGTGGTGTTGGAGCGAGTGACGCCCTTTGCGGCACCATTACTCTTAGAGATGGGGAGGGTTCCAGTGAAAGGTCAAGCAGAAGAGCAGCTTTTGGCTGTAGAAACTGCGAGGTTGATGCAAGCCTCGGGTATCGACCAGGTTGACCTAATGCGTTCTGAATAATTGTTGCCAGCCCCCCCCCAAATGCGCGATGTAGTTGATATGACAAATGGGCATGTTTTTTCATTATTTGGCGCGCAGCTGACAGCGCGGGCCTCGGGCGTTTTGTGGTGGGCGCATAGGCGCATTCTATGCGTGTCTGATCTCCACCTTGGAAAATCTGATCGTATGGCGCGCCGCTCTGGTGTTATAGTCCCCCCTTATGAAACCACTGATACTTTGCTGCGGCTACAGGCGGAGATTGACGTATTAGCCCCTGCGATTGTGATTTGCCTCGGTGATAGCTTTGATGACCTTGAAGCAGCAGACAGCTTAGACGCGGCTGAAGTCCAGTGGCTCAATAAGTTGCAGGCTGGACGACAATGGATTTGGATTGAAGGTAATCATGATCCTGGGCCAGTAGAATTTTCTGGTCAGCATTTGATGGAGTTTCGTGATGGTGCCTTGGTGTTCCGTCATATTTCGGTCGCGGGTGAAGAAGCTGAAGTTTCAGGCCATTACCATCCTAAAGCGGTAGTGCAGCTGGGCAAGCGTAGTGTTTCGCGGCCCTGCTTTTTATATGATGACAAGCGTGTAATCTTACCCGCCTTTGGCACGTTTACAGGTGGGTTACGTAGTAATTCTGGTGCGCTATCAGATATTATGCAGCGACAGGCTTTTGCCGTGCTTACTGGCCAAATTAGCCACGTTATGCCAATGTTACGGGAGTGAAAATGCAACGAATTTATCAAAGTTTTAATCGCCAAACTATTATGCAGACTTTTGGAGCTAAACTGGGTGAAGTCCGCAGCGGTCATGTGGAGATCACGGCGCCAATTTTAGCGGGCAGCCTGCAACAACATGGCTTTGCCCATGCCGCTTTGATCTTTGCTATTGGGGACAGTGCGGCAGGCTATGCCGCATTATCGGTTATGCCTGAAGAGTTTGAAGTGCTCACCGCCGAGATGAAAATCAACTTGCTAGCGCCGGGGCGTGACGGGCCTTTGCGGGCGGTGGGTTCTGTTGAAAAAGCGGGTAAGCGATTGGTCATCGTGCGTGCTGACGTGTTTGATAGCAAAACTAAAATTGCCTTAATGCAAGGGACCATGGTCCCAATAAAGGCGTGATGCCTTCTGCTTTTATCGTTGTGAATTTTGAGGAAGTAATGGTAGGTACAAGTTAAGAAACTACTTAAATTTTAAATTAACTATTTATTTTAAATGCTTAAAAATCCAACTGATAGGAACACCAATACTATACCTCCCCATTGCATAGTAGTTATTTTTTCCTTTAAGAACACCCAAGCTAAAATGACTGTCACTAATCCAAATACTGAGGCTGTCACAGAGGCGAATACAGCAAAATCTTGGGTGCCGGCATAGATGACAACAGCCAAGGCTACTGCATCAAGCAAGCCCATGGCGGCGAGCAAAGGCAGTTGTGTTAAGCTGGGCCTGAGGGTGACACCTAGAGGCAGGGCAATGCAAAGAATAGTGGAAATACTTGCTAAGCGGGCCAGCCAGATGACGGGTAATTCTGCCCCAAGTGCTGCGGCGGCTTGGCCAGAAGCGAAGGAGCCAAAGAAGCCAATGGCAGCGGCTACGGCCCAGAGAAATGCTAGATGACGTTCACTAGATGAGTTATCATTTCCGCCCTGAGCAACAATCATAATACCAAATATAATCAATAATACTGCAATGATGTGGAGGATTGAAACTGGCTCTCCTGACCATATTGCTAGCCCAACGGAGAGGATCGGATAGGATCCCACAACTGGCGCCACTAGTCGTACTGGACCAATGGCGAAGGCCTTATAAAGTCCAACTGCTCCGAGAGCGAACAAGCCGCCTGATAATATTGTGCGCTTTACCGCTGGCATGGTGAGATCGGCCCAGTTCCCATAATAAATACAGATAGGTGCTAAAATTATCGCGCCGAAGATTGACGCAGTAAAAACAGCGGCCATTATCCCAGTACGTTGACTGACATAGCGTACAAAGATGTCATGTACCCCCCAGCAAAGGGCTGCGATTAGGCCAAGTCCAAGCGATATGATCATTTGATAGCGCGAAAGAAAGGAATTAGGAAAACTAGGCACGCGACTAAAAAGGAAATGGAACCTAACATACCCCAAGAACTTTCAATGGAAGTAATGATAAAGCTGAGTGCAGACAAGATAAATAAGATCCAGCCTATAAAATTGATTTGATTATTGCTCATCTTTATTCTCTGGTTGTTGCCGAAAGGTACAATATCGGATATTCTTCTAAATAAAGATTTATTCCGCTGATGCAACAGTGGTTTGGAGGTTGAAACATGTTGGACGATCTTTATCCGAAGGTACAGTCTGGGCCTCCTAAGCCCAGCGGAATTTTTGCACCTTCGGTGTTTTCGATGCCGCTTGGAACTGAGCGCTATGTGGTGCCGGGCTGCGGTGCTGTATTAATTCCAGTAGAGCCAGGTGATCAAATCATTTTGATAAATGAGGAGGGCGGCCAGCCCTGTGAGATAATTGGCTTGGATGATAAGGGTCGAAGTGATGTGAACCTAGTGGGTCAATCTTCTAATTGTGATGCGCCAGGACTAAGGGCGCTTTTGGCCGGGGGGGATGTGTCTTTGCGGTCTGTGCGTATGGGGCTCGAGGCTCGAGGGGTCGATATAGCCTGTGCTGTAGCGGTGCGCTTCTTTGATGCGCTGACTCCCGCAAAAACTGAAGTGCAGATGCGGGTAGAGCAAATAGGTTGCGTTGTGATCGCTGCCCCGGGCGAAATTATGGATTTTGAGGTACAAAACACCGCCACTCCTATTATTGTGACGGTAAAGCGGGCGGTGATCAAACAAGTTGTAAAGTTTGAGCTACCAGATCCATTGGCTGACCCTCTTGTAGATATTCGTATACATTCAGCTACAGCCCAAAGCTACTTTGTGAAAGCTGGAGATTATATTCAGGTCTATGACGTTGACGGACGCCAATGCACAGATTTTCAATGCTTTTCAGCTCGCAAGCTCGACAAGGGGGTCGAACATGCTTTGGATGTCACCACCACGCGGACGCTGATGGGCCATGCCTATCCGATGCCAGGTCTACATGCCAAATACTACGATCAAGACATGTTACCGCTGCTAGAGGTCATTCAAGACACCTGTGGCCGTCATGATGCTTTTGCCCTGGCTTGTGCTGCGAAATACTATGATGATATTGGGTACCCTGGCCACGCAAATTGCTCAGAAAACTTTAATCACGCTTTATCAGACCGTGGCGTGACGCCACGCGCAGGTTGGATGGCAATTAATTTTTTCTTCAACACGGGAATTGATGATCACGGTGTGATGTATGGTGATGAGCCGTGGTCGCGTCCTGGTGATTACGTTTTACTCCGTGCGTTAACAGACCTTGTCTGTGTCAGTTCCGCTTGTCCAGATGATACCTCGGCGGCAAATGGCTGGAACCCTACAGATATTCACATACGCACCTATAATGGCGCGGAGACTTTCAAACGCGCGATTGCCTTTCGTGCCACGCCAGAATCGGAACCTCAAATGACAAAAGAAACTGGTTTTCATAGTAGTTTTGCTAAGCACACTCGCAACTTTGTGGAATATAATGGCTATTGGCTGGCAAATTCCTTTTCACAGGTAGGGCCTTTGGATGAATATCGTGCCTGTCGTGACAAGGTAGTAATGCTAGATTTGAGCCCATTACGTAAGTTTGAGGTCACTGGGCCAGATGCCGAAGCGCTCTGCCAATATATATTTACTCGCAATATGAAAACGCTGCCTGTGGGTGGCGTGGTTTATACAGCTATGTGCTATGAGCATGGTGGTATGATTGATGATGGCACGGTGTTCCGATTAGCAAAAGATAATTTCCGGTGGATCGGTGGATCAGACTATGGCGGCGAATGGATGCGGGAACAGGCCGAAAAATTAGGGTTAAAAGTTCTGGTACGTGCCTCGACGGATATGCAGCATAATATTGCAGTGCAGGGGCCTGAGAGCCGGGATTTGATGAAGAAAGTTATCTGGACCGCGCCGCATCAACCCACTTTGGAAGAGCTGGCCTGGTTCCGATTCACGCCGGCGCGTATTGGCGATGATCAGGGTGTTCCTATTGTCGTGTCGCGAACTGGTTATACTGGTGAGTTGGGCTATGAGATTTTCTGTCATCCCAAACATGCCGAGACCGTGTTCGACGCTGTTTGGGAAGCCGGCCAAGATCATGGGTTGAAGCCAATGGGTCTTGAAGCCTTGGATATGGTGCGCATTGAAGCAGGGTTAATTTTTGCAGACTATGATTTTAGTGATCAAACAGATCCTTTTGAGGCGGGTATTGGGTTCACTGTACCGCTCAAATCCAAAACTGATGATTTCATTGGGCGGGAGGCTCTAATTCGCCGCAAAGAAACCCCGGCTCGCAAGCTAGTGGGATTGGATATCGACAGTAATATTGATGTAAATCACGGCGATTGTGTGCATATTGGGCGTGCTCAAATCGGTGAAGTGACCTCTTCTATGCGGTCACCAATTCTAGGAAAAAATATTGCTTTAGCACGGGTGGACGTGTCACATCACACTCTAGATACTGAAGTTCAAATTGGCAAGTTGGATGGACATATGAAGCGCCTGCCAGCAAGAATTGTGCCCTTTGCACATTACGATCCAACTAAGTCTAAACCTCGATCCTAAGTCCCGATCGGTAGCCGACAGTTAGTAGGCTACCGATGGCAGATTAGTCTAGGTTGTTCTAATTCCCACACTCGCCGCCAATGAATTTAATCAGCCGCCGTTGAAGGGTCTTGCAAAGAACGAAAACAGGTGAAAATGGCATGCGGAGACCTTTGTACCAATCCTCTTTCTAGTGTTGGTTGAACTCAAATACATCAAATTTTAAGATAGCTTTCCAAGCTGTCGTCCATTGCGTCTTTCCATGGTGTGTGGTGCGATGGGGCTTTGGTCCCGGTCATTGGACTTACATAGCCGAAATCGCGAAACTCCATAATCCCTTTCTTTTTGTGCTTCTTCCACTCGAAAAATGCCTGATTAGATGCGGCAACATTGAATGTGGGGTAATCTGTTTCCGTCATCAGCTCCATCGTATAGGCACCCTGATACTCAATGGCGCCATAATCATCTGCGATTGCATCTTCAGCAGCCACTCTGGACACTACGTCTTGGGTCATAGCTTCTGAAGTAGGCAGGGTAATTTTGTCCATAATACAGTCACGCACCCACCAAGCCTGTGCGTCAAACATGTTGAACGTATACCATTGATCTTGCATTCCTAAATAAAACATATCTGGATTTTTTGTCCACACAACGCCTTTATAAAGACCCGTTGTAGCCAGCCTATTGGTGGTTTTTAAACGTAGATCATCAGGCAAAAATGGGAAATGATGCTTGTAGCCGGTGCATAGGATGATTGCGTCAACATCTGTGCTGGTTCCATCAATAAAATGCGCAGTGCTGCCCTCAACTCGGTCGAGTTTTGGTACTTCTTTCCAATTGGCTGGCCAATCATAGCCCATTGGTGCGGTGCGGTGCGCCACAGTGATTGATTTGGCGCCGTACTTCCAACACTGTGAGCCTATGTCTTCAGCGGAGTAAGAGGTACCAAGGATTAGCAAATCTTTACTGGAGAATTCACGCGCATCTCTGAAATCATGGGCGTGGAGAATACGGCCACTGAATTGATCAAAGCCGGGATATTCTGGAACATTTGGAACGCTAAAATGTCCTGTAGCCACGATCACCTTATCAAAAAATTCAGTGCTGTCTACATCGGCTACCTCGTCGCGGATTGTTACCTCAAAGCCGCCACTGGTCAAGGCTCGTACATCGCGTACGATTGTTGAAAATCGGATCATGTCGCGCACGCCGGCTTTTTCAACTCGCCCTTTGATATAGTCAAACAACACTGCACGCGGTGGGAAGGAAGCTATAGCCTTGCCAAAATGATCCTCAAAAGTATAATCTGCAAATTCCAAGCCCTCTTTTGGGCCGTTCGACCATAGATAGCGATACATCGAGCCGTGGCATTGATTGCCATATTCATCTACGCCAGTGCGCCAAGAATAATTCCAAAGCCCACCCCAATCGGATTGCTTCTCAAAGCAAACAATTTCTGGGATTTTGGCTCCCTTGTCTTTAGCCGATTGGAAGGCTCGTAATTGAGCCAATCCCGATGGTCCAGCGCCAATTATTGCAACACGTTTCGTCATACCATTCCCCTATTCTTATACTGATATGATTGGAGGCTTCCCAGATTTGAAAGTCAAGTTTCCATACGATTTTAAAAATTATTTTCTTTATAAATCACTATTTTGAGTGTATTTATGGGTGCAAAAATAGATTGAACGGCTTTACCTCAAACTTGGGTGGAAATGTGGCTAGACTTTGGTGTATTTTTTGAAAAAAGGATACTTTTATATCCCCAGGATTTCCCTTCAAATCAAAAGGAAGATAGCAATGAAAGAGGTCTTAAAACCCAGCTTAAATTTTTGGATAGTTGGTGGGGTCGGACTGCTTTGGAACTCAATGGGCTGCTACAATTTTTTAATGCAAACTAACCCTGAAGTTTTAGAGGTATTGCCGCAGGCGTATGATGCTGTGGCCAAGAGCCGACCCGGGTATGCGACTGCAGCCTTTGTTGTGGCGGTCTTTGGTGGGTTTTTGGGCTGCGTACTGATGTTGATGCGCCGCGCTGTTTCACGGCCGCTCTTGCTGTTGTCTCTATTGGGTGTGGCGGTGACGATGCTACAAGCTCTGTGGGCGGTTGGCTTTTCGCCAGAGGCCGCCTCAGTGGCCATGGATACGGGTATGTCACTCGCTGTTGCCACCTATTTGGTTTGGTTTACACACAGGAAATTTGGGCAAGACCTACTGTGGTAAGTAAATTTTTAACTAAAATACCGAGGCTTAGAACTCGGTATTTTAGAAATTTTAATAGCTTGGACTAGGGTTAGATATCCATAGTGTTTGCTTTTTCCCAGTCGCTAAAGTGGCTGCAAAAATCGTTCCACTCTGAGTGTTTCAACTTCAGGTAGGCGGCTGAGAATTCTTCGCCCATTGCAGCTTTTAAACCTTTATCCTTGTCGTACTCACGCAAAGCATCCAGCATATTAAGAGGTAATTTTGGTCCACCGCGGACCTTGTGGCCTTCGGCATACATATCGATGTCGTGGCGTTTTCCTGGGTCGGATTCAGACCGCACGCCTGATAGTCCAGCTGCTATGATCACCGCCTGTAATAGGTAAGGGTTAACAGCGCCATCGGGCAGTCGCAGTTCAAAACGGCCGGGGCCGGGTACTCGTACCATATGTGTTCGGTTGTTGCCGGTCCAAGTTACCGTATTGGGAGCCCAAGTAGCCCCTGACATGGTGCGCGGTGCGTTGATACGTTTAAAGCTGTTAACCGTGGGGTTTGTGATCGCAGCCAAGGCCGAGGCATGTTTCATTATACCGCCCAAGAAATGCCGGCCCTTTTCAGAGAGGCCCAGTTCTGCGGTTTGGCTGCTGTCATTGGGCTTCATAGCAAAGACATTAGTTTTCGCTTCAGCCCCGGGAGCATCCCAGACCGAGATATGTGCATGGCAGCCGTTTCCTGTGAGCCCTTCGATTGGCTTAGGCATGAAGGTTGCGCGATATCCGTGTTTTTCGGCTACAGTTTTAGTCATAAATTTAAAGAAACTGTGTTTGTCAGCAGTTTTCAACGCATCATCAAAGTCCCAGTTCATTTCCCACTGGCCGTTGGCGTCTTCATGGTCATTTTGATATGCGCCCCAACCTAGGTCTAACATATAATCACTAATTTCCCGGATCACATCCAAGCGCCGCATGAATGCTTGTTGGTCATAGCAAGGCTTAGCTGCGGTGTCGTAAGGATCAGATATTTGATCGCCTGCCGGTGTAAGTAGAAAAAACTCCGCTTCAATTCCAGTTTTGACATGCATGCCCTCTGCGGCAGCATCAGAAATAAGGCGGCGCAGCACATTACGAGGGGCTTGGGCTACATCTTCACCCTCCATGACACAATTCCCTGGAACCCAAGCAATTTCTTTGTTCCACGGCAGAATGATGACAGCATCTGGATCCGGCACCGCCAGCATATCGGGATGCGCAGGTGTTAAGTCGAGCCAAGTTGCAAAACCTGCAAAGCCTGCACCATCTTCCTGCATGCCTGCAATTGCTCGGGTGGGTACTAATTTAGCCCGCTGTCCACCGAATAAGTCGGTAAATGAAATCATGAAATACTTTACGCCATTGTCTTCAGCAAATTTTGCCAGATCTTTTGCCATTGTCTTTTCCCCCTATTGATCGTGTAAATTTTTAAGGGCGCGTCGAGATAACCCGCCGCGCCCAATATATCAAAATGAACTAGTTTTTCCAGGCCACCAATCTGTGCCTGCCAGTGGAACCTGCGCCATCGCAGCGGCTTCCATGGTGAGAGCAACCAAATCTTCAGGCTCAAGATTATGGAGGTGGTTCTTACCACAGGCCCTAGCAATAGTCTGGGCCTCAAGTGTCATTACCTTGAGGTAATTCCGCAAGCGTCGGCCACCCTCAAGTGGATCAAAGCGTTTCATCAACTCTGGATCTTGAGTGGTGATACCTGCAGGGTCTTTGCCTTCGTGCCAGTCATCATAGGCTCCCGCAGTGGTACCCAGTTTATTGTACTCAGCCTCCCATTTAGGGTCATTGTCGCCCAGAGCGATTAATGCTGCACTCCCAATCGCTACGGCATCTGCACCCAGAGCCATAGCTTTAGCCACGTCTGCACCAGTGCGAATTCCACCGGAGAGGATAAGCTGCACCTTGCGGTGCATACCTAGATCTTGAAGAGCTTTTACAGCTGGGCGGATGATCGCCAGTGTCGGTTGGCCAACATGTTCAATGAACACGTCCTGCGTGGCTGCTGTACCCCCCTGCATGCCGTCCAATACAATCGCGTCAGCTCCAGCTTTCACTGCTAGGGTTACGTCATAGTAGGGGCGAGCACCTGCAACCTTCACATAGATTGGTACTTTCCAGCCTGTTATTTCACGGAGTTCAAGAATTTTGATTTCTAGATCATCTGGGCCGGTCCAGTCTGGATGGCGGCAGGCAGATCGTTGATCAATACCTTTAGGTAGGTTTCTCATGTCGGCTACACGGTCACTTATTTTTTGTCCCAGAAGCATGCCGCCGCCGCCAGGCTTTGCGCCTTGGCCTACAACAATCTCGATTGCATCTGCTTTACGTAGGTCATTGGGATTCATGCCGTAGCGCGATGGCAGATATTGATATACGAGCTTTGAAGAGTGACCACGCTCCTCGTGTGTCATGCCACCATCGCCAGTAGTGGTGGAGGTGCCAGCTTCTGAAGCCCCTCGTCCCAAGGCCTCTTTTGCAGGGCCCGAAAGTGCCCCAAAGGACATGCCTGCAATTGTAATTGGAATATCTAGGTGAATTGGGTTGGATGCATTCAGACCCCCAATAGTGACGTTAGTATCACATTTCTCGCGATAGCCTTCCAATGGGTATCGCGAAATTGATGCCCCTAAAAAAAGAAGATCATCGAAAGTGGGCAGCTTTCGCTTTGCCCCACCACCACGAATGTCATAAATACCAGTTGCTGCAGCGCGTCTGATCTCACTGTTAACATCTTGAGAAAAGGTGGCTGATTGCCTCGGGGTAGTGCGCGGGATACCGCTATCATCATTGCTCATGTCGTGGATCCCTTAATATGCGTTATCAATATTGAAATTATAGAGGGTGCGCGCCGAACCGTAGCGCTTGAACTCTTCTGGCTTAGCGTCGCACTCTCCTTCGGTTAACAGTGTTTGCAAAATTTCTAAATGCTCTGGTCGCATCTCTTTTTCTTCGCAATCTGCACCCAATGATTTCACAGAGCCTCGAACAAATAAACGCGCCTCGTAACAACTATCACCTAAAGCCTCACCAGCGTCACCACAAACAACCATATTTCCTGATTGGGCCATGAAGGCAGACATGTGCCCAATATTGCCATGCACCACGATGTTAATTCCCTTCATTGAGATTCCGCAACGTGAAGATGCGTTACCTTTAACAACTAAAAGGCCTCCATGGCCGGTAGCACCTGCGTATTGGCTTGCATCGCCATCAATTATAACTTTGCCTGACATCATATTTTCAGCGACACCTGGTCCTGCGCTTCCTTTGATATTCACCGTGGCCTGTTGGTTCATGCCGGCGGAATAGTAGCCAGTTGATCCGCATACGGTCACTTCAATAGGGCTGTCTAATCCGCAGGCAATGGCATGCGCACCGCGGGGGTTCATGATTTCCCATGCTGTTTGGTTTGTGGTTTCATTTTGCGCGTGCAGGGTGGCGTTGAGTTCACGTAGGCTGCCCGTGGATAAATCATAAGTCTGCATATCAATGTTTCCAGAAGTAAACGGTTGCGGGCTCAGGTTCCCAGACGCGTGCGTCTTCGATACCCGGCAAATTAACCAATGCGCGGTATTCACTGCCAAAGGCTACATATTGATCAGTTTCTGCCATCACTGCGGGTTTGCAAGCAATCGGATCTCGCACCACACCAAATCCGTCTTTGGTGCCAACAACAAATGTAAAAAACCCATCTAGATCCTTGAGACTACTTTCCAAAGCTTCGCCCAGTGTGCTGCCGTTCTGCATTTTCCATGTGAGATATGCAGCTCCCACTTCGGTGTCATTTTCGGTTTCGATGTGCACACCATCACGGCGCAGTTTACGCCTCAAGGAATTATGATTGGACAAAGAGCCGTTGTGGACGAGGCATTGGTCGCTTCCGGTATTGAAAGGGTGCGCACCCATTGTGGTCACGGCTGATTCGGTGGCCATCCGAGTGTGGCCTATTCCGTGGCTCCCCGACATTTGAGATATGCCAAAACGTGACGCAACGTCTTTTGGTAGTCCAACTTCTTTATAAATCTCT
>LAQD01000010.1:94974-99419 GCA_000981705.1 Rhodobacteraceae bacterium ASP10-04a
AATATGCTTTTTTAGGTCGTCTTTTAACTTTCTAAAATCCACATCAGGCGTATCTGATTGAACAGTTAACTTACCAATACTTTTGGATTCTTTACTGTAAATTGCGATTCCCGCACTGTCAGGCCCACGATCTGTCATAGTGATTAACATATCGGTTAACATAGCCCCAAGTTGAGGCTCCATAGATTTGTCTTTTAGGAAAAGACCAACGATCCCGCACATGCGGCATTCCTTTCACGAATAATGTCCCGATATGGGTTGAGCTTTGAACGCTAGCACCAAATATTCCGCGGCTCAACCATGAGGAAACTTTTTTTCATTTGCGTCAAAAATTGCTTTTCAGATCAGACTGAATGTGATTGATATCCGACACGCGTCAAAAATTACAAATAAGAAGATGCGATTGTAAAATAACTGGGAGTTAAATTTGGAACAACTATTGGCAGAGCTCACCGCTCAGGTGGCTGCATTGGAAGCAAGTGCAGGTGTGACTAACACCAACTTTGCGGAAACTTTCTATTACTTAAGTATACCCCTGATGATTATCATCCATGCTGGCTTTTTAGCCTACGAGATGGGCTCTTCGCGTTCAAAGAACGTTTTGTCGTCTGGTGTTAAAAATATTTTAGCGTTCGCCTTCGTGATCCCTACATTCTATTTCGTCGGATGGTGGGTATACTGGGGATTCCCAACAGGTCTGACGTTCAGTGAAGGTCCCATGGGTATTTCTGGGTGGGCATACGCTAACTCGATCGCATGGGGTTGGGGTGAATCAGCTGCTTACATGGGGCCAAATATAGAGGATCAAGCCTCTGGTGTATTCTTTGGTGCGTTTGCAATGTTTGCGGCTACGACGGCTTCGATCATGTCAGGCGCTGTGATTGAGCGCATTCAAACTGTTGGCTTCATAATTCTGGCTGTTGTGCTGGGCTCATTCGCTTGGGTAGTTGCTGCAGCTTGGGGTTGGCATGCTGATGGTTGGCTTGTCACACAGTGGGGCGTTCATGATTTTGGTGCTGCGGGGCTTGTCCACGCAGTTGCAGGGTTCTTTGCACTGGGCGTTTTGATGCATCTTGGGCCACGGATCGGAAAATTTAACGCTGATGGCACTGCGAATCATATAGCAGGGCACAACATGCCTTTGACAGTAGTTGGCTTGATGCTCATTATCGTAGGTTTCTGGGGTTTCCTCATGGCTTGTGTGATAGTTCCAGGTGAGGCTTGGTCCTGGTTTGCGGACAAACAATCTACAATCTACGGCACTCCGATTACCTTATCTGCTTTGGCATTCAACATATTGATGGCAATTGCAGGTGGGATCATTGGTTCTTGGATCTGGACAAAGGATCCGTTCTGGATGATGTCTGGTGCTCTTGCCGGGATTATTTCAACTGCCTCTGGTTTGGATATCTACTATCCGGCATTGGCATTCATCATCGCAGTCTCGGCTGGAATGATATTGAAACCGGCAGCCACATGGCTTGAAAATCGTGGTATCGATGATGCTGTTGGTGCGGTGACAGTTCACGGCACAATTGGTCTTTACGGGGTGGTTATGTTGGGCATCTTCGGTTCGGGGTTTCCGGCCCTGGCGATTGAGAATGCTCCAGTTATCACTTTGTACGGTCAAATAGTGGGGGCATTAGTCTTCGGCTTGCTGGGCTTTGTGCCGGGCTATATCTGTGCCTTTATCCTCAAGAAATTGGGTATGTTGCGCGTTCCGGCTGCCGCTGAGGTAGCAGGTCTTGATACAGTTAAAGTACCCGCGCAGGGTTATCCTGAGGGTATTGCACCTTCTGGCCCTGCATCCAGCTAATTAACATCGAGGAGAAATATGATGTTTCCATATGATAAAGCAGATTGGTCGGCCGTGGACGGTCCAATGTTTATGTTGGCCAATACGGCGTGGCCTGGGATTTTTACTGCAATAGCTGCAGTAATTTGTGTTTGGGTGCTGGTTGCTGGTAATCGGTCTGAGCAAGCTCAGTACGAAAAAGCTGAAAAATAAATTAAATTTTTAGTATGATTAAAGAGGGCCACTTTTAAAGTGGCCCTCTTTTTATTTTAGCTTATTCTAAAATCATTTAAGATTATATTTCCCTTACAGGAAAAAAAATTGCCTCCTAGTATTGATTTATAGACTAAAATCGTAATTATTGATTACGTAAGAAAATTTAATTTAGGAACGCAATAAATGTCTATTATTTGGAGAAATTCAGCTCTAGCGCACCGCCATGCCGAAATTGGTGGCGAATTGGAGGACTGGAATGGAATGGGTACTGCCTGGTTTTACGACCACACGCCAGAACGCGCCAAAGCCGATTATGAGTCAATCCGCACAAAAGCAGGGTTGATGGATGTATCTGGTTTGAAAAAATGCCATCTGGTTGGACCTGATGCCGCCTACGTAATTGACCGTGTAACCACTCGCAATGTTGAAAAGATAATGCCGGGTCGCTCCACTTACGCATGTATGCTGAATGACCAAGGCAAGTTCATTGATGACTGCGTGATCTATCGCTTAGCGGTGAACAGCTGGCTGGTGGTCCATGGTACTGGGACTGGTATGGAACAGCTATCCACTGTGGCTGCATCTAAAAACTGCGAGGTAATTTTTGATGATGACATGCATGATATGTCGTTGCAGGGCCCCGTTGCAGTAGATTTCTTGGCTAAACACGTTCCTGGTATTCGTGATTTGGCTTATTTTGGTCTGATGCAGACCAAGCTGTTTGGCCGCGCTGTTATGATTTCGCGGACTGGCTATACTGGTGAGCGTGGCTATGAAATTTTTTGTGGCCGCAAAGATGCAGTACATCTTTGGGATTCCATCCTTTCCGAGGGCGCTGATATGGGTATTCGCCCCGTTCAATTTTCAACGTTGGATCTGCTGCGCACGGAAAGCTATCTGTTGTTCTACCCGGGTGATAATTCTGAGACCCATCCGTTTGATAATGAAACCTGTGGCGACACGCTTTGGGAGTTGGGTCTTGAGTTCACGGTATCACCTGGCAAGATTGGCTTCATCGGTGCGGAAAACCATTATTCATCTGAAGGTAAAGAGCGTTTCAAAATCTTTGGAGTTAAATTGGATGGAATGATCCCAGCAGACGAGGGCGCAGACCTCCTACAAAATGGGCAAAGTGTTGGCGTAGTCACCTTTGGTATGTATTCGGAGGTAAACAAGCACAATGTTGGTATTGCTCGGATGCCGGTCAACTGTGCTGTTGCTGGAACGGCTTTGACAGTTCGCAATGCTGATGGCACTGAGATTGCCTGTGTGGCGTCTGAAATGCCATTTTATGATGAAGATAAATCAATTCGTACTGCAAAGGGTTGATCTAACTTAGACGGCGCGTTTGTATGATCTGCAAGCGCGCCTTCACCTATTTTGTTGTTGGGAGAAAATACTCAAATGTCCGTATTTAAATTTCCTGAAAGTATTCTCAGTCGGCCTGTGTATGGCATTTTAGAGCCGCGGCCGGGAAGATCCCATTTGATGATTGCGGATTGTGAAGGTGCTGAGGCTATTTTGGACCTAGCTGCCCAGGCATCTGATTTGATGGCCAACACTCATATTATTTTTATCCCCAATGGCACCTTATTTGGACCCAAACTCCAAGAGCTTAACCCCGCACAGTATTATGAGGGACCCAGCTTCGCGGCCGCGCTTTCACGAATTCAGCGAGTCTTGTCTGATGCTGTTATGGGTCTGCAGATTTATCTCGCGGGCACTGAAGGCATGATGGGGCAGGCGCAGAATGAGGCAATGCAGGCCGGTTATGATTACACAGCCATTCAAACCGAACACCGTGGCTCTGTGGCACGCCGGATGCAATGTGTACACTGCAAAGGTATCACTGAGAATGTGATTATCGATCCGTTTGAGTGCAGCCACTGCGGCCTTAACCTATTTGTTCGTGATCACTACTCACGTAGGATTGCCGCATTTCAGGGTGTCTGTATAGATGCTGAAGATCCAGGTAATGTGCCAACATCTGTGGAGTTGTACTCATGAACGCCCCAGCTCCAAATTCGACAGCCCCTAAATCTATGGGTGCTGAAAAAATCGAAGTTGTTGTATCCGCCATAATTCCATTGAATGACTTGGTTACTCGGTTTGAGTTTAAACGTATAGATGGATGCCAGTTTCCTACGTTTTCGGGTGGTGCGCACACCGTAGTCGAGATGCAGGATGGTGATTTAACGCGTATGAACCCCTACTCTTTGATGTCTGATCCTGCGGAAACCCAAACTTATGCAATCTCGGTCCGCCGTGATGATCAGGGCCGGGGAGGATCGCTCTTTTTGCACCAGAAAGTGCAATTGGGCGCGACGATGACCCTCAGCTTTCCGGTCAATTTATTTTCGTTAGATTTGCGCGCCCGCAAGCATTTATTTATCGCTGGTGGTATTGGGATTACGCCCTTTATGGCGCAGATCAA
>LAQD01000010.1:99548-119709 GCA_000981705.1 Rhodobacteraceae bacterium ASP10-04a
TAGAAAACCTTTTAGATGGGCAACCTATTGGCACACATCTTTATGTGTGTGGCCCCAAAGGAATGATCAATTGGGTGCGCAGGACCGCCACTGTAGCAGGCTGGCCTGACGCCCATGTGCATCACGAGGAATTTTTAGCCCCACAACCTGGTAAACCCTTTGCGGTTCGGTTGGCCAAGTCTGGCCTATCTCTCGAGGTCGGTGAAGATGAAAGCTTGTTGGAAGCCATTGAGCGGCTTGGAGTTGATCCGCCCTATCTTTGCCGCGGTGGCGCTTGTGGGCAATGCGAGACTGATGTTCTGGAAAGTGATGGCACATTCATTCATCGTGACCATTGGCTTGAGGATGGTGAAAAATCTTCAGGTAAAAAAATTATGCCATGTGTGTCCCGCTTTGATGGTAAAATCCTAGTGCTGGACCGATAGGAGAATTGTGTCATGACCATTCGATTTAATGATGAAACGTTTCGGGATGATTACTCATTCAGTAATTCCCAGCGGGCAAAAGACCGGTTTCCGTTTCCGTTTCATGAAGACAGTTACATGTATTCGATAAATATGGAGCAACACCAGGGTGGCCCCGCTGATAGTATTTATGAGAAGCGTTTTGATGTGGACGAGCATTACTTAGCAGAGATGCGCGACCGCGCGTTGGTTTTGGCTGATGATCCACTGCGCTGTCAATCGTTGCCCCACATGGCTTTGGCGGGCTGGGATCTTTTAGAATTGATTATGGTATCAAAATCTGAGGATTATCCTGAGTTATTTGAACTGCATCGAGATGGTTCTAAATGGCATTGGATTAACAAGCCTATGGGCATTGAAGATCATTTTATTTTTATGGATGAGACTACGCTACCTTACGCTCCAATGGAATATATCACCCGCCAAACTCAGGGCGATTTTTGCGTATTAGACCAGCGTGAAGATAATCTATGGATGGATGCAGGTATGGTCACCACGCAGGCTGACTGGAGTTTGGATTTTGATATTGGCATGAATTTCTTTGAGTGGCATGCCCCCGTACCATTGGCCCATGAAAAAGGCATTTTCAAGCGCGCGTTGAAGTTTTTGCTTAGCATCCAACAAGGTGCGCCGGCGCGACGACTCAACTGGACCATGACGGTCAACCCTTTGTTGGACACAAGCCCTGAGAATTATCATAAATGGGGTGTACAGAAAAACTCCCTGACACCCGAAAATATCGGCTCAAAACAGCATTTGCGTGTGGAATTGCAAACGTTTTTTCGTCTGCCCCGCTCTAATGGGCTTGTTTTTCCTATCCGCTGCTACCTGATGTCATTTCAAGACATTATGAGCAAACCCAAATGGGGTCGTAGGCTGCACCGAGTAGTGCGTGATTTGCCGGAAGAATTGGCGACTTATAAAGGCTTCATCGATAAACGGCCGATGATGTTGGATTTTTTGGCCCAATATGATGATGGCTTACCAACTTCTTTTGGAGTTTGGCCAGATGATCATAGTGAGCCATCTCTACAAAAGTAATTTCAGTTGAAGCGTGCTGGATTTAGCCTCGATTACTATACTTTAGAATTTGGCTGTGGTGAGTTTGTTTCTCTGCAAGAGATTGTAACGTAAAATATTTAATGCAGGTTTCTATTTTATGTATTTTGTGGGTAGCTGATGATTGATAGGTACCGTGCTGGCAATTGAACTAGTTTTTCTGGGCCATGGGCGGTATCTGCATCAAAAAAAAGTGTATCACCGGGGCTGAGTGGATAAACTTCATCCCCATGGCGGTAATCAACTTTGCCTTCCAGCACGTAGATTGTTTCAATGCCGCCATGTTGAAAGGTTGGGAACACATCGGATTCAGTCGATAGAGTTATTAAATATGGCTCTACAATCACGCCGCTTGCATTGGCTCCAATATGGCCCAACAGATTATATTGATGACCAGCGCGGGTACCGGCACGCTCAGTCTCAGCACCTTCGCCAGTTTTGGTGTGTACGGCTTCACGCTGCTCCTCAAATCTACGGAAAAATGAGGTTATTGGGACTGACAGCGCGTTAGCCAAAGTTTGTAAAGTTGTTAGGGAAGGTGAGGTGTTGCCATTCTCAATTTTGGATAACATGCCAATCGAAAGGCCGGTTGTAGTAGCTAACTCGGCCACTGTAACTTCTTGGCGACGACGAAAGGCACGTACCTCCCGACCGATGGCTACTTCGAGCACTTTTTCGCGTTCCTCACGCACAACATGTGGATCTTGTGTCAGTTTTCCGACCGTTTCAGATGTTATCTTTTCAATATTCATAAATCTATCCCGATCTTTCACGTTGGTGTCTTGATCTTGGCCGTAGTTTTCCTGTTAGTATCATAATTATGAATGACATGAAAATCCAGTCCATTAACTTCTTGATTTTTGACGGCTTCCCAATGGCCTGCTTGACGTCAATGATTGAGCCATTACGTGCTGCTAATGAAATTTCAGGACAAGTTGCCTTTTCTTGGACGCTCTTGGCGGAAACGATGGCAAAAGTTCGTTCCAGTGCTGGCGTGAGTTTCGAACCAGATATGGCTTTGTCGCAAACTAACGGTCCGGATCATTTATTTTTGCTTAGCCCTCCGATGGCTCAATTTTCTAATCCAAAAGCGGGCTATGGTGCCCTACGTACTTTGGGCCGCCATGGGACTATCCTAGGTGGGATCAGTGGTGGCGTGTTTCCACTGGTACGTTCTGGAGTGATGGCTGGACAGATGGTCTCAGTACATTGGTGCTATGAGGCTGCGTTTCGATCTGAATTTCCAGAAGTTAAGGCTTCGGATCAGGTGATTGAGGTTTCACAGCGCCGCTATACCGCTTCTGGTGCAGCAGCAGCATTTGACCTGTCTTTGCGTTTAATAGAAACTCGACTGGGTGCAAATGTGGCCACAGAAGTGGCCTGTTGGTTCCAACATCCATTAATGCGTGGTGAGGGTGTGCGCCAAAGCATCCCTACTTACCGCCAATCCTCAACTGACGCTACCCTTCCCGCTGTGGTGGCCAAAGCAGTGGCGGTATTTGCTGCTAATCTGACCGAGCCAATATCTGTGGCAGATGTAGCTGACGAGGTTGGCGTGTCTGCCCGACAAATTGAACGCAGCTTCAAAAAAGCTACAGGGCAAAGTCCCTCGCATTATTACCGCTCCATGCGCATGAAAGCTGCTCAGCAGTTAGTGATGTACTCCAAAGACAGTATGGCCCAAATTGCTCTACAAGTGGGATACGGGTCAACCACTCCAATGGTGCAGCATTACAAGGACGCTTTTGGACTTTCCCCTCAAGAGGATCGCCGCCGCATCAACCTATACCGAGTACAAGACAATAGCCCGGTGCCATCGGTGTAGAGCTACGGACTTAACTTGTTTAATAAATGTAAACACGATGTCTTGGATTGCTCAGAAAACAAGTTTGGTCTGCCTTCTAATACGCCGAGCGCATTGCCGTCAGGAGCGCGTGGTGGAGAGATGCGGCGGAGGAGCGTGGCCCTAGGATTGAAATGTGTTCTAGCGCTCGACAAATTACAAAACAGCCTAAATGATCGATGCTACTGCGTGTGGCGTCGCCTGGTTGAAATGTAGTCATATTGATCGGGCAAAGCCGCTCTAATACTGCGGCCAAACCTACACCACGCAAATCAAAACGGCACCAACCACCAGTTTGCTCAGTTACTGATGCTTTACCCTTTACCTCTGCTGTAGCTTGTTCAAACAGGGTTTCGTGGCTGTCGTATGGCGCTTCGAGCATCCATTGATCTGGCCCGGTCCAAAAGGCGGTGACCTTATCACCCGCTATATGGCCAGGCTTCGGCGCTGCAGGACCAATGAGCCGGCGGATCGCTAAAGTAGTGGCCCGTTCCCCTCCCTTGCGCGCTGCCACTGAGGCCAATGCATAGCCTGGCTCTTCGCTTAGTGTGATGGGTCCATGCATGTCGATGCGTTGCTCGGTTCCACCGAGTGCGGTTGTGACTGTGAGGTTATGCACGCAGACGTTCCCCCTCGGGATCAATGAAGTGGGCGCTGACCACTTCGACCTCATGATCAAAGCCGGTCAAAGGACTAACAAGTCGGAGGATCTCCCCCTTGCGGCTATCGCCAGATTTTAGATAGGCTAGCGCGATGGAGTAACCTAAGTTTGGCGAGTAACAAGCAGATGTTACATACCCCTGATCATGTGCCGCATCCACTGGATCGCCTCTTGTTATAAGATGGCTGCCTGCGGGCACTGGATTTTTAACATCAACTGGGCGTAATCCAATCAACTTCAAAGCGTCGTCTGTGTTTAAGCCACTACGCTCTGACAGTGTGGACCCGATGCTATCTTTCTTCTTGGACACCATCCGCCCCATGCCAAGGTTCACCGCTGATGTGGTGCCATTTAATTCATTGCCTGCCGCATGACCCTTTTCGATCCGCATTACGCCGAGTGCTTCTGTGCCGTAAGCAACTGCCTCAAACTCTTCGCCTGCCTGCATCAAACGCCGGATCATCGCGTCACCGTAGCGTGTGGGCACAGCAATTTCAAAGGCTAGCTCTCCTGAGAAAGAAATCCTAAATAGCCGAGCGCGCAAACCGCCGCACACCGTGACATTGGCGCACGCCATGAAAGGAAAGGCTTCATTAGACAAATCAAATTTCGAATCTACAACCTTTTGGAGCAGCTTTCGAGCATTGGGTCCAGCCACGGCGTATTGAGCCCAGGCCTCAGTGGTCGAAATCAGCTGCACATCAAGATCAGGCCAAAGGCATTGACGGGCAAATTCCATATGTCTAAATACAGAAACCGCGTTTGCGGTGGTCGTTGTTACCACGAAATGATCCTCAGCCAACCGAGCGGCGGTGCCGTCGTCCATGGCAATCCCATCTTCACGAAGCATCAAGCCGTAGCGGGTCTTTCCGGTGGCTAACTTTGCGAAGCCGTTGCAGTAAACTTTGTTAAGGAATGCGGCTGCATCAGCCCCTTGGACGTCAATTTTCCCCAATGTGGTGACATCACAGATTCCCACTGAATTGCGAGTGGCCAAAACTTCACGGTCCACAGATTGTCGCCAGTGGCTCTCACCAGCTTGTGGAAACCATTGTGCGCGCAGCCACATGCCTACTTCGACAAAAACTGCACCCTTTTCTTCGGCCCATGCATGACTTGGGGTTTTTCGGGTGGGGCGAAAACCTGTGCCCCGATCGCGGCCTGCAAATGCGCCAATGGCTGTTGGCGTATAGGGTGGTCGAAAGATTGTTGTGCCAACTTCAGGAATGGTTTTACCAGTCAGCTCGGCCATAATAGCGAGGCCACCCATATTAGACGTCTTACCCTGATCGGTGGCCATTCCCAAAGTTGTATAGCGTTTAAGATGCTCAACACTAATAAAGTTTTCTTGATGTGAGAGCTTGACATCTTTGACTGTGACATCATTTTGCTGGTCGAGCCAAGCGCGAGAGCTACCTTGGACATACCAAAAGGGAGTCATATTGACCAAGCCGTCTTCAGCCTGCGGCACCACAATTTTATTTTGTTTGATACCAAGGCTTTCGAGAACTTCATTTGCTTGAGACACGCCGGAAGCTAATGCTCCTGCCGTAGTGAAATTACCCAAAGCAGCTCCAGCAACTGTTAGGCCTGAGGGGCACTCTTCTGGTGGGCAAAAGGCTGCTATTTCGTCGTTCCACACTGGGCGACCACGGTGATGGCTAGTCAGATGCACATTTGGATTCCAACCGCCTGACACTCCCAATGCGCCACAGGGTAACCTGCGTGTGCTACCATCTGGAAGCAAAACTTCAACTGAGGTGAGGCCCAAGCGGCCGCGGCTATTAGTTATACGCCCACCTGCTATTACCTCATAATCTAGGCTTTGCGGTGCGTCTTGGCGAATATCGATCACAGCGGCTACTTGCACTCCAGCTGAATGCAGGTCCGCAGCGGTTTTATGTCCATCGTCATTGTTGGTAAAAATTGCCACATTTTGCGCGGCTGTGACCGCCCAGCGGTTGGCGTAGCTGCGCATTGCGCCGGCCAACATGATGCCAGGTCTGTCATTATTTTCAAATGCAATAGGCCGTTCTGTGGCTCCGGCGCAAAGCAAGCTACGTTTCGTATATATTCGCCACAAAATTTGCCTCGGTTTTCCGGCCTCTGGCAGTGCAAGGTGATCTGATACCCTTTCCAAAGCGCCGTAAATACCATGATCGAAGGCGCCAAGGATTGTGGTTCGCGCCATAACTCTTACATTTGGTAATTCGGCTAATTCTTTAACAGTTTTGGCTGCCCATTCGGCACCAGATTGGTCTGTAAGACTGAACCGTTCGGAATTTAGTCGCCCGCCCATAGTATAATCTTCATCTGCCAGAATGACCTGCGCCCCGGCGCGCCCCGCGGTGAGGGCCGCGGCTAGGCCTGACGGGCCTGCTCCAATGATGAGCAAATCACAGTGCAAAAACCCCCGATCATATTCATCTGGATCATCTTGAAAGCTAATGCTGCCCAGCCCAGCTGCTTTTCTGATTATTGGTTCATAGACTTTTTCCCAAAAAGCGGCAGGCCACATAAAGGTTTTATAGTAAAATCCAGCGGTCAAGAAATTTGAAAATCGGTCATTAATTGCCATCAAGTCAAAGCGGAGGGATCCAATTTTATTTTGTGACTTGGCAGTTAATCCGTCAAATAGCTCGGCCGTGGTGGCGCGGGTGTTGGGCTCTTGGCGGGCGCCATCGCGCAATTCCATGATTGCATTGGGCTCTTCTGAGCCGGCAGTTAAAACACCGCGGGGGCGGTGGTATTTGAACGAGCGGCCCATTAGGCGTACGTTATTTGCTAATAGTGCACTGGCCAGTGTGTCACCTGCGTAACCTTGATAGGATTTGCCATCAAAGGTAAAATTAAGCATTCGGCTGCGATCAATCTGTCCGCCTTCAAGACGATTTATCTGGCTCATGTGCTACGCCCTCGGCTGCGGGCCACATCGCGGGCCAATTTAACCGATGAAATTTCATGGGTTGTCGTGTCGCGGGTCACGACTAAAAATGATCGATCGCCTTGTTCGTGGTACCAAAGCTCCTGGTGTGGCCCTGCGGGGTTGTCGCGCAGATAGCCATAATCAATAAATTGCGCCAAGGCATCAGTTGCCTTCCAATCGGGTCTGTCTAAAAGAGCTGAATCGCCCATATAGGTGAACTCTGCGCTGTCACGTGGGCCCAGAATAGGGTGATTGATAATCATATCCGCTGGCCTCTCAATGCAGCTGTGGGTTGTTGCCCATGCCTTTTTCATCGATCATTTGGCCTTTTTCAAAGCGGTCAAATCGATAGGCTTTGGCAAATTCATGGGGTGTGTCTGTAGCCAACAGATGGGCATAGCACCAGCCAGAGGCCGGTGTTGCTTTGAAGCCACCATAACACCAACCACCGTTGAAATAGAGGTTTTTTATATGTGTATGATCAATTATGGGAGAGCCATCCATCGACATATCCATAATACCCCCCCACATCCGCAACAGCCGCACCCTTCCAAGCATTGGGAAGATTGCCATTGCTCCCTCGCAAACATCTTCGACGACTGGAAGGTTGCCCCGCTGTGCATAGGAGTTATAGCCATCTAGATCGCCGCCAAATACCAAACCACCCTTGTCGGATTGGCTGCAATAAAAATGTCCGGCTCCGAAGGTAATAACCCCGGGGAGGACAGGTTTCAGACCCTCTGACACAAATGCTTGCAAAACATGGCTTTCAATTGGCAGGCGCATGTTAGCCTTCGCCATGAGCCGTCCTGATGAGCCAGCAACGCAGGACGCGACCTTACCACCAGCGATATAGCCACGGCTGGTCTCTACGCCTAGGCATTTCCCACTTTCAATGCGAAAGCCCGTAACTTCGCAGTTTTGGATAATATCGACGCCAAGCTGGTCGGCAGCGCGGGCATAGCCCCAAGCCACGGCATCATGCCGTACCGTCCCACCGCGATGTTGGGCTAATCCACCCTTTATTGGAAAACGTGCATTGTTAACGTTTAAAAATGGATAGCGCTTTTGGATCGTTTCGGTACTAAGCAGATCTGCGTCTGCACCGTTCAAGATCATCGCATTGCCTCGCCGAACGAAGGCGTCTCGTTGAGCGTCAGAATGCACCAAATTTAGAATACCACGTTGGCTGATCATCGCGTTATAATTAATATCTTGCTCTAAACCTTCCCATAGCTTCAACGAATGCTCATAAAATGGCTCATTACCGTCGAGCAGATAATTTGAGCGCACAATTGTTGTGTTGCGACCAATATTGCCGCCCCCAACCCAGCCTTTTTCTAAAACAGCTATTTTTTTGGCACCATGATTCCGTGCTAAATAGTAAGCCGTGGCCAGTCCGTGTCCGCCGCCGCCGATTACAATATAATCGTACTGCACTTGTGGCTCGACATCACGCCAAGCGTGCTTCCAGCCTTTGTGACCAGTGAGGGCTTCTTTAATAACCCGCAGACCTGAGTATCGCATGCGTAAAACTCCTTGTGAGTAAAGTCTCCCGTCTGGCCTCGTTTTACAGCTTGAAATCGGACAAAGTTAAAGTGGTTTCCGACTTTATATAGGAATCCGAATTCATTTTATGGTAAGCAAGTGATCACAGCTTTCTCACGTAATAATAGATCAGCCGTATCCTAGGTATATTAAGAAGAAAAAAACTTGACCCGTAGGAAAATTTGCTCAGAATGTACACCACGGTATTCCTGTGACCTCAACGAGTCGCAGGCGCAGATGTTTTTAAATACATTGGACATGTTTCCACGATATGGAGCGGGAATGGTTTAATGTGTTGTAAAAATATTTGCAGATCACAGCGGCTATGTTGTCGCTTCAACAGGGAGAAAAAAATGAAAAATCTTACACGTAATTTTGCAGTCGCGTTGTCAGTGACACTTGCGTCCGTATCGGGCCAGGCTCTTGCTGAAGACTCTAGTAAACCGATTGTGATTCCAACCCATAACTGGTCCAGCCAAGTTGTGATGGCATATGTAATTGGCGGTATTTTTGAAAGTATGGGAAATAATGTCGAATATGTTCCTGCTGACACCCAAGCTGTTTATGAGGCCATCCGTAACGGCGATGTGACCATTTCTCATGAAGTTTGGCAGTCTACTTTTGGCGCATCTTTTTACAACGCAATGGCAAAAGGTGGTATCATCGATGCGGGTACACATGCTGCTATGACACTGGAGGAAATGGGTGTTCCACAGTACGTAATCGACGACAATCTTTGCCCCGGCCTCCCAAACTGGGAAGCTTTGGCAAACTGTCCTGAAGTTTTTGCAACTGCAGATTCTGGTGGTAAAGGCCGTTGGTTGGAAGGCCCACAAAGCTGGCACGGCACTCAAATGCCAGAACGGTTGGCAGGTCTAGGTCTTGATGACAAATATATGGTTAAATTCGCTGGTTCAGCAGATGCGCTGTGGGCAGAACTCGAATCTGCTAAAAAAGACCGTCGCGGTGTGATTACATTTAATTGGACACCAAACTTTACGGATGCTGAGGGTTTTGTTTTCATTGAGTTTCCAGAATTCTTTCAAGGCTGTCGCGTTGGTGATGGCGGTGACGGTGCATGTGGTTCACCAAAAGGTTGGCTGAAAAAAGCTGCTAACTACAAGTTCCCAAAAACGCATCCTGCTGCATATACTGCATTTAGCAAGATTTCGTTCACCTCAACAGACATTGGCCAAATGGCGGCCTTAGTCGACGTCGACAAAATGAGCCATCAGGATGCTGCTAAATCTTGGTTGGCTGCCCATGCTGACGTTTGGGAGCCTTTTACTAAATAAGGTTTTAAATATTCCTGCAACGCTGTGAGGCGTTGCAGGTACCTTATTTTCAGGTTTGGTTACTAAATAAATGGGTCACTCTATCAGTAATCAAAATTCGTTTAAATAAAGTTAAACAAAAAACGCGCAGTCGACAGTCCCCAACGCCTAATAGGAACTAAATATGCCTTCGCAAATATCAGCCGCAAAACCCGTAATTAAGTGTGCCTCAGTTTATAAAGTTTTTGGCGAAAATGCTAAGAAGTTACTCTCCCAGTCAAATGGATATGTTGACGCTAAAACATTCAAAGATGCTGGCTGTGTTGTTGGTGTAAATAACGCCTCCTTTGAAGTATTTGAGGGCGAAATTTTAGTAGTTATGGGCTTGTCAGGATCTGGAAAATCAACCCTTTTGCGGTGTATCTCGCGTCTGACCGATACCACTGCGGGGGACATATTTATTGATGGGCAAGACTTGCTTGCAATGACTCCCAAACAACTCATAGAGCTTCGCCGCAATAAAATGGGGATGGTATTTCAAAGTTTTGGCTTGTTACCGCATAAAACTGTCTTGGAAAATATAGCCTTTCCGCTGCAAGTGAAAGGCAAGAGTACTGATGAGAGTATGACGCGAGCTCTTGAAATGGTTGAACTGGTAGGGCTGGATGGACGGGAAAATTACTTCCCTAGGCAATTGTCTGGTGGCCAACAACAACGGGTAGGGATAGCACGATCTCTCGCTGTTGAGCCAGATATTTGGTTTCTTGATGAACCATTTTCCGCACTTGATCCTCTAATTCGAAAAGAAATGCAGGATGAATTTCTACGCCTACAGGGCGTTTTGAACAAGACTATTCTATTCGTAACTCATGATTTCAATGAGGCTTTGCGGCTTGCAGATAGGATTGCAATTATGAAGGACGGCGTGATCGAGCAGTTAGATACGCCTGCCAACATCGTTCTATGCCCAGCTACAGAGTATGTAAGAAAATTCACTGAAGAAGTACCACGCGAAAAAGTTTTAAAAATTGAATCTGTCATGGAGCCTGCTGTGGATGCCTCCCTGCTTGGGCCGTTGCAGGTATCTAAGGATGCCATTATTTTCACAGTGGCGGAGGCCGTGTTGACTGAGCCCAAACATGTGGCAGTTGTGGACGGGCTTGGTCATATTGTTGGTTCAGTCCATGCATCGAAGATCATCCACATGTTATTTGGCAATGCCAATACAACTGATGATAAACTGTAGGGTGGCTCTATGGCATTCGTAAATAAGCACTTTAAAACTTTACAAATCCTAGTTTTGCTAGTGTTTTTTTTCACGCTGTATCTGCTGGTTACTCCGGATGAAACTAATGTTCTTTGGCGGTTTCCGGCATTATTCGCCGGCTTTCCCGGGGCAATTAATGGTTTTGCCGAGCATCTCATGTATGATTGGTTTCCAGTCGAAGTTTATGATTCAGATCTTGAAGAATATGAAACGTCTGCACTTATACGAGAACTAACACGAGGCTTTTCGGGTGGTGTTCTATTTTGTATTCAATTTGTTCGTGAAATTCTCCTAGGAGGTGTCAAAACCATTGTAGCTTTCACGAGCTGGGATTTTGTAGGTGATAACAAGTGGGCAGTTTGGCCCGCTCTTCCTTGGACAGTTGTATTGGGCGGTGCAATCTTGCTGGGCTATGCGCTTAGTGGAAAGATGCTAGCCCTTCTAGCTGGAATTGCGACGTCCTATATTGCCATATTCGGTCAATGGGAGCCGGCAATGGAGACATTATCTTTTGTTTTGATTGCGGCACCCGTATCTTGCTTACTTGGCCTATTTTTTGGGGCGGTTGCTTATAAAAGCAAAACTGCTGAGACAATTATTATGCCCTTATTAAATGTGGCGCAAACCATGCCACATTTTTCCTATCTTATTCCTGTGATGGTGTTCTTCGGTGTTGGAGATCATGCGGGTGCGATTGCGACAATCATTTTTGCAACACCTCCAATGATCAGATTGACCCTTTTGGGATTGAAACGTGTTTCGCCAGAAGTGGTCGAAGCCGGTGCTATGAGTGGCTGTAGCAATAGTCAAATGATGTTGAAAGTTTTAATCCCCACAGCTAGGCGTGATATTCTAATCGGCACAAACCAAGTTATCATGCAGTGTCTGGCTATGGCTGTCATTGCATCTTTCATTGGTGCCAAGGGATTGGGGTTTAACCTCTTACTTGCTTTGAACCAATTGCGGATTGGTCAAGCGCTCGAGTTGGGTATTTGTATCGTCCTTATTGCGGTTGTGTTGGATAAATTATCTTTGGCATGGGCCAATAAACAAACAGATTACTTTGCGGATAGTAGCTATTTCCAACGGCATAAATATGGGATTATATTTCTAATTTTTATGGTAACCTGCGTAATCCTAACCTTTGTGGGAAAAATTATTTTTGGTGGTGGTATTAATTATTTTTATTTAATTCCACATAATCAGGGCATAACCACCGAGCCGTTCTGGCAGGCAGGAGTCGATTGGATGGTAGAGAACTGGTATCATGGGCTTCAGACTTTTAATAATTGGTTGATCATCGATGTGTTGATGCCGATGAAAGCAGCCTATTTGGGCATGCCAGTCAGCGCTACTTTTGTCTTGGTAATGGGTATTGGATATATGATTGGGGGCTGGCGCTCCGCTCTTATAGTCGGTGGCTTCCTATTGTTTATCGCCTTCACAGAATGGTGGGACAGGGCCTTGATTACAGCATATATGACTTCTTTTGCTGTCATAGTCTCTGCGGTTATTGGTGTTATAGTTGGGTCTCTTTGTGCTCAAAACAGTTTTGCGAGTAAGGTGATTTTGATTGTCTGTGACACGCTGCAGACCTTCCCTTCCTTTATTTATTTGATCCCAGTCATTATGCTATTTGGTGTCACTGATACTTCAGTTTTAATAGCAGTTGTTGTCTATGCGACGATTCCGGCCACCCGCTATACGGTGGAAGGTCTGCGCAGTGTGCCTGCGACCCTACAAGATGCGGGATCTATGTCCGGTGTGAATAAGCTTCAGAGGTGGGTTAATATAGAGATGCCACTGGCATTTCCGCATATTATGTTAGGCATTAACCAAACGGTGGTTTTTGCACTATTCATGGTGATTATTGGTGCCATGATTGGTACCGATGATTTGGGCCAATACATATTAAAGGCTTTGTCGGATAAAAACGGTATTGGAAATGGTCTTATGCTGGGATTGTGTGTGGCATTTATAGGTCTTGCAGTAGATCACTTGATACGCACTTGGGCCGATCAGAAAAAAATAGCACTTGGTATGACGTGATTTTGTTAGTGCAGGCTTAAAAGTTTTAATATTGCTTAACTGAGGTGGATAATTTTGCAAATACTGGTAAAATTGAATGCTGACCGGAGCTTTAAGTTGAAAAACGCCTAGTACCTCAAACACTGGCCTTTTTTTAGATTTCTACGCTAGTTTTACAGACGTTTTGAGAGGATATCATGATGACCGTGGATCAAAAATATTATTTCCCAACAGGTGGATTGCCCAGTCAAAAAGAGACGATGACCCAAAGGGCAGTGTTTACTGAGGCCTATGCCGTAATCCCTAAGGGAACGATGTGTGATATTGTGACTAGCTTTTTACCGCATTGGCATAAGACCCGAGCTTGGGTTTTGGCCCGACCTTTGAGTGGTTTCGCGGAGACTTTTTCTCAATATATAATGGAAGTCTCGCCTGGTGGTGGCAGTAATCAGCCGGATGCAGATACGCGTGCCCAATCGGTTTTGTTTGTGACTGACGGGCAAGGGCTTTTACGACTGAATGGCCAAGAGCATGCACTAAAGGCTGGCAGCTACGCCTATATTCCCAGTGGGTCTGACTGGGCACTGGAGGCTGGCGTAGACACATTGCGGTTTCATTGGTTACGCAAACTTTATGTTTCTGTTTTAGGAATTGATGCCCCGGAGGCATTTGTTACGCATGAAGATGATCATGATATCAATCTCATGCCTGAGACTAATGGCGCCTGGGGCACTACTCGCTTTGTGGAGCCTGATGATCTCCGGCATGACATGCATGTGAACATCGTTACTTTTCAACCTGGTGGCGTGATCCCCTTTGAAGAGACCCATGTGATGGAGCATGGACTTTATGTTTTGGAAGGTAAGGCCGTGTATAAGCTCAACCAAGACTGGGTTGAGGTTGAGGCTGGCGATTTCATATGGTTGCGCGCCTTTTGCCCTCAGGCCTGCTATGCCGGTGGGCCGGGCCCATTTCGCTATTTGCTTTACAAAGACGTTAATCGGCACATGCCGCTAAGCTTGTAGGTTTCTGCGCTGGATATTTCCCACTAAAAGAAGTGCTGTATTAGCGTGGGAGGAGATCACGTAGGCGAAACTCTGCGATGCGTTCCACCTGAAGACAGGCCTGTTCTATTTCGGTTGCTTTATCATTGTTAATGCGGGCCTCAAAGGCAGCAAGTATGCTATCTTTCGAGTGATCACGTACGGCGATAATAAAAGGAAATCCGTGTTTTGCGACATAGCTAGTATTAAGTTTTGTAAACTGTTCGCGCTGTGTATCGGTTAGAGCGTCTAGTCCTGCGCTGGCCTGTTCAGAGGTGCTTGAGGCGGTTAGGCGTTTGGCTGTCGCGAGTTTGCCTGCAAGATCGGGGTGGGCTGTTAGGACCTGCAAACGCTTATCCACATCCGCAGACCTAAACACCCTACAGAGGGCATTGTGCAACCCAGTAGCGGTGTCATGCATGGGGCCTAGTTCCAACCGATGCGCTCGCTCCGCTATCCAAGCGGAGTGCTCGAACACCCCGCCATAGGTAGTTACAAAATCATCGCGTTCCATAGAGCTAGGACGAGTAAAACGAATATTTGGATGGTTTTTGGTCCAGTGATCGGCTATGTTTTCACGGGTAGCAAACCAAACACCATCATGCCCGTTGGCGTAGTCGATGAAGCGTTGTAGAGCTGCTGCCCTACCTGGTCGACCAATTAATCTGCAATGCAGACCTATCGACATCATTCGTCCACCCTCGGCATAGAGCACATCAAAACTATCTTTAAGATAGCTGTAAAATTGATCCCCAGAATTAAAACCCTGTGGAGTAGCGAAGCGCATATCATTTGCGTCAAGCGTGTAGGGTACAATCAATTGGTCAATTTCACCGCACTCCATCCAATAGGGCAGGTCATCAGCATATGTATCGGCCACATATTTGAATTGACCGGTCTCGGCAGCCAGACGCACAGTGTTTTCAGAGCAGCGACCAGTGTACCAGCCGCGTGGTGGGTAGCCCACAACTTCGGTGTGCAGTCTAATAGCCTCGGCCATATCGGCAGCCTCATCATTGGGCGTGGCATCTTTATACTCAACCCATTTCAAGCCATGGCTTGCAATTTCCCAGTTTGCGGATTTCATGGCTGAAACTTGCTCTGGCGCGCGCGCCAGAGCCGTGGCGACGCCGTAGACCGTGACTGGCAGATCTTTCATCATCCTATGTAGGCGCCAAAACCCAGCCCGGGCTCCGTACTCATAAATACTTTCCATATTCCAATGCCGCTGATTGGGCCAAGCGGTAGAGCCAATTATCTCGGACAGAAATGCCTCGGATGTGGCATCCCCGTGTAGAATATTGTTTTCACCACCTTCTTCGTAGTTCAGCACCAATTGTACTGCAATTTGCGCACCGTTGGGCCATAGTGCTGCGGGAGGGGTGGGGCCATAACCAGACATATCACGAGGGTAGCGGTTCATAATTTTCTCCAACTTGGGCTTTTACTTTGCTTATTTTTTGGGCAGAGATAAAGAAAGTAAAAAAGGAATAGGCGATGAATGGCTTTTTGACGACTCATGTTTTGGATACAGCTAAGGGTTGCCCGGCACCTGGGATCAAGATTGAGCTATTTTGCCACAAAGACGGGGTGCTGAGCAAGGTTTGTGAGGCGATCACAAATGTTGATGGCCGAACAGATAATCCGATTTTACCGCAGGAAGCGTTTGAGGTTGGACATTACGAACTAGTTTTTCATGCGGGCGCATACCTTCGCGCTACTGGTCAAGCAGCGTCTGAGCCAATGTTTTTGGATCAGGTGCCTATTCGCTTTGGTATGTCAAAGGATGATCATTATCATGTGCCTCTACTTTTATCAGCATATGGCTACTCGACCTACCGCGGTAGCTAGGGGTATAAATTATGTATGACATAGCAATTTTTTGGGAGTGGATCAGCTTTGCCGTGCGGTGGTTGCATGTGATTACTGCCATGGCCTGGATTGGGTCATCGTTCTATTTTATTGCCCTTGATCTTGGATTAAACCGCAATATTCCTGGGCCAGCTGACGGTGAGGAATGGCAGGTTCATGGTGGTGGGTTTTACCATGTGCAAAAATACCTTGTAGCACCTGCTGCTATGCCGGAGCATTTAACCTGGTTCAAATGGGAGAGTTACACGACCTGGTTGTCAGGCGTTGCGCTGCTGATGGTGGTCTATTGGGCCGGTTCGGAATTCTATCTGATTGACCCAGCTAAGATGGATTTGTCTACTTGGCAGGCGATCGCAATCTCAGCGGGGTCTTTGGCCGTGGGGTGGTTGATCTATGATGGTCTGTGCAAATCAAAACTGGGTGAGCATCCGACTTTGCTGATGGTGCTGCTATTTGTGGTTCTGGTGGTTATGTCTTGGGGTTATAATCAAGTGTTTACTGGGCGGGCGGCTTTGCTGCATCTGGGCGCTTTTACAGCCACAATCATGACGGCCAATGTAGCAATGGTAATTATGCCTAATCAACGCATCGTTGTTGCCGACCTTAAGGCAGAACGGGTGCCAGATGCCAAATACGGCAAGATTGCTAAGCTGCGTTCTACCCATAATAACTACCTGACCTTGCCGGTTATATTCTTGATGCTTTCAAACCACTACCCGCTGTCGTTTGGTACGCCCTATGCGTGGATTATTGCCTGTTTAGTGTTCCTGATGGGGGTGACAATTCGGCATTACTTCAACTCAATGCATGCGCGGGCAGGCCGCCCGAATTGGACTTGGTGTCTAACGGTTATTTTGTTTATACTGATTGCCTGGCTGTCTTCTGCACCTGGGTTTGATGGAGATCCAGAGACAGCTTTTTCAGATCCGTTGACCCGTTACGAACAGAAGTATGTTGATGCCGAGGGCTTTGAACAGGCACATGACATTGTAAATGGGCGTTGTACCATGTGCCATGCCCGCGAGCCGGTCTGGGAGGGTGTGCGCTGGGCTCCAAAGGGTGTTCTGCTGGAAACTCAAGCCGATATAGCACGGAATGCCAAAGCGATTTTTTTACATGCTGGTGTAAGTCACGCTATGCCGCCTGCGAATATCACAAATATAACCGCCGAAGATCGCGCTCTTTTGGCGGCTTGGTACCGCGCAGCCAACTGAATCGCGTCTAAAATTGGGAAAAGGTGCAAAGTTGTGAGACACTTATTTAGCCTGTTGCAACCGGTTGCAAAAATAGTATCTTAAGGTAATCCTAACCGCATAAAATGCGGCATTCATGATATTTATATTTGGAGTTTTCTCTGTGGATACTGCAGACACAACTATTCGCCTTACAACGGCTCAGGCCATCATCCGCTATTTGGCGGCACAATATATTGAAATTAATGGGTGCAAGGTCCGCGTCTGTGGTGGTGGTTTTGGTATTTTTGGGCATGGCAATGTGCCTTGTTTGGGCGAGGCGCTTTATGACCACCGGGATGTATTGCCGCTCTATCGTGGACAAAATGAGCAGGGAATGGGTTTTGCGGCTGCGGCGTATGCAAAATACCACCTACGGCGAAAATTTATGTTTTGCACTGCATCTGCGGGTCCCGGTACTGCAAACTTGTTTACGGCAGCGGCCCTGTGCCATGCTAACCGTTTGCCCATGTTGATGCTTTGTGGTGACACGTTTCTGACTCGCCTCCCTGATCCTGTGTTGCAGCAGTTGGAGCATTTCGGCAATCCCGCTTTAGGACTAAACGATGGTTTTCAAGCAGTAAGCCGATACTGGGATAGGATCACCCATCCTGCGCAAGTGATACAGTCTTTGCCGGCAGCCTTGGCCACTTTGTTGGATCCCGCTGATTGTGGTCCAGCATTCATTGCTTTGCCGCAGGATGTGCAGGGCTGGACTTATGATTACCCTCTGTCGTTTTTTGCTCCTAAACTGCACCGCATTCGCCAACAAATGCCCGATTCTCGCGAACTGATAGACGCCATCGTAGTACTAAAAGCTGCAAAGCGGCCTGCTATCATCGCTGGGGGTGGCATCCAATATGCGGGTGCTGTCAAGGAGTTGGCTGACTTTGCTGAAGCTACAAATATTCCAGTAATCGAGACCATTGCAGGCCGGGCAAATATGTTGGCTGATCATGCTTTGAATATCGGTCCTGTGGGTGTCACGGGATCCAATAGTGGCAACTGGCTTGCAGAGCGGGCGGATGTGATCCTCACAGTTGGTAGCAGATTGCAAGATTTCACCACAGGCTCGTGGACTGCATTCGCGCAAGATGCGCAGTTCATTTCGTTGAACACTGCACGGCATGATGCCAGCAAACATCGAGCGTTGCCTTTGGTGGGGGACGCAAAGCTGGGATTGATGGCTCTAAAGGCTGAGATGGGCGACTATAAAGCACCTGCGGCTTGGACTGCTGAGGCGCAAGACGAACGCAAGAAATGGGACTTTTACGTAGCTGAAAACGTCAAAGTGGGTAATCGACCCAATTCCTATGCACAAGCTATTGGTGTTGTGAACTCCCTGTGTCATCCCCGTGATCGAGTTGTCGCAGCAGCAGGCGGTCTGCCTGCGGAGGTAACAGCAAATTGGCGTACTTTAGATATAGGTACGGTTGATGTTGAGTTTGGGTTCAGTTGCATGGGCTATGAGATCGCTGGCGGCTGGGGCGCACGGATTGCTCAAAGTGAAATTGAACCAGATCAGGATACTATCGTGTTTACTGGTGACGGTAGCTATATGTTGATGAACTCCGACATTTATTCTTCGGTCCTTACGGACAAGAAATTGATTGTGCTAGTTTTGGACAATGGTGGCTTTGCGGTAATCAATAAATTACAAAATAACACTGGCAATGAAAGTTTTAACAATCTTATAGCAGATTGCCCAACCGTGGCGAAGCCATTCTTAGTTGATTTTGTGACCCATGCGGCGGCGATGGGCGCGCATGCTGAGAAGGTCTCAAACCCTGCTGAGCTAGTAAAGGCCTTCAAACGTGCCAAAGCCGCTGACAAAACCTCAGTAATTGTGATGGATGTTGATCCATATGATGGCTGGACCACAGAAGGGCACACTTGGTGGGAAGTGGGTACTCCTCAGGTTAGCGAGCACGCAGCTGTGCGGGATGCTCATGCCGATTGGGAAAGCAACCGCTTCAAACAGCGGCGAGGAGTATAGGCTATGCAAAGAGTTTTAGCGGGTATTGCGCAAAATAATTTTGTAGTAGTGGGTCGTGCGGGGATGGATTTTTTTCCAGATCCCCCAGGTACCAAAACTGAAGAAGCTGATACATTCAAAGCAGGGTTAGGTGGCTCTTCGGCTAATATCGCAGCAGGGATAGTCAAGCTGGGTGGGCAGGCGGCCTTGGTCACTTCGGTCAGTGATGACAGCGTGGGGCGCTACTGCGTCAAGCAGCTGCAAAACTATAGTGTTGATTGTGCATATGTGAATTCTGTTGGTGGTGAGTTCCGAAATTCATTGGCGGTCTATGAAAGCCGGGTTGAAGAGCATCAGAGCGTGATTTATCGTAATGGGGCGGCTGACTTTCAGTTTACCAAACAAGATGCCGAAGACGTGGCCTATGTTGATTATGGCGCTTTGGTCACTGCAGGAACGGTCTTTGCGGCTGAACCGAGCAGATCAGCTGCTTTTCACGCGTTTGATCTGGCGCGGTCCGCGGGCTTGCCTATCGTATTTGACGTTGATTACCGTCCCTATAGCTGGACTTCGCCACAGGTGGCCGAAGAGGTGTTGTCGCGGGCTGGCGCTTTATCTGATGTTATTGTTGGTAATGATGAAGAGTTTGGATTTATGGCTGGTGGCATTGATAAGGGCCTGTCAAAGGCCCGCGCCTTGTCCCAAAGTACAGCTAAGATTGTGATCTATAAGATGGGTGAAAAAGGCGCCATTACCTTTGCTGATGGTCAAGAGCTGCACACGGGTATTTACTCGGTTACAGCCTTAAAACCCACGGGTGCGGGAGATAGTTTCATGGCTGGATTTTTGGCTAGTATGGCTCAGGGGCTGTCTTTGCAAGACTCTGTGCTGCGGGGGTCTGCCTGCGCGGCAATTGTGGTTGGCAAACCAGGATGCGCGCCTGCTATGCCCTACCCAGATGATTTAGAA
>LAQD01000010.1:119771-122401 GCA_000981705.1 Rhodobacteraceae bacterium ASP10-04a
ATCGTTGACATTGAAGATGATACGGTACCTTTGAATTATTTTAACATCGTCAAGCTGACCAAGGGTCAGGCCTTTGAATATCAGGTACCCGGCTATGAGACTTGTATCGCGCCCGCTACTGGCACGCTTGATGTGGAGGTTGAGGGATTTAAAGTGGAAGCTTTAGGTGGAAGGGTCGAAGATGTTTGGGGTGGTGAGCCTGAGGGGGTCTATGTGCCATCGGGTACCAAAGCCCTCATGACATGTCTGTCAGATACTGCGGAGGTGTTCGTAGCTGGTGCTAAATTTGATCAGGTTTTAGATCCTTTTGCTGTACGTTCTGATGAGATTGACTTGGTCCAATATGGGTCAGATGATACTAAAACTCACCGTAAGATCAAACACATACTAGGCCAAAAACAACATGGAAAAGTTGGGCGCTTGCTGGTAAGTGAGCTGTTCACTGTTGGAGCTGGTGGTTGGTCTGGATTCCCCAGCCACAAGCACGATACCGACCGTCTTCCAACAGAAACCCGTCATGATGAAACCTATAATTTTCGCTTTAAGCCCAACTTTGGTTCTGGCGTGCAGATGCTACAACGTGAAGATAATAAGCCTGGTGAAGCCTATCATATAATGGATGGATCTACTATTTGTTTGGATAGCGGCTATCATCCTTGCTGCGTTTTGCCCGGATATGAAATGTATTATTTTACAATCCTTGGTGGACTAAGCCAGCGTTCACTGGTGCAGCATTTCCAGCCGACCCATGCCGATCAAATCGAAACTATCCCTGGCATCAAAGATATGATTGCGAAATTTAAATGACCGTAGTCAATTTGGCTCAGGTCTTGCAACCAGCTTTGGCACAGGGCTATGCGGTTGGAGGGCTGGTTTGTCTCGGTTGGGAAGATATGCGTGCCTACGTAGCAGCTGCTGAAGTCGAAAACTGCCCAGTGATTTTGCAAGCGGGCCCATCCTGTCGCGCCCACACGCCACTGCCAGTGCTTGGCAAAATGTTCCGGTATTTGGCTGAGGAAGCCTCGGTGCCGGTGGTGGCACATCTTGATCATGGTTATACTTTCGAGGATTGCAAAATCGCGCTTGATAGTGGCTTCACCTCTTTAATGTTTGATGGCTCGCGCAAGCCTCTTGAGCAGAATATAGATGAGACTGCGGCGATAGCGGAAATGGCGCATGCGGCTGGTATCTCATGTGAGGGTGAGATTGGCTTTGTTGGGTACTCTGGTGGCGAGGACTCTAATGGTACTGATCCGGCAGAAGCTGCAAAGTTTGCTCGTGACAGCGGTGTTGATGCTATGGCGATTAGCGTGGGAAATGTGCACCTGCAACAGGACAAAGAGGGTGGGCTAGACTTGGCTCGCATTTCAGAGATTGAAGCAATGACGTCAATACCATTGGTCATTCATGGTGGTTCTGGCGTGCCGGTTGCCCAGCGCACTCTATTGGCTACACAGACATCCATTTGCAAGTTTAACATTGGAACAGAGTTGAGGTTAGCTTTTGGTGCCGCTCTACGCTTGGCTGTTGCCTCAGATCCTGATCGCTTTGATCGGGTGCAAATCTTGGTTGATACTATTAATCCTGTCCAAGTGGCGGCACAACGCGTTTTGAGTGCCTTTGGCGCTCCAGCTCAGCGATAGTTATCTTTAAATTAAACCAAAGGCCTGTAACTAGGCCTTTGGTTTATCTTTTTTCTTAGGCGCCGTTTTCTTCGCCACTACTTTTTTTGTGGCTGGTTTCTTCTTTGCAGCCGGCTTTTTCTTAATGGGAGCTTTTTCTACAATCAAAGCGACAGCCAAATCCATTGTCATCTTTTCAGGTGCGATGTCTTTTGGGATTGTTGCATTTATCTTGCCCCATTTCACGTATGGGCCATATTTTCCGGACATTACATTGACTGGGCCGCCCTCGCTTGGGTGTTCTCCTAATTCGAGCAATGGCGTGGCAGCGGCGCCGCGGCCACCGCGTGCGGCTTTCTTGGCTAGTTCCTCCACTGCGCGGTTCATGCCGATGCTCCAAACCTCGTCAATATCGCCGATATTGGCGTACATTGTGCCGTGCTTTACATAGGGTCCAAAACGTCCAATTGACGATTCAATCATTACGCCATCTTCTGGATGGGCTCCAATTTCGCGGGGTAGGGATAGCAACTGAACCGCTTTTTCAAAGGTCAATTCATCAATTGGCCAAGTTTTTGGGATCGACATACGCTGGGGCTTAGGATTTTCTTCTGTTAAGTTGCCACGCTGTACATAGGGACCATACCGACCGTCCCGAAGGCTAATTGGATCGTCGCCATCATAGCCCAAAAGTTGACCATCTGGTCCAATTGCGCTGCTTTCTGTGCCTGGAGGGCCAAAAGGGCGGGTAAATTTGCAGTCAGGGTAATTAGAGCAGCCAATGAATGCGCCGCCTGAACGGGCCGTACGCATCGATAAGCGACCTTCACCACAGTTTTTGCAGACCCTGGGGTCAACACCTGGCTCTTCGATTGGGAAGAGATGCGGCTCTAAAACATCATTAATCTTTTCAAGAACTGCCGTTATAGATTGGTCCATGGCCTCGTCAATGGCGACTTTGAAATCCTTCCAAAACCGTGTTAAAACAGTACGATATTGTCGCTCACC
>LAQD01000010.1:122513-123319 GCA_000981705.1 Rhodobacteraceae bacterium ASP10-04a
GTCACCACCGAGGCATAGGTGGAGGGACGGCCAATGCCAAGCTCTTCCATTCGTTTAACTAGACTGGCCTCCGTATAGCGGGGTGGAGGTTGGGTGTGGTGCTGCTCTGGATTTACAGACCCTTTAACGAGTGGGTCTTGCGCTGTGATCTTTGGCAAACGCTTATCGTCGTCGTCCACTACGCTATCGTCGCGGCCCTCTTCATAAACTCTCATAAAGCCATCAAAAAGGACCACTTGCCCTGTAGCGCGCAGGCCAACTTGGCCGTCTGAGCTACTAATTTCAACTGTTGTTCGCTCCATGCGGGAGGCTTGCATTTGGCTGGAAATCGTTCGTTTCCAGATTAGATCGTAAAGCTTTTTCTGATCTGTATCTGTGATACGGATTTTATCTGGGGCTTGGTCCAACTCTGTGGGGCGAATGCATTCATGTGCTTCCTGAGCGTTCTTTGCCTTATTTTTGTACATACGTGGAGACGCTGGAACATATGGCTTGCCGTAGCGAGCTTCAATCACGTCTCGGGTGGCGTGTATGGCTTCGGGAGCCATATCGATACCATCGGTTCGCATGTAAGTAATGAGGCCTGCCTCATACAATCGCTGTGCTGTGGACATGGTTTGTCGCGCGCCCATGCCAAACTTGCGACTAGCTTCTTGTTGCAGAGTTGAGGTCATAAAAGGGGCCGAAGGGTTACGACTTGCGGGTTTAGCCTCAACTGAGGTCGCAGTCAAATCGCGACTGGTCACAGCCTGCACTGCCAGTTCTGCCTCTGTTACATTGGCGATGTCAAACTTATCGATACGCTT
>LAQD01000045.1:0-219 GCA_000981705.1 Rhodobacteraceae bacterium ASP10-04a
TGATTATGGACCACAAAAACAAGAAACTTAAACTCCTATTTAAGCATTAAATCAAGCCGTATTTTTGAGGTCGTACTGCCAAATAGTTGAATTTAAATTCATCAGATACAAGCCCCGTAGTGTCCAGCTGGTATTCGAGCCGCTATAGTTCTCCAATACACACAAACTCGACCTTTGATGCATAGCGTAGCTTTTGATTAGGGTAGGCAGCTTTCAACC
>LAQD01000045.1:540-808 GCA_000981705.1 Rhodobacteraceae bacterium ASP10-04a
TCCAGCCCGACAAATTTTGATGCCAGCAATAAATGCCGCTGCAGATAAAGGTGATCGGAAAAAATTTAAACTTTTGCACGCGCTTTCTGTGGTAATAACGCTTGCGCATATCGTTATTGCGGGCTCTGTGCTGTGTGTTTTGTAGGATTTTTGTAATTTATATTGCAATAGCCTTATCACTGCTCTAGTTAATTCCAGCTTTTTGCCCTTTTGTTGTAAAAGTCACTTAAAAAGTGTAAAAGTAGTCAAGACTGCTGAAACTCTTATT
>LAQD01000045.1:1040-15254 GCA_000981705.1 Rhodobacteraceae bacterium ASP10-04a
CAAAATATCGATGAGAGGATTGCTTAACGCCTAACCCTACCACCAAAAAGCTAGTTTTTATATTTCACTCTTTGTTAAATAAGAATGTATTTCTTCCTTGGAATAATTAAAGAAATTTATGTTTTAAAAAAGTTTCCATAGTAAAATTAGAATTACTACTCAGGGTAATAAGTTAATAAAAGTAATGAATAAATTCTTCAAAATAATTTTAGCTAGCTTTGTTGGACTTTGGTCAGCACCGGCCTTCTCTGGTGATATTAGCCCACTAATTACACCATTAGAATTAGCTTCAATGGCTGAAAGCCCACTCATTCTAGACATCCGCGCTAAAGGCTTCCGGGTAGGACACATTGAAGGTGCAGTTGCTGCACCCTATAACTTGTTTCGAGGTCCTGCAGAAAACCCTGGACAGGTACCGCCGACCAGTCAGCTTGAAGCCATCTATGAAACTTCAGGATTGGAGCCATCGAGTGTCATTGTGATAGTTTCCCATGGAGATAATGATACCGATTTTGGGGCTGCTGCGCGTGTCTACTGGACCTTAAAGAGCTCTGGCTTTACAGAATTATCTGTTTTGAATGGTGGTTTGCTTGCTTGGACGGATGCAGGTTTGCCATTAACCAAAGCGGTAATCACCCCAAAAAAAACCCAACTAGACATTACTTGGGATGACACTTGGTCTGTAAGCACAGAAGAGATCACACAGATGGCTTCGGGTGAGATACATGGAAAGTTAATTGATGCACGCACACCCGCATTCTTTATGGGAGAAAAAGCACATAAAGCCGCTGGGCGTCCTGGTACATTGCCCAGAGCGCAAAACTTGCCCCATACTAAATTTTTTAATTCTGGGACATCAGCACTCAAACACAGCATTGATGTTGCATCTCTGAAATCAACGCTAGGAATTGAAGCTGGCGATGCGGTTGTTTCCTTTTGTAACACAGGCCACTGGGCTGCCACTGACTGGTTTGCCATATCTGAAGTCGCAGGTATTGAGAACGTGAAACTTTATCCTGGTTCGATGGTAGAATATTCACAGACTAATGGTGAGATGAAAAACCAGCCCAGCATAATACGTAATTTACTTAATAAGTTAACAGGTAAAAGTTGAGGATACCAATAGTACCAAACGTAGTTCCCATGACGCGTGTGGTACTTTTTCGTATGGCATTGGTATTAACTGCGTTTGGCCTTGTTGTTCTTGTATCACTATTTGCTGGTGCGCGATTTGGAATTGTGCTGTCGATCGGTCTTGGCTTTGGTATTGTCTTAGAGGGGCTCAGGTTTGGGTTTGCGGGACCTTGGCGTATGATGATTCTGCACCGTGAGCCTGCGGGTATATTGGCCCAATTTTTGGCAATCGGTTTAGTTGCTTGTGTAGCAATACCAATGCTAGCTTTTCATCCAACTGAATTGAGTGGTGCGCAGGCTCCAATTGGTTGGGCAATGATCGGTGGTGCTTTCGTTTTTGGTGCTGCAATGCAAATTATTTTAGGGTGTGGATCTGGGACGCTTGTGAACGCAGGTTCAGGCAACCCAGTTAGCCTAGTAGCTTTGCCATTCTTTGCTTTGGGTAGCTTTGCTGGCGCTTATCATATCTTTTGGTGGACTGATCTTGGTAGTCTCCCAATCATGACCCTGGAAGGTGGGGCTGGGCTAGTTGGCACACTGATATTATTAATTATTATGGCTGGCATATTTCTTATTCTGGGGAAAAAGGGCTCACGAAGCTTGCCACGGCGATACATAATAGCAGCTATTTTTATAGCAGTACTCGCTATTTGCAATCTTTTAGTTTCAGGGCAGCCTTGGGGCGTCGTGTATGGACTCGGGCTATGGGCCGCAAAAGGCGCGGTGGTGCTTGGCTTTGATCTATCCAGTTCTACATATTGGGCGGCGTCTAGTTCGGTTGGCAGACTTAATTCTAGTGTATTGACCGATTATACGTCTTTGACCAATATTGGGATGTTGGCTGGAGCATTTGGCGTCTCAGTTTGGCGCAACCGGGACTTAGGACACCCTGTACCATCTTATCCGTTAAGTACATGGTTCGTAGTAATTGTGGCTGGTCTTGCTCTTGGATATGCGTCACGACTAGCTTTTGGTTGCAATGTTGGCGCATTCTTCTCTGGTATTTCGACTGGTAGCCTGCACGGGTGGGTTTGGTTTATTGCCGCCTTTATGGGAGCTTTTCTGGGCATTCGCATCAGGTTTGTCGTTGGGCTGAAGCCAAGTTAATGTCTCGCATGTTTATCAGCGCTATCGCTTTGGTTGGTATATTGATACTTACAGGTATTGATATACGGATGACACCACCAAATCCTTATAAGTCGCCACCCCTCATTGCCTTCGGTTCGGGGCTTTCTGGGTCCGGTGGTTTTTGCGGCAGCTTACTTAATGAAGGTTCTACCACTGACCCTGGCCAGTAAAATTTTACTTAATTTAGTTCAAGTTAATGAAGCCTTAAAAGAATTAATTGTGATTGAAATTAGTTATATATCAATATATTAATGCTAGTATGAAGATTTTTTCACTGGAGGCGTATTCTATCTTTCGCTCATTTAAAAAATATCTTGCTAGACTGGGACTAGTAGCGTTTGCTTTCTTCTTCTTTAAAGGGCTTGCTTGGATTGCTGTATTCTATTTCGGTTCTCAATTTTTTAAATGAGTTAAAAAACACAAAAAAAATAACTGCAGCAGAAAGATGTTTTTTAAGTACACTGCATAGCATGGGCTTGAAAAATCGTTTTAGCGTAAAAATGAATAAAATGCTTTTGCACCACGCTTTTAACAAAATTGGATTCACTAAAGCGATGGGAATTTCTATTGCAGTCACAGAAAGCTGCGAAGGTACTGAACTAGAAACCTTTAGGTCAGCATAAGACGAATATTAGAACGCCTTGAACATGCAGTATTCTAGCTAATGTATCCGCCTCGTGAACTCTCAAACTTCAGCTAGGAGCCCAGCAGCTGTCTGCTGGGTTTCAATGAAACCGCCTGACTGGCGCTTCCAATACTGGTAATACAAACCGCCCTGATCCAAAAGTGTCTGATGAGAGCCAGTTTCGACAATACGGCCCTGATCCATCACAATGATACGGTCCATTTTACTTAGGGTCGATAAACGGTGCGCAATTGCGAGAACGGTTTTTCCCTGCATTACCCGCTCAAGAGCGTTTTGTATTGCGAATTCCACTTCGCTATCCAAAGCACTAGTTGCTTCGTCCAGTACTAAAATTGGGGCATCTTTTAAAATAGCCCGCGCCAGTGCAATTCTCTGGCGTTGACCACCAGACAGCTTAACACCCTGCTCACCCAGATGTGCATCATAACCACAGCGGCCTTTATGATCTTGAAGTTGCAATATAAAGTCATGCGCCTCAGCTTGTTTGGCAGCATCGAGCAGCTCTGCCTCGCTCGCAGCTGCCCGGCCGTATAGAATATTATCCCGCGCTGAGCGGTTAAACAGCGCAGTTTCTTGCGTCACCATACCAATCTGACGGCGCAAACTTTCCTGTGTCACAGCACGCAAATCTTGCCCATCAATTCGCACGGCGCCTTTTTCGGTGTCATAAAGCCTGAGCAAAAGCGAAACTAAGGTTGATTTGCCCGCACCGGAGGCTCCAACGACACCAACTTTTTCACCTCCAGAAATTAACAGCGAAATATTATCAACCCCGCCCACATCACGGCCATACGCAAAGCGGATTTGATCAAAATCTATTTTACCTGACGGCACTTTTAGACTGTGTGCATCTGGCGCATCGGCTAAATCATGAGGCGGTGACAAGGACCTGATACCATCCTCAATCTCGCCCAGATTGGCATAGATAGTCATCAGCGTATAGCTAACCCAGCCCGTCATCTGCGACAGGCGCAGGGAAATCGCCCCCGCTACCGCAATATCGCCTGCGCTAATGCTGCCCGTACTCCAGAACCACAGGCTGCCACCAACCATCATCACTGGTAAGACACCCCCCAAGCCGTTGAGGCAAAACCGAAACCACGATGCCACCTTACCATAATCAAGGGATCGTTCACGAAACCCACTCATCGCCTCAAGTGCGGCCCGATCTTCATGATCATCATGTGCGAATAATTTCACTGTTTTAATATTAGTGACCGTATCAACAATCTGACCAGTGACCATCGCCCGCGCACCAGCCCGCGCACCAGACCGCTTGCGGATTAGCGGCATAAAATACCGGATCAGCCCTAAATAAGCCACCAACCACAGGCATAACCCACCCGCCAACGACACATCCACAGACGTCAGCATCAACGCCGCACCAATAACTGACGCCAGCGCAAATAAAACCGTATGCAGGATCTCGACAACCACATCGGTTACTGCACGTGCCGTTTGCATTTCTTTTTGCGCGATCCGACCCGCAAAATCATTATCAAAAAACTGGACCGATTGCCCCAGCGTCCAGTGATGCAAACGCGAAAGCACCAGATTGAACACATTCGGGGCCACAATAATGGTTTGCATAAAACTAAAGACGCCAAAAATGATAGGTCGAAGCACCAGAAAAAATACTACGCCAGCGACAAACAACCAAACCTGATCACCTAGTGGATTCTGGGGTGAAGCAGCCAGCGCCGCGTCTATCAACATACCCAAAATTAGCACTGCAGAGACTTCTATCACCCCAGTCAAAATAGAAGTTACGCCCGTAAGCGTCAAAACCTGAAAGCTTCCTGTCAGAGACCAGTGGAAAAAACCCCTCAAAGTGGTGGGAGGCGGCCCATCTGCAGGCGCCATATAATCAATCCAATTCGACGGTATCATTCATCTGCCTCAATATTAATAATGCCGCTAGATTATCAGTTTCAAAACCTGATGCATTAACCATTTTTTTTCAAGGGCTCGGTATTTGTGACACTTCCCACCACAGACCGTTTTTCAGGTACTATGATCTGGTCTAGCCAAGTAATAGTCGAAAGCGAGTACCCGATTGCAATCACCTTTTTGCCTTTTGTGATATCATCGGAGTATGCCGAATTTTAATGCCATGTATACGAAATAGGGCACTATTTACCTCATCCAAGAGTAAATTAAAAATTACACAGGCAAGGCTGATGAGCTGGCGTGCGTCCCCTAACAGTTTAACCGCAATACAAACGTCACCACATCATACACGCGAGCCGTTTAATAAGAGAAATGACTAATCTTGTTATTTTGCAGAATTACCACAAAAAACCAACGCTGGGCCTCAACACAATAGCATATGCGATCTACTGCACATTTAAAAATCTTTGCATGGATGGTGGCCTGGTGCCCGCTTTAGCCAAGTTGTCAGCATAAAAGGGTAGATATCGGTGGCGCTAAGTTGATCACCAAATATCAATCGATTATCTCCAATTTGATCATCTATAATTTTACAAATTTCACGGAGCCTTTGATGGCAACGCCTTTGTGCGCTGAGTTCATCGGCTGGCATATCAGAAAATCTATGAACATGATATTCTAACTAAAATGCCGTTTGAACTAAATTTGATAAGCAAACAAATGTCTGAAGAAAGAGGCTACGCTCTGCGGCTTCTATGGCTGGTACTAGATTTGCTTCAGTATGACGATCTCATAAAAATACGGTAATTGTAGCGCATTCATAAATCGCGCTCTGGTCCCAGAGAACAACTGAGGCCTAGCCGTTCGGATTTAACTTCAATAGATCAGCTGGACGCGGCTGTTGTCTATCTGTTGTTGCTTGTATTAATTTATAAAGTACTCCAATTTTTTTCTATAAACACCTTTATCTCCGTGGATGTAGTCCCAGCGGCATAATATAATTCACAATCCATCCACAACTCCAGAATTGCGCCTATATTTTGGTATCAAGGGTATAACTATCCATCATTGGTGAGGCAGTAGTCATCGTCTGATACTTTTTCCAGCCATTCGGCCACTTGTCCATTCAGCGCTTCTTGGATAGCAATATGGGCCATTCCGTTGTCAGCGGTTGCCCCATGCCAGTGTTCTTCGCCCGGTGGTATCCAGACGGTATCACCAGACCTTATGACCTGTGGTGTCTCATTTCTTAGCCCAACAAGGCCAATACCCCTGACCACATATAAAGTTTGTCCGAGTGGATGCGTGTGCCATGCAGTGCGCGCTCCTGGTTCAAACGTCACATTCAATGCCCGAACTCTAGCTGGCTTAGGTGCTTCAATGATAGGATCGTGCCACACAGTACCGGTGAACCAGTCTGAAGATGCTTTTTTAGTGGGCTGTGACCCAGATTTTATTATTTCCATAATTCTCTCCCTGAGACCAAGTAACGACAGCATCGTGCTATCCGTCAAGAAAATCAACTAACTAGGCCAAGTACTCTCCAAGTATACCTATTTTAGGGATACGGTTTGGACTTTGGGCTTCTTGGTACGCCCACATTGCCTTTTGGAAAATTAGCAACGCACTCTTATTTTATTAAATATCCACACAAAGATGAAGCATGCTTCAGTCAAAATTAGTCCTATGCACTTGGCAAATCTATGGAAACGTGGCTGAACTAAGGCTCAGAAAATTACATGACTCGACCATTAAGGAGGCAGGACATGCATTCAAAAGCCATTATTGTTGGTTGTGGCATAGGGGGTTTGAGTGCTGCAATTTGTTTGCGTTTGATTGGCTGGCGGGTTCGCGTTTTAGAGCAAGCCACTGAAATCACAGAGGTTGGTGCTGGCGTGCAAATCAGCCCTAACGGAGTTAAAGTTCTTGAACAAATAGGCGTAATGCCCTTTTTAGACACCGTCCTTTTTGAGCCCGACACCATTGAAATTAGAATGGGCATATCAGGTAAAAAAATATTAGACATTCCTATGAAAGGGTTAGCGTTAGATCGCTGGGGAGCACAGTATATCCAAATCCACCGAGCGGATTTAATTTCAGCCTTAACCGCGAGATTGTCTCAACTGCAACCAAATGCGATTCAGACAGGCGCAAAAGTGGTGTCATACAAACATATCCCGCGTGGAGCAGAAGTGACGAAGGCCGATAGCACCAAGGAGCGTGCCAACCTAGTAATTGGCGCCGATGGTATCCACTCTGTAATCCGCGACCAAATGCTAGGCCCAGATATGGCAAGGTTTACTGGAAATGTGGCGTGGAGGGCCTTGGTTCCTTTAGCGCTTCTCGGCGATATAGCCCCACCACCAACCGGCTGCATCTGGGCTGGCCGCAAAAGGCATGCGGTTACCACCCGCGTTCGAGCCGGGAGTATTGTTAACTTTGTAGGTATTGTTGAACAATCGGACTGGCAAAAAGAAGGATGGAAAGTCGAAGGTCTCAAGCAGGACGCCTTGACAGATTTTGCAGGCTGGGACCAACGGGTCTTAAACGTTATCAAACAAGCCAAAACATTACATAAATGGGCATTGTTTGACAGAAAACCACTACCATATTGGCATCAAAAACATGTTGTATTGCTAGGTGATGCCGCACATCCGATGTTACCGTCAATGGCCCAAGGAGCTGTACAGTCCATTGAGGATGCGTACACGCTGGCCCAGTGCCTTGAAGAGGCTGAGGTTGATACCATTCCAAATTCCAGCGCTAACTACTTTGCTAAACGGATCAAACGAGTCACACGGGTTCAGCATGTCTCAGCCCAGAATTTACGTCTATTTCATAAATCCTCATTACCTGCCCAAATTTTATCTTATATGCCAATGTGGCTTGTTGGAAAGTTAGCACCAGGCTTAGTTCAAAAACAAAATGATTGGCTCTATGGCAAAGTGTTCGAACCGCTCAAAAAATCAAAACATCTTTAGTCCATAGCCCGCACTTTTGAATATTAGACAACCATTTCCATTGAACCGTGATCTTTTAGGTTTTAAAATCTCGTTTAAACTTCCATGCAGCGCCCAAGTGATCTATCAGCCAGAAAATATCGTATAAGTACTAAATATTAAAAAACACAAATTGTGACGTTTGCACCAGATCTAACGACGAAATTCACTGTTTGGACAATTAAAAGTTAAGACCAAACGACAGAACAACACTTAAATTCAAATGCACGAGGGTAAATTGAAAAATATTTGGGGATATATTGGCGTAGGACTTCGTGAACTGTTTTGGATAGTTAGTGCAGGCGCCGTAATTTTTGGTGGGATCGCAGGGTTTAAGTATCTAGGAGAAAATCGTGAGGTAGTTAAGGTAGAACCCGTCTCAAGGCCTATCACTTTAGTTAAGACTATAGACCTAAACCCTATCAACGCTCCATTGCCAATCCGCGGTGAAGGATTTGTTCAACCTTTTCGTATTGCAAGTTTAGCCAGCCAAGTCGGAGGCCAAGTTGTAAAATTACACCCAGCTATTACCGAGCGTGGTATTTTCAAGATAGGCGACGTTCTAGTACGGCTCGACGATAGCGCAGAGCGAGCGAGCCTCACCCAGACAATCGCAAATATAGAGGGTACTCAGGCGCGCCTAGATCTTAATGCACTCTTACTAAAAAGGACAGAATCTTTGAGGGCCAGTGGCACAACAAGCCAAGCCACACTTGACCAAGTAAGAAGCCAAAAATCTGAGCTAGCGGCAAACCTTAACAGCCTCCAAGCGGCTAAAAAATCAGCAGAGGTCGCATTAAATAGGAAGGTAGTCAAAGCTCCTTTTAATGGCTCGGTGCTATCTAAGTCAGTGGAAATCGGAACAGTCGTGAACGGCGGTCAATCAATTGCAGAAATTTTCACCCAAAGTCGAATGGAGATTAACGTACCAGTGCGTGAAGCCGATGCAGCACTGATCCCAGGCCTCTTTTCAGGCGCGGCTCCAGTCGCCACAGTAAGTATCGAGTTTGCAGGAAAAACGTTTTTATGGGCTGCAAATGTGTCCCGAGTAGCGCCAAACTTGGACGTTCGCACTAGAACGCTAGCAGTCACCGTTGAATTGAACGATATCGCTGCTATTGGGACACAGCAGGACGAAACTCTGGCCTCAGGGGCACCGCCAGCGATGATTAACTCTTTTGCCAAAGTTGTGATCCAAGGCATACATCCAGACGACACTTTCCCTATACCATCGACCGCCCTGCACGCTGGTAAGTATTTATGGCTATTTGCCCCGTCCGACACGAACGGTGGAGTTTTAAGAGTCTTGGAGGCCGAACTGATCCATGTGGATGGTGAAACCTCATATGTAAAAATCAAAAATCTGCCAAAAAAATTACGCTTGATCACTACAGCACTTTCAACCGCTCAGGACGGTATGCGACTGCGGGACGTGCGAGATGATTTGATAGATATACCAACACCGTTGGAGCAAGTCGCAGATGAATAGTATTATTAAATGGATGGCAGAACATCCAGTTGCAGCCAATTTGATCACCATGTTTGTAGTAGCCTTAGGCGCTCTTAGCGCCATTCAAATGCCGCAGAAAACTTTTCCTGACTTCACATTGGACGCTGTCAGCGTGTCTGTCAGCTATCCTGGAGCCTCCCCAATTGAAATTCAGGCTAGCATAGTAAGGCCTATCGAAGATCAGCTGTCTGGAATAGACGGAATTGACAGTATTACAGCAACAATTAGCGAAGGCAGAGGCGGTGTGTCTGTGTCTTTTCTGCGCGGGGAAGATATCAAAGCAAAACTCGATGAGATCAAGACCGAAATTGATCGAATTAGAGTGTTTCCAGTCGATGCAGATGAGCCTTCAGTCTTGCAGGCCAACAACAATTCGCGGGTCCTCGAAATAGCATTGCATGGCGATGCCACAGAAGCCGTTTTAAAAGAAGCGGCGGAACGTCTTAAGGATGAACTGACTGCATTAGATTCTATCTCCTATGTGGAGATAGGAAGCACTCGCGATTATGAAGTGTCAATTGAGGTATCGCGCGATACTTTACGCGCTTATGGCATTACTATAGCTGAGGTGGCGCAGGTGATTGGCCAAAGTTCACTTGAATTACCAGGTGGGTCTATCGAAACCGATACAGTTGCCATTCCAATCAGAACTACGGGTAGAAACTATACCCAAAGTGACTTTGAAAATATTGTCATTCGCACAAATGCGGATGGCGGTCGAGTATATCTCCGCGATATTGCCAATGTAGTTGATGGCTTTGAAGATACTGACCTTTCAGCAAAATTTAATGGTGAAACAGCGGTATCAATCAATGTCTTCCGTGTCGGTGACGAACAAGTTTTAGCGATTGTTAGCGAAGCAATAAACTATCTTAACTCCGAATTCCGTCCTAGTTTGGAAGATGGTATAGACACTACCATTTGGCAAAATGAAGCCACAAATCTACAAGACAGAATTGACCTTTTGATGAAGAACGCCGCAATTGGCCTGTTTTTAGTAGTGCTATGTTTAGCATTATTTTTAGATATTAGGTTGGCCTTTTGGTCGGCTATCGGCATTGGAGTATCCTTTACAGCCACTTTTGCGATCATGGGTGCACTTGGAATGTCGATCAATATGATTTCACTGTTTGGCTTTATTTTAGCAATTGGGATCGTAGTTGATAATGCAATTGTGGTTAGTGAAAATATCTACACTAATGGTAAAAAAGGCATGACGACCATGCAAGCCGCAGTAAAAGGTACACAGCGAATTGCAATTCCAGTGGTTTTCTCAGCACTCACAACCATTGTTGCTTTCTGGCCACTTACACAGTTGCCGGGAACTTTAGGGAAGTTCCTAACAGATATTCCAGTTGTAGTTATGATTGTTTTGAGCCTGTCCTTATTACAGGCACTTATAATATTGCCACGAAACTTATCGAGCTTGGACGTCTCACCAAGCTACCGCCCCAATCTAGTTTTCAGAATACTTAATATAATACGGGCAATTGTTGATAAGGTATTGCAGTGGTTTATTCATGTACCACTCGATGCCGTTTTGCGTTTTACCACAAAAGGCTTTGCTATCGTGATCCCAATAGCTTGTTCTATTGCACTAATGATCGTGACAGTTGGTCTATTATCTTTCGGCTACGTAAAATTTAATTTCTTTCCATCCATTGATGGTTACTTTGTAAGAGCCAGCATTCAGATGAATGATGGCACCACCTTCGAGATGACACAGAAGGTTGCAGAGGAAGTTAGGGATGCAGCTCGTCGTGCTGGGGCCAATATCCAAAACAAGCTGCCGCAATCCGCACCTGCAGTAATCGTGGGTGTTAACATGATTGTTGGCCAAGGTATTGCTGGGGGTGGCCCAGAAGGAGGGGACGCCGCCGGTGGAGCCACTATCGCCAATGTAGTAGTACAGATCACAGACCCTACATTGCGCGATTGGAAAACTACCGAATTTGAAGCCGCCTGGCGCACAGCAATTGGCCCTGTAGCTTCAGTCAAATCTCTCACGGTTACTGCAGAACTTATTGGTGCAGGCGATGCGGTAGCGATTGAACTTTCATTACCAGATGGGCAAGATATAACTCCAGTAGTAGACGACTTGAGAGAAGCTTTGCGTAAGATCCCTGGCTTATTTTCTATTAGAGATGACAATTCAGCAGGACGCTTAGAATACCGTTTGGCACTGCGCGAAGAAGCCCGCCTATACGGCGTGACACTATCTGATTTAGCCAACCAAACGCGCGCTGGTTTCTTTGGTTTAGAGGCAACTAGCGTGCAGCGTGGTGCAGACAATGTGGCTGTAATGGTGCGATACCCTAAGAGTGAACGTAACAGCCTGTCAGACTTGATGTCCACGTGGATTACCACACCCAGCGGCGATCAAATTCCCCTTAACACAGTTGCCAAGATCGAAGAGGGGCAATCACCCTCCCAAATCTTACGCCGAAATGGCCGGCAGGTCACAACACTAACCGCAGAACTAGACATTGCAGTAGCCACAAGCTCCGAGGTGAATGAAGTGATTGAGGCGGATATACTACCAGTCTTAATTACAAAATACAGTAATCTAATCGTCAAAGCCGGTGGCGAGCAGCGCCAACAATCCGATGCACAATCAGCCCTCAGCCAAGCCTTGGGTATCGCATTGTTTGTAATTTTTGCTCTTTTGGCCTTAGCATTTCGATCTTACGTACAGCCTATTGTAGTAATGTCTGCCATCCCCTTAGGTTTGATTGGGGCAGTAACTGGCCATTACATAATGGGCATACCACTAACAATCTTATCTATTTTTGGGATAATAGGGCTGTCTGGCGTCGTAATCAACAATTCACTGGTGATGGTCGATGTGTTTAATGAGCATATTAAGGGCGGTATGGCCGTGCGTGAAGCAGTAATTTTGGGCACAAAACAAAGATTTCGTCCTATCTTATTAACGTCATTAACTACGTTTCTCGGGGTGTATCCGCTAATAATGGAGACCTCGTTACAAGCACAATTTTTGATCCCCTTAGCAGTCTCTATTGGTTATGGAGTGTTGTTTGGGACCGTGATAATTGTCCTAACCGTGCCTGCCATATTCATGGCTCAATATTATGTAAGTCTTGGGTTACATAATATTTATAAAACTGTTTTCGTAAAGTCAGAGCCTTTAGATCTAAGCGTAAACGGCAAAAATAGAATCTAGGTCAACGAAGATTATACATAGTATCACAGCCAATTTTCACCGGCTGTGATACTATGTAGTTATGTAGGCAAAGCACCCGTAATCACATAGCGTAAAGCCGCAGCCACCTGTTGCGGTGTTTCAGCAACTACAAGTGCAGCTGCATCCACTTCCTTCAACGCGTGTTGATGTTCGGCGCCATGAATTACGATCAAAGGCTTACCCAAAGCCGCCGCATAGCCTGCATCAAAAGCGGCATTCCATTGCTTGTATTTCTCACCAAAACGCACAATAATCACATCCGCCTGCTCAAGCCCATTACGGGTACGAATGGCATTTAATTGAGCTCCTTTGCGGTCATGCCAAAATTTTTCAGCTTCTACACCCAAGATCACAACACCACAATCATCGCTGGCCGCATGATTTGTAATTGGACCATCAAATACCAGGTTAAGATCCCCACAAGCTACGATGATTTCATCGCGCCAGTCGCTATGGATTTCGCCAGACAAATAAACACGCATAATTTTTTCCATTTATAATTAAAGATTCGGTAACTACGCTAAAATTAGGGAACGGTAAGCTAAATTATAAACTCAGAAGATCACACCCTGATTAAAACACCCAGATCGGCTACGTTGGTACCTGTGCCACCGGTGATCAGCAAGGCTTTGGCGGCCGCGAGCGCGTGATAGGCATCATTGTTAGCTAGTAATTGTTCAGGCTCAACTCCTGAGGCACGCATCGCTGAGATGCTAGCCTCACATACGACCCCTCCAGCTGCATTCGTAGGGCCATCGCGACCATCAGTTCCAGCCTGTAAATACAGCCAAGGCCCCTGCCACTCCTGTTGCTCTGCCAAAAGTGCCACTCGCAGCGCTAATTCTTGATTGCGTCCCCCAAGACCGCTGCCTTTAAGTTTGACCGTGGTCTCACCCCCAAAAAGGTGTACCCCTGAACCCGCTTCAGCCACTCGCTGTGCAGCTTCAGCAACATCCCCCACCAGAGGCGCCTCGTGCACCTGCGCATTTGGAAGATGTTTAGCCATCGCTTCTAAACTTATACTATTGGAGCCAATCAGGATATTTTGAGCATCTGTTAACTCAATTGTATCGTTGGGTTGTTCTAAGACGAGTTTTACTGACAAAGGAATTTGATCCCAAAGCCCTAACTCTTCAAGTCCAACTCGCGCCTGCAACCGCGTACCTATTGGCGAAACAGTTGGTCCACTAGCTACAGCTCGCAAATCGTCACCTATCACATCTGACAAGATCAATGCGGTTACCAGGTGTGGATCCACATAGCGCAGCATGCCTCCGCCCTTAAGCGTAGACAACTGTTGGCGAATAAGGTTCACAACGCGGATATCTGCTCCACTAGCCAACAACAACGTGTTGATATCCTTCTTATCCTGCAATGAAATACCTACGACAGGTGCTGGTAAAAGTGCCGAGCCACCACCAGAAATTAGACACAAAACGGGCCGACCAGCTGCAGAAGCTCTTTGCAAAGCAGCAATTACTTCCTTGCTGGCTTGTATACCTATTTGGTCTGGTATTGGGTGGCCGGACACAAAAACTTGTGTTTTACTCAGCTTGGTGGCATTTTCACGGTTTGTAACCACCACCATCTCTGGCAACGCTCCTAATATAGATTGAGCCATGCGCGTCATGCTGACCGCAGCCTTGCCTACCGCAATCAAGGTTGGCGCTTGATCAAATTCAGGTAAAAATCTCCGCACCGC
>LAQD01000046.1:0-6114 GCA_000981705.1 Rhodobacteraceae bacterium ASP10-04a
AATGCAAGCTTGATCCTGATATTAAGTATCCTGCTTCAAAGCTTTACGAGACCTATCGCCATTACTGCCAAGCCATCGGTCGTAAGCCTCAGTCTACCAACGCCTTCAAGAAAGCCTTGGACAAACTAACCGGTGTCTACCAGTCCCGTACTTCCAGTGGGATGCAATGGCAGGGTATCCAGCCTGTTATACAGTTCTAAGCCCAGATCAGTGTAGTTAGTGTAGTCTGTGTAGGTGTTTTGGGAAACTTTCTACTGGGATATTTCTGGGGACTTTTGCGATTTGCCTACACTACCTACACTAACTACACTCTTATCTCTCTTCTTTAACGAGAAAGGGTATTAATAAGGGACACCTTCCTCGTTGGAGTAGCATCCACAAGCAGCCCTTACACTCTGCTCAGTAGAAACCGTCAAGTCTGGCCACTTAAGTCAGATACGGCTAGTTTACGAACTCCAGTCACCAATCTTAGGTCAGGCTCATATACGGTACCCCCAGGGGGTGGGGTGGCACATGCATGGGGTAGTAGCCGTAGACCAAACCGTAGACCAAATTACGCCTGTTGCAGGAACCGAAATGAGACAGTAGCCTTGTTTTGTAAGGTTAATGCTAAGCGTTGGTGGGGGCACCACTATCCAACATAAAGCATTGTAATAACTTACTAATTAGACTTAGTAAGTGAGCCGTAGACCATGCTGGCAACCAAATCTAATAGCTACACGTTCCAAAAGTCTGTGAGTAGAAAGAACTTGGTCAGTCTGTTTAATTACAATTTAGGTAACTAAGATTGAAACAGACAAAACCATAAGCTCTATACTTTTAAAAGTTGCGCACGGAAATATGCGACATTCAGTGCAAGACCAGGCAATAACCATTGGAATAGCCGGACAACCTCCTTTACTTCATGTAACGAGGCGTCTGCTTGAGCCGCTTCCTGTAAAATCTTGCAGGTTAATCCGGAAGGGTTTGGTAATTTCAACATCTGGCCTACGGCGAAGTCATGAACATTACAAACTTGCTGTTCATATTTAGCGCTAACTAGCTTGTGTGATAGATCGTCCCACGCCATCCCAAAATAAGTTGGCCAACGAGCAAACGCACGGTAATCTGTGTTGATAATTGGTAACCCCAGTTTAGATTTTATGTCTTCGTAAAGGGCTAATGTTGAAGGGCTTGCATGATGCGCCTCCATTAACACTAAAGGCTTTGTATGTGAGGGGCCATGTTTCCCTTTGTAACGTTCAATATTGGTCGCATCAGATAATTCGTACCCCTCCAAAAGTAAGCGTGCGGCTGTAGCAATCATTAAATAAGGCATGTTTCCATGCGAAAAGACTTCATTCAGTTTTATAATTTCTCTTATCTCTTCCTGGTCATACCCCATTTGTATTAAAGAGCTATTTAGCGAAGCTGGAGATAAAATTAAGACTTGAGATTCCATCAAATTGCGCAAATCAAAACATGATTTTACAAATTCTTTGCTCCCAACTAGTTTCTCAATTCCTCTCCAAAGCGTCTCAAAAAAAGTTGGGTAATGAGCAAAGGCCATTGTCACTACGCCCATCCATGGGACTTGAAGTGACGTTTTAGTTTCTTCGTAAACATTCTTAAGTTGACTTGTTGCCCGATATTCTGGAACGGGATTAACCATCGGCAAAGGAAAAGGTTTTTGTCTCTCAAGCATTATATTTTATCCCAATAAATTATTAATCAATAATAAAATTTTAACCGTACTACTAAATCAGCCATGGATCACTTTCAGATCACGTGGCAGGTCAGACAGAATTTCAGGGCCATCCTTCCGCAGGATAACAATATCCTCCAATCGTATACCAAAGCGATCCGGCAAGTAAATTCCGGGCTCAATTGAGAACACCATCCCCTCCTCAAGTACCGTTTGTGATGACGCCGTAATGTAGGGCGTTTCATGTACTTCAATACCCATGCCGTGGCCAGTACGATGCAAAAAGTATTCACCATACCCGGCCGCAGCAATGATCCCGCGAGCAGCGTCGTCCACCACATGCGCACGCACTCCAGGTTTGGCCGCAGCAATTCCTGCTTGCACGGCGCGTTCAACAATTTCATGTACTGCTTGATAACCTTCAGGTACTATACCCATGACGGCCATACGCGTCATATCACTAGAATAGCCCTCCATTGCACCGCCAATATCCATGACAACAGCATCGCCAGTCTTAATTACCGTTTCGCCCGTGTGATGATGTGGAAATGCACCATTAGCCCCAGCCCCAACAATATAGAACAGCGGCGTCGCACCTTGTTCCTTGAACGCAGAGCGTACCACACCTGCGACATCGTTCTCACTCATCCCAACGCGCATCGCATCCCAGGCTGCTTTCATCGCAAAGTCTGCTGTACATGCATTACGTTTAAGTACGCTATATTCGTCTGGATCCTTGCGCATCCGCAGCGCGCCGACAGTCGTGGACGTGAACTGACGAGCTCTGCCTGGTAGTGCATCCTGCACAAGCGCAGCAAAATCTGCACGCATAGTTTCGTCAAGCACAATACTTTGCGCTTTATCACCGCCGCTTGTGATCAGTAAGTCCGCAAAGGCTACGTTTGGCCCTTGATCATCGCCCCAGGGATGAAACGGTAAGTCCGTGTGTTGACGCGCACTGTCCACCTCAAGCGCGGGCATCAAAAAACCAGTATAGCTTTGCGTTATGCACAACAGCAAAGGCCGCTCATCTGCATGGGGCCGCAACCCAGTAAGCCAGGCTAAATGCGCACCTACACCGAGAACTACCAGATCGACGCTCTGTTCGCGCATCGAGGCACGCAATCTATCCAAGCGTTTCATAGTGATTTCCCTGTTATGGATGGTGTTTTTTATAATAAAAGTTAGGCTGAATGAAATTCAGCGCAAAATCAAGAGAACCCAACAATCCCCCGTCCAATGAATCCATCACTCTAACACAATAGCCCAGTTGTCCGAGGCGCTAGGCCTGGGATCCAGGGTCCATGGTTTTCCATCTCAAACTTGAGGATTACTCCAAGTAACGCCTGCCTTTGAGCCTTAATCCTAGCAAAACCATCCCTCACTAATTAGGCTCAGGCAACACTAATGGTAGGACATATTTAGATGCTCTATTGTCCGTGGCCCTTGGTGATTACTTTCCTGTCCGTGACCTAGTCAATATGGTTCAGTAACCTTGGGCCAGGTTTCATGTAGCAAAATGCAGAGTATTTTATCATCAGGGGAGGCTTCCAAGTAGCCATGAGCGCTTAAAGCAGTTTCCTCAGACAGTACACTTGTTGCGCTTTCAATGGACTATAATGGCTGAGAGAGGGAATAGATGGATGCGAGGTCTGGGTTCGGCGTTTAACATTATTAAGTACAACTAAAGATTTTGGTTGTCTTCAAGAAAAGGCCCAAATAGATCAACTTCATATTCAACCCGGTTAGGCAAACTCGATGACTGTTACGAACATGAAGCATGCCTACTGGTCAGGTGTTCGAGACGCGTTGCCCTATATCGTAGTGGTTGTGCCTTTTGCTACACTTTTTGGGATAGTGGCAATCGACGCAGGGCTGACCCTCGCTCAGACCTTAAGTTTTTCGATCTTGGTTATTGCCGGAGCATCTCAGTTCGCAGCATTGCAATTAATGTTAGAAAATGCGGCAATCAGCTTTATACTGGCTGCCGCTTTAGCAGTTAACCTACGGATGGCTATGTATTCAGCTGCGTTAGCTCCCCATTTGGGCAGTGCCGCGCTATGGCAAAGGATTTTGATAGGTTATTTGAATTTTGACCAGAGCTATATTCTGTCTGTTACCAAATATGAAAACGAACCAGACATGTTAATCGCGTCAAAGGTCACCTATTTTATGGGTGTTGCGCTAACAATTGCAACGTTCTGGTGTTTGTTTACATATTTTGGCGTGCGGGTGGGTTCAGTTATCCCAATCAACTTAGAGGTATCATTCGTCTTACCGATAGCTTTTTTATCGATGGTTGCCCCAATGATTAAATCCCCAGCTCATATAGCTGCCGCTTTTGTTTCAATTATTATAGCCTTAGCGTTAGCCGGGCTGCCAGCAGGTAGCGGACTATTAATAGCTGCAGTTTGTGCGATGGCCACAGGAGTAATTGTAGAAACACATTTGGAACAAAAGACATGAACTACACCCAAACCGAAATTTGGCTCATAATTTGCCTAATGGCAATTGGGACATTCGCGATCCGCTACTCTTTTCTTGGGCTTATAGGTTCAAGACGCATTCCCACACTAATAGAGCAAATGTTACGCTATACACCAGTTGCCGTCTTGCCGGGTATGGTAGCACCATTAGTGTTATGGCCAACCGATGCGACAAACGGTGTGACGATACTTCATTTAGGTGCTGCATTTGCAGCACTTTTTGTTGCATACATAACGCGTAAGGTTATCTGGGGCATGCTAGCAGGCCTTGTTGTTTTTTTTAGTCCATTAATTATCACGCTGCTATAAGATCTGCTTGGACTTAAACAATTATAATAGATTTTCGCGTGCGAACTAGTCCTGCCAGTAAACTCCACATCCAGCTCCAATTACGCCTTTAGCCGATCAGAGTGGTTGAGCTGAGGATTGGGGTGTTTTGAGGGCTTGCATTTATTCATGCCAGAACTAACGTGAATTCCATGAATAAATCAGACAATAACAAACCACCAATTATTGCAGAGTTTGGTTCAGTGATTGGGGACCATGATGGCGTCCAACCAATCAAAACACGTGTATTTATATTATATTTAATTGCTTAATCTGTTAATTTCTTAATCTGTCTTTTTGGCGTTGTGGTTCTTATAGTTGACGGGGCCGTGCAAATGTCATCGTTCCAGTTATCTTTGTATATTTTGGAATAAAAAAGGCAGATGAATTAATAAAAGGACAGATGAAAGATATTATAAGAGTTCGTCAGATAATCTGGTCTGTAGTACTTGTTTTACGCAGCATTTTAGGAATTTTCTTAATTATCCACGTATTCAGCATAGTTTCAGATACAGTTAACACTCCTGTTCTGCCATTTTGGGTCCTCATAATCTTCCAGTTGTTACCAATGCTTCTGATTTATAACGGTGCCATATTATTAATCCGTACTAAACGGTCGACAGGCTTTAAGATCGAGCTAACAGAAAGCAAAAGTTCTATTCAGATTTCCAAAGTTAGCTGGAAGGCTAGTCGTGTTTTCAGTTTTATCGCTAAATATTTAGAACACAAATTTGTATAATTAAAAGTGGCCGCAATATGACAGGCTTTTGTTAAAACCACTTTATAGAAGCTAAAAATATAAACTTAGAAGCTCCAGTGGTAGAACTTATGGCTAGGAAAAAACAAGTCATTGAATATGGTATATGTTCCCACAAATTGCAGAGCTTGGATACAGTGAACGAGCAAAGCATTATGGTATTGATACAGTTAAGGAGGCTAAAGCATTTACTTCCCATCCTACTTTATCAGCTACTTCATGCTGAGCTAGGCTAACCCACAAAGGCCTTCTCAATCACATAGTCACCTGGATCAGAATTAGCACCTTCGCGTAGCCCATAATTTTCGAGAATACGTTTCATGTCAGTGTTCAACCCCATAGATCCACAAACCATCGCGCGGTCGTTAGCGGCGTTGAAGTCGGTGATGTTTAGGTTTTCAAATAAACTGCCATCTTCTAGCGCTGTGGTGATACGGCCCATTTTAGCCGAAGCCTCGCGGGTAGTGGTCGGGTAGTAAAGCAATTTATGCTTTGCTTCTTCGCCCACTAAAATATCGTTTTTGGTCTCTGCTATCAGCTCTTCGCCAAATTTGAGGTCTGCCAAGTCTCGGCAGGTATGGGTCAAAACCACCTGATTAAAACGCTCATAAGTTTCTGGCTCACGCAGTAGAGAGGCAAATGGCGCGATGCCTGTGCCAGTTGAGAAAAACCACATACGATTAGCTCGTGTCAAAGCGTCATGGACCAGTGTGCCTACAGATTTCTGCTTCAAGATCAGCTGATCGCCCACTTTGATATGCTGTAATTTGCTGGTAAGCGGGCCATTATCAACTTTGATAGAATAAAATTGTAAGGTTTCATCCCATGCCGGTGAGGCGATGGAATAAGCGCGTAGCAAC
>LAQD01000046.1:6194-10534 GCA_000981705.1 Rhodobacteraceae bacterium ASP10-04a
AAACAGGCTATCGGTATAATGCTCAACCTCTGTCACCGTTTGGGCGTCAGGTAAAATCACGGGTAGTACTGTATCTGGGGTCACTGTGCTGTGCTCGCTCATGTTTTTTCTTCACAGGGTTTACGCCCCTGTTAGAGGTTAGTTTCAAACGTAATTTCCTAAGCCCATCTACGACGCTATTGAGTATCCACCATTATAGACTTCGCTCTTTCTGCGAACCTGAGAATGCTCCACCACCCGGTGGCGGGCTATGCCCCGTATTTCTTCAATCGATGAATATCCTTTGTGCTCCAAGTAGTCGCTCAGATCATGTTTTAGCTCTTGAATGAGCTTTATACCAATTCCACCACTGCCTTTTTCTTCCATTGCGGCTGTACAGACCTGTAAGTTACCAGCGCCATGTACTATGAAATTAAAGGCTTCCCTAAACCCTCGTATTCCGCCAATTCCTGAAATTGCTTCATCTGGAAAAGCCTTCGAAATGTCTGACACACGCTGTAGCGCTTGATGCAGGATCGCCAAACCACCCAATCCTCCAGAGGTAACAAGCCCGTCGACTTCGACCTCAAATTTCATTGTTTCGGGGTCCATTAATGGGAGAGAGGGAAAGGTATTACAAAGCGATATTGAGGACGCTCCAGATTCGTATGCGGCCCCAGCAGCGTCGACAAGCTTAGAGGTCGATGGCGTTAGTTTGACCCAGATTGGTACGCTGACCGCGCTTGTTACAGCCCCCAGGACAGATCTTATTATATCTTCGTCATTAGCAATGTTAGCACCCATATCCTTACGATCCATGTGAGGACATGACATATTCAATTCAATTGCATCGCATCCAACATTCACGCAGGCGGATGCAAGCTTACTCCAATTATCCATTTCTTCGTCACTGCCAGCACCAGCCATAATGGAGGCAATGACCATGCGGTCTGGATAAGTAGTCTTGATTTCTTCTAAATCAGGTAGCCACAAATCAAGCGGTTTATCAGAGATAAGCTCCCAATTCCATGAAGAATGAGATACGGTTTCCGTTCGCTTCATCCGGGAGACATAAGGCTTTGTCTCGCTTGTACGTTGATAGATTGTTTTGGGCCCGGCAACGTTTTCTACTGGGTGCAACCCAATAGTCTTAGTTACGACACCGCCCCAGCCAGACTCAAAGGCTTTCAGAATTTTGAGTTTACTCTCTGTTGGTGGCGCGGATGCCAAAACAAAGGGGTTTACAAATTCAAGTCCTGTAAAGGTCGTGGCAAGTTTATTCATCAAATTATTCCCGTTTTTTTATTTGGTGAAAATTAACGCTGGGGACAACCTGGCATCTTAAAACCCAATGAATATATCAATATAAATATTTAACAGTTTTTCTAAGCTATCTCTACCATTGTCATTTATGGTTGTTCTATTTCCAAGTTGCCATAAACGAGCTGAGCTGTTGACAGGAGCATAACGGCATCTGCGATGTGCTGGACATTTGAAAATTCTTAGACCTCGGGGTGGCATTTTACAAAGCGTGGGCTCTGAAACTGCGCTTTTAGGCTCCTTGGTACGCGGCGTGTGTAGTCAAAGACATCACGTTTAGTAGTTAGGTAAAGTAGTTTTTGGTAACCCATGTTGTACACTCATTTTCTTGCAAGTTTTTAGTTTATTGCAAATCAAATGCTTGGTCTAATTATTAGGGTTAAAGGGTATAGTAAAAGGCTAAGGACTATCGGTACGACAGCCCGCAAAACTTTCAATACCGCACCGATTGGCGCAAGTTCGATTATTCCATAATCTATTGAGAAGAAATATCTAATTACCCACTTACTTCACCTTCTAATTTGATACGATTTTTCTGACCACAGTTTGGGCAGTGAAAATCTCTTCTCTCAATATCAAAATTTTTGGTCATGGACGCATACGTCCAATAAAATTTGCATTCTGAACAAGTAATATGAAATAAATATTCTAGGTGTGCGGTGAAACTCATTTTCATACTCCCAGAAACACTAAGTGAATAAAAAATTAAACATTGGGTTAACCTAAACTTTACGAGTACGTGCATGACACTATCGGAAAAATACGAACCAGCAACCTTTTTTACAAAAAAAGGAAGCGTATACTTTCCAGTATGGAGTTTCTGCAATAAGCAATCTCGGCCAACAGCCCAATCTAACGCAATGTTCCTGAAGCCTACTTTTAATCAGCAGTGCGACCAAAGAAAGTTATTTGAGCTGACTTTGATAAAGATATACCAGGACTTGTATTATAGGCTAAAACAACCAACATTCTTGTTTTATTACCTCTCGTAGGAGTAACACGGTGAATAGAATTTTTACCACGGAATAGGACTAGAGTTCCAGGCTCCACTTTTAGAACTTCAGGTTTTGTTATCCCGTCCAGTAAAGACTTAACGCCTTCAAAATTCATCTCTCCAGCTTCAGCGTCTCTGAGATCTTTAATATATTCAAACGAGCCACCAGCCTCTGGAGCCTGTAAAAGTAAAGTTATTGCAAAACTAGAATTGTCAAAGTGCCAACCCAACTCCTCACCCTCTGAGGCATAATGCACATTTATTGACGACAGTCCGTCCGCATATTCGTATAGTTTTTTTTCACCCAACACAGAGGCTAAAAACTCTCTGAATATTTCAGAATTATATAAAGTTTTTAAGGGAGAAATTTGTGGAATTTGATCATCCGTTATACATCCTTTTGACGAAACAACCTGCCTATTAAAAATATGATCATCATCGAGCTCCAAATTATTTTTAGTTAAGTATACATTGTGAGTTGAGTTAGAAAAGAAAGCTATATTTTGAGCATCACTACCCTCCTCAACTAAATATTTTATAATCTGCTCATTTAAGAAATTTGGAAGAGTCAAAACTCCATTTTCACTAATTTTTGTTCGACATAATTTAATAAAATTGGCGTCCTCTAAAGGATATTTACCCAAGTCAATTATGTTTCGAATATTAGTTTGATCCATAACTCAGTTTTCTAAGGTTATGCTGATAAAAACTCATAATTTTTATTAACAATTCATTTGCTTAGTTGCGCATGGTGATTACTGCCTGTCAACTGACGAAGATTGATAATTGATGTTTAAGCTCGATGTAAGAAAAGATTAGAGCAAGTGGCAGGCACAGAATGATGCTCAAAATATGGCTTTCTTTTCTAACTTTCTAAAAAAATCAACTGGTAGTAAGTCCTATTCTCTGAGACACAATTAGGCAACAATGATGAGAGAAGCAGAAGTGAGTTATGAAACTGTGTGCTTAATCTTGGGGCACTCCATGGGACCCTCAGAAACACAGTTTTATAGTGATGGATTTATCCTAGCAGCAAAAAAGTCTGCCGTATCTCAAGTAATTTGATTTTAATCTGTATATTTATATTTTATCTAAAATCTAATTTTTCGAATGTACTTCTGATGAAGTAGAGGCCGCTGGCTATGGGAATATGAAGCTTTTAAGTTTGAACCATAAATACATTTTGATAATTATAGGCAGCATATCATGACGAACTTTCCACAGCCCTCTGGAGGGTCCCATCACAGGCTTGCACAGAAGCCCATACAGCCTGTTAATAGGTGTTGTAACGTCTGATTAACGAAAGAGTTTGCCTTTATACGAGGCTTACTTGTCTACTTGAGTGGTTGCGACCCAAGCTTGCTCCCAAGATACCTACCGAGGCGATAGAACACGTTTTTCTCAATCCTTGAGAGTGCTTCTTTAGACTTAATAACCTCTTCAGGCGTCAAGACTATGTCGTTATCAGTGGTCACACCCAAGCCCTCGTATGTGTTTCATGCTTTAATACCCAAGCTTTCTTTAGCCTAGTTCAGTACCTGTTCCATACATCGTACTCTTCCCAAATCCTACATGAAGAGTTGTTCATCATGTACAACCCAAAGTCCTTACCCTCAACAGAACAGTACCCAACCAACCTATCTTAGGTTTTTGCACCTGTAAGTTCAAACTGTGTTTGTGACCCTTGAAACTGCTGGGCTACCTTTGTTGCTTGGTTACCTTTTCGAGTGCCGTTCTCTGGGCAGTCTAAGGCTGACAACCTAATAGCTACGCCATCAACTTCGATAGTATCTCCGTCTCTCACATGGGCGATAGTGCCGCTCAGCATAGTAGTGTTGTTAACGTCCTGTGCCATTACTGGTAAGGAGAGCATCATTAGGAACGCTGGGATGATGGTGATGTGCTTGGACATTAGACGAGATTATAAAGTCGCCCTGCCCGTCTCAAGTATTGTTGTCTGACAGTGCCCGTCGGCCAATCAAACATTAGCCTCATTGTGAGACTATACTGCTAGCTCACTCAAAATATTATTCAGCATTACATTGCA
>LAQD01000046.1:10719-15796 GCA_000981705.1 Rhodobacteraceae bacterium ASP10-04a
AAACCAGGATAGGCATTTATTGTGTCGATCGTGATTGGTGACGCTTGCGGATATGCATTACTCACACGCTTCGCAATATTTTTAATCTTATGCTGGATGTCATCCGCTGAAGTCTCAAAGAGGTGACGGAATTCCATGTCTAGTTGTGCATTGTCTGGTACAATATTCAATGCGCGGCCACTTGTGATTTTCCCGATATGGACCGTGGAATAAGGAATACTATAGGCATCGTCTTGGACGTCGGCAGCAAGCTTGTCCTGAAGCCTGCGGGTTTGGCAAACGAAGTCAGCAGCGACATGAATGGCATTAACAAATTGGGGGGCTAGGGCGCTATGGCCAGCCTGTCCATGGCAAGTGACCTTAAAGGCGGCTTTTCCTTTATGCCCTATTGCCACCTGCATTGATGTCGGCTCACCCACGATCACAAGGCGCGGCTTGCCAATAAGCGTCTTCAACTTTGGCATCATGTGGCGAATGCCAACGCAGCCAATTTCTTCATCGTAGGAAATTGACAGGCTAAGCGGTGCAGACAATGTCGTCTTCCCTGCTCGCTCTGCCAGAGCCAAGGCTGACGCAAGAAAACCTTTCATGTCGGTGGTTCCACGACCAAAGACGCGATCACCTTCATCGGTTAACTTGAACGGCGGACGGGTCCAAACCTGCCCGTCGACAGGTACCACATCAGTATGGGCGGACAGGCAGACTCCACCGCCACTATCGGGACCAATATGCGCAAACAAACCAGCCTTCTGGCGATCTGATGACCAGATACGCATGACCTCGAATCCTTTAGTTTGCAGAAACTCCTGCACCCAATCAATAAGAGCAAGGTTGCTGTCGCTGCTGACGGTTGGAAAGGCCACGAGCCTGTCCAATATTTGAAGCGTTCTGCTTAGATCAGTCATTTCAAACCTATAAATTTTTTATACTCAATCCACAGAAAGTTGCGTGATCTCACGTCGGAATGGAAGCGCATCGCCGATGTCTTCACCGTCCAACTCGCGTGCATAGCGGTGTCCTGCATAAGTCGCCCATGCAATCGGCCCCGGCGCGTTTGCATCGCCAATCAATTTTACTGACTTGATACCCGCATCCGCCCAATCCACCTCACGCGATTTTAAGTCGTTATATACTGCGCTGTTTTCCATCCGCGACGACACCAATAGAACACCATCACACGCAAGCGGTCGTGTCATGTCGGTGAACATGCAGTTCGTTTCAACATAATCCTTGTTAATGGCTGTGACCCCACGGTTCAATTCAATCTCGACTCCCATGTTGGCGAGCCTGCGATGGATTTCATGCTGCTCTAGTGTATTTAGCGTCCACTCACTGACATAGGCAGCCGGCGTGACCAACGTCACGCGACAGCCCTTCTGGATCAGCAGTTCGGCCAGAACACCGCCCATGTAGTAATGATCATCATCGTAAATCACGACGTGCCCTGTTGGGCTCGCACCGTTCATCAGATCATCCGGTGTGAACAACGGCATTGCCATATCCATTGGGAACGGGACAACGTGTTGGCGGGATACCCCGTCACGACGCCACTTTGCACCTGTTGCAATGCAAACGTTTTCGAACCCAAATTCAAGAATACTCTCTGCGTCGAGTGCGCTATCAAAATAACTTTCGACATTTGCCTTCTGGCTTAGCTGATATTCGCGGTAATCGGCAACGCGGCCCCAAGCACTAAGGCCAGGAAGATGGCGTTCGCGAGCCACACGACCGCCCAAGATCGTACCCGCTTCGGCCAAGGCCACGTCATAGCCGCGCTCGGCCACGGCACGTGCGGCCTCAAGCCCAGCAGGGCCAGCACCAATTACAAGAACATTGGAGCTATCGCCTTTTGTGTTCATCCGCTCTGGGTGCCAACCCTTGCGCCATTCTTCCATAAACGTCGGGTTCTGCGTACAACGGCTGATCGACATCGTCATATCGCCTGTGACGCAGATGTTGCAGCCGATACATTCGCGAATGTCTTCTATGCGGCCTTCTTCAATCTTCTTGGGCAGAAACGGATCTGCAATAGATGGGCGCGCGCATCCAATGAAATCCAGCGTACCGGACTTGATCATCTTCGCCATAACATCCGGGCTGGTGAAGCGCCCTACCCCGACAATGGGCTTATCCGTCAACTCGTGGATACCTTTAACCAATTCGTGCTGTGCGGCTTCTTCTTTGAACCGCGATGGACCAGAGCAATCCTCCCACGTGCCTTGGGCCAAATCCCACAGGTCTGGAAGGTTCCGGTTCATCTCGACAAACTCACGAACTTCCGCGTTGGAAAAGCCCAAATCCCCAATAGTTTCATCCAACGACACGCGCAACGTGATGCCAATCGTATCGCCAACCGCATCGCGCATGTCGGCAATCACTTCGTTCACAAACCGCGCACGGTTTTCAAGACTGCCACCATATTCATCAGTGCGATGATTGGTGGCACGGCTAAGGAAGTGTTGAAAAATACCAAAGCCATGTGCACCGTAAAGGCAAATCAAATCAAAACCTGCTTCTTTGGATCGCTTCGCCGCGTTCACAAACCAGCGGCGCAAATCCTTAATGTCGGCCTTGTCCAGTGCACGCGCCTGAACGGGGTCATTGGTGAACGTGCGAATGGGCTGTGCAGACACAGCCATTGGCACTTCTTTGGAATAAAGGTTCGGGCCATTTACACCCGAATACGCCAGCTGAATGCCCGCCAAAGCACCGTGTTCTTTCATTTTATCCGACATCTTATGCAGCATGGGAATGTCTTTGTCTTCCCAGAGACGTAGCTCAATAAATGGCGTAATTTCCGAGGTATGATGCATCTCGCATTGCTCGGTGAAAATAACGCCCCAACCACCCTCAGCTTTGGATCCGCGCATAGCGGCGGCGGCCGATGGATCGCGATACCCTCCGCCATTGCAATGAGGGACTTGATAGAACCGGTTTTTGGCCGTCACCGGTCCAATCTGCATGGGTTCGAAAAGGATGTCATACCGAGGATCGCGCACGGGGATTTCTCCTACAAGGATAAAGCGTTTAGTTAGTGGTGACAGAAAATTGGGTTAGGCTAAAGTCATGGTTGTAAAAGTATGGCTTAGGCTAGGATTAATCGCAATCGGCGAGTGGCAGTCCTGGGTAGTCCCATTTGGAAATCGTTTGCGATGCGTGATCAATAAAGGCGTCAACCGACAGAACATTGCGCGCACCTTCTGGGACGACAAAACCTAAGAGCAGCGGTCGAGGCGTGCCCTCAAGCGGGATAAAACACAACTCGCGGCCATCAGGTGACAAGTCCGAATGTGGGCGAATATTAGCCACCGAAAATCCAAATCCATTGGCCACCAAAGATCGCATTACAGCCATATCACGTGTGCGTTCAGCGATATTGGGCGTGACGCCAGCACGTTCAAACGCCTGCATGAAATATGTCCGGCTGATAGGTAGATCGAGCAACACCATTGGATAATCTACCAGAGCTTCGACAGCCACGGAGGTACGGTTTGCAAGCGGATGGTCGGCGGCAACAACTGCGTATAACGGCAAGGACCGCAGCGGAATGAACTCAAGGTCCGACGGCACCTCAAGATCGTATGTCAGGGCGACATCAATTTCTGCGCGTCGCAGTTTCTCGATCAGGGTCTCTTGGTCGCACTCGATTTGTGACACTTGGACGTCGCCGTGCTTGTACTGAAACTCGCGGCGGATTGCAGGCAGTAGAACTTGCGCAAAGGTAAGCAAGCATCCGACACTCAGCGGACCTTGGACATTGCCAGAGATCGCACCGGCCAGACGATTGAGGCTATCTGCCTCGATCAAAACCTTTCGAGCCTGAACCATGAATTGGCGTCCAGCCTGTGTCAAACTGAGACCATGAGCATGTTTACGCACGAACAACGGCAAGCCGAATTCACCTTCAAGGTGTGAAATTGCGGCAGAAATCGACGGTGATGACACGTTCATCTGCGCACTTGCTTGCACAATTGACCCTTGCTCGCCAACCGTGACGAAATATTCCAATTGCCGAAGAGTGAATCGTAGTACCATCAGGCGAGTATGGGCTAAGTCGCGTACTTGATCCACGTCGTTTTTAACGCAGTGTATTTGTCAAAACTATGCAGCGACAAGTCCCGCCCAAAACCAGACTGTTTCATTCCCCCGAAAGGTGTCATCGCACTAAGCGCATCAACCGTGTTCACCGATACGGTACCTGCCATCAATCTGTCAGACACGCGCAATGCACGGCTCAAGTTGTCGGTCCAAACAGAAGCAGCAAGGCCGTAGACACTGTCGTTGGCCATGCGAATAGCGTCTTCTTCTTTATCGAATGGAATAACAGATAGTACGGGCCCAAAAATTTCGTCGCGCGCAAGAGCGTCGTCATGGCTGACGTCATCAAAAATTGTCGGTTGTACGAAGCATCCTTTTCCATCAATTTGAACCTGCTTACCACCAGTTACAAGATTGGCAGTTTGCTTGCCAGCTTCAACGAATTTCATAACACCTTCGGTTTGCTTGCGATCGACAATCGCGCCCATTTTGGACGCAGGATCAAGTGGATCACCCGGCTGCATTGTCTGCGCTCGCTCAATCAGTTTCTCGACAAACGCATCCTTAATGGATCGGTCAACATAGAGGCGCGAGTTAGCAGAACACACCTCTCCTTGATTAAAGAAAATACCAAACGCTGCCATGTCTGCCGCAGCATCAAGATTTTCACAATCCGCGAACACAAGGTTCGGGCTTTTGCCACCAGTCTCTGGCCAGATTTGTTTCAAATTGGATTGACCTGAATACTCCATGAACTTCTTGCCGATCGCAGTCGAGCCAGTGAAGGCAAGGCAATCGACATCCATGTGCAATCCCAACGCCTGCCCAGCGGTATGTCCAAACCCTGGAACGACGTTGAACACGCCGTCCGGTAGGCCGGCTTCAACGGCGAGTTCGGCCAAACGCAGCGCAGACAGGGGCGATTGCTCAGCAGGTTTAAGCACAACCGAATTACCCACAGCCAAAGCAGCAGCTGCTTTCCATGTGGCCATATCAAGTGGGAAGTTCCATGGCGTAACCGCTCCAACGACGCCCAAGG
>LAQD01000046.1:15856-18346 GCA_000981705.1 Rhodobacteraceae bacterium ASP10-04a
TTCGGCGTACCACTGAAAGAAATGCGCAGATCCAGGGGCGTCGATTGTTGCCGCATCTGTCACGAGTTTCCCCATGTCCAGACTATCGAGGAGCGCGAACTCTTCAAGATTTGCACGGATCAGATCTGCCAGCTTCAGCAAAACCGCCTTACGATGGGCAGGGTCGGTGCGTGACCAAATGCCAGCCTCAAACGCTGCGCGCCCTGACGCCACCGCGCGGTTTACATCTTCAACGTCACAGGCGGCAACATCGGCCAAAACTGCGTTCGTCGCTGGATTGATCGATTGGAACGTTTCGCCAAACGCCGCATCAACGAATTTACCATCAATGAACGCTTGATGTCGAAGAGTTAGCACAGAGGCACGTTTCGTCCAGTCAGCTTTGGTGTAGCCCAGCATGGTTTTATCCCTTGTTTATTCGTCGCCCGGAACGCCATAAGAAGGCGCCTCGCGTGGATCAATCGCGCGTTGAACGTAAGCATCCAATTGCGGCTTGTAGATATCCCAAGCTGTCGTGATGTTTTCAATTGGGCAGTCGTCGGTCCAATCACAGCGCAGCTCGGCCACAGGCCAAGCTACTTTGTCGACTATCAGCATGCCCGCGGAATGAAGCGGACCAGCTTCGCCACCCGCCACCAAACCTGCATGCATCGCTGCAATCAACCGATCCCCGAGATGTCCCGTACTAGCCAAAAACTCATCAACCACGGCCTGTGGCACTCCATCGTTGGCCAACATATTACCCCCCGATGCCACATCTGGCGCCTGCGCTTGCGTCCATATCCCTAATGCATTGGGACCTGAGTGAATCGCCGTCGTACCAGTATTGTCCACAGCCAGAACCTGGCGGTATTCGATGAATTTCCCTTGATCACGGACGCGCTCGATTGCTTCGACTGCACTCATACCATTTTCCATCAGATGAAGGGCAAGTGGACCAAGTGATGGATCGGTCACATTCTGGGACGCAACAGCTCCGACCCCTGCGCGCGCATAGGCACAGCGCGCAGCAACCGCGGGCGATGAAGATGATATCGCAAGACCAAACATGCCCGTTTCGGCGCAGCGGGCAACAAGTGAAAACGTCATTGTGGGATCACCGCAGTGCCGTCAATTTCAACCAACCATTCGGGCCGCGCCAAGGCTTGGACGACCAACCCGGTAGACACCGGATGTACCCCTTTGATGTATTCACCCATGGTACGGTAGACCGCTTCACGGTGACGCACGTCCGTAATATAGACCACCACCTTGACAAGATGCTCCATATTGCCGCCTGCTTCTTCGATCAATTGGCGGATATTTTGCATTACTTTGTGAGTCTGCTCCACCGGATCAGAGCTCGTGATATTTTTGAAATCATCAAGGTTTTGCGGGCACTGACCACGGAGCCAAACCGTCTTGCCACCTTGCGTCACAACAGCCTGGCACAGATCATTGTCGAGGTTTTGCTCGGGGTATGTATCGCTGGTGTTGAACTTACGAATGCGGGTGTGTGTCATTGAGTGTCCTAATATGTCTTGAAATTATTCAGCTGCCGAAGGCACAATCGCTGCCTCACCATCATAATCTGCATACACGCGCTGAATAGCGATTTGGTCGGCAATGAATTTCGCATCGTGCCAAACGCCCCACAGAAACGTCGAACCACGCCGCGACTGCCACGGAAGGCCAAGGAAATACAAACCTGGCTCTTTGGAAACGCCTCGCTGATGAATAGGGGCACCCCTGTCGTCAAACGCATCAGTCTTAAGCCAACCAAAATCCTGCTTGTACCCTGTGGCCCAGATGATCGTTGTAATACCTTCGGCGACAAGGTTCAGGCTGCGAATCGGATAGATCAGACTGTTGGGATCCGGACAAGCCTCTCTCGCTTGAGGATCAAGCGGCAGATCAAGCCCCATGGCGTCCGCATAGGCATCCGCAGCATCCAGCATTTGGTTGTAGTTTGCATCACCGGCATCGATATTTTTGCGAACATCATCAGCGAATGTCAGTACGCCGTTATCAAAATCCTCAGTGCGTCCCAGCAGCTTAACGCCGTCACGCCCAAGACGTCGAAAGTCAATGGTACGGCCACCGTAAGCGCCACTGACTGAGATCGTCACATGCTCAGCTCCCAGCTTTTGCGCTGCCAAATCCCACAGACCCAGCACGCCAAGCCACCAGACGAAATCACGATCCCTGTAGCGACGCGGCGGGCGATCGTGCGGGCCTACTGACAAGAACACCTTGCGCCCAGCCCTGTTCAACTCATCTGCGATTTGCGCACCGGATGAACCCGCCCCAACGACCATAACTGCGCCATTAGCGAGTTGCTTTGGATTGCGATACGACGCGGAGTGCATCTGATGCACCGTACTGTCCTGAGAAACGATTGGTGGAATAATAGGCTGCTGAAATGCGCCCGTAGCGGACACAATGCGCGTCGCTTCAATGACGCCATCTGTCGTCTCGACCCGAAAACCTGCGCGATCCGCGAAAGGTACA
>LAQD01000046.1:18395-19011 GCA_000981705.1 Rhodobacteraceae bacterium ASP10-04a
ATCAACGACGCGATCCTTGCTGACAAATTCATCTGGCGCGTTGCCCTTAAATTCAAGATTTGGAAAGCGGTCGTGCCATACAGGGCCGTTGGTAACCAAGGCATCCCAGCGAGACGTACGCCAAGCCTCAGCAATACGGTTTTTCTCAAGTACTAAGAACGGAACACCCTGCTGACCAAGATGTCCACATAGCGCGATACCCGCCTGGCCAGCGCCAACGACGAGCGTGTCTATCTTTTCGACTGACATCCAACGACCTTCCCAGATGGTTAATTCTACAATTACTTTATGTGGGCCTGACGGAAAGAACAGTCTTCATTAGCTTTAGTTAGGGTTTAGCTAACACTCATCCCCCTGAGGAAGGCATCACCTAACCTGAGCTTCGAAATTTCAGAGGTGACATTGCGTGAATTGTGGCGCTACCATATTACGACTTAAGGGGAAAAAGAATGAACGGTATCACTGAAATCGCAGTTGACGTGCGCGATGCTGTAAAACGCTATGGCGACTTTACCGCTTTACAGCAGATTTCTTTAGCCATCCATGACAATGAATTTTTCACTCTTTTAGGGCCCTCTGGATGCGGCAAAACTACGCTTCTCCGGATGATCGCTGG
>LAQD01000046.1:19160-21868 GCA_000981705.1 Rhodobacteraceae bacterium ASP10-04a
GTACAACTGTCCCAATTCGCCAAACGTAAACCTGCACAACTGTCTGGTGGTCAACAACAACGGGTTGCCCTTGCACGCGCATTGGCCCCCTCGCCAAAAGTTCTATTGCTCGATGAACCGCTGTCCGCGCTCGATTTAAAGCTGCGCAAGACCATGCAAATCGAGTTGAAGCACATTCAACGTGAAACTGGCATCACGTTTATCTTCGTCACCCACGATCAAGAAGAAGCGCTAACCATGTCAGATAGAATTGCCGTGATGTCTGCCGGGGAATTGCAACAGCTCGGTGCGCCTCGCGATATCTATGAACAGCCGCGCAATATGTTTGTGGCCGACTTTATTGGCGACACGAACTTGCTAGAGGTGTCGGTTGATAAAATTGCCAATGGCCGCGCGCAGTGTCATATTGGTGGTGGCCATAAACTGAGTATAGACGCAGTGGACGACGTCGCAGTAGGCGCCAAAGTTCATCTATCGGTACGTCCTGAACGGATGATTCTATCCGATCAACCAAGCGACGGTGCAAGCCTGAGGGGCATGGTCACAGAAAACATATTTATCGGAACCGACATTACGACCATGATGGACCTGGATGGTGGCCCAAAAATCACCATCCGCACATCCAACACCGAACGTGGAAACAAGCGGTTGATCGAACCGGGTAACTCCGCCTTCGTGACTATGGAGGCCGGCGCTGCGCGCCTGTTGGTTGACTAATGGCAGCGGGCGCGGCTTCAGGCGGCAGTGCCGCATCGGATACCTACGCAAAGGTGCGTCATTGGCTATTGATGCCCTCATGGCTGGTGCTTGGTTTTTTCGTATTTGCACCTGTGTGTGTCATGGTCATTTATTCGTTCCTAACTAAAGAATTTCGCGGTGGCGTAATTTGGGACCCAACCCTTGCCGCCTACGACCAGTTCTTTTTTGATCGCGGATTGTTTGGCGACGGTGATCCGACGTTACAGTGGACCTACATTAGCATATTTTGGCGTTCAACTTGGCAAGCAGGTCTTGCAACCTTTTTGTCCCTGCTTATCGGTTTCCCGACGGCCTATTACATCGCTACACGCCCCGCAAACACGCGCGCGCTGTGGGTGTTTTTAGTCACAATCCCATATTGGGTAAACCTATTGATCCGCACCGTTTCGATGAAGTTCTTGCTGCGCGATGAGGGGCCCTTGAATAATTTCCTCATGAACGTCGGGCTGATCAACGACCCCGTGCATATCATTAACACTAACCTCGCCGTGCAGTTGGGATTGTTTTACAGCTATCTACCTTTCATGGTTTTGCCGATCTATGCCTCGGTTGAGCGCTACAACTTCACGATGTCCGAAGCGGCCGCTGATCTTTACGCTACCAAATGGACGACCCTGCGTCGCATCGTTTTACCGGCCGTAAAACCCGGCGTAATCGCGGGCTGTATCCTCGTGTTTGTACCCAGCCTTGGTGCGTTCCTTGCGCCCGACCTACTGGGTGGTGCCAAAAACTTCATGATCGGTTCGCTGATTGAGGAGCAGTTCAAAGGCAACGCGGGCAACTGGCCCTTCGGCGCGGCTGCATCCATGGTCTTGCTTAGCATGGTCATGATCTTATTGCTTATCTTTTCACGCCAACAGCGTCGCGCGGGGGCAGCAGCGTGAGTGCGAAAATAGATGTCAAAACATACACAGGTTTCCGATTTATAACCTTGCTGTGCTTGTTCATTCTGTACGCACCACTGCTTGTAGTGACTGTCTATTCATTCAACGCCTCAGAATCTATCACCACATGGGATGGCGTATCCCTGCGCTGGTACACAGATGTTTTTGTTGGCCCAGAAAGTGGGAAGTTCCAACAGGCGGCGATCAATTCGTTTTCCATCGCCATCATAGCGGCAACCACTGCGACAGCCATCGCTACAGCCGCAGCGACAGCAATCGTGCGCGGAGGAACATATCACCTACGCGCACCCTCACTGGGCCTTATTTCGCTACCGATCATGGTACCCGAAATTGTGCTTGCGGTGGCTACATTGATCTTCTTCAATTCCATCGGTTTCACGCGCGGTTATATGACCATCCTTGTAGCACATACCGCGTTCTGCATCCCCTTTGCCTATCTGCCTATTCAGGCACGGATGCAGGGTATTGAAGATACCTATGAACACGCTGCGATGGACTTATACGCGACCAAAGCACAGGCGTTTCGGCGCATTCTTTTCCCTCTGATGATGCCTGGTATCATCTCAGGGTTCTTGCTGGCGTTCATCGTCAGCCTCGACGATTTCATCATCACTAATTTTGTCAAAGGAGCAGGGGTTGAAACCTTGCCAACGGCGATCTTTGGCTCGGTGAAACAAGGGTTAAAGCCCAACATCATGGCGATTTCTACGATGCTTCTTGGCCTCTCAATCGTGATGGTAACGATCTCGTACTTCATCTCGAAGTGGGACAACACAAAATAACAAATGGGAGTAAATTTAATGAGACTACTAACATCATCCGCCATGGCACTTGCACTACTGGCGAACACGGCTGCGGCTGACGGCGAACTCGTGATCTACCACTGGTTTGAATACCTACCCGCAGAGCTGATTGAAAAATTCACTGCTGAAACCGGCATCAACGTCACGATGGACACTTATGACTCAAACGAAGCGATGCTTGCGTCCCTCAAGGCTGGCGGTATGGGCACTTATGATGTGGCAGTCCCTACTGACTACATGG
>LAQD01000046.1:21920-25379 GCA_000981705.1 Rhodobacteraceae bacterium ASP10-04a
AGGCAACATTGCACCAGAATGGGCAGACCCGTCGTTTGATCCAGGCTGGACGCACTCGGTCCCTTATCAGTGGGGTTCCACGTCATTTTCTGTGAATACCGAAGATTATAGCGGTGACATCAACACAACTGACCTGCTGTTCAACCCACCTGCTGAGCTGTCCGGCAAAATCAACATGCTCGATAGCCAAGGCGAAGTTTTGGCGATGGCGGCCATTCACATGGGTATCCCGCAGTGCTCAACAGATCGTGCTCAACTGAGCGCCCTCAACGACATGTTACAAGGGGCCAAGACACATTGGGCCTCTTTTAACTCAGACACTGCAAAAGAAGTTCTGGTGTCGGGCGATGTAACCGTCGGCATGATTTTTGACGGCTTCAGCGCAAAAGCCCGCGCGGAACGCGCAAGCATCACATACTCCTTCCCGACCCAAGGCTATGTTGTTTGGATGGATAGCATTGTTCTTCTAAACGACGCGCCAAACCGCGAGAGTGCTATTGCGTTCATGGATTTCATGCTTGAACCTGAGAACATCGCAGCCGTGTCTAACTACGCGCGCTATGGTCTGGGTGTGTCAGGTGCTGAGGAGTTCCTCGACCCTGAATTGGCAACATCGCCTGAATCAAACCCACCAGCGACAGCAGGTGCAGGTGCATTTATCGCCGTTTGTGACGAAGCCACACAGGCCGTCTATGACCAAATCTGGACGAACCTGAAAAACTAAGCCAACCTTGGTCAACGCGCGGCGGCCCTCGCTATGGGGCCGCCGTATCAAATAGACAGGACGCCTAATGGAAACGATTTTCACTGAACGCCATAACTTGCGGAATTCAAAAACTGAGTTGTTCGGCGGCCAGCTTGTCCAACCGTTCGAGCGTCCATCCCGCGCAGAATACATAATTGGTCGCGTACGCGAGGTGGAGCTTGGCCCCGTCAGCGAGCCCGATGATTTGGGCATGAAACCCATTCTGGCAATTCACGATAAGGGCTTCATTGATTTCCTGCAGATCGCTTGGCAGGACTGGCAAGCGGCAGGATACAAAGGCGAAGCCATGCCTACCGTTTGGCCTGCGCGGCGCATGTCACAGCGCATTCCCACCGACATTGAAGGTCGGCTTGGCTACTACGCCCTCGCCTGTGAAACCACGCTATCTGGTGGCACATGGGAGGCGGCCTATGCATCAGCACAGGTAGCATTAACGGGAGCGCAGCGCCTAAACGAGGGTGCTAAAGCCGTATTTTCCCTATGCCGCCCACCCGGCCATCACGCCGCAATCGATATGTACGGCGGTTATTGCTTTGTAAATAACGCTGCCGTTGCCGCCCAACATCTGTTGGACACAGGCGCTAAACGCGTCGCGATTTTGGATGTGGACTTTCACCACGGCAATGGAACACAAGACATCTTTGACACCCGCGATGACGTATTGTTCATATCGCTGCACGGCGACCCAATGGATGCCTTCCCACATTTTCTTGGCCACGCCGATGAAAAAGGCAGCGGCGCGGGCGTTGGTTTCACGGTGAACTACCCCATGCCTCCGAAAACCAACTTTCCAACATGGCGCACGGCGTTGATCAAAGCATTGGAGCAGATTGCCAAGTATGCCCCTGATAAACTGATCATCTCACTTGGTGTAGATACGTTTGAAAATGACCCAATCAGCTTTTTTAAACTGAAGTCCGAGGATTTTGCCACCTACGGCGCAGACATCGCATCGCTAAACCTGCCGACATTGTTCGTGATGGAAGGCGGCTATGACATCGCCGAAATTGGCGTGAACACGGTCAATGTATTACAGGGGTTCGAGAAAGCGTTTTGAATGTTGTTGAAGCCTCGATTGCCGATCTGCGCGCTGCCCTTGAGCGCAATGAAATAACGAGCGCTGGCCTCGTCACGACCTACCTTGATCGGATTCATAATTTTGATCGTAACGGTCCTTGCTTGAACGCCGTCCCTGTTCTGAACCCTGATGCCTTAGCCGAAGCACAAGCAAGTGATGATCGTCGGCAGCGTGGTGAAATACGCGGCCCACTTGATGGCATACCCTATACCGCTAAGAACAGCTACAAGGTCAAAAGCCTGACAGTCGCGGCGGGCTCTCCAGCCTTTGCGGATCTGATTGCGACCGATGACGCCTTTGTAATCGCGCAACTGCGAAAGGCAGGTGCAATCCTTTTGGGAATGACCAATATGCCCCCCATGGCCAACGGTGGCATGCAACGTGGTCTCTATGGACGCGCAAATTCGCCCTATAATGGAGATTATTTGACTGCCGCCTTCGCGTCGGGTTCCTCTAACGGATCAGGCACAGCAACCGCCGCCAGCTTTGCCGCTTTTGGACTGGGCGAGGAGACCTGGTCAAGCGGCCGCGCGCCTGCCTCCAACAACGGGCTGTGCGCCTACACTCCCAGTCGTGGCGTCATTTCTGTACGTGGCAACTGGCCATTAGTTCCAACCATGGACGTCGTCGTGCCGCATACGCGCACCATGGCCGATATGCTGGAAGTCTTAGACATCTTGGTCGAGGACGACATCGACACACGAGGCGATTTCTGGCGCTGCCAGCCGTGGATTACCATCCCATTGGCTTCACGACTCCGCCCCACGTCATACACTGCACTTGAGGTCGGATCATTGAAAGGCAAGCGGTTTGGCGTCCCCGCGATGTACATCAATGCTGATCCGGATGTGGGCGGCATCGGTATTGGTGGACCCACAGGGCAGAAGATCGAAACCCGCGCTTCCATAATAGCCCTTTGGAACACGACGCGCGTTGCACTTGAACAAGCTGGCGCCGAAGTCGTGATTGTTGATTTTCCTGTCGTTTCAAACTACGAGGGGGATCGCAAAGATGCTCCCAATATCGCAACGCGCGGCATACTCCCGTCTGGCTATCTCCATCATGAAATGTCCGACCTATCCGTCTGGGCGTGGGATGATTTTCTCAAGAACAACGACGATCCCATATTGTTCTGTTTAGCCAATGTTGACGGGTCCAAGATCTTCCCTGCGCCAAACGACAGCCTACCTGATCGCTACGCTGGTTTTGAGGATGATATCGCTGACTACCCTGCCCACGCGCGCGCCCACCCACGCGACAGCTTTCTTGATATACCAACCCTCGCTGACGGTTTGAACGGCCTTGAGGAAACGCGCCGCGTCGATCTTGAGGATTGGATGGACCGGCATCAACTTGATGCGGTTATTTTTCCCGCCGTTGCTGATGTTGGTCCTGCAGATGCGGATACGAACCCAGCCTCGGCTGACATAGCGTGGCGCAACGGCGTTTGGGTTGCGAATGGCAATCTTGCGATACGTCATTTGGGCATTCCGACCGTCACTGTCCCCATGGGCACGATGGCCGACATCGATATGCCTGTTGGGCTGACCTTTGCTGGTCGCGCCTACTCAGACACCGCTCTTTTGGCGCTGGCCAGCGCTTTTGAAGCGACCGG
>LAQD01000046.1:25443-27145 GCA_000981705.1 Rhodobacteraceae bacterium ASP10-04a
AGTATTGCAGAAAACACAGCATTGTTCGATCAGGCCTGCGCCACAGCCAAGACGGGTGGCGCCGATTTGATCCTCTTCCCCGAAATGGCATTGACTGGATATAATATCGGCACCGAACGCATCCGCGCACTGGCTGAACCTCGCAGTGGTGCGATGGTCCAGGCCTTGCGCAACATGGCCAAACGTCACAACATCGGCGTGCTTTGCGGGTTTCCAGAATTGGACGGCGCGCAGGTTTTCAATTCCGCCGCGTTAATTGACGCGTCAGGCACGTTACTTTCCATCTGTCGCAAAGCGCATTTGTTCGGCGACGTGGATCGCGCAGCATTCAGTGCCGCTGATGCCATGTGCCCACTTGTACAGTTCGGCGATTGGACGCTTGGGTTGGCCATATGCTATGATGTCGAATTCCCTGAACTGGTACGCGCTTACGCCTTGGCAGGTGCGGATGCGGTTCTCGTCCCAACGGCCAACATGCAGCCTTACATCGGTGTCGCCATTCGCGTTGTTCCCACCCGCGCCGAAGAAAACGAAATCTATGTCGCCTATGCCAATCGCGTAGGGAGTGAGGGTATGTTTGCGTATTGCGGTTTGTCATGCGTCACGGGGCCAGACGGCATCGATTTGGCTCGCGCAGGACACGATGAGGAAATGATCTTTGCGGATCTGTCGAAAGATGATCTGTCGCAAGTGCGAAAATCCTTATCCCATATTCAAGATCGGCGTACCGACCTTTATTCCTGAAACTCATGTCAGCGTCCGCAAAACATTCATCACATGGTTAGTGTCGGTTTCAGGGTTCACAATGCACAAGCGCAGTACCTCTTCGCCGCGCCACTTGGTTGGTAAGCATAGTAACGCTCCGCTGCGCCGTTGGACCTCGCACCACTCCGCAAGCTCAGGCCCTTTCAGATTAGTCGCTTTAAACAAAACTACAGTTAACTGTGGGCCAAGCAACAGTTCAAGGTTCGGTGTCGCGTCAATTTCGCAGGCAAGATCGCGGGCAATCTGTACCGTTTTTGCAATCGCCTGCGCATATGCTTGCGTACCGTAGGTCACCAATGAAAACCAAAGTGGCAGACCGCGCGCACGACGTGTCAGTTGCAGGGCATAATCAGACGGGTTCCAAGCGGTGTGATCCAATGTATCGAGGTAAGCACCCTGCTGGCCATGCGCCTGCGCCCCTTTGATAGGGTCGCGGTACACCAACGCACAGCTGTCATAGGGTGCGAAAAGCCATTTATGCGGATCTACAATAAAACTATCGGCACGCTCGATACCGTTGAAAGCCTTGCGTGTTTCAGGATCGCCAAGCGCGGCAAGGCCGTACGCCCCATCTACATGCAGCCAAATATCATGCTCTGCCGCGAGGTGTGCAAGACCTTCCAAATCATCGATGGCGCCGCAATTGGTGGCCCCTGCATTTCCGACAATCGCGAAGACACCGCTTGTCATGGCGGCGCGTGCCGCGGCACCTGACATGGACCCGCATGCATCTGCATCAACCATAACCAATTCGGCATCCATCACACGTGCCACGGCAGCGATACTGCTGTGGGCCTCGCTGCTGCACAAGATCCGCCAGCGATCAGGGCGCTCTTTTGTCCATGCAGCACGTGCAGCATGAAGCGCAGACAAATTCCCAAGTGTGCCGCCTGAAACGAATGCACCGCCGGCGCTGCTTGGCCATCCCGCCAAAGAC
>LAQD01000047.1:0-213 GCA_000981705.1 Rhodobacteraceae bacterium ASP10-04a
TCCACCTTAGCACCATCCACACGCGCTATGGTGTGTACGCGCCAATTTTTATCATCCCGCGTAGTGAAATCTTCGTGCGCATGTGCGCCACGGCTTTCTTTTCGGGCTTCGGCGCCTACAATTGTTGCCATCGCATTAGGCATTAGATTGGTCAACTCGAGAGTCTCCATCAAGTCAGAGTTCCAAACTAAGCTTCGGTCAGTGACCTTAATG
>LAQD01000047.1:329-695 GCA_000981705.1 Rhodobacteraceae bacterium ASP10-04a
CGCAATGTGTCAAAACGATCAAACGCTTTGTTTACAGATGGCAGATTCATCGCCGCCGCAGGAGCCGCCGCATCCACAGTTTTGCCAGCACGAATAGCCGCAGCACGACCAAAGACCACTAAATCAATCAAGGAATTTGAGCCCAGACGGTTTGCCCCATGCACAGAGGCACAGCCCGCCTCCCCCACAGCCATAAGGCCTGAAACAGTTGCATTTGGATCAGCGCTAGTTGGGTTGAGAACCTCACCCCAAAAATTGGTAGGGATACCACCCATATTATAATGCACAGTAGGCAAAACTGGGATTGGCTCTTTAGTTACATCAACACCTGCAAAAATCTTAGCCGATTCAGATATTCCAGGCAAA
>LAQD01000047.1:783-1682 GCA_000981705.1 Rhodobacteraceae bacterium ASP10-04a
AGACATAGTCTCTTGGGGCTAGGTCTTTGTAGTTGGGCGCATAGCGCTCCATAAAGCGCTCATCCTGAGAATTACTCAAAAAGCCGCCCTCCCCGCGTGCACCCTCTGTAATCAAGCAGCCTGAGCCATAAATACCTGTAGGGTGAAATTGCACGAATTCCATATCCTGTAATGCCAAACCAGCGCGAGCTACCATGCCGCCGCCATCACCTGTACAGGTATGCGCAGATGTGGCACTAAAATAAGCCCGACCATAGCCACCCGTAGCCAGGACAACTGTCTTGGCATTAAAAACATGCATAGTACCATCATCAAGTTTCCAGCATACTACGCCTTGGCACACCCCATCTTCAGACATAACCAAATCAATCGCAAAATATTCGATATAAAATTCAGCATTATTTTTAAGAGACTGCCCATAAAGCGTATGTAAAATTGCATGGCCAGTCCTGTCGGCGGCTGCACAGGTGCGCTGCACTGGGGGGCCTTCACCAAATTCCGTGGTGTGACCACCAAATGGGCGCTGATAAATCTTACCCTCCTCAGTGCGAGAAAATGGCACGCCATAATGTTCCAATTCATAGACCGCTTTTGGAGCTTCACGGGCCAAATATTCCATCGCATCGGTATCACCCAACCAATCAGAACCTTTGACCGTATCGTACATATGCCACTGCCAGCTATCAGGACCCATATTACCCAAGCTCGCTGCAATTCCACCTTGAGCGGCAACAGTGTGCGATCGAGTTGGGAACACTTTGGTCACACATGCAGTACGCAACCCTTGCTCAGCCATGCCCAGGGTTGCACGGAGACCTGCGCCACCAGCTCCAATAACCACAACATCATAATCGTGGATTTCATATTCATATGCAGCCATAGGTGTAGTCCTCAGAACT
>LAQD01000047.1:1758-4345 GCA_000981705.1 Rhodobacteraceae bacterium ASP10-04a
TAACCCCGTTTTTAAAATGCACAAGACCTACAATAAAGGTAAGCAAAGCCACTAGAGCCGGAAAAGGTCGCGAGAAGTAGGTGGTAACCGTTTCATGATCCTCGCCAATCATAGGTCCTACTGTAAAAATAAATCCAGGAACCAAAACTAGTAGCGCTACTGACGAAATGGTCATTCCCCAAAATTGGGCAGTACCAGTCTTCGCCGCACCCATGCCGTTAGCTCGCTTACGGTCAGTCAAAAAAGGCATGTTCAACCCCCTCTAAAAACAAAAAATAGTTAGTGCAGTAAGTACCAATGACCCAATGATCATCACCCACCCCATACGTTCCGCAGCCTCCAACTCGAGACCGCGACCGGTATCCCAAATAAGGTGACGCAGACCGCCTAGCGTGTGATACCACAACGCCCATAGCGAAAGTACCATTACTACATCGCCAGCCCAACTTGTGATCACATAATTAGCGGATGCGAAAGCACTTGCACTCGTCGCAGCAGCCAAAAACCACCAAATCAGCAATAGCGTTGAAACCAAAAGTGAATTGCCGGTGATCCGCACAAAAATTGATGAAATAGAGGTCATTTGCGGACGATATATAGTTAGATGGGGAGATAACGGCCGGTTGGGCTGCTTAGCATCAGCCATAAATTAATCCTTTGCTACAAGTATAATACTCATTTAGGCCGTTCATGTCATGGTCAACCCTAGATTGCCATAGTTTAAGGTATCACAGCACCTGTGATTAAGCGTCACAGCAAATATCATTATTTTTGTGATCACAAACCTTCAATAAGAACAAGGCATACGCTCAAACCTAAAGCATTTGTTCAAGCTAGCGGGGAATGAAGGCCCAGTAGTCCATATCCAGTAGAACATCCGGAAGGTACTTTCCATCACAATCCCAAAGATCGGATCCACTGCCTTTAGTCGCCACAAGCCGCAAACGAATTGCACCAACAGTCGGTGTAGCAGTCTCCGCTAAATCCAAAACTTCACTCCAAGCTCTGATTGTGTCACCAGCAAAACAGGGGTTGGCATGAACACCGGCATTAATAGCCGCCATTATTTGCACATTTCCCAAACCATTAAACGATAAAGCCCGGGCCATTGAGATAACGTGGCCACCATAAATTAGCCTCCGCCCATCCGGGCGGGCTGTGGCATCAAAATGCACTTTAGCAGTGTTTTGCCACAAACGTGTAGCCATCATATGTTCTGATTCTGAAACAGTGACACCATCCACATGGTCAATAACCTCACCAATTTTGTAATCACTATAACGATAGGGGCTTCCAGATAAGACAGTACTATACGATCCGAAATTTAAGTTAGACGGTAGCACGAGTTCCGCCACAGGCACCACATCCCGCAACTCCGGTACCACAGTTTGTGGCGCAGGTACTTCGATATCACTTTTGCGTACCATCACCCAGCGCACGAATGACATAACCATCAGGTTAGATTGGTTGAAACCCTCAGTACGCACCCAAACGACACCAGTTGCGCCACTTGAGTTTTGCTTCAATCCAATCACAGTCGAGCGTGAAATTAGTGTGTCGCCGGGATATACTGGTAGCAACCACTTTGCTTCAGCATAGCCTAAATTGGCTACAGCATTTAGTGAGACATCCGGCACGGTTTTTCCAAAGACCACATGAAAGGCTATAAGGTCGTCCAAAGGGCTAAATGGCAGGCCACAGGACTGCGCAAAGACATCAGAACAATACAAAGCATGCCGCGATGGATAAAGCGCGTGATAAAGTGCGCGCTCGCCCGCACCCACGGTACGCGGCACAGCATGCTCTATCACCTGCCCTAATTTATAATCTTCAAAAAACCAGCCTGAATTGGTTTTCATCACTGGGCCCCAAGCTTCATATTGGAGGAATATGTACCATCAACCTCTTTGATTACCGCTTGGCCACAGCGCATCACCCCCACCGTCGCATCATGCGCATGGGTTGGACCGCCGTAGAGCTCCCAGCCCTTCGACAGAGCCTCAGTAACCTTGTGGCAAAATTCAGACGAGTCATCTCCGGTCAATAATCGATAAAGTTTCATACTTGCATCTCCAATTTGGCAATGGCTTCCGCTTTTGCCAATGTGACGTGGGCTATTTCGACATGCAAGTTTTCTACAATTTTGCCATCAACAACCGCAACACCCAAGCCCTGTACCGTGGCCGCATCAAAGGCCTGAATTTGCCGTTCCGCTAGCTCAATCTCCTCCTGACATGGTGCGAAAATCTGATTAGCTAACGCCACCTGCGCCGGATGGATCAGGGTTTTGCCGTCAAAGCCCATATCCCGGCCTTGACTGGCCTCACGTTGCAGGCCGTCGTCATCTTTAAAGGCATTATAAACTCCATCCAGAATAATAAGGCCCGCCGCCTTTGCTGCCAATACACAAAGCCCCAAAGCTGCAATCATTGGGCCACGTGCAGGTTCAAATCGCGCATTTATATCTTTGGTTAAATCATTCGTGCCCATCACCATTCCACCCATCCCAGGTGCATCGGCAATCGTCGCAGCGTTCAAAATTCCACGCGGGGTCTCCATCATTGCCCAAATCTGAGTGGTCTCAAAT
>LAQD01000047.1:4374-11686 GCA_000981705.1 Rhodobacteraceae bacterium ASP10-04a
ATGGCGGCATTATCCACTTTTGGTAATAATACCGCTTGGGGCCGTACTGCAGAAATAGCTGCAATATCATCAATGAACCAGGGCGTGCCCAATCCGTTAATACGGATAATTTGGCTACGCACTCCGTAGCCTCCCTTTGCAAGCTGCTGCACCAACAGGGTTCGCGCCGCCGCTTTCTCATCAACCGCCACTGCATCTTCCAAATCAAAGATAATAGCATCCACAGGCATGCTGCGGGCTTTCTCAAGGGCGCGTTGGCGTCCACCGGGAATATAGAGAACAGAACGGTACGGACGTAAGATCATATTAACCTCGCAATAAAGTTGCGCTTGAAAGACACCTTTCGCAGCTAAAATACAAGATAATTTTAGCCTAGAGTAGTGTATTTATTGACGACTAGACGATCAATGCGCCGTCAATCTTGCACTATGTAAGCCCATCCCACAAAAGTTTGGTACCTGTCAGAATTAGCATGATATAAGTTAGATAGAAAAAAAAATGCTCGGGTACCCAAAAATGAGCCTTCACGCCAAGCAACGCTCCAATCAAAACGAAGGGGGCTAAATAGAAATCAAGCCAGAGGGTCTCAAAGGTAAAAATGCCTAAAAACGCATAAGGAACAAATTTAAAAATGTTAATCAAGGTGAAAATTAAAACGGTGCTGGCCTGATAAGTGGTTTTGCGCATGCCTTGCGATAGTAAATATACCGCAACAGGTGGCCCTCCTGCGTGGCTAACAAAGCTGGTAAAACCCGCCAAAACGCCTGTGAATACTCCAACCAAGGCCGGATACTCGCGATCCCTTGGTTTGAAAAACGCCAAGGACTTTAACGATTGCCAAGCCACAAAGGCCAGTGACACTATCCCCAGCAAAATGCGCAGCATATCGGCATCGGCCAACTTATACAGCAAAACACCCCCCATCACCCCAGGTAACCCGCCGATGATCACTGTTTTGGAAGCCTGCCACGACCATTTTCTCCAATATGATGGAAGGACGACAACATCCGTAAGCATGAACAGTGGCAGGGTGACCCCTAAGGCTACGGCCGGGTCCACCACCGTTGCTAAAACCGCCGCACCGGCAAAACTCGCTCCAGATCCAAAGCCCGCTTTCGAAAAACCTGAAAATAGCATGGCCGCGCCTGCAATCACAAAAAAAGTAAAGTCATATTCCATGTGGTCAACCTGCAAGATTTCTGAGCCTGTGCAACACAATTCGCCGATGATTAGAGACGATGGGCCGTTCAAATCCATAAAATCACCCACGTGCTCCCTTGGCACTGCGCGTAATTGGGTGTACCCGAGTTGCAAATTAACATTTGAGGAACAGCTCCATGGCACGACCTAAAATAGCTCTTATTGGCTCCGGCATGATCGGCGGTACATTGGCACATTTAGCAGCCTTAAAAGAACTTGGTGACATCGTTTTATTCGATATTGCAGAAGGCATGCCAGAAGGCAAAGCTTTGGATATAGCGCAATCGGGCCCGTCTGAAGGTTTTGATACGCACATTTCAGGTACACAATCTTACGCAGACATTGCAGGCGCAGATGTTTGCATTGTCACCGCAGGAGTTCCACGTAAACCAGGTATGAGCCGTGATGACCTACTGGGCATCAACCTAAAAGTTATGAAATCTGTAGGTGAAGGCATTCGCGATAATGCGCCAAACGCTTTCGTCATATGTATCACTAACCCGCTTGATGCGATGGTTTGGGCGCTCCGTGAGTTTTCAGGTCTACCTCACAATATGGTTTGTGGCATGGCAGGTGTGCTCGACAGCGCTCGTTTCCGGCATTTTCTGAGCCTTGAATTTGGCGTGTCCATGCGCGACGTTTCAGCCTTCGTGCTGGGTGGTCATGGGGATACAATGGTACCATTGGCTCGCTATTCAACTGTTGGCGGAGTTCCACTGCCAGATTTGGTGAATATGGGATGGACCACACAACAAAAACTTGACGCAATAATACAGCGTACACGCGACGGTGGTGCCGAAATTGTTGGGCTTTTAAAAACTGGTTCTGCATATTACGCGCCAGCTACATCCGCCATCGAAATGGCCGAATCCTTCTTGCGAGACCAAAAGCGTGTTTTGCCATGTGCTGCCTATGTTGATGGCGCTTTAGGCCTCAAAGGCATGTATGTGGGTGTTCCAACAGTGATTGGCGCAGGCGGTGTCGAGCGTGTAATCAACATCCAAATGAACAAAGACGAGCAAGCAATGTTCGACAAATCAGTAGACGCGGTCAAAGGCCTGGTTGCTGCATGTAAAGCCATTGATGGCAGACTCAACTAAAAACTTGTAACAACCTCCAAACAAAGTTGTTGGCCTTAACCATTGAAAGGTTAGTCCTACATGGCCAAGTTTTTTATTATGAACCTTTTTGAAACGCCAAAAAGCCGCCGGACCAAAGACAGTGCCTTTGTGGTAGAGTAGAGAGAAAATTTAAACGTAACAAACGTCGCGGTAGACGTGGCGCACAATATCTTGGCGCCTTAAGTAGCGGGCTACCAACTCTTCGTCTCATTTAAAGCAGAGCAATTCAATTTGACGCACTCGAGATTGAGCAGTGCTGATAGCTAACAAAACACTAAATACAGCTTTTACTAAACGGTCAAAGCCTACACAAAAGCTGTTTTTATGGGGATATGTCTGTGATGATAGCCATACGAATGCTCCTGCGTTAAATTAACTCAACCAATAGCCGCCTTCGATTAAAATGAGCACACAAAAATCAGCAATCTCGTTATGCATTTGGAGCATGGATCAAAATATTCACTTTAGTTGCGCGCGCGATGGCTGCTTAAGCGTCATCCCGATCAATGTTTTGGCCATCCACCAAAGCTTTGAGCACGTTAAACAGCCTCACGCCAAACAATCCAAGCGCGCCACCTAGCAACACAGTAAATGCAGAAGCCTGCACACCGGATACAATAGATAAAATAGCAACAGCTATCAGCAGCAGAACGAAGGTAATAGTGAGGTACTCGTCCTCATGCACAGGCACATCGCTTAAGCGGGACTGCACAAGCTTGGTCAAAGCTGGCTCAACAAAGGGAGTCGCGAATCCCGCGAGCACAGCAAGGATAAATGGCAACATCATAACAACTCCTGTAGTTCAGTTAATTTAGGTATCATTAGCATGTGATGGTAATATCTACCATACAAGAGCGGATTAATGGAGATTTTTCATTGGTTAAACCCAAACGCAAATTTTAACTGGTAGGACAAAGGCCGGCCAGTTACATAAAGTTCATGAAACATAGCATGACCCTCACTCGCCCGGACGATTGGCATCTGCACCTACGAGATGGGGCAATGCTCACCGGAATTGTGCCTGAAACTGCCCGTGATTTTGGTCGTGCAATTATAATGCCCAACCTTGTGCCCCCGGTAATCACCAGCGCACAAGCTTCGTCTTATAAGGCGCGCATTATGGCGGCTCTACCCAAGGGTTCCACGTTTGAACCATTGATGACACTATATTTAACGGAACAGACCGACCCCGATGATCTCACAAAGGCCCATGCATCAGGTCTGGTAACCGCCGCAAAACTCTACCCCGCTGGTGCAACTACTAATTCCGATAGTGGCGTGCAGAATTTTGAAAGAATACAACCAGTTCTTGAAAGGATGGCTGAGATTGGCATGCCAATGTGTGTGCACGGAGAGGTAACAGATTCTGATGTCGATATTTTTGACCGCGAATTAGTGTTTATCGACCGCGTATTAGATCCATTACGCCGCCGGGTGCCCGATCTTAAGGTGGTAATGGAACATATAACCACAGTCGAAGGAGCCGCCTATGCCAAGTCTGATCCGGGAAAATTGGCAGCCACTATCACAACGCATCATTTGATTATAAATCGTAACCACATCCTCGCAGGTGGCCTACGACCACATTATTACTGCCTGCCTGTGGCCAAACGTGAAACTCATCGCTTGGCCCTTTTAGACGCCGCAACTAGTGGTAATTCATGCTACTTTTTAGGCACCGACAGCGCGCCCCATGCGGATGACACAAAAGAAAGTGCCTGTGGTTGTGCGGGCATATTTTCGGCCACCAATACGATGTCCTGCTTGGCTGAAGTATTTGAAGGCGCCGGCGCCTTAGATAAACTGGAAGGCTTTACATCCCTTTTTGGACCAAAATTCTATGGCTTGGCTCCAAATACAGATAGCATCACCCTCACCAAGGGAAAACCAGTCAACTTTCCAAGCCATATTAGTACCGGAGCTGGGCCAGTCACAGTTTTCGATCCAGGCATTGATCTTCACTGGAAGGTGGTCGATTAACCCCAAAGCAACAAAAGGGCCCTGCTCATGATTCCTACAAATTTTCCCGACCAACGTGAAATGGCGCGTCTAACAGCGCGGATGCTGCTGGAAATTAAAGCTGTGCATTTCAATGCAAATAACCCGTTTATTTTAGCTTCTGGCAAACCCTCTCCAACCTATATTGATTGCCGCAAGCTGATATCCTACCCACGCATTCGCAGCGCCTTGATGGATTTTCTAACGGTTACTGTGATGCGCAACGCAGGGTTTGAAGCGTTTGACAATGTTGCTGGCGGCGAAACAGCGGGTATTCCCTTTAGCGCTTTGGTCGCCGAACGCATGGCATTACCAATGACTTACGTGCGGAAAAAGGCTAAGGGCTATGGCCGCAATGCACGTATTGAAGGGGTTATGACCGAAGGCCAGCGGGTGCTTTTGGTAGAAGACCTCACCACAGATGGCGGATCCAAAATTTCTTTTGTAGATGCAATTCGTGAGACTGGGGCAACCTGTGAACATACCGCAGTTATTTTTTATTATGGCATTTTTCCACAAACTGAGAAAACACTAGGCGACCACGGAATTAACTTGCATCATCTTTGCACATGGTGGGACGTTTTGGCCGAAGCCCGTGAGCAAGGCACATTTGAAAACACCACATTGAGCGAAGTGGAAGCGTTTTTAAAATCTCCTGAAGCTTGGCAAGACGCACGCAGTAGTAAATAAATTTTTCGACTGAAATCCTGTGGATGAATTGTGGGTAAGTCTAGGTCTAAGAACCGGGGGCTGTTCCTTATATGTGTATGGGGAATTATCACAACAACATCTAGATTTTCACTACTTAAATTTCAGAGGCAGGCTACAAAATCCTGGTTTATCCCCAAGATATTCACAGACCTATTCTACATGGTCAAACTCAAAAAACTGCTCTAAGCCAGACCCACAGAGGAGATGGATATGAATGAAATTTCAAGCCTGCAGGCATCTAAAAAGGGCTCAGAAGTATCTATTGGAGTGCCGCACTCAATCGAAGCGGAACAACAGCTTTTAGGCGCAATACTGACCAACAACGATCTATTTGATAGGGTGGCTTCAATTGTCCGCGCTGACCATTTTTATGATCCAGTTCATGCGCGTATTTTTGAAACTGCGAGCGCTCGAATTGCAAAAAACAACTTAGCCAGTCCAGTGACACTCAAAGCATTCATGGAAGATGATTCGGGCTTGGCTGAGCTTGGTGGCCCAGCTTATTTGGTGCGCCTCGCAGGGGCTGCAATTTCCTCCTTTGCAGTCCGTGACTATGCCGAGATGATTTATGACCTAGCCATTCGCCGCGAGCTGATAACTGTGGGAAATGACATTGCCGCCAAAGCCGCACGAGTTGACGTAGATAGTGAGCCAAAAGAGCAAATCGTCGATGCAGAACAAAAGCTATATGCTTTGGCGGAGCAGGGTCAAACTGAGCAAGGGTTTCAGTCATTTCTAACCGCCGTAACCGATGCGGTAAAAGTTGCCAACGCCGCTTATCAGAGAGAGGGCGGCTTGGCTGGTGTTTCAACCGGACTCGTAGATATGGACAAAAAACTAGGTGGTCTTCACCGCTCTGATTTATTGATATTGGCTGGACGCCCTTCCATGGGAAAAACCTCTCTGGCGACAAATGTGGCATTTAATATTGCACGAGCCTATAAAAAAGGCATAACCGCCTCTGGTGAGGAGGGTGCAATTGACGGTGGCGTTGTTGGATTTTTCAGCCTGGAAATGTCAGCAGAGCAACTGGCAACACGCATTTTATCTGAGGTCGCAGAGATTCCATCTAACCAAATCCGCCGTGGTAATTTTACCGAAAGCGAGTTTCGACGAATAGTAGACGCAGCCAAAGAGTTGGAAGCCGCACCCCTGTTCATTGACGACACTCCCGCCTTACCAATAAGCCAATTGGCCGCTCGCGCCCGCCGCTTGAAGCGGACCCATGGTCTGGATGCTCTATTTATTGACTATTTGCAGTTGGTGCGCGGCACAGGTCGGTCTGAAAACCGAGTGAATGAAATTTCCGAAATTACTATGGGACTAAAAGCCATAGCTAAGGAATTGGATATTCCAGTAATTGCGCTGTCACAGCTGTCACGGCAGGTGGAAAACCGCGAAGATAAACGTCCACAATTATCAGATTTACGCGAATCTGGATCGATTGAACAAGATGCCGACGTAGTGATGTTTGTGTTCCGTGAAGAGTATTACAAAGAGCGCGAAAAGCCTGGTGACCATGAACTCGATAAAATGGGTATTTGGCAGGAAGAAATGGAACGATTGCATGGTAAAGCAGAAGTCGTGATTGGTAAGCAAAGGCATGGCCCAATAGGGACTGTAGAATTAAGCTTTGAAGGTCAATTCACCCGCTTTGGTAATCTAATAAAACCGTGGCAACAAACACAAGGAGATGAATTCTAGAAGATGTCTTGATTGACGAAAAGTTCAAAAAGGCGCATAAATAAGCCTTATCAATCTTCAATTTGCAGGACCAAAACGCCACATGAGTACAGGAAACTTAACAATCAACCTTAAGGGCATTGCTACAAATTGGGCCACCCTGAATGGTTTGACGGCAGAAACTGTAGAAACATCAGCAGTGGTTAAAGCAGATGGCTATGGCTTGGATGCGGGTCGAGTAGCACGCACGCTTTATCACGCAGGCGCACGCCACTTTTTTGTGGCTGCTGCAGAGGAAGCTGCTGCTATTCGGCGCGAAATTGGAGATAATGTTAGCATCAGCGTGTTTTCTGGCCACATGCGGGGCGATACCGAAATGATCAATGATCTACATTTGATTCCGATGCTGAACTCTTTCAATCAACTCACCCGCCATCTCGAGTCGCTGCCAGGCCATCCTTTTGGCATTCAACTCGATACAGGCATGAATCGCCTTGGTATGGAGCCCTCAGAATGGGAAGCTGTGCGAGATACTGTTGTAGCTTTGAAACCCAGTTTGGTTATGAGCCATCTAGCGTGTGCTGATGACGGAACCCACC
>LAQD01000047.1:11738-15483 GCA_000981705.1 Rhodobacteraceae bacterium ASP10-04a
CCGCAACAGGTGGTATATTTTTAGGTCCTGATTATCATTTTGATATGACAAGACCGGGTATCGGCCTTTACGGTGGTGCTCCGTTCACTGATGCAAATCACGTTGTGCATCTTTCACTACCAGTCATTCAGATCCGTGATGTAGCCCCAGGTGAAACTGTAGGCTATGGCAACAGCTGGACCGCCCAGGTGCAGTCGCGCATTGCAACGGTGGCGGCAGGCTATGCGGATGGGTTGGTTCGTACCATGTCAAACAAGGGCCAGCTTTGGGATGCCCAAACCCCCTGCCCAATTGCTGGCCGCGTTTCTATGGATTTGATATGTGTTAACATTACAAATTTAGACCATGACCCACAAACATTAGATATTCTGAGTTCTTCTCAAACTATCGACGATCTTGCGGGAATTTCTGGTACCATTGGGTACGAAATCCTAACATCTCTTGGCACTCGTTATGCACGCAACTATGTAAGCCAATGATAACGCTAGTAACATCTACCATCCGTACTCTGGGCCGATTGGTTATAAATTCGCTCGCCTCTTTGGGACGGGTAGCTCTATTCGCCGTCAGCACAATATCACACATCTTCCGCCCACCCTTTTATCCCCGTGAGTTTTTATCAGCCCTGATGAACGTGGGCTATTTATCAATACCAGTTGTAGGACTTACGGCCATTTTCACTGGAGCGGCTTTGGCGTTACAAATTTACTCCGGTGGGTCACGATTCAATGCACCAGAAGTGGTACCACAAATCGTGGCAATTGGTATGGTGCGCGAGCTGGGTCCCGTATTGGTTGGCCTAATGATTGCTGCGCGGGTCACAAGCTCAATTGCCGCAGAATTGGCCACGATGAAAGTCACAGAACAGATCGACGCGCTGGTAACACTTTCCACCGCTCCACTGAAATATCTGGTATTACCAAGGGTTTTTGCTGGTATATTAGCGGGGCCTATATTAGTCGGTGTGGCAGATAGCATTGGAGTTTTTGGAGGGTTTATAGTAGCCACACAAACATTAGGCTTCAATTCTGCAACCTATATATTGAACACTGTAAACTTTTTAAACGGGGCAGATATAATATCCTCTCTGGTCAAAGGGGCTGCCTTTGGCTTTATTGCTACTCTGATGGGCTGCTATTTCGGCCTTAACGCAGGGCGCGGTGCACACGGTGTGGGGGCAGCGACCAAATCTTCAGTGCAAGCAGCAGCCATTTTGATCTTGGCCGCTAACTTTTTACTTACAGCGGTATTTTTTACAGCATGATTGAATTTGAAAACATAGGTAAATCGTTCGGCTCTAATCACGTTTTGCGCAGCGTAAACCTTACGGTTGAGCGCGGCCAAAGCATCGTCATTATTGGTGGGTCAGGAACTGGTAAATCCGTACTGATAAAAACAGTTCTTGGACTAATCACCCCGGATACTGGCAAAATATTTGTTGATGGCCAGGATGTGGCAAAGGCCAAACATGATGACTTTCTGAGCCGTTTTGGAATGTTGTTTCAGGGTGGAGCCTTGTTTGATTCTATGCCTGTTTGGCAGAATGTAGCGTTTAGACTGCAACGCGGCCACCTCAAACGCCCCAAGGCGGAAGCGCGCGAAATAGCGATCGAAAAACTGCGCCGAGTAGGGTTGGGCCCAGAGGTCGCTAATCGTCTCCCCGCAGAGTTATCAGGCGGAATGCAAAAGCGGGTTGGCTTGGCGCGCGCCATCGCCACTAACCCTGAGATCATTTTCTTTGATGAACCAACCACCGGACTAGACCCAATTATGTCATCTGTTATCAATGATTTAATCCGTGAAATTGTAGTGGAAATGGGCGTGACGGCAATGACTATTACACATGACATGACATCAGTCGAGACTATCGCCGACAAGGTAGCCATGCTGCACGACGGTGCGATCCAATGGTGTGGTATGCTGAACGATCTGTCCCACAGTGGGGATCCACATGTGGATCAATTTGTAAACGGTCGTGCTGATGGCCCTATTGAAACCCTCCGCTAACCGTCAGCTTAAAGGTTTTCAGGCTGTCTTTTGACCTAAATTTGTATACCAGTAATTAACTTCAAAGGATTGGTGATGGCCAAAGTTTCATATACCTGCAGCAAATGTGGAGCGGCTCATACAAAATGGGCGGGACAATGTGACAGCTGTCAGGCTTGGAATACGCTGGCCGATCAGGGACCCCTCTCAGCAGGTCCTGGAAAAACACTTGGTAGCAAACGTGGCCGCTCAATCATTCTCACAGATCTAGCCACCATCGAGGAACCACCACCACGCACTAAAGCTGGCGTCGCGGAACTGGACCGCGTCTTGGGCGGTGGTTTAGTAAAGGCTAGTGCACTGTTGGTCGGAGGTGATCCTGGCATAGGAAAATCAACCCTTTTATTGCAGGCTGCGGCTCGTTTTGCACGTAATGGGCTAAAAGTGATCTATATTTCTGGTGAGGAAGCCACCGCTCAAGTGCGCATGCGCGCGCAACGATTAGGGTTGACCGACAGCCCTCTTATACTGGCTGCAGAAACCAACCTACGCGATATTCTTACTACTCTGGATGAAGAAAAGCCTGATTTAGTTATAATAGATTCCATCCAAACCATGTGGGCTGATCATATTGAGGCCGCGCCAGGTTCGGTCAGCCAAGTAAGGTCATCAGCCCATGAGTTGACTAGCTATGCAAAGCGCAAGGGCGTCTCAGTAATCATGGTAGGACATGTCACCAAAGATGGCCAAATTGCCGGACCACGCATTGTTGAGCACATGGTCGACACAGTTTTGTATTTTGAAGGTGAACGCAATCATCAGTTTCGCCTACTCCGTGCTGTAAAAAATCGTTTTGGACCCGCTGATGAGATTGGTGTGTTTGAAATGACTGGCAAGGGTTTAGTCGAGGTGAAAAACCCTTCCGCACTATTTTTGTCAGAACGCGGCGATCCAACGCCAGGATCTGCAGTATTTGCCGGCATTGAAGGTACCCGCCCAGTTTTATGTGAATTTCAAGCCCTAGTAGCACCCTCACCCCATGGACAACCCCGTCGTAGTGTTGTGGGGTGGGATGGTCAAAGACTTGCGATGATTTTAGCTGTACTAGAAGCGCGTTGTGGCCTTCCATTTACTGGGCTTGATGTTTATTTAAATGTAGCAGGTGGGATGCGTGTCACTGAACCCGCCGCTGATTTGGCCGTAGCAGCAGCCCTAGTTTCAGCACGGGAGGACGTCGCCTTGCCCAAAGAAGCAGTAATTTTTGGAGAAATATCACTCTCAGGAGCGCTAAGACCAGTCTCACAGCTAGAAAGTAGGTTGAAAGAAGCTCAAAAACTTGGTTTCAGTCAAGCACTGGTACCGGCTGCAAAAAAAATTGAGGATATTGCGGGAATAACAGTGCAAACAGTCACCGATTTGGCTAGTTTTGTTGATGAGTTATTTGGATCAGGCTGAAAAGCACAGGTTGGAGAAGTGAGTTGGAAGGTTTTACAATAGTTGACAGTGGTGTTGCTATCCTGATCGTTGTATCGGCTTTGTTAGCCTATTCGCGCGGCATAGTTCGCGAAGTCCTGGCAATTTCAGGGTGGGTTGCAGCAGCTGTTTTAGCATTTGTATTTGCCAATGCTGCGCAGCCATTAGTACGCCAAATTCCTTATCTTGGTGATATGTTGGGCGATAGTTGTGAATTATTGATTTTGGCAAGCTTTGCCATTGTCTTTGCAATCTCATTACTGATCGTATCCCTGTTCACGCCACT
>LAQD01000047.1:15628-26563 GCA_000981705.1 Rhodobacteraceae bacterium ASP10-04a
TTTTTGAGCGATATGTTGACGACGTACAAGATCAAAACCCAGAAGCCGCCCTTGCATGGGTAAGAACACAATATGATCAACTGGTTGCCGGCTGCGGAACTTAACGCACTATATTAATATTAAAAATTATAATCAAAATACTTTCTCACATATCGAACAAATATTTAAATATTCATGGTTTTTATTTAAAAATATTTAATATTTTGGGTTGCTAAAGTGACATGCCAGTGTTCATGCCTTAGAGAATAATGTGAACAGTCAGCGATTGGAGCTTTTTGCGTGAACCAAATACACACAAACCCTTTTGATGACGATAAATTGCGAGAAGAATGCGGTGTCTTCGGCGTTATAGGAACACTAGATGCAGCAAATTTCACCGCACTTGGTCTGCATGCACTACAACATAGAGGTCAGGAGGCAGGTGGTATTGTTTCCCATGACAATGAACAGGGTTTCAACTCCGTGAGGCGTTTTGGCTACGTACGTGACAGCTTTACCAGCGCTAAAGTTATGGAACAATTACCAGGTGACCTGTCGATTGGACATGTACGTTATTCAACGGCAGGCTCCAAAGGTAATACCGCAATTCGTGACGTGCAGCCTTTTTTTGGTGAATTTTCTATGGGTGGTGCAGCTATTGCGCACAATGGAAATATCACAAATGCAATAGCTCTTCGTAAAGAACTAATCGGGCGTGGCTCAATTTTTCAATCTTCTTCTGACAGCGAATGTATCATCCACTTGATGGCCCGCAGCTTACAGCAAAACATCCCACAACGAATGGAAGATGCTTTGCGCAGGGTTGAAGGAGCATTCTCAATTGTAGCAATGACGCAAACCCAGTTGATCGGTGTGCGTGATCCTTTAGGCGTGCGACCGTTGGTTCTTGGAAAAGTTGGTGATGGCTGGGCCTTAAGCTCTGAAACCTGTGCTTTGGACATAATAGGCGCTGAGTTTGTGCGTGAAATACATCCTGGTGAAATGGTTGTCATTACAACTAGCGGTGTTGAAAGTATTTATCCATTCCGCCCTGCGCGGCCTCGTTTTTGCATATTTGAGCATATCTATTTCAGCCGTCCCGATAGTATTTTGGGCGGCCGCAGCGTATATGAAACCCGCGAAGCCATTGGTCGCGAATTGGCCAAAGAATCACCTGTAGATGCAGACCTCGTCTGCCCCGTTCCAGACAGTGGCACTCCAGCGGCGATTGGATATTCGCTAGAATCAGGTATTCCCTATGCCATGGGGATCATTCGAAACCAATATATGGGACGCACCTTTATCGAACCTAGCGAACAAATTCGAAATATGGGCGTGAGATTGAAACTGAATGTGAATCGCGCCCTAATAAAAGGCAAACGAGTGATTTTGGTCGACGATAGCGTCGTTCGTGGCACCACCTCACGTAAAATTAAAGAAATGATTTTAGATGCAGGTGCAGCTGAAGTACACTTTCGCATAGCCAGCCCACCTACGGCATGGCCTTGTTTTTATGGGGTGGATACGCCACAACGTGAAAAACTCTTGGCAGCTACTATGACTGAAGAGGAGATGCGACAGCATCTCACAGTAGATAGCCTTAAGTTTATTTCACTTAACGGTCTTTATCGCGCAGTAAACGGTACCGACCGCGACAATGAGCAACCGCAATATTGTGATGCGTGTTTTACTGGTGACTATCCGGTTATACCAACGGATCAAATTTCCAATGGATTTCAAATGAAATTGGATGAATAAGCCTTCGGTTTACTTTTGGCCAAAAACCTTTAGTCACCTCGTCGTACGTGAACGGATAAGGGACCGCGGAAAGCCCAACCTCCCCACTGCACTGGTTCCAAAAGCTTAAGGTTTGGGAATGAATTAAATAGCTTTGGCAAGGCTACCTCAGCGATCAATACTCTGCTCACCGCGGCTCCCGCACAGAAATGTGGCCCTGCACCAAAGGGAATGGCCGGACCATTATCACGATTTAGATCGAAAACTTCGGGACTTTCAAATACTGAATGATCCCGATTGGCCGCGCCAAACATAAAGAATACCCGATCATTTTGTTTAAAATCATAACCTAATACTTTGCAATCGATGCCTATTTGCCGAGGGCTCATACCAATCGGAGACATCCAACGGGTATATTCCTTAAACGCCTGCCCCCATTCGACACTCTGACGCAACTGCTCGCACGCAAAAGGGTGCATCAACACCGCAGCAGCCGTCCCAGCAATAGCATCTCGCGGCTCGTTTTGGCCGCCAGAGATCACCAGTTTTATATTAGCTTTTATATTATCTATGGGCTGACCCGCTTGCAATAAGACAGAGAGTACCGAATTGTTAGGGTTTACCTTTAACTCTCCAAGCATCCCAGAAATATGGGCATCAATGTCCGCAGTGGCCAAATGACAAGCTTGCGTCACTCTTTGATCTGCGAGGTAGTTAGCACAGCCGTCAATCATCGCTTGGCTCACCTCATCCATCTTTTTTGGCGTCATCTTACGCAGACCGGTAATTGCTACCAAAGCTGCACCCGAAACTGGCATTGCAAAATCCCAAACTAAGTCGAACTCTTGCCTATCTTTTAATTCGTTAAGCACCAACTGAGTAGCGCGCTCAAATTCGGCCCTCCAGACCTGCATCACTGTTCGAGGGCTGAGACTTGGAAATATCTGACGTCGTTCCTCTTGATGTGTGTCTCCATCTTTTCTCATCATATTTTCCCCCATTAGTTGGGTCATCAGACCACGCGGCTGACGCGATGAAAAAATATCTGCCCGTTTTTCCTGTGCAAAGACATCCACTCGGCGAGTAATCAAAGCGGCATCCAACTGTGGCACATAGACTACTGGTGCCAAAGCCTGCATTGCCGCTAAATCTGGATAAGGGTCTTGCCAAAACCTTTGAAGATCAATCGAATATTCCATACAAATAGATCATCACTAGATCTAGCTTTTGGCAAGCCCTACACCTTGACCTACCCAAGTTTTGCCCCCATGACCCCGACTATGACATATCCAATTCTCATCACAGGCGCATCGCGGGGACTGGGCGCAGCTTTGGCGCTCAAACTTGCCCATAAATTTCACATTATCGCAGTGGCCAAAACGACTGGCGGTTTGGAAGAATTGGATGACCGGATTCAGGCCATCGGAGGCCAAGCGACACTCGCTCCAATGGATGTCTCCGACGTCGACTCGGTAAACTATCTTTGTCGATCAATACATGACCGCTGGGGAGGCCTAGGGCTTTGGGCACATTGCGCCATCCATGCTGCACCACTTTCACCAGCTAATTTCATCGCATTAAAAGATTGGGAAAAATCAGTAAATATTAATATCAAAACAACAGGTATGTTGATAACAAATATTGCGCCATTATTGCAGGACACTGGTACAGCAATATTTTTTGATGATCCGTGTACGGGCCAGAAGTTTTTTGGTAGCTATGGTGCTACCAAAGCCGCACAAATTTCTTTGGTACAGAGCTGGAAGGCAGAAACGGTGAATACAGGACCTAATATTCAAATAGTGACCCCTGCTCCAATGCCCACGGCCACCCGAGCGCGTTTTTATCCCGGCGAAGATCGTGAAGCCCTGTCAAGCTGCGAGATAGAGGCGGAGCGTATTATCTCTACACTAGGTGTAATATAAAAAACTAAGATGGGATAAGTCCGCCTAAGGAAGATAATTGCTAAAATGTAATGCCAAAGAGGCTTGCCCGTCTGGCTGCAACCTTCTATCCAAGTCTCATGCGCATACTTATAACAAATGATGATGGAATTATGGCACCGGGACTTGCGGTACTGTATGACGTAGCAGAAAAATTGGCTGGGCCTAAGGGCGAGGTTTGGACAGTTGCACCACAGACTGAGCAATCGGGCGTTGGGCATTGTATTTCCTACACCAAGCCAGTCTTGGTTCATCAATATAGCCCCTTCAAATTTGCAGTTGAAGGCTCACCAGCCGATTGCGTTTTAGCCGGCTTAAACGACCTTTTATCTGAACCCCCAGATTTGGTTCTATCTGGAGTCAATAAAGGTAATAATTCGGCCGAGAATACGGTTTATTCCGGTACTATTGGTGCTGCAATGGAGGCTGCTTTAGCCGGTATTCCCTCTATTGCCATGTCACAGTTTTTTGGGCCGGAAAACTCCATTTTGGAAAATAGTTTTGAGGCAAGTGCAGCGCATGGTGTAGCGGCAGTTGAAGCCTGCCTAGACGCTGGTTTCACCCGTGCCCATGACTATGCATTATTTTACAATGTCAACTTCCCCCCTGTGCCTGCCGCCGGTGTTTTAGGACTGAAGTCTGCATCCCAGGGATATCGTGGAGATGGAGCTTTTAGTGCTCATGCCACAAATGCCCCGAATGGTCGCAAATTTCTATTCATGCATGGCCGACCGCAACAGGCACCTACCCAAGACGGCACAGATGCCGCAGTTAATTTAGCAGGCTATGTGTCGATAACACCCATGCGCGCTAATTTAACAGCGCATGACCAACTAAATCATTTGGCGCGCATATTGGCTAATAAATGATAAGTGCGGCCGAACGTAAAATGCAATTTTTATTTTCCTTAAGATCGCGCGGCGTGACTAATAAGCGCGTGCTCAACGCAATGGAAAAGGTTGACCGTGGAAAATATATCCGCGGCACATTTGAAGATCGCGCGTATGAAGACACACCGTTGCCCATCGCTTGCGGTCAAACGATCTCACAGCCCTCCATCGTTGCTCTAATGACTGAGGCTCTGGATGTGCAACCACGAGACAAAGTTTTGGAAATAGGTACTGGATCCGGCTATCAAGCAGCTATTTTAAGCCAGCTGGCTCGGAGGATATACACTGTAGACCGCCACGGACGATTGGTGCGTGCAGCACGCTCAATCTTTGAGGCAGAAGATATCAGCAATATCACCGCATTAATCGCCGATGGGAGCCGAGGCTTGCCAGACCAAGCACCCTTTGACCGCATTTTGCTGACCGCCGCCAGCGAAGATCCCCCAGGCCCACTGTTATCACAGTTACGCGTTGGCGGAATTATGGTGCTGCCAGTAGGCCAATCAAACACTGTGCAAACACTAGTTAAGATTGTAAAAACTGAAACTGGCTTAGAATATCATGAACTAAGATCAGTCCGTTTTGTACCTCTATTAGAGGGCCTAGGTAAAGAAAATAGCTGATAACACTCATCAAAGTATGTGTGGGACGAGGAGTATCAAATGAACTATAAATTTAGACTGAATAAATTTCTGCCATTTATTGCTCTTGCGGGCTTAACGGCGTGTTCTGGTAACTTAGACTTTGATTTTCGGGATCAATTTGGTGGTTTGTTAGATACATCTTTTGCAGCGCAAGGCGCCGTCGCCAACCGACCAGACCCTGATGCGCGCGGTGTCATCACTTTCCAAACCTATCAAGTGGTAATGGCCAAGAACGGCGATCGCATCGCCGATGTGGCCCAGCGGGTCAACACAGATGCAGAAATTTTGGGACGTTATAATGGGATCTCACAGGAAGCAATTTTGCGCTATGGTGAGATTATAGCCCTACCACCAAGTGTCAGCGCCACTGGCGCGGCCTTCGTTCCCACAGTTGTTGAGAGCAGCGAACTTTTAGATCGGTCTCCGGGCGCTGAGCCAACTCGCCACAAAGTGACTGAAGGCGAAACAGCCTTTAGCATCGCGCGCCTTTACAATATAACTGTGGAAGATTTGACAAAATGGAATGGGCTTGGTCCGCAAAAAGATCTGCGCACCGGTCAATATCTATTGATACCAGAACCCCCACAAACCTCTGCGACCGTCAGCTTACCTGGCCAAGGAAGCTTAACGCCTAACCCACCGAGCAGCACGAAGGCGCAACCAGCCACAGATTTACAGCCTAACACCTCCACCCAACCGGCTACCCCCATTACAGATTTAGGCAGTCAAACCAAAGCTTCAAAAACAGATACGCGTTTTCTCCGACCAACCACTGGTAATATTATTCGTAGCTATAAAAAAGGCGACAATGAAGGTATAGATATCGGTGTAAAAGCAGGCACTGACGTCGTTGCGGCTGATGATGGCACCGTAGCAGCTGTGACCAAAGACACCAACGGCGTACCAATTCTGATACTCAAACATATAGATGGCCTTTTAACCGTTTACACTAATGTTGATGGCCTTTCGGTGCAAAAAGGCGATCAGGTAAGACGTGGTCAAAAAGTTGCCAAGGTTCGCGATGGAACACCTTCATTTTTGCATTTTGAAGTCCGTAAAGGACTCGAATCTGTTGATCCTGACGATTATATCTAAAAAACTGCCATGGTAATTTAGACTGCCACACCATGGCGCCCAGCCAAATCTACAAAAAACTGCCAGGCCACTCGGCCTGATCGTGATCCACGTGTTGCTTGCCACTCAATGGCTTCAGCATACAGAATTTCTAAATCCGGAAACAGTCCATGGGCATTGCAATAGCCTTTGATCATTTGCAAGTATTGATCCTGATCACAAGGATGGAATCCAAGCCAGAGACCAAAACGATCTGACAAACTAACTTTTTCTTCCACAGCTTCGCCAGGGTTGATCGAACTTGAACTTTCATTCTCAATCATGTCGCGGGGCATCAAATGCCGTCGGTTTGAAGTAGCATAAAAGATGACATTCCCAGGACGCCCCGCGATTCCACCATCGAGAACAGCCTTAAGTGATTTGTAATGCTGATCATCATGCGAGAACGATAGATCATCACAAAATAACAAAAACCGATAAGGTGCATTGCGCAAAAGGGCCAAAAGACGAGTCACTGAGGGAAGATCTTCACGCTGAAGCTCGACCACCTTTAAAGCGAGCCCTTGTCGCACTATCTCAGCATGTACGGCCTTGACCAGCGAAGATTTCCCCATACCGCGCGCTCCCCACAATAGAGCGTTATTCGCAGGCATGCCCTTAGCAAAACGTAAGGTGTTTTCAAGTAAAGTATCGCGAGACCTATCAATCCCAACCAATAAATCGAGATCAACCCGAGAAACCTGAGTTATTGGCTCCAGCTGGTCGGGGCTAGTATGCCATAAAAAGGCATCCACTTCGGAAAAACTGGGAGCATGGAGTGGCGCCGGCGACATCCGCTCAAGCGCAAGAGCAATCCTGTTCAAGCAATCTTGCGTCATTTCAGATCACCTTTATCATCCTCGTCACCAAATAAATCATCATCTGAGACACCTTGTTCTTTCAGGAAAGCATTACGTTTTCTTTCCACGTAAACTACGAGCCATATTGAAATCTCATAGAGGCCATAGACGACTATAAACAAAATAATTTGTGTCACCACATCAGGAGGTGTCACAATGCCTGCCAGAATCAGAATCGCTACAATGGCATATTTGCGCACCGCACGAAGGCCCATCGCAGAAACCAGCCCAGCCTTCCCCATCAAGGTTAGTAAAACAGGGAGTTGGAAACATACTCCAAAAGCCATGATAAACTTTAATACCACATCTAAGGTTTCCCGCACAGAGCCCAAAAATCGGGTTTTGAGAGCGGTGTCGGATGCTTGTAATTCAGTTCCCGTGATCAGCGCTGTTACTGTTGGCATGATATCCGCATAGCCAATGAAAAAGTTGAGAGCCAATGGGCTTACGACATAATGCGCAAAAGCGGCACCCATTAAAAACAAAACAGGCGAGGCTATAATAAACGGTAAAAATGCATTTTTTTCTGCTTTGTACAAGCCAGGCGCGACGAACCGCCATAATTGGTAGCCGATAAAGGGAGAGGATACGCCAAGACCAAAAATAACAGAAATACGGATCAAAACAAAGAATTTTTCTTGTGGCGCAGTGAAAATTAATTGCGCAATTTCGCCCCGATTGCGCAAGATTTGCGCAATCGGTTCTGCTAAAAAATTCAAGATGTATTCAGCGACAAAAAAACAGGCGAACAAGCCAACAATAAAGGCGAGAGCAGCGCGAATGAGGCAGGTGCGTAGCTCGGTCAGATGCTCAATGAGTGGAGCTGAAGAGTCGTCCAGTGTTTCATTTTTACTACTCATGATGTTTTGCCAGACTTGGGAGCTGCTTTATTTGAAGTCTTTTTGCTAGTTGCTACTTTCGTGGAAGCAGTCATATTTTTTTGCGCAATTACTTCTTTAGTAGGTTTTTTGGAGCGTACTGCCTTTTTAACTACTGTTTTTTTTGGGGCTGGGTCGATCTCAGCAGTCTCATTGGCTATTTTAACTGCATCTAATCTTCCTTGAGCCTTATCAGCTATGGAGTCATGCATTTTCTTAGTTTTTTCAGCGCGTTCTTCTGACAGTTTGGAAGTCTCCGAACCGGGTACAAAATCCTTCCATTTAGTGGTGGGATCAGTCACGCTGCGTACTCCATCTTGGAGCGAATTCATCGAGTCCATCGCATCTTTCATACCAGAATCATCTGCAGCGTCATTCATAGCGCGACTGAAATCTCGAGCCATACCTTTTGCTTTGCCAACAAATTGGCCGATTTTACGAAAAACAACTGGCAGCTCTTTGGGTCCAATTACGATCAGACCTACAACAGCAGCCACCATAATCTCAGCCCAGCCCAATCCAAACATCGAGAACCTTCCTTACATCAGGTGAGTATACAGATTAGGATTTATCTTTTTCAGCTTCCGGCGTCACATCTTTAGCACCTTCAGAGGCCGCCTCTTCAATCTCTTGTTGGCTATCACTAACACCTTTTTTAAATGCTGTGATGCCTTTGCCCATTTCACCCATCATGGCGGAAATTTTACCACGGCCAAAAAGAACCAACACAACGAGCGCTATTACTAGATAGCCCATAGGCGGGATGTTTGTTAGAAATGCAGGGGTCATATCAACTATCCTTAAATTAACTCTTGATCATCCTTAAGACAGTTATCAAGCATCAGAAAGCACGTTCATTGCATTTTAACGTTGCTGAGTATTTCAACTGCCATTATTATGTCAGTATGGCACGTAAAGATCGACTTTTTTCGTTAATTCAAATTTTGCGCGATGGAAATCTCTATCGGGCCTGCGATTTAGCGGGTCTTGTAAAGGTATCGTTGCGGACCCTTTACCGCGACATGGACACATTAATAGCTTCCGGGGTTCCAGTTCGCGGCGAACGAGGCGTGGGCTATCAAATCACCGCGGCATATACGCTTCCAGCTCTGAACCTCACCAAAACCGAGCTTGAAGCACTGCACTTGGGGCTAGCGGCCGTGGGAGAGAGCGATGATAACGAACTGGCCATCGCGGCAAAAGCCTTGTCACATCGGATCGATGGCGTCTTGCCCGAAGACCGTGCAGCCGCCTCTGGGTGGTCCTTTGCCACCTACCCTTTTGCTGATGCCGCTCGCGGTTTTCAGCACATGCCTAAGCTGCGCCAAGCCGTTCGTGCGAGACAGAAAATGCAAGTTACCTTAGGCGGCGCTACATATAATTTGCGCCCCTTAGCTCTGGATTACTGGGGCAGGCTTTGGACTTTAGCCGCTTGGAGCGAAACCATTAACGGATTTGTGGCCTTGCGGGTCGATCAAATTGATAGCTTAGACGCCTTGCCTGCTGCTTTCGTGGATGAACCAGGCAAAACCTTTGTTGATTATTTAGATTGGAATAAGGCGCGACACAGAAGGCCTAAGACACCCTAATGCGGTTGAGGGAATACGTAGCAATGCTTGCGTGGAGCCAACAACCAGAACGGTGTTCCAAGCTTAGGTAAAAAAACCGATGGTACTGAAGCAGTAAGGATGGCCCCGTGTTCCAGTAGAAAATCAACTAATGAATTTTGACCTAAGAAACGTGCCCGCTGAACTGTAGCACGTACCGCTTGGCCCATCGCATCAGTTGGAGTTGGACCTTGTCCAGCTCGATCAAAATCAATTCGGATGTGTTGCGGGCGAATTACAATATCCAAGATGGTCCCATCAGCATGGCCCGGTGCGAAAAACTCACCAAAAGGTGTCTGCGCCAAAGAACTTTTAACCTTTCCCGTCATAATATTGATATCGCTAAAAAATGCCGCTGAATCTCTATCAGTTGGAGAGTTATAAATAGTATAGGGTGCACCTTTTTGTACAATCTTACCACCGCGCATAAGGGCAATTTCATCCGCCATTTTCATAGCTTCCGCGGGATCATGCGTCACCATTAGCACAGCGGCGCCATCTTCGCGTAAAACTTTCAAAGTTTCATCGCGGATGCCATCGCGTAGCCGATCATCCAATCCAGAAAAAGGTTCATCCAACAACATTATCTTTGGCCGCGGTGCTACTGCACGCGCTAAAGCTACTCGCTGCTGTTCGCCCCCAGATAATTCATGCGGCATTTTCTCGCCATACCCCGTCAAGTCGACCCGCTCTAGCAGCTCATGCGCACGGGTTCTGCGCTGTAATTTGGATCCAGTCAGACCAAAAGCTATATTTTTCAAAACAGATAAGTGTGGAAACAAAGCAAAATCTTGAAACATCATACCTATGTTACGCTGTTCCGGGGGTAGGCTGCTAATTCCGTCACTTACCAATTCACCATCAACATGGATCTCACCGCTGTCTTGACGCTCAACCCCCGCCACAATGCGCAGAGTGGTTGATTTTCCACAGCCAGATGGGCCCAACAAACACGTCACTTGGCCAGGTCTGAGGCTCAAACAGACACCGTCGACGGCTTTGCTCGCATCAAAGTGACGCGACAAATTTCGAATTTCAAGCCTTGGATCCGACAAGAGACGCACCTAACTGACAAAAACACTCGGACTTATTTAAGTCCAGCAGCTACGATTAGCAACAGCTCTCATCTAATACACTTACCTCGAATGGAGACGCCGCGCCCTAGTCATCGCTAGAAATAAATTTGCCAATTAATTTCAATAGGTTGAATACACCGCGCAAAACTACCTCTTTATCTATTGCCAAGTTCACAACACAATTTGAGACTATGACGTCAAAGGAAGC
>LAQD01000047.1:26741-28411 GCA_000981705.1 Rhodobacteraceae bacterium ASP10-04a
AAAACACAAATAACGATAGGGTTTGCAGTGTAGTTTCGGCAATAAAATAGGACACATCACCCTATCGTCAGATAGTGGAGTTTGTACCGCCTCCATCTAACAGGATGTTTTGCCCAACAATATAGCCTGCGTGCTGAGAGCAGAGAAACGCACACGCCGCACCAAATTCCTCTGCAGTACCGTAGCGACGCGCTGGAATGGACGCTTGGCGTTGTTTTTTAGCTTGCTCCATTGATATTCCTTGTGCCTTCATCACACTGTTATCTAAGGAGATGGCGCGATCTGTTGCATGAATTCCAGGCAATAAATTATTGATATTAACACCTTTTTCTGCAACCTGCCGTGCCGTTCCCGCCACATAGCCAGTGAGGCCAGTGCGCGCCGCGTTTGACAAGCCCAAGACCGCAATTGGCGCTTTCACAGATTGGCTAGTTATGTTCACCACTCTGCCCCAGCCGCGTGAAATCATTCCGGGCAAACAGGCTTTCATCAAGGCAATGGGTGTCAACATATTTGCATCCAACGCCGTTATAAAATCATCTCGGTCCCAATCGGACCATATGCCCGGCGGTGGACCGCCGGCATTAGTAACGAGAATATCAACCTCACCCGCCACCGTTAAAACCATAGATTGGCCTTCAATAGTAGTCACATCACAAGCTACTGTGATCACCTGCACCCCGTGCGCGGTACGCAACTCAGCGGCTGTGGCTTCTAAAACCTCTGAGTTACGCCCATTAATCACTAAATTGACACCCTCTGAAGCTAAAGCCTCCGCACAACCGCGCCCCAACCCCTTCGAAGATGCACAAATAAGAGCTTTCTTACCTAAAATTCCCATGTCCATAGTATGCAGTCCTTACAATCTTTTATCTTATCTAACACTCATTTATGGTGTCTAACAATGACCAGCTAAAATAAATTCTAACCTTTTAAAAAAAGATAACTTAATATCAATTACTTGCTAAATAATATCTAAATTATTTTGACATGTATATTTAAATCACTTTAGTCAGAGTCCCCCAAAGTATAGATATTTTCAAGCAAACGGACTACTAGCTATAAACGTTTGAACGCTTAAATAAAATTGGTAATCTGTTATTCGTACAAACAGTAGTTTCTATTTCCCAGTCAGTTGTTAGCATAAAGTTTTAGCCCTGTGCAGTGCTAGGATTTCTTGCTAATAGTAGCATCCCAACCTATACGCCACTCATGTTAGATAACCGCCCCACGCTCCCACCTGAAATCGCGCGCCGCCGCACATTTGCAATTATTAGTCACCCTGATGCGGGTAAAACTACGTTAACCGAAAAGTTTTTACTTTATGGCGGCGCTATTCAGATGGCTGGGCAAGTGCGTGCTAAAGGTGAATCTCGCCGAACACGGTCAGATTTCATGAAAATGGAACAAGAGCGCGGTATATCTGTATCGGCATCTGCCATGTCTTTCGATTTTAAGGATTATCGTTTTAATTTAGTAGACACCCCAGGCCACTCTGATTTTTCTGAAGATACCTACCGTACGCTCACTGCAGTAGATGCAGCAGTTATGGTAATTGACGGAGCTAAAGGTGTTGAGAGCCAAACCCAGAAACTGTTTGAAGTCTGCAGGATGCGGGATTTACCAATCCTCACATTTTGTAACAAAATGGACCGAGAAAGCCGTGATAC
>LAQD01000047.1:28461-31115 GCA_000981705.1 Rhodobacteraceae bacterium ASP10-04a
GCCCATTGGCCGCGGTCGGGATTTCATAGGAACCTATGATATTCTGCGAGATCAGTTGGAACTTATGGACCGTGCTGATCGCAATAAAATTTCTGGTTCCATCAAAATCAATGGATTAACTGATCCTGCCCTAGCGCAACATGTTCCTGCTGATTTATTGGCTATTTTTCTTGAAGAAATTGAAATTGCGAGGGAATTGCTACCAGCCCTTGATAATCAAGCATTGCTCGACGGCACAATGACCCCAATATGGTTTGGCTCTGCAATCAATTCTTTTGGCGTGCAAGAGTTGATGCAAGGGATCGCAGACTTCGGTCCAGAACCACAGCCACAAAAAGCACAACCACGCCATATAGCTCCTGAAGAAACTAAGGTTGCAGGGTTTGTTTTTAAAGTTCAGGCAAATATGGACCCAAAACACCGAGATCGCGTGGCATTTTTACGCCTCGCCTCAGGTCATTTCAAACGTGGCATGAAGTTGACCCATGTGCGCAGCAAAAAACAAATATCTATCTCTAATCCAGTGCTGTTTTTAGCTGCCGACCGTGAGCTAGCTGAAGAGGCTTGGGCGGGAGATATCATTGGCATTCCGAACCACGGTCAACTACGCATCGGAGATACGCTGACAGAGGGCGAAACAATTCGTGTCACAGGCATTCCAAGCTTTGCACCTGAACTGCTCCAAACTGTGCGTGCGGGTGACCCAATGAAGGCCAAGCATCTTGAAAAAGCCCTGATGCAGTTTGCCGAAGAAGGTGCGGCAAAAGTGTTCAAGCCTATGATTGGCTCGGGCTTCATAGTTGGAGTGGTGGGGCCATTACAATTTGAAGTATTGGCCAGCCGGATAGAGCTTGAATATGGGCTACCCGTACGTATGGAACCGAGCCAATTCACCTCCGCGCGCTGGGTCACAGGGCCGCAGGACAAAACGGATACCTTTGCTCAAAGCAACAAGCAACATATAGCCACAGACAATGATGGTGACATGGTATTTTTGACCCGCCTACAATGGGATATTGATAGGGTGATCAGAGATTATCCGGATATACGTCTAACCGCCACAAAGGAAATGATGATTTAGGCTAAAGTGATACTTAGAATACAAATTATTTTCAAAAAGCGACTGCACCGCTGTCAAATGTACGAAAGCCATGCGCGTTTGACCTAAAGAAGATTACCTCCTATACCAGCCGCGTTGGTATCTGACCAACAGATCGATGGGCGCGGTTGATATGCGTCCGACACTTGCTGCTTGAAATACTTTACGGCAGCGTATCTCATTGGACGTACATGATAAAATTTACTGATTTAAATTTGGACGCAAAAGTTCTTAAAGCCATTGCAGACGCAGGCTACGAAACCCCCACACCGATTCAGGAAGGCGCTATCCCGCCTGCTCTGGAAGGTAAAGACGTTTTGGGAATTGCACAAACTGGGACTGGTAAAACTGCCAGCTTCACTCTGCCAATGATCACATTACTGGGACGGGGACGTGCACGAGCACGGATGCCACGCAGTTTGGTACTTTGTCCTACGCGTGAATTGGCAGCGCAAGTGGCCGAAAACTTCGATACCTACACAAAGTACAGTAAGCTAACTAAAGCCCTGTTGATTGGTGGCGTCAGTTTCAAAGAGCAAGACAAACTAATAGACCGCGGGGTTGATGTCTTGATCGCCACACCCGGTAGGTTATTAGACCATGTCGAACGTGGAAAATTATTATTGACCGGTGTGCAAATTATGGTGGTCGATGAAGCTGATAGAATGCTAGATATGGGCTTTATCCCGGATATTGAGCGTATTTTTAAGCTTACCCCTTTTACGCGCCAAACCTTATTTTTTAGTGCGACTATGGCCCCAGAAATTGAACGCATAACAAATACATTTCTTTCAGCGCCAGCAAAGATCGAAGTTGCACGGGCGGCGTCAACTTCTGAGACAATCACCCAATCTGTGATAATGTTCAAAGCAAGCCGTAAAGACCGTGAAGGTACTGAAAAACGAGCGTTATTACGTGGAATGATTGAGAGCGAAGCCGAAAAATGCACCAATGCAATTATATTCTGCAATCGAAAGATGGACGTAGATGTAGTAGCTAAGTCCATGCAAAAACATGGCCTTGATGCATCTCCCATCCACGGTGATCTGGAGCAGTCCAAGCGCATGGAAACTTTAGATAACTTTAGATCTGGCGAGTTACGATTTCTGGTCGCCTCTGATGTTGCGGCACGTGGTTTAGATGTGCCTAATGTTAGCCACGTGTTCAACTATGACGTTCCGAGCCATGCTGAAGACTATGTGCACCGCATTGGTCGCACAGGCCGCGCTGGGAAGCTTGGTACTGCTATGATGATTTGCACCCCACGTGATGACAAAAATTTTGCTGATATTGAACGTCTGGTCAAAATGGAAGTTCCACGTGCAGGACATGCAATGGCGGGTAATGTAACCGAAACAGTTCCTGCTGCCGAAGTAAGTGAAAAACCAACAGTCAAACGTACCAGAGGTGGTCGAAACAAAAAACCAGAGTCCGAAAAACTACATCCAAAACTCGAAGTGGTGCCTACACCTGTGCATACTCAGGCGGACCAACTCGTTGAGGCGGTAAAAATTCAGGAACCACTAGCGGTTGAATTTCCAAAGCAAGAGCGTGA
>LAQD01000047.1:31160-44639 GCA_000981705.1 Rhodobacteraceae bacterium ASP10-04a
CGGAAACCGCAACAATCACGGTCTGGCAATTCTCGATGAAGGTATGCCAAACTTTATTTCGCAAAGCTTTATTGAACGTTTGATTTCTGAGGGCAAAAACCCAAATGCTGCAGGTGATATTCCCGAGGGTGATGAAATGCCAGATCCAACATCCGAAATTAAAGATCTTGCCGTTGAACAGACAGAGGATGATATAAAAATGTCTGGTGCAACCGAGTTGTAAATCTTAGAAGAAAATGTACCTGCCTTTTGTTGTCCAAAAGGCAGGTATTTTTATAACATCTGCTCGGTAACTGTTTTGATAAATGCCCCTACCATCATAATGTAGAGTATCGGGCCATTTTTTAAAAAAAGGCTGACGTTTATGACAAACGGCTGATCACCACAGTAACTTCAGGTTTTTTGCCAATCTCTGAATGCGCTGAGTGTCGCGTAATTCGACGCAGTTCATCTTCAAGTTTTTTGTCATCACCTAGGGTTTTACGGCCAGCCCGCATCATGAATTGATTTAGATCTTCTTCCAATACTTCGGTCAAACTTGCACGGCTATTACCAATTTCTGGCAGGCCTTTAATTTCGCACCAAGGTTCTCCCAAGGGTCCATCATCATCCAATATCACACTGACCATTATGTGGCCGTTCAGCGCCAGGCGGATGCGATCACGAACAACGCCGTCCAAAGCACCTATCTGCACAGAACCATCTATATAAACCCTGCCAGTTTCAACAAATTCTTCAACCTTTGGCTTATTGCCAGAGAGGTTTATCACCATTCCGTTCACAGCCACAACTGACGCCAAGCCTTTTGCCTTGCCCAAATTTGCATGTGCACGCAAATGGCGATGCTCACCGTGCATTGGGATCAAAATTTGTGGCTGCATCAACGCATGCATCGCCTCAAGGTCTGGACGGTTAGCATGCCCAGATACGTGATAGGCACCAGTATCATCGTCAACCACATCCACACCAATCTCAGACAGCTGGTTAATGATCTTGATCACACCCCGCTCGTTGCCCGGAATGGTTTTGGAGGAGAAAAGAAATAAATCACCTTCCTTTAATTTATGGCCCCGATATTTACCATTTGCTAATTGCGCAGAGGCTGCACGACGTTCACCTTGACTACCTGTTACCAGAAACATCAGATTGCCACGAGGTATATCCAAAGCTTCCTCTGGGCTAATAACCGGCGGGAAATCAGTTAAAACCCCAGTTTCAAGCGAGGCCTCGACCATTTTATTCATCGCTCGGCCCATTAGACAAATGGAACGACCTGCCCTACGGCCCGCCTCAGCCAAGGTCTTAACCCTAGCCACATTGCTGGCAAAAGTTGTAGCAATAACCAATTGATTAGCAGACGCAACCAATTCAGTGATGTTGTCACCAAGGGTCGACTCTGATCTGCCCGGAGAAAGCGAAAATACATTGGTACTATCACAGACCAAAGCCTTCACGCCCAGCTTGGCAATTTCACCCCAAAGCACGGGATCCCAGCCCTCACCAACAAGCGGGGTTTGGTCGAGTTTGAAGTCACCCGTGTGAACAATGCGGCCATCAGGCGTGTCAATCACAAGACCAGAGCTCTCCGGGATTGAGTGGCTGATAGGCAAAAATCCAACTTTGAAGGGCCCAAGTTTCACTTGATCGGGCCAAACCCCCATAACCGTCACGGCATTCTCTGCCACGCCATGCTCTTCCAGTTTCCGCCTTGCTATATTAGCTGTGAAGGCACGAGCATATATCGGCACGCCCAGATGTTTGAACGTATGGCCAACAGCCCCTACATGGTCTTCGTGGGCGTGAGTAATAAACACCCCATCAATGCGATCCTTCCGGGCTTCAAGCCAGGTAATATCAGGAATAATTAAATCTACACCAGGGGAGCCATCCATATCTGGGAATGTGACCCCCAGATCTACGACAATCAATCGTTCTTTATCACGTGGCCCATAGCCATAGACATAACAATTCATTCCCACCTCACCGGCACCGCCGAGAGGAAGATACATTAAGCGATTTTGGCTCATCAAATTTCCTTGTTGAATTGATGGATCACGGTCAAGCCGTGCATCGTCAGCTCATCTTCGAACGCATCAAAAAGATGAACTGATTGTTGAAACAGTGGCGCGAGACCACCAGTTGAGATTACTTTCATCGGGCGGTCATGCTCAGCTTTAATACGGTCACAGATTTCACGCACAAGCCCCACATAGCCCCAAAATACGCCTGATTGCATACAGGCAACTGTATTAGTCCCAATCACACTTTGCGGCTTCGATATATCTACATGAGGCAAGGCGGCGGCGGCTTGGTGCAATGCTTCCAAGCTCAAATTCACGCCCGGAGCAATACACCCACCGATATAGGCGCCATCACTGTCTACCACATCAAATGTAGTAGCCGTCCCAAAATCCACAATAATTAGATCACCACCAAACAAATTATGCCCAGCCACAGAATTAACCAAACGGTCGGGACCCACAGCTGTACCAGAATCGACCCGTACCGCAATTGGTAATTGGCAATCGGAACGACCTACAACCAAGGGCCGAGTGCCAAAATATTTATCCGCTAAGACCCTAAGATTAAACACAACGCGAGGAACAGTTGACGAAATGACCATTTTATCAATCTCATTATCGATACTGTCTAGGTTCATGAGTGTTTTCAACCAAACATAATATTGGTCAGCCGTACGCTTATGGGACGTCGCAATCCGCCAATTGGCAATAAATTTTTCACCATCCCAAATAGCGAAAACGGTATTTGTATTTCCACAATCGATTGTGAGCAGCATAGCTTAAGCCTTAAAAATAGACGTCAGCGGCGGGTATGACCCTCTTACCGCTCGGCGTCAACAGTAGCAGGTTTCCATCCGGGTCCAGCCCCTCAAAGATGCCCGTATGGGTCTCTCGGCTGGTTCGGGCAGTGATCACTTGCCCCAAACGGGCAGCATGCGCGGTCCATTCGGCACGAATATCGGCAAAGCCTTGCTTAACCAGCTTAAACTCAACTGCTGCAAAGTCAGCGGCCAAAACCTCAAGAAAGGTCTCAACAGGCACCGTCTGGCCTGTCACATCCGCCAAACTCACGGGCGCAAAGCTGGCGTTGGGCACATCCTTAGGCGCATGGCCCAGATTTACGCCAATCCCAATGGTCAGCCGTTCAACGTTTAATCCAGAGCCAGAGGATTCCAACAAAATACCAGCAACTTTGCCTCCCTGAAGTAACACATCATTGGGCCATTTTTGGGTCAGAAGATTGGGATCAACGTAGGTCGCAAGCGCCCGGCGCAACGCACAGGCCGCAACAAAAGATCGTTGAGCTGCCATCGAAGGCGGGCAATTGGGTTGAATCACCAGGCTGGCAGCAAAAGCCCCTTGCGCACTTAGCCATGACCGTCTCTGCCTGCCCCGCGCTTGGGTTTGGGAGCGGGCCATAATCCAGTGCGGAAAACCCTCGACCCCATCATAGGACCGGGCCAGATCCATAGTGGAGCTGGCCCGGTCAACAATCGTGGCGCTCACGCCAACTGGTAAATTAATTTGCAAGAGAGTCCGCTGCAGTTTGCGCCAAACTCTCAATACCAAACAGGCTGAAGAACGTCCCAGCAATCATCAAAGCGGCAGAAACCACCAGGATGATATGCAATCTGCGCGCAGGGTTGGCATCCAACGGCTCACACACCTCACCAAAATACATAAAATAGACGATGCGGATATAGTAGAACGCACCGATCACAGAAGCCAGAACACCCGCAACAGCCAACCACGCCATATTGGCCTCATAGGCCGCGCGCAGAACGTAAAACTTGCCGAAAAAGCCCACAAGAGGCGGAACACCAGCCATTGAGAACATCAAGGCAGCCACGCAAAGCGCCTTAAGTGGCTCTTGTTTGGAATACATATGCAGCGACGCGATATCGCTGACCGGGCGTCCTTCACGCTCCATCGTAAGGATAAAAGCAAACATACCAATATTCATCGTCACATAGATCGCCATATAGATCAGCATCGCTTGAACACCAAAGGCGGTACCCGAGGCCAACCCCATAAGCGCAAAGCCCATGTGGGCAATGGAAGAATAGGCCATCAGACGTTTGATGTCACGTTGACCAATTGCAGCCACAGCGCCCAAGAACATGGAGATTACGGATAAAACCGCCACAACCTGCTGCCAATCGCCAATAACGCCACCAAAGGCATCATGCACCACACGGGCAAACAAGCCCATGGCCGCCATCTTAGGCGCTGTGGCAAAAAATGCAGTCACTGGAGTTGGCGCGCCTTCATAAACATCTGGCGTCCACATGTGAAACGGTGCGGCAGACACTTTGAACGCCATGCCAGAGATAACAAAGACCAATCCCAGCAACAGACCAATGGACAGATTATCGCCCTGCGTCGCTTGCATGATACCTGCAAACTCCACGGTGCCCGCAAAGCCATAGACCAAGGACGCTCCATAGAGCAGCAGACCGGAGGACAAGGCCCCCAACACAAAGTATTTCAAACCCGCTTCGGTAGATTTTGCACTGTCACGGCGGAAGGCCGCGATCACGTAAAGCGCCAATGATTGCAGTTCAAGGCCCATATAGAGGGTCAAAAGACTGCCCGAAGAGACCATCACCATCATGCCAACCACCGACAAGGCGACCAGCAATGGATATTCAAACTTCAACATATCACGCTTGGCAGCGTAATCTTGCCCCATCACCAGCACAATGGCCGCCGACAGCAAAATCACAACCTTGGAAAAACGCGCAAAGCTGTCATCCACAAACATCCCGTTGAAGGAAGTTGAGTCAGGCGCATTGCTCAGACCTATAATGGCCGCCAGCAGCAAAAACACACCGCTGGTCAACCACATGGAAAAGACCGCATGTTTGTCCTTGCCGGTGTAGACAAAAATAACTAAAGCCAGCATCGCATAGAGCGACAGAAGAACCTCAGGTAGAACAGTCGAAAAATCAGACGCGATCATTTTCCCAATTCCCCTTTACTGGGACGCAGTTGATGCAGCCGTGCTCACTATACCATGAGCGGCCACATTGCTGTGATAGGTTTCAACCAAAGCCGCAACAGACGGCCCAATGATATCAAGTACAAGCGCAGGATAGACACCCAAGAGCAGGGTCATCACAACGAGAGGGGCGAAAATCATCTTCTCTCGCCGTCCCATATCTGTGATGGATTTTAAGCTCTCTTTGATCAGATCTCCTAAAACTACCCGCCGATAAAGCCAAAGTGCATAGGCTGCAGACAGAATTACTCCGGAGGCTGCAAAAAGAGCGACCCAAGTATTAACTTGGAAAATACCCATCAGCGTCAGGAACTCCCCCACAAACCCAGAGGTTCCTGGCAAGCCCACATTAGCCATGGTGAAGAATAAAAAGATCAACGCATAGCTCGGCATCCTGTTCACCAAGCCGCCATAGGCGTCGATGTCGCGAGTGTGCATCCGGTCATAAATGACCCCGACGCAGAGAAATAATGCACCAGAGATAAAGCCGTGGCTGATCATTTGGAAGATCGCCCCATCCACACCTTGTTGGTTGGCCGCAAAAATCCCCATGGTTACATATCCCATATGCGCCACCGATGAATAGGCAATCAGCTTTTTCATGTCTTGTTGGGCCAAAGCCACCAAGGACGTATAAACAATCGCAATCGCGGAAAGCCAAAACACCAAGGGCGCCAAAAGATCTGAGGCAACTGGGAACATTGGCAACGAAAAGCGCAGAAAGCCATAACCACCCATTTTCAATAAGATTGCCGCCAGCACCACAGAGCCCGCAGTGGGTGCTTGAACATGCGCGTCTGGCAACCAAGTGTGTACAGGCCACATCGGCATTTTCACTGCAAAAGAGGCGAAGAAGGCGATCCACATCAAAGTTTGCGCACCGCCAAGGATCTGGAAGCCAAAGACATCCAGTGTTTCAGAGCCGAAGTTATGGGTCAAAAGCACAACAATGTCAGTGGTGCCGGCATCCGCAAACATTGCCACCATCGCCACCAGCATCAAAACAGAGCCAAGGAAGGTATAGAGAAAGAATTTAAACGAAGCATAGATCCGCGCTTTGCCACCCCAGATCCCAATAATCAGGAACATAGGGATCAAGCCTGCTTCAAAGAACATGTAAAACAACACAAGATCCAGCGCACAAAACACACCGATCATCAGAGTTTCTAACACCAAAAAGGCAATCATATATTCCTTAAGGCGGTGGCTCACATTCCACGACGCTGCAATCACCAAAGGCATGGTGAAGGTCGTCAGCATCACAAACAAAACGCTGATACCATCCACACCCATTTTATACTGCATGCCCAGAAACCAGCTGTGTTCTTCTACAAACTGAAAGCCGGTATCACTGGAGTTAAATCCAAACAACACCATAAGCGAGGCCACAAAGGTAAAGACCGTTGCAGCAAGTGCTAGGTATTTCACATTACGCTTAGAATCTTCATTGTCGCCACGCGCCAGAAGCGCCAGAATGACAGCTGCAAAAAGGGGAATGAAGGTGACGAGGCTCAGAAGGTTGCTCATTACTTACCTCCCGCAATGGTCACCCAAGTGACCAAAACTGCGATACCGATAACCATGCCAAAAGCATAGGTGAAGATGTAACCAGATTGCATACGGGCAGCCCATTTTGTAAAGAAAGGGATAATCCCCATTGCCAATCCATTGATGCCACCATCGATGATTTTGCCATCACCTAATTTCCAAAAGGTGCGACCCATCCATTGTGCCGGCCGTACGAAGATCACATCGTAGATTTCGTCAAAATACCACTTGTTCAATAAGAAACGATACAGCACAGGATTGCTTTCCGCCACACGCCCTGGCAGATTTAGCTTGGTCATATAAAACAGCCAAGCCGTGATGAAGCCCAAAGCCATGGCAATGAAAGGTGAGACCTTCACCAGCCAATATACATGATGCGCATCATCCAAAACTGTATTAGTTGGAGACATGTAAATTGCCCCCTTGCCCAACTTATCGCCATATTTTTGAGGCTTATCGCTCTGATTTGTTGTAGCATGCGCCTCAGAATCAGCCGTGTTCGCTGCATGCGCTGGCGCAATCAAAGAGAAGCCTGCGTGATCTGCGCTCTGTGCTTCGCTGGCTTGCGCAATACCAAAGAACACTTCAACTTTATGGTGATCCCCAAAGAATGGCTTGTAAAACACCATGCCAGAGAAGATTGCTCCCACAGCCAAGACCGCAAGCGGCACCAGCATCACATTGGGGCTTTCATGCGCCTGATCATGTGTGTGCTTATCGCCACGGGAGTTGCCAAAGAAGGTCATGAACATTAGGCGCCAGCTGTAAAAGCTGGTAAACAACGCCGCAATCACCAGCATCCAGAAAGCATAACCGCCCATGGTGCCCGCATAGGCGCTCTCAATCACCGCATCCTTGGATAAAAAGCCTGCGAAGCCATAATGGGTCAAAGGAATGCCCACACCGGTAATTGCCAAAGTGCCAATCATCATTGCCCAGAATGTGTAAGGCATTTTTTTGCGCAGACCGCCATAGTTCCGCATATCCTGCTCATGATGCATGCCGTGGATCACGGAACCCGCCCCCAAGAACAACATGGCTTTGAAAAAAGCATGGGTCAGTAGGTGGAACATCGCAACAGAATAGACACCTAAGCCGGCGGCCACAAACATATAGCCCAGCTGCGAACAGGTTGAATAAGCAATAACGCGTTTAATGTCGTTTTGAACCAGGCCCACTGTCGCTGCAAAAAATGCAGTTGACGCACCAAGAAATACGATGAAGCTCATGGTATCCGGTGCAAATTCCATAATCGGCGACATACGGCAGACCAAGAAGACCCCAGCCGTTACCATTGTAGCCGCATGGATCAACGCTGAAACGGGCGTTGGCCCCTCCATCGCGTCTGGTAACCAAGTGTGCAGGATCAACTGAGCAGATTTACCCATGGCTCCAACAAACAAAAGGAACGCAATCAAATTGGCCGCATTCCAATCGCGCCAGAGAAAATGCAATTCCATCGCCGCCAGCTCAGGACCAATCAGGAAAATGTCATCAAACTTGATGCTATCGGCCACCAGATAAAGCGCGAAAATTCCTAGTAAAAAACCAAAGTCCCCAACACGGTTAACCACAAAGGCCTTTATCGCCGCCGCACCCGCGCTTTGCTTGCGGATATAAAAGCCAATCAAAAGATAGGATGCCACTCCAACCCCTTCCCACCCAAAAAATAGTTGCAGCAAGTTATCTGAGGTCACTAGCATCAGCATGGCGAAGGTAAAGAAGGACAGATAAGCAAAGAAGCGTGGGCGGTAGCTTTCGCCCTCACGGAAATGCTCATCATGGGCCATATAGCCGATGGAATAGAGATGCACCAAGGCGGACACCGTGGTGATCACAATCAACATGATTGTCGTCAGGCGGTCCATTCGGATGGCCCAATCCGTAGATAACGTCCCACTTTCAATCCAACGCAAGAGTTGAATGCTTTCGGTGTGACCATCAAAGGTTAGAAACACCACCCAAGACAAAAGGGCCGAGAGAAACAGTAAGCCAGTTGTCAACACCTGCGCCGCCTTATCGCCAATGACACCATGACCGAAGCCTGCAATCAGAGCCCCTACCAAAGGAGCAAACAGAAGGATCGTTTCCATAACGCCTACCCTTTCATTACGTTGACGTCTTCGACATCAATCGAGCCTTTGTTACGGAAAAAACATACCAAAATCGCGAGGCCAATCGCAGCTTCTGCAGCAGCCACAGTCAGAACGAAGAGGGTAAAAATTTGACCCACATAATCGTTCAGATAGGCCGAGAAGGCCACAAAGTTGATATTCACACTCAACAGCATCAATTCAATGCTCATCAGCAAAATGATGATGTTTTTGCGATTTAGAAACAGGCCAAAGATGCCGATCACAAATAGCGCCGCCGCAACGGCCAGATAATGTTCAAGTCCGATCATAGTCCCTGCCCCGGTTTAACGTCTTTGAGTTCCATCGCCTTCGCTGGATCACGCATCATCTGCGCTACAACATCTTGGCGTTTGATGTCCACACGATGCCGCAGGGTCAGAACAATGGCACCAATCATAGCCACCAGCAAAATCAAGCCAGAAAGCTGGAAAATCAAAATATAGTCATCATAAATGATGGCGCCCAGCTCAGCTGTATTGGTGCCAGTACCAATTTCTGCGGCTAGCCGGCCCTCGTAGCCTGTGGAATAATCCCACACACCAACGGCAAACATCAATTGCATCAGCACGATCACACCAATCAGCAGGCCAAGTGGCAAATATTTCGCCATTTCAGCCTTGAGCTCGGCAAAATCTACATCCAGCATCATTACCACAAACAAGAACAAAACTGCGACCGCGCCTACATAGACGATGATCAACAGCATTGCGACAAATTCAGCCCCCAAAAGCACGAACAAACCCGCAGCTGATAAAAAGGCCAAAATCAGCCATAAGACCGAATGGACCGGGTTGCGTGACACAACCGTGAAAATGCCCCCAATCAACGTGGACATTGAAAATGCGTAAAACGCGATTTCCGCGATACCCATTGAGTTTCCTTCCCCTATGCCGCTAGCGATATGGCGCGTCGAGTTCGAGATTGCGCGCAATCTCAGCTTCCCAACGGTCACCATTTTCTAGCAGTTTGGATTTGTCGTAAAAAAGTTCTTCGCGTGTCTCAGTTGAGAACTCGAAATTAGGACCTTCGACAATCGCATCTACCGGGCAGGCTTCTTGGCAGAAACCACAATAAATGCACTTGGTCATGTCGATGTCATAGCGGGTGGTGCGCCGGCTGCCATCATCGCGAGGTTCCGCATCGATAGTGATAGCCTGCGCGGGACAAATCGCCTCGCAAAGCTTACATGCAATGCACCGTTCTTCGCCATTCGGATAACGCCGTAGCGCATGCTCACCCCGAAATCTTGGGCTCAACGGGCCCTTCTCATGCGGGTAGTTTAGCGTGGCCTTCGGCGCGAAAAAATACTTCATCCCCAATTTGAACGCCACCCAAAAATCCTGAAGCAGGAAGTATTTAACAGCGCGCGTGTAATCAATATTTGTCATTGGTTTAGCCTCCCACCGTCCAGCGGGCAAACAGCCCCCAGAACCAACCGAATTTCGCCGCAAAGGCCACAAAGACCACCCAAACCAAGGAAAATGGCAAAAAGACTTTCCAGCCCAAACGCATCAATTGGTCATAGCGGTATCGCGGCACAAGCGCCTTCACCATTGCAATCAAAAAAAAGAAGATAGCCATTTTGCCGACCATCCAAACCGGACCATCAGCAAGGAAGGGCAGAGGAGATGTCCAACCGCCAAAGAACAGCAAGGTGATCAAAGCGCACATCAAGAAAATGGCGATATATTCACCCGCCATGAACAACAAGAACGGCGTCGAGGAATATTCAACCTGATAGCCCGCGACCAGTTCCGATTCCGCTTCGGGAAGGTCGAAAGGTGGGCGATTTGTCTCAGCTAGCGCACTGATAAAAAACAAGAATACCATTGGAAAATGTGGGATAAAATACCAGTTAAAAAATCCAAGATTACCATTTTGAGCCGCCACAATATCCCCAAAATTCATAGAACCCGTGGAAATAATCACCCCGATGATGATCAAGCCCATGGAAACTTCATAAGAAATCATTTGCGCAGCAGAGCGTAGCGATCCCAAGAATGGATACTTCGAGTTGGATGCCCAGCCCCCCATGATCACGCCATAAACCTCGAGAGAGGACACCGCAAACACAAACAACAAGGCCACGTTAATATCTGCCAAAACCCAAGTGCTGTTAAACGGGATCACCGCCCAAGCCAGCATAGCCAGAACAAAAGAAACCAGCGGCGCAAGGATAAAGACCGGACGATCTGCCCCAGCCGGGATCACGATCTCTTTGAATACGTATTTCAACGCGTCAGCTACACTTTGCAGCATTCCAAAAGGACCCACAACATTCGGTCCTCGGCGCATTTGCACCGCTGCCCAAATTTTACGATCACCATAAACCAAGAATAGTAGGCTGATCATCACAAAGCCCACAACCACAAGGGTTTGGGCAAGAAGGATCACAGCAACCCCTAGGTTTGTTGAAAAGAATTCGTTCATACCTTCGGTGTCCCTCGTTCCTTGTGGTCAGCCACAGTGACTTGCGCTTGAAGTATTAACGGTCCAAATGGCTCACTTTTCGATTTGCTGTAAACCGCATCCTTGTGAAAAATACTAGCCTCGCCACTCAGGTTTATGCTCAAGTTACACGAAATTTCTGACACATCTGATAATGCGGCTTCATTCCTGCTGAAAGAGGCTAAAACAGGTCCAGATCTCCGCTCGGTTGTCATAGGTGAGAATCTCTGGTCATCGCCTTATTCAGCCGCCATTGGAGCCACAGCCCGCGCCTTGGCATTGGCTGACAGCCCTGCCATCAGTTCACTGGCCCGCGCAATCGGATTGCTTAGGTAGTAATCTAAAACCGCCGAGCCAAAGTCACCCTTGCCAAGCTTGCCGCCCGTGACAGCTACCCAATCGTTGCTGGGCACTTGGTCGATCTGCCCAAAATGCGGCACCTCTGTCAGCAACGCCTGACGCAGTTGAGCCAATGAGTCGTAAGCCAAGGTCGCCCCTAACTCTGCGGATAAGGCGCGCAGGATTGCCCAGTTTTCTTTAGCCTCGCCCGGCGCAAAGCCCGCACGTTGTGCCAATTGTGGCCGGCCTTCCGTGTTCACAAACAAACCATTTTCTTCGGTATAAGCAGCGCCCGGCAAGATCACATCCGCACGATGCGCACCACGATCCCCATGGCTACCTTGATAGATCACAAATGCACCCGCAGCGATGTCCATTTCATCGGACCCAAGATTGTACACCACATCCGCACCCACAACAGCGGCATCAACCCCGCCTACAGTAGTGCAGCCGAGATCCAGCGCACCCACGCGTGAGGCAGCGGAATGAAGAACCAGCAGCTTGCTTTCGGTTTTGGTGCATAGGTTCATAACGGCGGCCAAAACTGCCGCGCCATCTTCACCCTGCAGAGCAGCCTGCCCCACGATCACCAAGGACGGTATCGTCAAAACATCAGTAAACTTTTGCTTCACCAAGGCCTGCAAATCAGCCCGGCCACTGCCCATATGTAGATATTCGTAGGTCAGATCAACATTCTCACCGATCAGGCCAATGTTGGCACCCCGGCTCCAAGCCTTGCGAATACGCGCGTTCAAAACCGGCGCTTCTACTTTTGGGTTTGTGCCAATCAGCTGGATCATTTTGGCAGATTCGATGTCTTCCACCGTGGCCGTGCCAACGTAACCGCTGCGATTGCCCGCAGGCAACTTCGCTCCATCAGTGCGACATTCCAACGTGCCACCCAATCCGGTTACCAATTGTTTCAGGGCAAATGCCGCTTCAACTGAAACCAAGTCACCAATCAGGCCAGCAACCTTTTTTCCAGCCATAGCCGATGCTGCTTTTTCAAGCGCTTCAGGCCATGTGGCTGGACGCAGCTTCCCAGCTTCGCGGATGTAGGGTTGGTCCAACCTTTGACGGCTCAGACCATCCCATACAAAGCGTGATTTATCAGCCAGCCATTCTTCATTCACACCATCATGATTGCGCGGCAAAAAACGCATTACTTCACGACCTTTGGTATCAACACGGATGTTGGATCCAAGCGCATCCATCACATCGATTGAATCTGTCTTGCTCAGTTCCCAAGGCCGCGCCGTAAAGGCATAAGGCTTGGACACCAATGCCCCAACAGGACACAAATCAATAATATTGCCTTGTAGATTGCTATCCAAAGTTTGTCCCAAATAGCTCGTAATTTCAGAGTCTTCACCACGACCTGTCTGACCCATTTGAGTGATTCCAGCCACTTCCGAGGTGAACCTCACGCAGCGTGTGCAAGAGATGCAGCGTGTCATATGGGTTTCGACCAATGGGCCAAGATCCAAATCTTCAGTCGCACGTTTAGGTTCTCTGAACCGGCTGAAATCTACGCCATAAGCCATCGCTTGATCTTGTAGGTCACATTCCCCACCCTGATCACAGATCGGGCAATCTAACGGGTGGTTGATGAGTAGAAATTCCATCACACCCTCACGGGCTTTTTTGACCATTGGAGAATTGGTTTTCACAACCGGCAATTGTCCCTCAGGACCCGGGCGCAAATCGCGCACCTGCATGGCACAGGAGGCAGCGGGTTTGGGCGGGCCACCAACCACTTCAACCAAACACATCCGGCAATTACCCGCGATGGTCAGTCGTTCGTGATAACAAAACCGTGGCACCTCAACCCCAACCTGTTCACAGGCCTGGATCAGCGTCATTGCGCCTTCTACTTCGATCTCTTGATCGTCGATGATGATTTTACGCAGGTCAGACATATTTACTTCACTTTCAGCAATTTTCCGATTGTGGAACCGGTCTGAATTTCAGCAAGCCCCACAGTGCA
>LAQD01000011.1:0-19666 GCA_000981705.1 Rhodobacteraceae bacterium ASP10-04a
TGCTGTACCTTTACCTGTCAAAGCGGGCGGGGCAGTGTTATTTCATCCCCTAACGCCTCACGCTTCCCTGACTAATATCACTGATGGGTTTCGCTGGTCTTTTGATATTCGTTTTAACGCCACTGGTCAGCCAACGGGCCGGTCGCATTTTCCTGATTTTGTCGTACGTTCGCGTGCGCACCCTGAAACGGAACTCTCTGATTGGCGCGTTTGTAAAGCGCAATGGGAAGAGGCTAGGGCCAGATTGGCGGCGGTCCCACATATTGATATCCACCGGTGGTCTGCGGATACGCCTTACTGCGCCTAAGATTTTTACTTTGAGGAATGGAAATGGATTTTATACGTTTAGATCGCGCAGATACGGTGGTTACGGCAACGCGGATATTAGCGCTTGGTACTCTTGTAGACGGTGTTTTGACAACAGCACAAATTCCCTCTGGACATAAGGTTGCCACGATCCAGATGGCCCTTGGAGATCCAGTACGCAAATATTCCCAGCTCATTGGCTATGCCTCTTGCGACATCATGCCGGGAGATCACGTGCACACCCATAATGTTGATTTTAGAAATACGGCGACAGAGTATGAATTTTCAACTGATTTGCGCCCCATGCTTCCTGCTGCAAAGCAGGATATCTTTATGGGGTTTCGCCGTGAAAACGGTAAGGTTGGTACGCGTAACTATATTGCAATTATTACGTCGGTCAATTGCTCCGCAACTGCGGCGCGGATGATTGCTGATCACTTTACACCTAAGGTACTTGCGGATTACCCAAATGTTGATGGCGTGGCTGCTTTTGTACACGGAACCGGTTGTGGAATGGCCGATTCTGGAGATGGGTTTGAAGCACTGCAGCGGGTTATGTGGGGATATGCCAAGCATCCCAACCATGCGGGCGTTCTCATGGTTGGGCTGGGCTGTGAGATGAACCAAATTGATTGGTTGTTAGAGGCTTATGGTCTGAAGCAAAGTATAACGTTTCAAACTATGAATATCCAGAAAGTTGCAGGTCTACGCCTGACTGTAGAGTTGGGTATAAAGAAAATAATGGAAATGCTCCCAATTGCTAACCAAGCAACACGTGAGGAATGTCCTGCATCTGAATTGATGGTTGCGTTGCAGTGTGGCGGCTCTGACGCCTGGTCGGGGGTCACCGCAAACCCGGCATTAGGCTATGCTTGTGATTTATTGACAGCCCAAGGTGCAACTGGGGTCTTGGCTGAGACACCGGAAATTTACGGTGCTGAGCACCTGTTGACACGTAGAGCTGTAGATCAAGCGGTGGGCGACAAGCTAATTGGCTTGATCAAATGGTGGGAAGATTACACAACCCGCAATAATGGATCTATGGACAATAATCCCAGCCCCGGAAATAAAATGGGAGGCTTGACTACAATCTTAGAAAAATCACTAGGAGCGGCATCTAAGGGTGGCACGACGCCTTTGATGGGGGTCTATAAATATGCAGAACCTGTCACTGCCCGAGGCTTCACATTTATGGATACTCCGGGATATGACCCCGCCTCTGTGACTGGCCAAATTGCTGGTGGTTGTAACCTTGTCTGTTTTACTACTGGGAGGGGATCTGCATTTGGATCAAAACCTGCACCCACGATTAAAATGGCGACAAATAGTGAGATGGCTAATCGCATGGCTGAAGACATGGATATTGATGCCGGACAGATCCTATCCAAAGGTATCAGTGTCGAGGATAAAGGTCGTGAGATTTATAACATGTTTTTACGTGTCGCTTCTGGTGAAGTTACAAAGTCAGAAGGGCAGGGTCTCGGTGATTATGAATTTGTACCCTGGCAAATTGGAGCTGTAATGTGAAGCGTATTCTGGTTGTTGGTGGTGGTTTAATAGGTATCCGACACTTGCAAGCTGTCCAGGCGCATGCCGAATGCGAACTTGTTGGTTTGGTAGATCTTGATATGTCTATCCAGTGTGACGTGGCTCGCTTCGCTAAGATGGGTGATGTCCTGGAGCCAGTAGATGGTGTGATTATTGCGACTCCAACCCACTTACATACGCCTCATGGTATTGAAGCGGCAGAACGCGGCTGGCACATGCTGATCGAGAAGCCGGTTTCTGAGACACTTGAGAGTGCACAAAAGCTTGAAATGGCGCTACGTGGCCAAAATATACGTTCGCTTGTGGGGCATCACCGTCGCTATCATGCGGTGGTCCAGCAGCTAAAAGCATGCCTTGAAGCCGAGTTGATTGGCAAGGTAGTAAACGTTTCAGTTTTATGGGCAATGCGGAAGCCAGATGCATATTTTGAGGGTAATTGGCGTACCGACGGTGGTAGTCCTGTTATGATAAACTTAGTACATGATATTGATATTCTGCGCTTTGTTGTTGGGGAAATCATTCAAACTGTCGCTCTAAAAGGAAAGCCACTTCGTGGGTCAACACGAGTTGAAAGTGGTGCCATCGCTCTGGCTTTTGAAAATGGTGCTGTTGGTAATGTCAGCTTTTCAGATATTACCCCAAGTCCATGGGGATTTGAGGCTGGTACTGGTGAAAATCCAAATATTGGTGCCACCCATCAAGATATGATGTGGATAACTGGGACAAAAGGCGCCCTGAGCTTTCCCTCAATGGAAGTTTGGAAAGGTACGGATTGGAGTTCGGCGGCTGAGCGTGTTCCTTTTAGCCCTGCTCGGAATGAAAAACCACCACTGGAGGCACAATTAGACCATTTCTTGAAGGTGATTGAAGGTGCTGATCCATTAATTGATGTTGCTGACGCTACATTAACACTTGGAGTAGCACAGGAGCTTGAGGCCAAACTTTCTATTCAAGGCTAAGATTTTATTTACAAAAAACGTAAAGAGGTTCAGTATTTCTAACTCTAATTTGGAACTAGACATTCCATAAAACAAAGTTTTAAGGAGCGTGTACCATGAGTAAACCAACTATTGGATTTATTGGTCTGGGTATTATGGGTGGGGCTATGGTGAGCCGTCTTCAGGACCTTGGATATTCGCTAACTGTTTTGGGCAACAGAGACCGTAGCAATTTGGATTTGGCTATTGTCCGAGGGGCTAAAGAGGCTGTAACGGCTAAAGATGTTGCTCAGGGCAGTGACATTGTGATGCTCTGCATGGGTACTTCTGATCATGTCGAAAGCCGTATGCGAGGGGCTGATGGTGTGATTGCGGGTTTGCGCTCTGGTGCAACTGTCATCGATTTTGGTACCTCCCTTCCCGGTAGTAGCCGCACTTTGGCCGTAGAAGTGTTGCAAGCGGGTGGCAGCTTTTTAGATGCCCCACTAGGCCGTACACCAGTGCACGCGAAGGATGGTCTACTGAATATAATGACATCGGGAGATAGAAATACTTTTGATGGGGTCGAGCCGGTTTTGAAAGATCTTGGGGAGAATGTCTTCTATTTAGGGGCTGTTGGTTCTGGACATACCATAAAATTAATCAATAATTTTTTTGGGATGACTGTCGCAAACGCGATGGCCGAAGCCTTCGCCATGGCGGATGTGGCTGGTGTGGACCGCGCCCAACTTTATGATGTGATGGCGGCTGGTCCTCTGTATTCTGGCATGATGGGATTTGTCAAAGCTTACGGTGTTGATAACGATCCAGGGCAGTTAGCTTTTGCAATTAAGAACGCAGCCAAAGATGTGGGGTATTATGCCCGGATGGCTGAAGAGGCCGGCGTGGATAGCATAATGTCTAAAGGGCCCCTGACAGCGTTAAATGATGCCAATGACAATGGCCAAGGCGATGAAATGGTCAGTCAAATGGTGGATTATTTCGTAAGCAGATTTAAAGCTTAATTCATGACCGTTATCGCAAAATCAATGGTTGATTTGCCACGATATGGCATCATTTTGATGCTTGGCGCTTGGCTAATTTTTTCTTGGGTGGATACGGGTGCAAAATGGCTGGCAGTTGCCGGCATACCGGCGTTCCAGCTTGCGTTTATGCGATATGCTGGGCACTTTGTGATATCGATCGCTGTTATAGCGAAAGGTGGCTTTAAGCTTGATCGTTTTAAGACTAGGCATCTTTGGCAGGTAATCAGTCGAGCATTACTTTTAGTTTCCGCCACCCTCTCGAACTTCTACGCCTTGCAGTTTTTGCCCTTAACAGTCGTGTCTGCCATCATGTTTTCAAGCCCGGTTGTGGTATGTTTCCTATCGGTTTCCATTCTTCGCGAAGAGGTGGGGCCTTGGCGTTGGAGCGCAATTTTACTTGGTTTCATTGGTGTTTTGATCGTTGTACGCCCATTTGGCACTACCTTTCATCCTGCAATGCTAATGATCATTTATAATGCCATAGCCTTGGCTCTCTATTCGCTTATGACGCGTAGGCTATCTGGCATTGTTGCGGTGGAAACCATGCAGTTTTATATGGGGCTGGTTGGGACCTTATTAATGCTTCCTTTTGCGATTTGGGTGTGGACACAACCGGCGACCACATGGGGAATGCTCGTTTTGATAAGCCTTGGTGTTCTGGGCTGGGCTGGGCATCAACTTTTGACAAATGCACACCGCTTTGGGACGGCAAACCAGCTTATGCCGTTCACCTATTCATTTCTGGTATTTGTGGCGATCTGGGGATACCTATTATTTGGAACAGTGCCAGATGTGGGCACAATTTTTGGTGCTATCGTCATTATGAGCGCTGGGCTCATTATTTGGAGAAGAGAACGTAAATGAAACGAGTTGCCTGTGTCGGTGAAGCTATGATTGAATTGTCATTGATCGGCGAAAATACGCAGGTCAGTGTTGCTGGTGATAGTCTCAACACTGCCATCTATTTGCATCGTACGGCTCCCAAATTGAGGGTTGATTACATTACCTGTCTTGGGTGTGATCCGTTTTCGGCGCGCATTTTTGACTTTATCTCTCAGCATGGTCTGGGAACCTCTCAAATCCAGCGGATCTCTGATGGCTCACCAGGACTATATGGTATTACGACATCTTCCGAAGGTGAGCGTAGCTTTACATATTGGCGTAATAATAGCGCAGCCCGACAGTTATTTTTGGATTGTGATTTCAGTGTCTTAGAAAATTATGATGCAGTGTATTTGTCCGGTATTTCGATGGCAATTTTACCTCATGCCGTAAGGTTAGCTTTGCTTGAATGGTTGAATGGCTCGGCTATTGAATTAATTTTTGATAGTAATTTTCGACCACGCCTTTGGGAAAGTCGTCAGCATTCACAGGAGATCATATCTGCATTGTGGATGCGCGCCGACATTGCATTACCTTCGATAGATGATGAAATGGACTTGTTTTCTGAAACTGCGGATCAAGTCTCAACGCGCTTTTCATCAAGCGCAAAGGCAGGGGCTTTAAAGAGAGGTGAGCAGGGACCGCTTTCGTTGGGCAGTGAGGTATTTCATGATTATTACTCAGCTCCCAACGTTGTGGATACTACAGCGGCAGGTGACAGTTTTAACGGTGGGTACTTGGGCGCATTATTTTCTGGTAAAACCCAAGCTGAGGCGCTGATTGTGGGGCATAATTTAGCAAGGGCTGTCGTGCAGTACCGAGGAGCCATTATCCCTGAATAAGGTAAGCTAAATCAGCAGCATCTAGTAATTCTAGCAAGGCTATTACGGGATATTCTGAATTTACTGCTATTACTATTTCTTTAGCCTTAGGATCGTTTAGAGGCAGACCCTGTGCGGTTTGTGTACGACAAAATATTATCCAGGACCAGACGGCTTTTATCAGTGTGGGAGAGCTACTGGCGCGCAAGGTTTCCAAAAATCTATAAGGTACTTTTTGACTTCCATCCATGGCTATCTGATCAAGTCGATGTGCAAGCGCCACATTCTCAAACCGAGTTAATAGGGCCTTGGCATAGCCAGGCACTTGGTCGCGTACCGCCATAGGTAAGGTGGCGCCTGCGTCTATCATAAGCTGTTGCACTTGGCTGCGTAAAGTTGGATCCGCAATGGCTTCGTGCACGTAAGTGTAGCCTTGGACTAGCCCCGCATAGGCTAATAAGGAATGCGCACCATTCAACATCCGAAGCTTGCGCAACTCATGGGGCTTCACATCGCGCACAAATTGAACTTCTGGCCACTCGGGGCAAGGACCTGAGAAATTGTCCTCAATAACCCATTCACGAAAAGCTTCGGTAGGGACGGCCATGGGGTCGTCACTGATTGCTCTTATGGCATCGGTGGTTGCGGGGGTGATCCGATCTACCATAGAATTTGGAAAGCTAGCGTTTTCCCAGTTGATTTTAAGATCTGCAGCAGTAGCAAAATCTGCAACTGCTTTTTGCAACTTAGTCCCGTTTTCAACACGATTATCACAACTTAAAATGGTGACTGGGCTAGTGCGGTTCGCCAAACTATGTGCAATGAAGCCAATCAGTGTCTGGATAGAATTGCCTGCTAGATCTGATAAGATAGTTGGATCTTGGAAATCAAGCTTGCCGTCAGTATTTAGGTGGTAGCCTTTTTCTGTAACTGTAGCAGAAATGATATCAGCTGTTGCCATTGCATCTAAAATTGGCTGAAATCCTTCGGAGGCCACTAGAACATCTTTTAAAATTTCAATCCGTTTAATCTCTTGGCCTTGCACATTTAGGGTGTAAGAAAACCCCTGAACCGCAAGACCATCCCGGACTTTTGGTGAGCGCAAACTTACTGCAACAACATCCCAGCCCCCGGCATCTGCCGTAAAATCAAGCAAATGTGCGCGGGCAAAGTTACCGAGACCAAAATGAATAATACGCCCCATTTAATCAGCTATCCTATAAACGTCACGCGCCAAGTCAGTTGCTAATAGTCGCGCCAAATCCTCCGCATGGTCATGGCTAAATAGACCCTTATTCATTTGCTCGGCCAAGTGTAAAGCCACACCGCGCCGCCATAAATCATGTCGCGCAGGGATAGACATAAATGCGCGTGTATCGTCGTTAAATCCGGCGAGGTTATAGTAGCCTGCGGTCTCAACAACCTGATTAAAGTATCGTGCGATACCATTAGCGCTGTCGTGGAACCACCACGGGGGGCCAATGCGGAGGCAGGGCCAGTGCCCTGCCATTGGTGCCAGCTCCCGTGTGTAAGTGCTCTCGTCCAGGGTGAACAAGACGATTTTCAAGTCTGTGATATGCCCTACGCGGTTTAAAAGCGCATCTAATCCACGCACCCAGTCAACAGAAATGGGAATATCTGCGCCCATATCACGTCCAAATTCAAAAAGTAATTTTGTGTTTGTATTACGGCGACTGCCACCATGAATTTGCATGGTGAGCCCATCCTCAACGGACATCTGAGCCATTTCAATCAGCATATGCCCATAGAACTGTCGGGCATCTTCTAACGTGCCAGCGCCAAGTTTCAGGATTTGGTATAAAACATCGGGGTCGTCCAGCCACTCAGTATGGATAACTTCAATCGCGTGGTCTGTTGCAGTGGCGCCCATTTCGACAAAGTATGCACGTCGGGACCGAATTGCATCAAGATACCCAGAGTAGCTACCTAAATTACACTGTGTTAATTTCTCTAATTCTTGCAGATTTTGAACAAAACTAGGGTCGAGCGGATCCAGCACGCCATCGGGTCTGAATGTTGGTATTACACGTCCAGTCCAGTCGCTAGCCTTAATGGTTGCATGATGGCTAAGCCCGTCCAACGCAGAATCTGTCGTCGCGAGTGTTTCGATATTAAATCGGTCAAAGAGTGCGCGGGGACGATAGTTATCTTGTTCTAATTTCTCTGTAATTTGATCATACATAGAATCTGCGGTCAGTGCTGATAGTTCGGTTGGGATTTGAAAGGTTTCACGGAGCACATATTCCATCCAAACGCGTGACGGAGTACCTAAAAAAAGATGCCAATTTTTTGCAAAAATTCGAAAAATTTCACGTGGTTCAGTACCTTGACCTAACGATCCAATCCCTAAATCAGACAACGGAATACCTTGTGAGTATAGCATGCGAAAGACGTAGTGATCAGGAATGACCAGAAGTTCAGCTGGATTTTTAAATGCCTTGTTCTGGGCAAACCAAATTGGATTACAATGCCCATGTGGAGAGACAATCGGCAGTCCCTTGATCCCTTGATAAAGTACCTCTGCGGATGCATTTAATTTACTTGTCACTTTTGGTGCTCCGATGGCTATGTTCTTGTCCTGATCGACATATTGCAGCTTGCATCTTACCTGCGCAATGCTTCAAAATAATTAAAAATAGGGAAGCATGATGAATATTGCCTTAATCGGTTTGGGCATGGTCTCTGCCACGCACTTGACCGCAATCCGTAGCTCCGATCAGAATTTGAAGCTGTATGGCGTATTGGGGCGTGATCCTGCGCGTACGGCAGCGTTTGCAGTGGAAAACAGAACTAGGGCTTACGCATCGGTGGCCGAAATAGCCGGAGACTCGGCGATTGATTTTGTTATTCTTGCCACGCCCCCTGATGCGAGGCGTGAAATTGTTGAGATACTGGTTGCAGCGAAAAAACCTATATTGATGGAAAAGCCGGTAGAGCGAGATTTTGCTGCTGCTACTGAGATTGTTAAAATCTGTGAAACCGCTTCAGTTCCACTGGGTATAGTATTTCAACATCGTGCACGTGAAGCTTCTGTGGAGCTGAAATCTGCAATCGAAGCTGGCACTTTAGGCGAAATTTCTACTGTTGACCTACGTGTTCCGTGGTGGCGCAATCAAAACTACTATGATGCTCCAGGACGTGGGACCTATGCGCGCGATGGCGGCGGCGTTATGATTTCACAGGCAATTCATACACTTGATTTAGCTATGTGGCTACTCGGGCCTATCACCTCTGTTCAAGCGATGATGCGACGTACCAAGTTGCATATGCTTGAGGCTGAAGATTGGGCTGGTGCACTGTTTGAGATGCAATGTGGGGCAATTGGGAGCTTGATTGCGACAACCGCCTCCTATCCTGGCCATGCGGAGACGATAACTATCCAAGGTACCAAAGCCTCGGCACACCTTGGATCAGGTGTATTGACTATTCAGTATTTCAGCGGTGAAGTTAAGGTGTTTGGGACGGCTGGGGCAACGGGTGGTGGGTCTGATCCGATGGCCTTCACCCATGCCTGGCACCAATCTGTAATTGAAAATTTTGCGTCATCATTGGCTAAAAATCAACCGCCAATGACGCCAGGGTGGAGCGCTTTGCGGTCTCATGCGCTGATTGATGCAATGGAAACCGCAAACCGGAGCGGGCAACGTGTAGAGGTTTCCCTATGTCACTGACTTGTGTCGCCCTTGGGCTTGATCATCGCCATATCTATGGCATGACCGAAAATATGGAAAAAACTGGCGCCAAGTGCCTTGGCTTCTGGACCCAAGGAACGCCAGAAACGTTAAGTGGTTATACTGAAAGATTTCCAGACCTACCCCGCTTCGCACGCTTGCAAGATGCACTCGAATGCGGTGCAAATTTGGCATTGGTCTCTGCTATTCCGGCGGATCGTGCCCAATTAACGATCGCCGCTATGCAGCACGGAATGGATGTTATGAGCGATAAGCCTGGATGTACTACATTAGCGCAGTTGGATGAGATTAAATCTGTCGTACGAGAAACGAGCCGTATTTGGTCAGTCAATTTTTCAGAACGTTTTGAGACACCAGTTAGTACGCGTGCATCTGAATTGGTCGCTGCAGGTGCTATTGGGAAAGTAGTCCAAACTGTGGGTCTTGGACCACACCGAATGAACCTTGCAACGCGGCCAGATTGGTTTTTTCAGCGCGAACGTTTCGGCGGTATACTAACTGATATTGCATCACATCAGATTGATCAGTTTTTACATTATACAGGCTCTGATACTGCGCAGATTACCCATGCATTTACCACAAACTATGCAAATAAAGAATATCCTAACTTACAAGATTTTGGTGAAATCAACCTACGGAGTGAGCAAGGCACTGGTTACATTAGGGTGGATTGGTTTACCCCGGATGCACTGCCTACTTGGGGCGATGGGCGCCTAACGATTCTTGGGACTGAAGGCTATCTAGAGCTTCGTAAGTATGTAGATGTTGGTGGTAGAAAAGGCACTGATCACTTGATCTTAGTCAACCAATCTAAGAGTGAAAAAATTGATGCATCAGGCGCAGGTCTTCCGTACTTTTCACGTCTCGCATATGATATTGAGAACCGGTCAGAAACGGCTATGACCCAAGTGCATTGTTTCACTGTAATGGAATTGGCATTGCGCGCGCAGCAAATGGCAGAACTAAAATGATTAATATTGCTATTATTGGTGCTGGTATTGGTCGTGAACATCTTGCGGCGCTGCGGGAGCTTTCGAGTGAGTTCAGGGTAGTGGCTGTTGTTGACCAAAACTTAAAGCGAATCGAAGAAATTAGGTCTGGCGACACCTTCGCGGCTCTGACTGACATTACAAAGGTACTTACTGATCCAGAAATAGACATAATAGATATTTGTTTGCCGCCGCATTTACACGTTTCCGTTACACTCGATGCGTTGAGTTTTGGAAAGCATGTAATCTGTGAAAAGCCACTGGCAACCTCACTTGCTGATGTGGATAGGATTTCAGACGCTGCAAAACGAAGTGGTTGCTATGTTTTTCCAGTGTTTCAGTATCGGTGGGGGCCGTCATTGGCTCAGCTACGCCACCTAATGGCGTCAGGACTAGCTGGGCAGGTGCAGGTGGCGTCGTTGGAAACTCATTGGTCAAGGGAGTATGATTATTATTCAGTTCCCTGGCGTGGTACATGGTCTGGCGAACGTGGTGGTGCTGTTTTGGGGCATGCAATCCACAATCATGATCTTCTAACACATATTGCGGGTGAAGTTGCCGCTCTGTCAGCGATGACAGCTACTCGAGTCAACGAGATTGAGACTGAAGACTGTGCGTCAATTACCTTTGCCATGACCTCTGGGGCGCTCTGTACAAGCAGCATTACTCTTGGCGCGGCAGGCGATGAAACAAGATTACGTTTTGTCTTTGAAAACTTGACGGCAACTTCTGGCACCGCACCCTATGCACCAGGGGGGCAGCCCTGGACTTTTACTGCGCGCTTTAAAGACCAGCAGCATGAAATTGATAAGGCTGTTGTTAACACACCACTTGAGGCGGTTGGATTTGAAGGGTTTTTTACCGAAATCGGTAAGGCGATAAATGCGCAAGAAAATTCTGCCGTTACGCTAGAAGAGGGGGCCGCATCAATAAGCCTTGTCACTGCAATTTATCATAGTTCACGTACAGGGGCGCGGGTGAACCTACCCCTTTTGCCTGAGCATGAACTCTATAAAGGATGGTTGCCATGAAACAATGTTGGCGTTGGTTTGGTCCAGAGGACCCAATTAAATTGATAGACCTGCAACAGGTAGGGGTTGAAGGAATTGTAACGGCATTACATGACGTTCCACCTGGTGAAGTCTGGACAAACAAAAGTATTTTGGAACGAAAGTCTGTACTAAGCACGGCTGGCTATGACTGGGATGTTGTCGAAAGTCTGCCAGTCTCTGAAGCAATCAAAACTCAAACTGGGCAAATGCAGAACCACCTCGCCGCGTATAAGACTAGTTTGCGGGCTTTGGCTGCGCAGGATATTAAAACGGTCTGCTACAATTTTATGCCGATATTGGATTGGACGCGTACGGAGTTGCGCGCGCAGCAACCGCATGGTGGAGCGGCGATGCTCTTTGACCTGATTGATTTTGCTGTATTTGATCTGCATATATTAGAGCGCTCCGCGGGTGTAGACGACTATTCAGTTGCCGTCAGTAGTGCGGCCTATGTGCGGTTTTGTGGAATGTCTGACAGTGCCAAAACCCTACTGAAAAAAAATATTACGGCTGGCTTGCCCGGGGCTAATGATAGCTGGAGCGTTGAGGATGTGCGCTTATTGTTAGAAACTTATTCTGGTATTACGCCGCAACGTCTGCGGGCAAACCTTGTAGATTTCTTGTCGGAAGTTGCTCCGGTTGCTCAGGAGCTTGGTGTGCGCATGTGCTGTCATCCTGATGACCCGCCATTTTCTTTATTGGGATTACCAAGAGTGATGTCTACCAGTGATGATTACGGAGCAGTTTTGGATGCAGTTGACTTGCCTGCAAACGGTGCAACGCTATGCACTGGATCGTTGGGTGTTGCACAGAGTTTTGACGGGCCTGCATTCGTACAAAGACATGGCCCGCGGATCCATTTTGCACATTTGAGAAATACAAAACGGATAATAGGTTCTCTACCTGATATGCCTGATTTTTTTGAGGCTGCTCATTTAGAGGGGGACACTGACATGATTGGTACTGTCCACGCCCTAATGGCAGAGCAGAAACGGCGATGTGCTGAGGGGCGTGTTGACTGGCAAATCCCTATGCGACCCGATCATGGCCAAGAGTTGTTGAGTGACCTTGGCGGCGATAGTACGCCTGGCTATCCATTAATTGGGAGAATGCGTGGACTGGCTGAGTTGCGGGGGGTTATGGCGTCTTACAGCTATATGCAAAATTCAAGTTATGCGAAAAGTAATATTGATTAGTACCACTACGCATCACAAGCTATTAAAGTGATATTTCCTTGGCTCTGCCTTTTCATTAAGGAGGGTACGATATGACGTTCTGGCGCTTGCTGCTAAGTACTGATTTTAACTTTTCAGGGATAAATCTTTAGTAAGATTAAAATGTTCTTAAAGTAGTTTTAGCTATTAGCATAAGTATGATTTGATCATAGTATCTGCGTCAAAAGTTATTACAAAACAGCCTCATATTGAGAAATTCTATCCCAGTCGAACTCCACTCCGATGCCCGGTGTATCTGGGGCAACAGCCATTTTGTTTCTGATGACAAGAGGGCGGATTGTGTAGCGATCGATTGGAAATGAATGCACCTCCAACCATCCGCCGTTGGCTTGTGAAGAAACGAGGCTAACATGCAGTTCCTGCATTCCGTGGCTACACAGCTTCACGTTGGTGCCTGAGGTGAGCACTGCAACCTGAAGCCAGCCGGTGATACCACCACAGTTTGACGCGTCTGGTTGTATGTAACTCAAATTACAATATTCCATTGCTAACTTGAATTCGTGGATCGTGTGAAGATTTTCTCCTTGGGCAACTGGCATACCAGTCGCCTTCGTTATTTTGGAATAGCCTTTATAATCATCTGGAATGATAGGCTCCTCAAACCAAAGGATATTTTGATTTTTCACCGCATTGGCTAATTTAATTGCTTGATCAACTGTCATTGAATAATTGGCATCAATCATAAATTTTGCATCTGGCCCGATCATACTACGTACCGCACAAATGCGTTCGATGTCCTCTGCCAGGCTTGGCCGCCCTACTTTAATTTTGACTGCATTTAAACCCGCTTCTAGGTAGCCCCGCACGTGATTTAATAGCTTTGGCAGGGGGAAACCAAGATCAATCCCACCTCCGTAGGCATGACAGATATTTCCATGTCCCCCAGCAATTTTCCATAAAGGCTGGCCTATCTGCCGGCAACGAATATCCCACAAAGCGATGTCGATGGCAGATATGGCAAAGCTCAAAACCCCACCACGCCCCACGTAGTGCATGTGCCACTGCATATCATCGTAAATACTTTCGATATCTGTTGCGTCCTTGCCAATAAGAAAAGGCGCCAGATCATGATGTATCATTGAGGCTGTTGCATGCCCGCCACGGCCGCCATTGTAGGTGTAACCTGTGCCTATAGAGTTATCTTCTAGGACTATAGTGGCTGTAATGAGGTGGAAAAATGAATGGTCGCCATGTTTGGCATCGACTAAGATTTCATCTAGTGGAATTTTAAACAGACGCGTTTTGACAGACTTAATTTTAGACATTCCAGTTTCCCTTTTTATTAACCTAACTGTGGTCGTACTAGCCATCAACAGGCTTGTATTTTGATGAAAATAATTTTTATTCGAATAGGTTAACTAGTTATTCAGCCCTTCCTCAACACGATGCTTTGTCACAAGCCTCCACAGAAGCATGGAGGCATTCGTTGTTTTAAGGCTAGTGAGACAATTTATTAAAGAAAATTCTAGACAATCCTAAGATTATAACAATAATATTTTGACAACATATTAAATAGGAAAAATTAAATGCGTGCAGTTTTGATCATGGGCTTAGTGGGTGTAATTTCATTGGCTGGGTGTAGTAAGAGTAGACCGGTTGAGAAGAAGCCAGTTGAACCTACAGTATCTTCTCAAGATATGAGAAGTGCTGAGTTAGCAGGTTATAGGAACGACTGCATAAATGAATATGGATTTGATAAAAATGGTGGCGACCCACTTGCTGCATGTATTCAATCCAAGGATGAGAAAAAAAAGAAAAGAAAAAAAACTTATGGAAAATTCGTAATACCAGGGGATCTTAGTAATCTTTCCGAAACTTTGGGGGCAGGCTCATATACTTTCAAAAACTGACGCTTTTGGCATGCCCATAAATTCGGTCTGTGCAAATAAGAATTTTTTTATAGTAAAAATATTATAGGGGTCACCTTGAGGGGTGGCCCTTTCTGATTTGGCACTGAGAGCTTTTTACGTCCCGTGTTAAAAGTCAAATTATAATAAGAACGAATTTAATATTGCCTGCCGTGCTTGCTGAGTGAGGTGTAGGGCAAGACAACTAAGGCTGAGGAACTGTTGTCTGTGCTCCTAGAGTGGTGTCCGTTAGTGGTAGTTTTATACTATGCGTAGGCAACCGGCAAAATAGAGGGCTAAACCTATGGGATATTGGAGCCACTTTTCTGCAGACGCTAATTCTAAGGCAAGTGATAACAATACGACGCCATAGATACGGCCGCCGCACACTTCGTGTCCTTGAAGAGGCTTTAATTCAGGATCTAAGTGAGCCAACTACGATTGCTACCGTGCGAAAGGCGGTGGTCGTAATGAGAACTATCAATATCTTAATTTTATAGGAATGGGCCATCACTGATACTTTTTCTGAGTTAACGAATTGCTGCAAGAGAGCCAAAAAGAAGACCCTAATTTTTGGGTTGGTGATACAAAGCGTAAATCTACCAAGGAGCTACCATCGTGTGGTTCAGGTTTTCTCGTTTCAACGATAAATCTGCTCTTGGATGTGCTAAATGCCAGCCATGCCATATAAAGTAGGTAAGCTAAGTCTGCATACTTTAGGGTAATAGATGCATATTAAGATGTCTAAGATGACTATAAAATCTAGTGCTATCGCCGTTGTATACAATAACAAACAAGCACCATACCAGCTTAACAATGAGCTGTAGAATCTGGCCATGCATAACAGACTTTGTCAGTATAAAAATATTATAGGGCCCTGGTACTGCAGCAAGGGCAGAGGCTACCTCGATAGATACTAGCATTGTCTCCGGAGAGATAATGGTCGCGTTCTCGCAGTATTTTCTAATATTAAAATAACAATTACAGTAAATAATTAGCAAGGCGCTGCGTGGCTGCCTAGTCCCCAAACAAAATACGCAAATACTAAAACAGCCCACATTATATGACTGCGCAAGCAACACCCGAAGTTGTAATCCTAAAAGTGTTGAAAACGACGTTAGTGCCGCAAATCGGCGTTTTCACATAAAATATTATCATAAACTAGTTGTAATAAAATATGGAAAATACGGGAATACTATGCCAAATTTTGAATGGAAAACTGCTTTGTTATCGTGCGTCATTGGCGCGAAACGTGGCCGCGCAGCACGCGGTTCCCCATGGTTGTGATCCGATGCAAACCGCTAAAATCAATACAGTAAAAGCGAGTACTTAAATGTCTTCAACCATTTCCCGCCGTTCTGGTGGTCGTTCTGCACGTAGAGCTCTTCGCGCAGCCCCTCTTAAAGATAATGACCGTCCTATCCGTGCGGGTATGGAGGGTGGAACTTACAAGCCTCTTTCTGATCTTGATGTTCAAAAAATTCATACTGCGGCACTCGATGCGTTGGAAACCATCGGCCTTGCTGATGCCCCACCATCAGGAGTTGAAATTCTCATAAACGCTGGTGCAATCCAAGGTGAGGATGGGCGTATTAGGTTCCCCCGTTCGCTTGTTGAAGATATGTTGACCAAAGCTCGCCGTGAGGTCACACTTTTTAGTCGTGACGGTAAAAATGATCTCACACTTTCAGGTAACCGTGTCCATTACGGGACAGCGGGTGCCGCCGTACACATTGTTGACGTCCACGGCAATCAATACCGCGAATGTACCGTCCAAGACTTGCATGATGCTGCTCGCATCGTGGATAAACTTGATAATGTACACTTCTTACAACGGCCCATGGTTTGTCGTGATATTTCCAATAATTATGAAATGGATCTCAACACGATCTATGCCTGCGCTTCAGGTACAACAAAACACATTGGGACATCTTTCACTGAACCATCTTTCGTACCCGGCGCCTTTGAAATGCTCTACGAAATTGCTGGTGGAGAAGCAAAATACCGTGAACGCCCATTTGTATCGAATTCAAACTGCTTTGTTGTGCCGCCGATGAAGTTCGCAACAGAAAGTTGCGAAGTGATGGAGGCGTGTATTCGTGGCGGTATGCCAGTACTTCTGTTGTCCGCTGGGATGGCAGGCGCAACTGCTCCCTCCACCATCGCAGGTGCTATCACTCAAGCAACTGCAGAGTGTCTCGCGGGTCTTATTTATGTCAACGCTATCACTCCTGGTCATCCAGCTATATTTGGAACCTGGCCCTTTGGCCTTGATTTGCGCACAGGCGCAATGTCGGTTGGGTCTGGTGAGCAGGCACTTCTTACTGCTGGGTGTGCTCAGATGCATAAATTTTACGGTCTACCTGGAGGTGCTCCCGCTGGAGCATCTGATTCAAAAATGCCTGACATGCAAGCGGGTTGGGAACAAATGTGTTCAAATGTTATAGCAGGGCTCTCTGGGCTCAATATGGTCTATGAAGCAGCAGGTATGCATGCCTCATTACTTGGTTTTTGTCATGAAAGCCTCATACTTAGCGACGATATCATTGGCCAGGCTTTACGCTGTGTACGTGGCATCGAAGTCACTGACGAGACCCTTGCCCTAGATCAAATGGCGCAGGTTTGTATGGGTGGACCGGGCCACTATCTCGGCACGAATCAAACCCTTAGCCGCATGCAATCAGATTTTGTTTATCCCAAATTAGGTGATCGAACATCGCCAAAAGAATGGGTCGAACTGGAAAAGCCAGATCTTCTAGTTAAGGCAACAAAGCGTAAAGATGAAATCCTTTCAGGAGTTTCTGCTGCCCGTTTTAATCCGCAGCTTGATATGAATTTGCGTGAGACGCATAAAATATATCTTCAGCCTCAATAGCTTTAATTGGCTAAGAACTAAATCATCTGATCAGATTATTTGGTTTTGATGAGTATTGGCCTCTGGAGAAGTGCCAGAATAGCCTCCCCGTATGTAGTTAATATATTTTTAGGGGTTCCAGCCTTTGGCGCTTTAGCTCTAATGAAAGTGGCTGAAACTATTAGTAAAGACAGACTATATAGTAAACTCCATTGAGATTTTTGTGCTCAGGCCCTGGACAACTTTTGGGGCTGTTTCTTCGGCTAGCTGCTCTAAGCTACCATTAATATGTGGATACCTGATATGTAGCAAATATTTATCAGTATCATAATTATATATGGCTAGAACCTTATGGCTAGAATGTTTTTAACCCTTGACCTTTGATTGACTTAAGGGGCCTGCTATAGACAAATTTAAGATTAAATGAGTACCCAAAAACTCTTAAGAGGATGAATGTTATGCTTAATAGTGCCTCATTATATCGTATGGTGATGACTGATCATATGTGTCCCCATGGGCTTAAATCTAAAGCTTTGTTGGAGCGGGAGGGGTTTATAGTTGAGGATAATCATCTGACCAGTCGCGTGCAAATTGATGCGTTCAAGGTCGAGTATGGTGTCACATCGACACCACAGGCATTTATTGATGGCGTGCGCATCGGTGGCTTTGATGACTTGAGCGCCCATTTTGGCAAAGCACCTGCACCAAAGAATACCACAACTTATAAACCTGTGATCTCTCTGTTTGTGGTGGCAGCTTTGATGGCTTGTGTAATTAGCTGGATGGTGCTTGGAAATTTTTCTTCTGGCCGCACAGTTGAATGGTTCATTTCAATTTCCATGGTTCTACTAGGCTTGCAAAAGCTGCAAGACGTGGAGCGATTTGCTACGATGTTTCTCAACTATGATCTGCTCGCGCAGCGCTGGATCCGTTATGGATACATCTATCCGTTCGTGGAAACTGGTGCGGGTCTGTTGATGATGGGGGGCGTTTTGACCTGGGTTTCAGCACCTGCTGCGTTGTTTGTGGCGAGCATTGGTGCCGTTAGTGTGTTCAAGGCCGTATATATTGACAAACGTGAGTTAAAGTGCGCCTGCGTTGGTGGTGACAGTAAGGTCCCGCTTGGGTTTGTATCTTTGACCGAAAACCTGATGATGATCGGGATGGCAGTTTGGATGCTCTCAAAATTGTGATGTAGAACTACTTGACCTTCTATGGGCACCAGAGTTTACCTAGAGCCTGGGTCAATAAAAATAAGAGCGATTGATGCGTGGAGTGATAGTCATAATCGTAATTGCCGCTGCTGGTGTGATTGCATATGCAATATTGCCACTAGTCCGCAACGATCACACAAAAGTATCTGCTGCAATAATACCTGATGGTGCGCTTGCCGCAGTATCACTGCCTGAAAATTTATCTCAGAACGCTCAAATTGGTAAACTAGCTTTTGATGTAAAATGTGCTTCGTGCCATGGGACCAATGCTGCAGGTCAGGACGGTGTGGCGCCACCTTTGGTCCACATCATTTATGAACCTAGTCATCATGGAGATGCAGCGTTCCAGCGCGCGGTTGAAATGGGCGTTCGAGCACATCACTGGCCGTTTGGTAATATGCCTGTTGTCGAAGGAATTACACGTGGTGATATAAAAATGATCACAGTATACGTTCGAGAATTACAACGCGCCAACAGGATCAACTGATTGCCATGAAGGGAATAACCGTGCAGAATATATTACTTGCAGCTATGATGATAATTTGTGCGACGGGGTCCACTGCGCACTCGCCACTTAAAAGTACAATTCCAGCTAATGATGCTATAATTTCGGAAGTTCCAACGGAGGTACTTCTTGGTTTCAAAGGCAATATCCGCCTAACCCGCATGAGTATGACACATGCTGATCATAATGCTATCAAGATGGATGTCAGTGGACATGTTGGTTTTATCAAGGATTATGTGATTCCAATTGAGGGTATGGGTCTTGGTATTTATATCATTAACTGGCGCGGTCTCGGTGCGGATGGGCACGCCCTGAACGGTAAGTTTAGCTTCATGGTTGAATAATATGCCAGACATCTGGGGACTGTTAGCTATTGTCACTAAATTTTTACTCTATCTTGGAGTGCTGACTGCCGCAGGAACGGTGTTTACTGCTTTGCTGTTTCGCCTAAGCCATTATCGCAGCCTTTGTTTGACTTTTGGTGGGATTGGTTTGCTTGCTGCGATTGCTGCATTCTTGCTGCGTGGCGCAAATCTTACAGGTGACGCCAGTGGTATGACGGATCCTGAGATGCTCGGCCTACTTTGGATCACCCCTGTAGGCACTGCTTTGTTGCACCGGATCGCTGGGTTGGGTCTACTTGTTATTGGCCTTTATGCGGGGGGTATTGGGCTATGGGTGTCGGCTGTTGGTGGCTTGATAGCTATTTGGTCGTTTGTCCATATTGGGCATGTTGC
>LAQD01000011.1:19773-24575 GCA_000981705.1 Rhodobacteraceae bacterium ASP10-04a
CTGCAGGCCTTGGTCACAAGTTTGGGCTTCTGGCAACTGTAATGGTACCACTTTTGATAGTGGCGGGTGGATATATGGGCTATGAGCTTGTTGGGTCCGTCAATACCCTTATCAGCATGGGATATGGCCAAGCACTGATATTAAAAGTAGTTTTGGTATGTGGCCTTCTTGCTCTGGCTGCAGCCAATAAGCTTCGCTTCATCCCTCGTCTCCGAGCAGGCGACCCCAAAGCGGCTGCGCACCTGGTAACTTCGATCTATGTCGAATGGCTGGTAATTCTCGCGGTACTTGGGACTACGGCCGTTCTGACATCTAATCTGACATTGGCAACATAAGGCTAGCTATGAATAGAAGAGACTTTCTCGCGTCCGCATCTGCCACTACGGTTTTACCGTTGACTGCCTTGGCTGGACAGGCGCCACTGCGTTTGCGTGCGGAGGCTGTTACACAACAAATTCTTCCAGATGGTGATGGGGCTACAGCAATGCTGGGCTTCAATGGATCAATGCCGGGGCCTGAGCTGCGTATACGTCGCGGTAAGCGTGTGGTGATTGATGTTGAAAATGGGCTGGAAGAAGGCACCGCAGTTCATTGGCATGGTGTAAGGTTAGAAAATCAGATGGATGGCGTACCAACGTTGACGCAAGAAATCATTAACCCTGGTGAAATTCATACTTATAGTTTTGTCCCACCGGATGCAGGCACATATTGGTATCACTCCCATTACATTTCGCACGAACAAGTCGCTCGGGGGATGATGGGGCCACTGATTGTCGAAGACGACACACCACCAGATATAGATCACGATATCACAGTTTTGTTATCTGATTGGCAGATGCGTGAAGATGGCAGTTTAATTGATGATTATACTAATATGCATAGCGCGTCTCATAGTGGATACATGGGGAATTTTGCCCGCGCATTTCTGTCTAAGTCACGGGTAAAGATTGGCGACCGCGTGAGGCTGCGACTAATCAATATGGCTACAAATCGTATTTTTTCATTAGTATTAAGTGGCGTTAGCGGGCAGGTTGTAGCACTTGATGGTATGCCTTTGGTCGAACCGCGCCCTTTTTTGGACCTTGTGCTAGCACCGGCGCAACGCATCGATCTGATTGTTGATGTTACTGGCCCTGTTGGCTTTGATATGAACAGCCGACAAGGACCATATAGACTTGCTGATCTTGCAGTCGAGGGAGCCAATACAAGCAGACAATCCAGCCCCATCATGGCTCTTTTGCCTTATGATTTGCCTATACCAAACGAACCCACACAACGCCTAACGTTGACAATGATGGGTGGTGCCATGAGCCGCCGCCATGGTGGGGATAACATCTGGGCATTCAACGACGTATCTGACCTGCCCACAGGCCCATTTGGATCCTTCAAGCGTGGTGAGACGGTGCGTATGACTATGGTGAACGACACAAAGTTCGCTCATGGTATTCACTTGCATGGACATCATTTCTTTGAGGTTAACAGTGACGGCATTCTTGGAGACTTGCGCGACACCACATTGGTAGATGCTGGCAAAAGCCGTGACATTATCTGCGTGTTTGACAACCCTGGGCGTTGGTTGCTGCACTGCCATATGCTAAGCCACGCAGCCGGTGGAATGCGTACTTGGGTAAACGTTGCGTGAAGTTAATCGTCCCTTTTCTAATTGTCACAGCGACAAGTGCGATGGCGGATCACGAATTAGAAAATCGCGATCTGATAGTAGGTCGAATTCTTTATGGTGGAAACTGTGCTTCATGTCACGGTGCCAACCTCGAAGGGCAACCAAACTGGCAGTCGGCAAATAAAGATGGCGTACTTCCAGCTCCCCCTCATGACAGCACAGGTCACACGTGGCACCATGACAACGCTCTCCTTTTTGAATATACGAAACTTGGGGGCAAGAGGGCACTCGCTGCTCGTGGTATAACCGATTTTAACAGTGGTATGCCGGCTTTTGAGGGAGTGATTCCTGATCAAGCTATCTGGGAGATTTTAGCTTACATTAAATCGACTTGGCCAGAGCAAGTACAAAAAGTTCAAGTCAACCGTAATCCTTCCCATTGAATTACCCTTGCCTACGATATCGATTAGCTAATAATCCTGGTGGTCTTTAATACCATTGCAGTTTTGACATTCAGCCTGTCATTGCCAACATGAGGCTAATTATGAGTAGACGAGACTTCCTTGCGCCCGCATCCACCATTACAATTTGGCTTATGCTTCCCTTGGCTCACTCGGCCCTTGCGAATCTAATAGCCTCAATGAATAACTCTCTTAATGTAAACTTAAAGATAAGTTACTGCCCCGTGGCGGTGTGAATCGTAATTTTGGAGAAAAACATGAAACCTCAACTAATTTTTGTAACTCTGGGCGCTATGCTTTTAGCTAGTTCTGTTGCCGCGCAGTCTTGTGCAGATGGTAAAACGTTAACTGAGGGTACGCTAACGATTGCGACAGGAAACCCAGCATATTACCCTTGGGTCATGGATGACGCACCAGAATCTGGAAATGGTTTTGAGGCAGCTGTAGCTTATGCGCTGGCTGAAAAGATGGGTTTTGCAGCAAATAGTGTCGCGTGGACACGTACATCTTTTGACCAAGCGATTCAGCCTGGTACGAAAGATTTTGATTTGAATATACAACAATTTTCGATCACAGAAGATCGTGACAAAATCGTTGATTTCTCGGCCTCGTACTATACTGCGCCGATGGCTGTGTTGGTGCGTAGTGCCGACAATCTTGAGCCAACTATGGAGCAGCTCAAAGGGTTGGTTTGGGGCGCCGCTGCATCAACGACTGGCTTGCCGATGATTACAGATACCATTGCTCCAGTGGCAAGCACTCTTATTTATGACGATAATGCAAATATTGTTGAAGCGATGAAGGCGGGTCAGATCGATGCGGCATTGTTTGATCTTCCAACTGCATTGTACCTTTCCGCCGTTGTACTCGATGGGGGCCAAGTGTTGGGTCAATTCCTAGCAGATGAAGCGACAGAGTTAGATCATTTTGGTATGATCATGGCTGAGGGTAGCCTGCTGAAAGAATGTGTAGATGCTGCACTTGCTATGATGAAGGCTGACGGTACTTTGGGTGGTATTGAGGCCACTTGGCTACAGGAAACGACGGGCGTTCCACTGATTAAATAACAGTGAACAAACGTCTAAAATACGAAGCTAGGTTACGCCAAAAATCTATGGTGGTGGCTGGCGTGAGCACTGCAATTGTTGTACTTAGTATTGTGATGCTTGTGCCGTTGGCACCAGGGTGGGAGGGCGTTAAAACTAGTTTTTTTAACGGAGAGGTTTTTGCCAAGACATTGCCAAAATTGCTGAAAGCCTTTCTTTGGGATGTAGCTATATTTGCATGGTCAGTGCCGCTAATATTTGCTCTTGGCCTGGCCATTGCTCTAGCCCGTGCAGTCCGCTCCCCAGCATTGTTTCCACTGCGGATATTTGGGGCGGCTTACGTTGATATTTTTCGTGGCGTCCCTGTGGTTTTGGTAATCTACTTGGTTGGCTTTGGTGTTCCTGGTCTGGGCCTCCCCCGGCCATGGAACAGCCCTTATATTTGGGGCACTGTCGCTTTGGTCCTGACCTATTCGGCATATATCGCTGAAGTTTTGCGCGGTGGCATTGAGAGCATTCATGCTAGCCAACGTGCAGCAGCTATATGCCTAGGCCTATCTGAACGTGATACTATGCGTTACGTTATTTTGCCCCAAGCTATTCGCCGCGTCATCCCTGCTAATATGAACATGCTCGTAGCCTTACAAAAGGACGTCGCATTGCTGAGCTTTATTGGTCCTGTTGAAATTTTACGCCAAGCTGGTATTTTTAAAAGCCTGCTGGCAAACTTCACTCCATATGTAGCTGCTGCATTAATCTTTTTGTGCGTGACTGTACCTGCCACACGGTATGCTGATTACCTTATGAATAGAGATCGTAATGCCAGAAGCTAAGTTAAGCCTTCGTGGTGTAACAAAATCATTTGGCAAACAAGCTATCCTGCGGTGCATAGATTTAGATGTTGCTGAGGGTGAAATGATTTGCCTGATTGGTGCGTCCGGCTCTGGAAAATCGACACTATTGCGATGCATTAATCAGCTTGAGCCGGTTGACGATGGTAATGTCTGGCTAGATGAATTGGATATTTCTGCGCCTGGCCTAGATTTAGCCCCCATTCGACGCCGTATTGGAATTGTATTCCAATCGTTTAATCTATTTCCTCACATGACCGCTATGGATAACGTGCTACTGGCGCCGCGCCGAGTACTGAATGAGGAAGTTCAAGGGCTACGTTTAAGGGCTGAGGAAGAGTTTGTACGGTTTGGTCTGGCTCTGCATAAGGATAAATATCCTGATCAATTGTCAGGTGGGCAACAGCAACGAGTCGCGGTTATCCGCGCACTTGTAATGCGTCCAGAGATAATGCTGTTTGACGAAATTACTTCAGCCCTTGATCCAGAACTTGTGGGTGAGGTGCTAGACGTTTTACGCGAACTACGCGCTGAGGGTATGACTATGATTCTGGCTACTCACGAGATGGGTTTTGCCCGTGAGCTAGCGGATCGTGTATGTTTTATTGATGGTGGCATGATTGTGGAGCAGGGCCCCCCCGAAGAGTTGTTCAATAAGCCACAGGTCGCTCGAACACAGGAATTTTTGCGTACAGTCTTAAGGAATTAACTTGTTTTATGGTTATCTCGAAAGGGGCCAGCTCCAAGTTGAATCTTAGTGTATTATTGACCTTGGACCTATCGATATAATGAACCTAGAATGTGGAGGGTGATAGACCAGTGT
>LAQD01000011.1:24589-33220 GCA_000981705.1 Rhodobacteraceae bacterium ASP10-04a
CCAGTCAAAATATAATGTTGCTTGGGGTCTGACCTGAATAGAGCTGCCCCGCATGGGCCATGGATTATGGTATATGTGGGAAACCAATACCTATTTTTTAATTTTTTTAAAGTAAATTATTGATATAAATCAATAATTTTTTATCAAAAAAGCTTAGGAAAAATCATCAAACTGTCGTATGTTAGTGTCAAGACGAGATAAAACATCGTCAGGCAGAGCAGTATAATACTTGAGGCTTCCTTTCTCTCCCAGAGGAAGCCTTTCTGTTCTATTTCCAGCACAGTTTAAGATGAATAAAATTTTTGATGACAGAAAAAGATCTTAACTGGGCTTCAGCCTAGCTTTTGGTGTGTTGATCAGGTCTCGGACTGGGACGTAAAGGGCCAGAACACTTTTCAGATTATTGATAAAAGAAATATTGGTATAGCTTCCTCAGTGGGTAGGCCTAAGCAAGCTACTGTGCTTCATAAGGTAGCCAAACCTTTTTACGGGGCTGGCCAAACTTTAGGGAACCATAGATTGGAATTCCATGAACATTTCAAGATCCAAGCTATCCAACTAAGATATTGTCATATTTAAATAGTTAGAATTAAGTTCTATTTTTTATGAAACTCACCCTGGTCAATCATCTGCTGAAACATATCTTCGGCCGATGCTTTTAAAGAGCTATAATTGATACCAAGCTTCTCAATACTCTTGGAGTTATCACCAACCCATTTTTGGCCCATATTCAGTGATATCATTTTACGAGAAAAGGTTTTGTCAACGATTGGCCCAACTAGCCACAATAGCCACTTTGGTAACTCTTTACTGGGGAGTGGATAAGCCGTCCCGTATTTTTCTTTAAGTAAATTAGCCAATCCAAGTAGCGATTGGACTTCATTAAAGATCAGGTGCCGCCCTACAGCTCTCTTAATGTAGGCCGCACGAATATGCGCATCGGCAACATCTCGTACATCTACCACCCCAAACTCAAAAGGCGGAGCACCAGCTTTCATTTTGCCGTCGCCCAATTGGCGGAGTATGTCATGCGTTGCAGACGTAGACTTACCCGAAAGAGTAGGCCCAATTACAAGTGCAGGGTTTATAACAACTAAAGTCCATCTATCTTGATCCTCTGTGATCTTCCATGCTGCACGTTCTGCTAGGGTCTTTGAGTAATAATAAGGTTGGTGTATTGCAGATGATGTGGTGTTCCAATTATGTTCATCAAATTTGCCATTTGGAGTGTTCGCACATTCGATTGTATCGCCGCAGATAGCTGCGACTGAACTGGTTAAAACCACCCGCTTTACAGATGTAGTAGCGTTTACACTCGAAAGCACATTTTTAGTACCAGCTAGCGCTGGCTCGATTAAATCTTTCTGAGCATCATTAAACTTCAGTATAAACGGTGATGCGGTATGGAATACTGTAGCACATCCCTTCATTGCTTTGTCGTAACTACCGGCTTCAGTAAGGTCAGCTTTGAAGAGCACTACAGAACCTGGACCTTTTTGAGATAAATGTTTTAAGTGCGATACTTTCGCTTCGCTGTCAGGATCACGCACCGCAGCATGGACACATACCCCTGCTTCTACTAATTTCTTTATTATCCAGCCAGCTACAAATCCTGTGGCACCTGTCACAAGAACCTTCTGTTTAGTGTTAATAGTATATTTCATTTTAGGACCCTAATAATGTGTTTTATTTATTAAACTTTTAGGGAAAAAGATGTAAAGATAGTAGTATGAAACTACTTTGCAGAAACACACAAAAGAGTTGTGATTGTTTTGAAATTACATGAACAAGCTTGAGGTAGACGGCTGGGTTAGGGTGCCAGCCAGCTGCCAACCCAATTATCTTCAGCAATAAATAAAGCGCGCCGATGACGTTTACCAAGATGCACTAAATCAATTTCTTTCACGGTACACTTTAGCACGGCGAAACGGTCTCGATCACTGGGTTTTTCGTAGTCATATACGTCCACAATGGGGTGGCCTGGTGCAGGTAAGGTCCCGTAAGAAACCCGGGAGGAGGGTGGCACCTTCGCCCACTGCGCATCAACACAATCACCCGTTAGTATCGCAACTGAAGCACTTAGGCGAATTTGTAGATTTGCACGAGGCAGCCAGATGTGAAAGGCAGCAATTGGGGTGTGTTCAAGAGCAGTTACTTTATCAGTCGCTATGTCAGTGTGTACCTCAAGGATTGAATTGGGGCGGGAGGCCCCGCGCAACGCCACAGTGCGTGCCTGTGGTTTTCCCTCAGGTGAAACTGTGGCAAACGTAGGGTACCTTGCGGGGGAACTGCTGTCTGCGGCGCCACGATTTAAATGCCGCCAGGCCTCATCAAGAAAAGCCTCTAGATCGTTGTGGTCACTCATAACCTGTCATTTCTAAATATCCTTGTCCTGTGTGGCTGCCTGATACTGTAACTGGGCCTTCCCAATATGGGATCGAAAGCCCCATCCACGCATCAGGATTTAAGGCTGTCACGACAACATCAACCCCTCTGTCTGGCAACTTGACCCGCCATTGCGTGGGCAGCTCTCGATCCACGACATCGCTGGTGAGAAGCGAGGTGGCCGAGAAGTTACCATCACCGTAGGATGTCGTTGCTCCGTCGGGCGAGATCCAAGTGGCCGAATTGTAGAGTGACCCATCTACCTGGCGCAACTGAAACCCCATTAACTTAGCGCCACCCAATAATGATAATGAGAACCAGTCCCAGCCGGATTGATCCTCTGACAGGGGCTGCGACGACCATTCGTGATCAAGCCACGCGCTACCCGTCACTGCAATATCGCCAGTAGGCAGCTTCAAAGTTCCCTTAACCTGAAAGAACGGTTGGGAATAATAATAACTTGCTTGGCCTCCTGCTGCCTTGACCGAGTACCCATTATCCCCATGAAAGATCAGCGGGCCCTCCGCCTGAAGCGACATATTATAGCCGAAGTCAGACCCATTTGCAGTAAGTGTCAAAGTTTCAAGGTCTACGCCGTCAAGCGCCCACTCGTCGATCCATGCCCTAAACGGATTGATATCCACCCCTGCCTGGCCAATGCCGCCCCGCGCAAAGCGTTCAGTGGCAAAGTGTAGGTCTGGGGTTGTTACGGCGGCGTGTGCAAACCAGATTTGTGGGGACTGCCAGCCCTCCGCCTCACCAGGTACAAGGGCTGTTCTAAAAAGGGTCCATTGCAACCCATAAGCTGTCCCATCCGGACCGTTTAGGTTTGCGGTAAGGTACCACCATTCAATCCGGTATTTTGGATGTGCACCGTGATCGGTAGGAAAGTTGAAAACTAAATTAGGCGCAGGTTTATCAAACCCTTCGGCACCAGCACCAAGGCCTGAGAAACCCTGCGCCATTACGCCGAAGGGCCAGAGAAGTAAAAAGACTAGTAATCTAACGCTCACTTGCAAATATCCCTAATAAAGTAGATGTTGAAGTACTTATTAGACGGACAGCAGGCCAGGTGGCTGCCAAGAAAGCTGCTACCAAAGCATAGCCACCCAACTGTAAATAATTGATTGGAAATAGGTATATTGGCAATTGCCAACCAAACGCCTCAACGTTGATAATTGTTAGCAATACCCACGCAAGAGCAAGACCCAATGGTAACGCACAGACGAAGACAATCGTGGCCAGTATGACGGAGCGCAACAATTCTAGCCATCCTAAATGCCGGCGGGTTAGGCCCAAGGCCCAAACGGGTGCAAGTTGCGGCACACGTAAATCTGCCAGTGTCAAAAGGCTCATTAGGATGGAAAAGCTGGCTACGCCCAGCGTTAGAACATTTAGAGCTGACGTAACGACAAACGTTCGCTCAAACACGTTCAGTGACAATGCCTTGATAGCAGCTTGATCGATGATCGCACTGTCGTCGATACCAACTAACTCAATTATTTGAAGCCGAAGTTTAGCAGCGGCTTGGGTGCGTATGCCAAAGCGTAACGGATGTATCTCAGGGTGCAGGCCCTGAAAAGTGTTTTCTGATATGATGATTTGGGCCTGTGGATTACCATAATCACCCACAACAGCAGCAATTGGCAATGCTAAATCAGTGGTGATTTGCACCAAATCGCCAACCCAGAGATCAGCACGACGTGCCAGTTGTTCATTAACTACAACAGCATTGTTTGCCTCAACCAAGTCCCAAGCGGCAGGTGTTTCATCCAAGAAAACCCAAGCATCCCGATAGGTTTGACCAACCCGTACGCCATACAGCGCAACAGTCTGTTCAAGCATTGTGACTTGGGTTGTGAGGAGTGGCAAGATTTCTATCTTGCGGCTGCCTAAAAACGTTTCTAACGCCACACTTTGGTCCGCAGAATTCACCTCAACGAACAGCTCTGGCGCAAGGCGCTGGTCAAGAAAAGATACAAAGGTCAGTCGGAAACTTGATACCATTGTTGAAACACCAATATTGGCTGACACTGCAAGCAATAAGGCCATGAGTGCAAGGCTAAGACCAGGCAATTGTTGTCTGGTATCAGCCCAAAACCAAGCCCAGACCGGTGCGACCGTATGTTTTTGAAGCAGGGTCAAAATGTAAGCTGTTATTGCTGGTAGGGCCAACGCCGCACCAATCAACAGACATCCTAGTAATACGAAACCAGCAAGCAATCCATCGCAGAATAGAGCCAGTAGAACAGTCGCGCATAGCAAAGCCGCAGCAACGATAGAATGTAAACGAAACCGTGACGCGGTAGCAACCAGCCATGCTCGTGGCTTAACACTTACCAAAATTGGCATTGTTGCAATTCGCCAGATCTGGCTTGAAAGGGCTGCGGCTGTCCCTACCAGTCCAAGCAATAAACCAGATACCCACCAAGAGGCTCGCAGCTCAAGCGTGCCAGAAATTTGCGCGCCGTAAAGCCCACGCAAGGTAGCGGCTACATCTGGCAGTAAAAACGCGGCAATCAGATAGCCTAGAACGATACCGAACCCAGCACCAATAGCGGCCAACATCATCATTTCAGTAGTGATAAGTATAACTAGAGTATGAAGTGGTACACCTAGCGAACGCAGTGTCCGGATCATGCCACGCCTTTGCTCAAACGCCAGACCAATTGTACTATGCACGATGAACAGACCAACGGCAAAACTGAGCAGACCAAAGGCGGTCAGGTTTAAATGAAAACTATTAGTTAGCTCCGCAACATTTGTTGCCGTCAGCGCAGATTGAAGCCGCAGATTAGGTGCAATCGTATCCAGAGCTGGTTGGCCAATGGGTTGGTCTGGCAACAACACTAGGTGAGATAAATCATCACGCCCTAACAGTCGTTGCACCAAGCCGATGTCCCCAATTGCTATCCCTGGTGCAATGCTTGCATCCACAGTGATTTCCAGACTTGATCCAAGTCTTAATGCTGTCTCTTCATTTGCAAGCAAGCTATCAGACCCAATCAAAGTTGGTTCTAACGCCTCCTTTCTAGAAGCCAAACCTGTTGTGGACGTCACCAGATCAATGCCGATTAGCCGCACATCGTTCAAACGCCCACTAACGATGGGCGAGACAAGCCACCCTGAATGCCTAAGTAAAACATAAGTTTTCTGGGGAATGCGATCACCATGCTTTGGGAACAACAGATCATTCTGCCCTTCACCTAGCGTTGCCGCCGCTGCTTGATAACTTGCACGTGCCTCGGAATTGATTGCTTGCACGCCGGACCAGAGTGCTGTGGCTAAGGCAAGGCCTGCAATATAGGCGAATAATTGCAACGGATTGCGGCGCCAATGGGACAGTAACGCCGAAAGACACGACCTGATCATGCCAACTGACCACTTCGCAAATGCAATTGACGGTCCATGCGCGCTGCAATGTTTGGGGAATGGGTCACGACCATCAGTGCTGTACCCATCTGCACAACTAACTTTAACATCTGCTCCAGAACGTCCTGAGCCGTTGCTTCATCAAGGTTGCCTGTTGGTTCGTCTGCCAGCATTAGCTTAGGTTTGGCCGCAATCGCTCTCGCAATAGCCACGCGTTGTTGTTGGCCACCAGACAATGCTTCTGGGTATTTTTTCATCTGACCTAACAAACCTAAAGCTGCAGAAATCTGTTCGATGTGGAGCAAATCCACATGCCCTGAAAGGGCCGCATGAAACGATATATTCGCTTCAACGGTCAAGGATGGGATCAGATTAAATTGTTGAAAAACCAGCGCGATGTCTGTTCGGCGCAGGCGAGCCCGCCTATTGTCGTTAAGCCGTGTCAAGTCCTGCCCAGATACCCACACGTGGCCTGCATCAGGGGCCTCTAATGCGCCAGCGATATGAAGAAGTGTACTTTTTCCACTGCCCGATTCACCACGTAGTGCCAGTGTCTGACCTGCCTTCAATTCAAAGCTTATGTCCTGCAGAACCGGCACTACACTATCGCCATCGCGAAAGGATTTTCGAACCTCTTCAAATCTCAGCACCATAGCTCACCCCTTACATAGGCTAATATATACTGCGTGTTCACTTTTGACAGGTTTACGGCGAATAATATTTGCCTTTCAATTCGAGACGAATTTGGATGTTTCTAGGTCTCATCCGCCCGCGTGTTTAAGAAAACAGAAAAAGGGCTGTTGATTTCGTATTTATTTGCTACGAAGGCGTGCCATAACATTATTCACAAGTTGCCGCTTTGGCCGCTATTGTAATTTAATAGACTCGACGGAACTTATCTATGAACATCACTCATCTTATAACTCATTCTGGTGGCTTTCATGCGGACGAGTTACTGTCTTCTGTGATACTTTCCCGCATTTTCCCGCAGGCCGAACTAAGTCGGACACGTGATCCCCAGTGGCTTTTGCCCTCGGCTGAGAAGATCATCTATGATGTGGGGGGCAAATATAATGCCGATGCGCAGGTTTTTGACCATCATCAGCAGCCTAGCCCGCTACGCGAAGACGATCAGCCATTCAGTTCTTTTGGTTTAATTTGGAAGCATTATGGGCGCGCATATCTAACCGCGATAAACGTGCCCTTGGGCGATATCGAAGAAATTCATACACAGTTTGATTCAAAGTTTGTGCTACCGATTGATCTTTTGGACAATGGTGCGATTGAACCATCAGTTGCGGGTCAACTGTCGAACCTAACTTTGCCTGCGCTCTTAGGAAGCTTAAAACCTGTATTTGATGATACATCACCAACAGCTGATAATGACGCGTTTTTCGCAGCCTTACCAATTGCCTGCAGCTTTATCGAGGCCACAATCGGCAATCTTGCAGCGAAGGCCCGTGCGCAAAGCATCGTTCTTGAAGCTATAATAAAAGCAGGCCAATCACCCATTCTAGAGTTGCCAACGGGTATGCCTTACCGCTCTGCACTGGATAAAGCAGAGGCGGCACATATACTATTCGTCGTTAATCCGCGCGGGGATGATTGGACGCTGAACGGTATCAAGTTATCAAATGATACCTTTGAACAGCGCGCCGACCTACCTGCTGGTTGGGCGGGAATGACAGGTGCCGCACTAGAGGATGCTAGTGGGGTCAAAGGCGCTTTATTTTGCCACAACGCTCGTTTTATTGCAGTTGCCAGTTCACGTGAAGCTATCATGAAGATGGCTGATCTTGCTGTAAAAGAAAATAAATAGAAATACTTAATAGTTTATTTAATTTTTAAAATAGCCGAGTTCGGATCCCTGGGTAAAGGATGGATACTGCCCAACCACGGGATCTGTGCTCTAGACGCTTTGGCTCTGCTTCCGCTGCATAGCTTCTAAAGCTTGCCTTTAGGCTGATCGCTCTTGAGCAGCGCTTGCTCTTCATCCTGAAATAAGTCATTTGCGTAGTCTCCGATTATGGGTGTGATGTTGATGCCATCGGCACGGTGACCGGTGTGGCGGCCAAGGACAGCCCTCCGTATCGTCAGCAATTGCGGCATGTGCATCGTGAACGTGATTATATCAGCTGATTTTGCAACAACACTACCGCCGCCCGCACCACGACAACTCGCCACTAAGCCTGCCTTTTTGAGTTTAGATAGCACGCGACGGATAGCGACCGGGTTAGTTCCAAAACCTTTTGCTAGCATATCTGAAGTTACTGCATCGTCATCGTTATGATGTGCAAGAACTGCAAATATGTGGGTGGTTATTGTCAGTTGGCTGTTCACGGGTGATGCAATGAAAAACACATTTTTCTCAAGCAAACTTGGTTGGATGCAAGCATGGCCAGCCTAGCACTTGAGGCAAACTGGTGCTTTTTAAATTATGATAAACATTGTTTGCATCGAAGATTTCTTACTTATAATGAATTTATCGTATCACCTCAGCCCATTTTTTAAAATTATTAACCTGAAAAATAGGTAGTTTAATACCCCGACTAAAGGCCCTGTGATAAACTATCCAGATGGATTGATCTGATGTCTAAAAGCTCACCTATTTTGAGGCTGGTTTCTCATAGGCGCTGTGAAATTTATAGGAGTAAGGTTTGCTATTTTTTACAACAGGTCCAGTGCTGGCTACAGCTTCAATTTAAACGAAGGCGCTAATTTTATTAGCAATATTCTTGACAAGTGATGGCGACACGATGTGTACTGTAGCTCAATTTATGTGTCTTATATGAAAAATTTGAGCTCTAGAAATATCATAAGGATCTGAACCATGATCAGCCAAGAGCTAAACGATCTGCTGACCCAAACTGGTCC
>LAQD01000048.1:0-811 GCA_000981705.1 Rhodobacteraceae bacterium ASP10-04a
GGTGTCAACAGGTACGAGTGGCACCAGCACATTTGGCTGCAAATTGATCAACACAATCTCTAAATCATCTAACATCGGTGATTTTCTACTATCACGATCTTATTACTTTAGGAGGTAGTGCAATTCTGCAATAGAGACCTAACATTATGAAATTACGGTACACTTATTAGAAAAAATACCAGAACGAAATAGGAGCTCTATTGCGATACATAAAACAATATTATTTTATTACGGTTAGTTTTTAGGAATAATAACCATATAGTAGAGGCTGATTATATTTTATATATTTTGTGCGATTAGTAGCGCTACCCTTCTGGTCGCAGTGTTCCCAGAAGAATATGCTTAGCGAAGCCAGATGAATAAGCCCACTACGCTGCCGGCCTCAAATATGCGTACTGCGTTGGCGGTAGATAGTAAAAGCTCCAGTACCAACAATCACGCCAGCACCAATGAATGAGTAAAAGTCTGGCCATTCAGAAAAAAATACATGACCAAGAATCAGAGCTGCGATTAGGCCAATATAGCGAAACTGCGCAGTAAAGCTGACATCCCCTATGCGGATCGCTAGGACACTGACGATATACCCAAAGAAAATTGCAACCGAGGCGCCTAGAAGCGCCGTCCAAGCCACAAAGCTGACCGGTGCCCAGGGTTCGAAAGCTGCGGCCAAACTAGCAGCCAAGAATACACCAAAGGCAGCAAAAAAGGACATTTCTTGTGATGAAAGTTTAGCTCCCAGACTGCGTGCAGTTAAATCTCGAATCGTTATACAAACCACCGCGGCCAAACAAAACAGAGAATAAATATTAAA
>LAQD01000048.1:867-6517 GCA_000981705.1 Rhodobacteraceae bacterium ASP10-04a
TTCGCCGCCACCCCAAAGGTTCGCCCAAAAACAAAAAGGCTGCCAAGGGAATAGTAAGCGGTAGGATTTGCAAAATAGCATTCATATTGGCTAGTTCCATATTAAACAGCGCCGTTACGATAAAGAAGGCAGCTCCAACTTCAGACAAAGTGCGCAAAGACAAAATCATCCGATCCCTTTGGCCAAGCTTATGCACCTGCCAGCCTGACCGCATCACAAGTACAGCCAGCATCACCACCACTAACCCTCCTCGTACAGCCAAGGTTTGAAATACGGGCAAAACACCTCCCAACGACTTAATGATCGCATCATTGACCGCAAAACAGACCATTGAGGCAATCATGAAGAAAGCACCACGGATATTATCTGACATGCTGCAGTTCCCTTATTGCCAATGTAAATTTTAATCGTCCTACTGGACTCTATTTCATATTAAAGCTCAACTAAAAAACAAAAAAGGCCACTCCAAGGAGTGGCCCTTATATTTGCAATATAACAAATTTTATTTTTCGTTATTTTCTCCTGTATTGACAAGTAGGCTGTCAAACATCTCGTCCGGTGTTGGTGCAACTTTGGTTGGAGCAGCCAAAGCAATAGCCTCTTCTGCCTGCAGCCGACGCGCTTCAATCACGACGTTGTCACGGTCGGTGGCCACACGACGCATTTGCTGTGTCGCTCCACCAGTCCCCGCCGGGATCAAACGGCCTACGATCACATTCTCTTTGAGGCCTACCAATTTATCTCGCTTGCCTTGCACTGAAGCTTCGGTAAGGACACGCGTTGTTTCTTGGAAGGACGCTGCAGATATAAACGAGCGGGTTTGTAAGGATGCCTTAGTAATACCCAGCAAGATTGGCTCACCCTCTGCTGGACGTCCACCCTTGGACAGAGCCTTCTCATTGGCCGCATCAAATTCAGCTTTGTCCACATGCTCGCCTTTAAGCAAAGTTGTCTCACCACTGTTCGTGATTTCCCATTTCTGCAACATCTGACGTACAATGACTTCGATATGTTTATCATTAATCTTCACACCTTGCAGACGATACACGTCTTGGACTTCGTCGATCATATAATCGGCCAAAGCTTCAACACCTAGTACCGCAAGAATATCATGGGGGGCGGGGTTACCATCCATGATGTAATCACCCTTCTTGATAAAGTCACCTTCTTGAACGGGGATGTGCTTGCCTTTTGGCACCATGTATTCAAATTTCTCCATGGTGTCATCAGCAGGTTCAATCGCAATACGCCGCTTATTTTTGTAATCTTTACCAAAGCGGACATATCCATCAATTTCAGCAATGATCGCGTGATCTTTTGGGCGACGTGCCTCAAATAATTCAGCAACCCGCGGCAGGCCACCTGTAATATCCTTAGATCGACCACCTTCACGAGGAATACGGGCGAGGATGTCACCGGCTTTGATTTCTTGTGCATCTTCCACAGACAAAACAGCGTCCACCGACATAGCATAGGAGATTGGGTTCCCGTCTTCACGGATAAGAATTTCACCATCAGCACCTGTTACTATGATTTTCGGCGCCAGTTCGTTCCCTTTTTCAGCTGCACGCCAATCCGTAACAATTTTCTGGGTCATGCCTGTCGCATCATCTGTCTCGTCACGCACAGCGATGCCCGACACCAGATCAACATATTTAACAGTCCCTGTTTTTTCAGCGATAATTGGCAAAGTGAAAGGGTCCCATTCAAACAACTTATCGCCACGGGCAATCATTTGTCCATCTTTGACCAACATCTTCGAACCATAGGCAACTTTATAGCTGGCAATAGCAGCACCATCCACATCAAGAATACTTGCAACCATGTTACGTGTCAGTGACAAGACATCACCAGCAGAATTTTTCAATAGGTTAGCATTCTCAAGATGGACCTTTCCAGACTGGCTACTCTCCTGACTGGATTGCTGACCACCACCTTGTGCAACTCCACCAATGTGGAATGTACGCATGGTAAGCTGTGTCCCAGGCTCACCAATGGACTGCGCCGCAATAATTCCCACCGCTTCGCCTTGGTTTACCATGGCGCCACGTGCCAAGTCACGACCATAGCAGGCTGCACAGATGCCATCGTCTGTTTCACAAGTCAAAGGTGACCTAATCAACATCGAGATAACGCCTCCAGCTTCAATGAAGTCAGCTTTACGCTCGTCAATAATCTCACCTTTAGCACAGAGAACTTCATCTGTACCTGGCTTGATGACATCTTCAGCCGTAACACGGCCCAAGATACGCTCAGCCAATGAGGATATCACTTCGCCATCATTCACGGCGGCACGTGCTGTGATAGAACGCTCAGTTCCACAATCATGCTGACGCACGATACAATCCTGTGCCACATCTACCAAACGACGTGTCAAGTAACCAGAGTTAGCTGTTTTCAGAGCCGTGTCTGACAGGCCTTTACGCGCCCCGTGTGTTGAGTTGAAGTACTCAAGAACAGTCAAGCCCTCTTTAAAGTTCGAGATGATTGGTGTCTCGATGATATCACCGTTTGGCTTGGCCATTAGACCACGCATCCCACCCAGTTGTTTCATCTGAGTGACCGACCCACGCGCTTTAGAATGGGCCATCATGTAAACCGAATTTGGTTCCATCTCAGCACCATTCTCATCATACTTTACCGATGCAATGGCTTCCATCATTGAGTCCGTCACTTGTTCATTACAGTTTGACCAAGCGTCAATCACTTTGTTGTATTTTTCACCCTGAGTGATCAGGCCATCCATATACTGTTGTTCAAATTCTTTAACCTGAGCACGCACGCCGTCAACGATTGTCCACTTATTATCTGGAATAAGCATATCATCTTTACCAAAAGAGATGCCGGCGCGGAACGCTTCGCGGAAACCAATAGTCATAACATGGTCACAGAAAATCACGGATTCTTTCTGACCGCAGTAACGATAAACCGTATCAATCACTTGCTGCACTTCACCTTTTTTCAAAAGACGGTTCACTAAGCTAAAAGGAGCCTTGGCGTTTTTAGGAAGTAAGTCGCCCAAACGAACGCGCCCTGGTGTAGTTTCAAACCGCACCATGATCTGATTACCTTCGTCATCAATCTGCGGAATTCGAGCAGTAATTTTTGCATGCAAGTGTACAACACCAGCGTCTAGCGCGTGCTGCACTTCGTCCACTGATCCAAAAATCATGTCTTCGCCCTTCATGCCTTTGCGCATGAGAGTTGTATAGTAGAGGCCAAGGATCATATCCTGTGATGGCACAATGATTGGCGCGCCATTAGCAGGGGACAAAACGTTGTTTGTCGACATCATCAAGACACGTGCTTCCAGTTGAGCTTCCAGACTCAAAGGAACGTGCACAGCCATTTGGTCACCATCAAAGTCAGCGTTAAAGGCTGAACATACCAGAGGGTGCAGCTGAATAGCCTTACCTTCGATCAATACAGGTTCAAAAGCCTGAATGCCCAAACGGTGTAGCGTTGGCGCTCGGTTCAACATGACCGGATGTTCACGGATCACCTCATCCAGAATATCCCAAACCTCTGGACGCTCTTTCTCAACCAATTTCTTAGCTTGCTTTACAGTGGATGACAGACCTTTAGCTTCCAATCGGCTATAAATAAAAGGCTTGAACAATTCGAGAGCCATCTTCTTGGGCAGTCCACATTGGTGAAGCTTCAGTTCGGGGCCTGTAACAATCACAGAACGTCCCGAAAAGTCGACCCGTTTACCCAAAAGGTTTTGACGGAAGCGACCTTGCTTGCCCTTAAGCATATCAGACAAGGATTTCAACGGACGTTTGTTTTGCCCAGTAATCACGCGTCCACGACGGCCATTGTCAAACAATGCATCGACAGATTCCTGCAACATCCGCTTTTCGTTTCGGACTATAATATCTGGCGCACGCAATTCAATAAGACGCTTCAAACGGTTATTGCGGTTGATCACGCGACGATACAAGTCGTTCAAGTCAGACGTGGCAAATCGGCCACCGTCTAGAGGTACCAAAGGTCGCAGTTCCGGTGGGATCACAGGGATCACAGTCAAAATCATCCACTCTGGACGGTTGCCGGATTCGATGAAACTTTCAACAATTTTTAAACGTTTAATAATTTTCTTTGGCTTCAATTCGCCAGTGGCTTCAGACAGATCAACACGCAGTTGTTCCGCTTCACCATCAAGATCGATCAATGACAACATTTCTCGGATTGCTTCAGCACCAATATTGGCAGTGAAGGCATCCATGCCGTATATGTCCTGTGCGTCGAGAAATTCTTCCTCGTTCATCAGCTGGCCGTAGCTCAGGTCAGTCAGTCCAGGCTCGATAACCACGTAGTTTTCGAAATACAAGATCCGCTCAAGATCACGCAAAGTCATATCCAGCATGAGGCCGATACGCGATGGCAGTGATTTCAGAAACCAGATATGTGCTACCGGGCTGGCCAATTCGATATGGCCCATCCGCTCACGGCGCACTTTTTGTAGCGTTACTTCCACACCACATTTCTCGCAGACAACGCCGCGATATTTCATACGTTTATATTTACCACACAGGCATTCATAATCTTTGATTGGGCCAAAAATACGGGCACAGAATAAGCCATCACGCTCAGGCTTAAAAGTCCGGTAGTTTATTGTTTCTGGCTTTTTAATTTCACCAAATGACCATGACAGAATCCGCTCTGGGCTTGCCAACGACACTTTGATTTCATCAAAGGCTTTAGGAGGTGCGACTGGGTTGAACGGGTTGGTTGATAGTTCCTGGTTCATCTTAAATTCCTTTAAATCAGAGGGAGGGGACGGTGGGAGTAAATTACGCTAACGCGCAACCTACTCGTCCACCTCCGCATCCAGGAGTTCCATATTAAGGCCAAGGCCACGGACTTCTTTGACAAGAACGTTAAACGATTCTGGGATGCCAGCTTCGAAGTTGTCCTCACCCTTAACGATACTTTCATAGACTTTAGTCCGACCAGCAACGTCATCCGATTTCACCGTCAGCATTTCCTGCAAAGTGTAAGCAGCGCCATAAGCTTCCAAGGCCCAAACTTCCATTTCCCCGAAACGTTGGCCACCGAATTGCGCTTTACCACCCAATGGCTGTTGGGTAACCAACGAGTACGGACCGGTAGAGCGTGCGTGGATTTTATCATCCACAAGGTGGTGTAGTTTCAGCAGGTATTTAATGCCCACAGTCACAGGGCGTGCAAACTCTTCACCGGTGCGGCCATCAAACAATACCGACTGGCCGCTTTCACTAAAGCCTGCCCGACGCAAAGCATCGTTTACGTCAGCTTCTTTGGCACCATCAAATACAGGTGTAGCAATTGGCACACCATTAATCACGTTGCCCGCAGATTCGACCAAAGACTTTTCATCCATACCTTCAATACCTTCAGCATAAACGTCATCGCCATAAGCAATCCGCATAGCGTCACGCACTGGAGTTAAATCCCCCGACCGGCGGTACTCACCCAAAGCTTCATCAATTTGGATACCCAAACCGCGTGCAGCCCAACCCATGTGGGTTTCAAGAATTTGCCCCACGTTCATACGTGAAGGTACACCAAGAGGGTTCAATACAAAATCGACCGGCGTTCCATCAGCCAAGAAAGGCATATCTTCCATTGGAACAACTTTAGAAATTACACCTTTGTTACCGTGACG
>LAQD01000048.1:6627-13979 GCA_000981705.1 Rhodobacteraceae bacterium ASP10-04a
AAAGCGGGCATCCAATGTACGTTTCTGCGCCTCATATTGTTCGTTCAGAGCTTCAACGACTTGGGCATCACCCTCTTCTTTCATCGCAAACTGCCACCAATGGCTGCGTGGCATGTCATCCAGCATCTCAGCTGAAACATTACCACCGCGTGTGCCTTTAGGGCCTTTTACAGCTTCACGACCTTCGATCATACTACGTAAACGGGCATAGATGTTACGATCAAGAATTGTCAGCTCATCATCACGGTCACGGGCCAAACGCTCAACTTCTTCACGTTCGATCTGCAAAGCACGCTCGTCTTTCTCAACGCCATGACGGTTAAACACACGAACTTCGACGATGGTTCCATAGTCCCCAGGCGGCAAGCGCAGAGATGTATCACGCACATCAGATGCCTTCTCACCAAAAATCGCCCTCAGAAGCTTTTCTTCTGGAGTCATCGGGCTTTCGCCTTTTGGTGTAATCTTGCCAACCAAAATATCCGCAGGACCAACTTCCGCACCAATATAAACGATACCAGCTTCATCTAAATTACGTAAAGCTTCTTCACCTACGTTTGGAATATCACGAGTGATTTCCTCCGGACCTAACTTCGTATCGCGTGCAGCTACTTCAAATTCCTCGATGTGCACAGATGTGAAAACGTCATCACGGACGATACGCTCTGAAATCAAAATACTGTCTTCGTAATTATAGCCATTCCACGGCATAAACGCGACAACTACGTTTTTACCCAATGCCAATTCGCCAATATCCGTCGATGGACCATCAGCAACCACTTCCCCTTTGGTGACATAATCACCAACCTTCACCAAAGGACGTTGATTAATACATGTATTTTGGTTTGAACGTTGGAATTTCCGCATGCGGTAGATATCAACGCCCGCGTCACCCAGCTCAAGATCTTCAGTTGCCCTAATAACGATCCGCTGTGCGTCCACTTGGTCGATAATACCACCACGCTTTGCCATAATCGCAGCACCAGAGTCGCGAGCAACTACTTCTTCAATACCCGTACCGACCAAAGGTGCTTCAGCCTTCAGAAGAGGCACGGCTTGACGTTGCATATTCGAGCCCATCAAGGCTCTGTTTGCATCATCATTTTCAAGGAATGGAATCAAAGACGCAGCGACTGAGACTAACTGCTTGGGCGAAACATCGATCAAGTTGACAGAAGCAGACTGCGCTAAAGTGTAATCACCGTTTTGGCGGGTTGAGACCAAGTCATTGATAAACTTGCCATCCTTATCTAACGCTGCGTTTGCCTGCGCCACCGTATGACGCATTTCTTCAGTTGCAGACATATATTGAACTTCGTCCGTCACGACACCGTCAACGACTTTGCGGTAAGGCGTTTCAATAAATCCGTATTTATTGACACGAGCAAATGTTGCCAAAGAGTTGATCAGACCAATATTTGGCCCCTCCGGTGTTTCAATTGGACACATCCGACCATAGTGAGTGGCATGAACGTCGCGCACTTCAAAGCCGGCTCGCTCCCGGGTTAAACCTCCAGGGCCAAGCGCAGACAAACGTCGCTTATGCGTAACTTCCGATAAGGGGTTGGTCTGGTCCATGAACTGGGAGAGTTGACTCGAGCCAAAGAACTCGCGCACGGCTGCAGCAGCAGGTTTCGCGTTAATTAAATCTTGCGGCATCACGGTATCAATTTCAACTGATGACATACGCTCTTTGATTGCACGCTCCATCCGCAGCAAACCAACGCGATATTGATTTTCCATCAGTTCGCCGACAGAGCGAACACGACGGTTACCCAAGTGGTCAATATCATCAATATCGCCACGACCATCGCGCAGGTCCACCAAAGCCTTGATGCAAGACACAATATCTTCACGGCGCAGCGTGCGCACAGTGTCTTCCGCATCCAGAGCCAAACGCATGTTCATTTTTACGCGCCCAACTGCCGATAGATCATAACGTTCACTATCAAAAAATAATGTGTCAAAAAGACCCGAGGCCGCATCAACGGTGGGCGGCTCACCGGGACGCATAACCCGATAGATATCCATCAACGCGGTATCGCGGGACATATTTTTGTCCACCTTTACCATTGTATTGCGCATATAAGCGCCCACATTCACATTATCAATATCCAAAACTGGGACATCAGTGATGCCTGCGTCCAGCAATTCCTTTACAGAACCACCAATCACCTCGCCTTCTTTATCCAGTTCCCAAGTTAATTCGTCACCAGCTTCCACATAGATGGCGCCCGTTTCCTCATTAATGATGTCTTTAGACACGAACTTGCCGAGAATTTGATCAAAAGGAACTAATAATTCAGAAACAGAAGCCTCATCAATTAATTTTTTGACCGTACGTGGCGTTACTTTTTTACCAGCTTCCGCAACCATCTCACCTGTTTTAGCATCAACCAAATCAAATGTTGGACGCGTACCCCGCACGCGCTCTGGGAAGAACTTAGTTACCCAGCCGCTACCCTTTTTGAAAGTGTAGTGGACTGTTTCATAATAGGCATCCATTATGCCTTCCTGGTCGAGCCCCAATGCATAAAGTAATGTAGTCACTGGTAATTTTCGGCGACGGTCAATACGCGCATAAACCACGTCCTTAGCGTCGAACTCAAAGTCTAACCAGGAGCCACGGTAAGGAATAATCCGGCAAGCGAACAGCAATTTCCCAGAGGAGTGGGATTTGCCTTTGTCGTGATCGAAAAACACACCGGGCGAGCGGTGCATCTGGGAGACTATTACCCGCTCAGTACCATTCACTACAAATGTTCCGTTTGGTGTCATTAAGGGCATGTCGCCCATGAACACATCCTGCTCTTTAATATCTTTAACTGATTTCGCACCAGTATCATCGTCCACCTCAAAAACAATCAAGCGCAGCGTCACCTTCAAGGGAGCTGCGTATGTCATGTCGCGCTGTTGGCACTCTTCAACGTCGTACTTTGGCTTTTCTAGCTCGTATTTAACGAACTCCAAGATAGCTGTCTCGTTGAAATCCTTAATCGGGAATACCGATTGAAAAACACCCTTGATACCCTCGCCGTCGAGCGGCTGAAGTGTATCACCAGATTTCAGAAACAAATCATAAGAGGATTTCTGGACCTCAATTAGATTTGGCATTTCTAAAACTTCACGGATTTTTCCGTAATATTTGCGCAAACGTTTTTGACCTAGGAATGACTTAGCCATGCGTTCCGTAACCTTTCATCTCGCCTGTCACACTGCCGTCGGGGACCGGCAGGGCAAACATCTGAGAACGGGTGATGGTTCGGCCTATTCTTGAATGTCGTCCCAAAGACACCCGCCCGACCTATGAACCTACCCAGAAAGAAGCCCTAAATTGGGCGCCTATCAGGAAAGGTTTGCGGCCCTTCAACCAAGGCCAAACACCTTTAGTTTAGAGACAGCAATGGCTGGGAGCAGTAGACTGCCCCCAGCCAATTTCAGAACAAGTCCAAAATTACTTAACTTCGACTTCCGCACCAGCTGCTTCCAGCTTGGCTTTAATGTCATCAGCTTCAGCTTTATCAATGCCTTCTTTGACAGCTTTGCCGCCAGCATCAACCAGTTCTTTTGCTTCTTTCAGACCCAAACCAGTGATGGCGCGGACTTCCTTGATAACATTTATTTTAGATGCACCAGGGGAAACAAGAATTACATTGAATTCCGTTTGCTCTTCAGCATCAGCAGCACCATCAACTGGGCCAGCCATCATTACAGCGCCACCAGCAGCAGGCTCGATGCCATACTCATCCTTTAGAATATTTTTCAGTTCTTGTGCTTCAAGCAGTGTAAGACCAACGATGTCTTCTGCCATTTTTTTCAGATCAGCCATTTTAGACTCTTTCCAATTATTAAGTGTGTTCCAACGACGGGCATAGACCCACGAGGGCATTTAGGTTGCTTATGCAGCTTTCTCTTCAATCGTAGAAAGAATGCTTGCGATATTGCTTGCAGGTGCGCCAATGGCCCCGGCGATGTTGCTTGCTGGTGCACCAATGCAACCCACGATCGAAGCAATAAGCTCCTCGCGGCTCGGCATTGCGGCAACGGCTTTCACACCGGCGACATCCAACGCGCTTTCGCCCATCGCACCACCAAGGATTTCCAGTTTTGGATTTCCCTTTGAGTACGCCTGAACCACTTTGGCAGCTGCCACAGGGTCTTCGGAATAAGCGAGAACGGTCATACCCGTCAGAAGGTTGGCAATGCTTACGCAAGGCTTCCCATCAAGGGCGATTTTGGCGAGCCTATTTTTGGCAACACGTATGGATCCACCCACTTCACGCATTTGCGCGCGCAGATCCTGCATTTCGGCAACTGTCATACCCTCGTAGCGGCTTACCACCACGACGCCAGAGCTTTCAAAGATTTGACCGAGCTCGTCGACCAATTTCTCTTTCAGTGCTCTATCCACAGTTTCACTCCAAATTATGAGGGGGGGTTGAGGTCCCCTCGGCTCAGTTCTGTGATGGTTACCCATCACGTTAGAGTCCACGATATGAGACCAAATCCAAAATCACCCGAAGAAAACCTTCTGGAAATCCGTCTTAATCTCCATCTCAGGCAGGATATTAAGCCATAGCGGCCCCCACCATCTCGGACAGAACGACACCCCGGTCACAAAGTGCCAGAGGATCACGTGGTCGTTTAGGGGATTCTTTATCCTTGAGCAAGGGTTTAAGTGCAATTCTATCGGTAGGTATACTGTTGTCATGATTAATCATGCATGCACAGGATGAAATTAGTAGCCGAATTAATATCATTAACAATATTTAGTCCGTATTATGAATAAATTAGGTTGATTAGAGTGGCCGCAAAAAGACCACATCACGTCTCGGTAGCGAAGTACATCAATGTGCTATTTCGTAACTGCCCGAATTAACACAGATGGCATCTGCAGTACAAAATCAGAATGGCGAGCCCAAGGACTCGCCATTCAAACTGCTTAAATTTATAGCCTTATTAACCAGTCGCACTATCCACATTTAACGTCACACTTGGACCCATTGTGGAGCTAACAACGATCTTCTTCATGTATGCACCTTTAGAGCCTGAAGGCTTTGCCTTAGCAACAGCATCAACAAAAGAACGGATGTTCTCAGCTAACTTAGCGTCATCAAAAGATACTTTGCCAATACCAGCGTGGATTACACCAGCCTTTTCAACTTTAAACTGAACTTGGCCACCTTTAGCAGCTTCGATTGCTTCTTTCACATCCATAGTCACTGTACCAATTTTAGGATTCGGCATCAGATTGCGTGGACCTAAAACTTTGCCTAGACGGCCAACGATCGGCATCATGTCAGGGGTCGCAATACAGCGATCGAAGTCGATCTTGCCACCTTGTACAATTTCCATCAAATCTTCTGCACCAACAATATCAGCGCCAGCAGCCAAAGCCTCTTCAGCTTTTGGGCCCCGAGCAAACACAGCGATTCGCAAAGTTTTTCCAGTACCGTTTGGTAGATCAACCGTTCCACGCACCATTTGGTCAGCATGGCGCGGATCAACGCCAAGGTTCATAGCAATTTCGATAGTTTCGTCGAATTTTGCCTTCGAGTTACTTTTTAGGAGCGCCACGGCTTCTTCAACAGAAACCAAAGACTTTCCAGCAAAAGCTGCGCGCGCAGCTGTGGTGCGTTTTCCATATTTAGCCATTTTATTTCACCTCTATGCCCATAGACCGAGCAGAGCCCAGGATGATTTGCATTGCGCCTTCGATATCGTTAGCATTTAGGTCCTTCATTTTGGCTTCGGCGATTTCTTTCACCTGACCCACTGTGACTGTCGCCACAACTTCCCGTCCTGGATTTTCCGCACCGCGTGGGCGATTACGTTTTCCAACCGGCTTCAGACCAGCAGCTTTCTTAAGGTAGTAAGACGCTGGCGGTGTCTTAACTTCCATAGAGAAAGACTTGTCCTGATAATATGTAATAACCGTTGGACACGGGGCACCTTGCTCCATGTCAGCTGTCTTGGCGTTAAAAGCCTTACAAAATTCCATTATATTGATTCCGCGTTGACCTAATGCTGGGCCTACTGGCGGTGAGGGGTTTGCTGCACCTGCAGGGATTTGCAGTTTCATCTTACCAGCGATTTTTTTAGCCATAGTGGCTGCTCCTTTTCAAACACCCATGATCGCGATCAGTGGGCTATGTTGATGTGGTACGGATCATCACGCGTGACAACTGCCTCCCACATGCCCTTACAGGCCATTTGCGCGTTATGCGCCAAACTCTCAGCTTTGCTTAGATACCTGAGTGAATTCCAGTTCGACCGGTGTAGCTCGACCAAATATCGACACGGTCACTTTTAAACGTTGGTTTTCTTCATCAACCTCTTCAACATTGCCGTCAAAGCCCTCAAAGTGACCACCGTTAATTCTAACCTGTTCACCCATTTCGAAGTGAATCAGTGTCCGTGGAGCATCTTCGCCCTCTTGAACACGATTCAAGATCTGATTTACTTCAGCATCTCGCATGGGCATTGGCCGCCCTTGTGGACCCAAAAATCCGGTTACACGATTAATAGATGTAATGAGGTGATAGCCTTCATCGGACAGCTCCATACGAACCAAAACATAGCCCGGCATGAAACGGCGCTCTGTGATTACCTTCTTACCACGCCTCACTTCAGTCACTTCTTCTGTTGGTACCAGCACCTCTTCGATCTGGTCTTCCATGTTCGAATCAATAACTGATTGGCGAATGGTCTCTGCTATCTTTTTTTCGTAGTTCGATAGAACACTTACGGAATACCATCTCTTTGCCATTTTATGGCCCTTCACCTTGCTCGGGGATACCCCGAATATTCAATATTTAGCGCGGATTGCGCCAAATCAAAACTGGCGTGAGACAGAATCGTCACACACCTTTTATGTTAGTGTTCGCACTACCCGCCATAAGTCTTATTTTCAAGAGCCTGCGTAAAGCTTGTCTAGAACATGCCCAAGATAGAGCGCAGGCCCAAACGGATAACTGCGTCGATTCCTGAAAAGAAAATTGCCCCGATGATTGCAAAGGCCAAAACCATCGCAGTAGTTACCAAAAGCTCGCGACGAGTAGGCCAAGTAATTTTGGTCACTTCGGCCCGAGTTTGCTGAATAAATTGAAATGGATTAGTGCGCGCCATGAAAGTCCTCAGAACATTTGTGTTTCAGTTCAGATACGCTGTGTTGCGAACTGTTTCAACCCTTAGCAACACAACAGATTGGAACTATGATTTTGTGTGTAGGTTTTAGCCTCTGAATGCTGATGGAAAATCGCCATACGAATGACCTTGAAGCTAAATTTAGTTTCTAGACTAAATAAAACTGCGTACAGAAAATTAGTTACCATAAAACAAGGTAGTATCCT
>LAQD01000049.1:0-762 GCA_000981705.1 Rhodobacteraceae bacterium ASP10-04a
CATAAACCGTATCCATAATTTTCGAGGCCTCAATTAGGCGAATAATAATTGCTCCAATAGAAATCGGCGCCATTAATGGAAAGGTTACATAAACAAAAGTTCGGACGGGCCCAGCACCATCAATTGACGCTGCCAAATAAGGCTCTTTTGGTAGCGATAATAATCCTGCGAGTAGCAAAAGGAACATAAAAGGGGTCCATTGCCAAACCTCGACGAGAATTACCGTAAACTTGGATAATATTTCGCTACTTAACCACAGTGGTTGCATACCAAAGAGGCTCAAAAAATCATTTGCTGGACCCAGTGATTCATGGAAGAATGTACGCCATACCACAGTCATAATGACAGGTGTTGTCATCATAGGTATCAAAAAAAGAACTCGGAAAAACCGTTGGAAGACGATTTGCTTCCAAACCATAAGCGCGAGAGAGAAACCTATAACATATTGTAAAAAAACCGTAGTTAATGAAAGTAGACTTAGGCGACCAAAAGCTTCCCAAAATCGCATGTCGTCTGTGAACAATCGGATATAATTATCCAATCCAATGAAGTCTAAACCAGGGTAAAAGCTGTCCCAACTTGAGAAGCTCAAGCGCACTGTAAAACCAATTGGAAAAATCAATATACCTAGAAGAACCAAAAGACCTGGCAGCAAAAACAAGTATTTATGTTTGAAATTCATTGAAACCAGCTCCTATGGCTTAAGAACGCCCCACGAATATAGGGGCGCTCTCATTATTTTATACCTTCACAGATTTACTC
>LAQD01000049.1:1150-1338 GCA_000981705.1 Rhodobacteraceae bacterium ASP10-04a
TAGTCGAACGCCATGTCATGGTTTTTGCTCTGCTTCGCAACCGCAGCCGTCCAGCCCCAAACAATATATGGCGCTTGATTGTATGTATTTTCCCAAGCTCCAGTAGAACGGTTCCATACGCTATCAGACCCTGGTAGTGGAGCGGAACCAACTTTGTTTTTGATTGGACTATCATCTTGCATCGCAGC
>LAQD01000049.1:1574-5533 GCA_000981705.1 Rhodobacteraceae bacterium ASP10-04a
ATAACTTCGGCTGATCCATACTCCAGCTCACCATCGTTATCCCAGTCCCAGCCATTAAAGAACGCGGCCATCTCACCATATTCTTTCCATGTTTGAGGTACACGCAATTCATTGCCTGTTTCAGCTTTATATTTGACTTGGTACTCTGGATTGTCGATGACATCCTTCCTGTATTTCAGGTAGTGACGATCTCCATCAATGGGGAACTGGATCATCTCACCATCCCATGAATTCACATCAATATGTCCTTGAGTAACGTCCTGCATTTGAGGCATATTCACATATTTTGCAGGAACAGGCTCTAAGTATTGCTTCCAATCACGTAGAAAATTCGAAAAACCAAACACAATATCATAGGGCGCTTGACCTGCCTGAAACGGCACCATTGCTTTTGAATATAAATCACCTGCAGGTGTATGAATCACTTTTACTTCTGCGCCAGTTAGTGCGCTAAATTGTTCGGCATGTAGTGCAGTAGGCTCGCCCATAACGGGAACGGCGTGTGTGTTAATGGTAAGCTTTTGACCACCATAGTCTTTTTTCGACATTGATTCATATGAACACTCACCAGCGATATCGCCAGTATTCTTGATATGTGGGAACTGATCGCTCCATTTATCAGCACTGGCAGTAGCTGCCAATAAACTCGCTGTCACAGCTAAGGTGCTAATTTTTGTTACTCTATTCATACTATTTTTCCTCCCAGAATATTTAGTATTTTTAGTTAAGGGACAAGGACAGCACGTCCTTTGATTTTCCCGTTGTTCAAATCTTGCAAAGCCTGATTTGCATTCGCTAAGCTATATTCCTGTGTGGCGAGATGAACTTTGCCCTTGTCTGCAAGAGACATCAGCTCTGTAAGTTCAGCCCAAGTACCAACAAGATTACCAATGATATTTTTCTCTGTTGTGACCATTTCGAATGCACTAACATTTATGTCTTCACCATATCCGATGACATAATAGCTCCCCATGTCACGCGTCATCGCCAAACCTTTAGATGTGGTACCCCGCTCAGCAACAAAGTCTAAAACGGCTTCAGCACCACGGCCTTTTGTCAATTCAAGAACTTTTGACACTTCATTGCCGTCCGCCTTAACCAAACCGTCTACACCACAGGACTCAGCCAATGAAAGGGCCAGATCAGATGGGTCCACTACAATGATATCAGCAGCGCACATTGCCCTGAGAACTTGTATAGCAATATGACCTAGACCACCCGACCCAATAACAACACATGTTTCACCTGGTAGCAGGTGGCGTGATGCTTTTTTGGCCGCACGATAAGCTGTTAGGCCAGCATCTGAATATGCTGCAACTTCTTTGGGGATCAGAGTTTGTGGTAGTTTCACAATATTGCGTACAGAGGTTTTTAGCGCCTCGGCATAACCCCCGTTGCAATCAACACCGGGAAAAGACCCATTTTCTCCATGCATGTCATGGCCACGTCGACATGCAATGCAAGTCCCGCCAGTAATTTTAGGATGGACAATAACGGGATCACCGACCTTTAAGCCTTCAACTTCTGATCCAATCTCCTCAACCCATCCAGCATTTTCATGGCCCATAATCAATGGAAGCAGACCTGTGCCAGTCGGGTCAGTTGCCACACGCCAAACACCTTCAATAATGTGCAAATCTGTACGACACACACCTGCACCGCCAATCCGCACAATTACATCGCTCGATTTTTCAATCTTCGGATCGGGAACATTTTCCATGTCCACCCATGATGAAGCAGTTAGATCATCATCATATTTATTTAACACTTGAGCTTTCATTTTACACCTTTCACTTTACGACTCCTTTGAAACTAGGAACCATCTACGGGTCCATCAAAGGGTGTAAGTGTTCAACTTTGGCACGAGCGTCTAAAAAGTGTTCACTTTATGAACACTTCTAAGCTTTTTTTAATGAAGCTTCATGTTAATGTTAAAGCTTAGGGGGCCAAGAGTATGAGCAAACAGTTTTTAGAAAAATCTAACCATAACGAGCTTAGAAGCTATTCAAAAACTCCAGAATTAGGTTCATTCGAAAGCTCTGTTTCAGATAGCTGGGCTCGGTGTACAAGTTTTGGTCTTAGCCCCACCTCAAAACCAATTGACGCGGTGACTTCAGGCACAGAGCTATTGGAGATAAGGCAAAAGAACGACAAAATCCGACAGTTTGTGATCCCCGAATTGCAGCTGCTGTATAATCAAATAGCCGGTACAAAATTTATGGTGGCTTATGCTGACAATACCGGCGTAATACTGGATGCTTATCTGGACGAGGACTTCAAACAAAGCGATGCCGGAAAGGCAGTAATTCCAGGCTCGATATGGACAGAAAACTACCGAGGAACTAACGCTCTCGGCCTGGCTTTGCACACAGGAAAATCACAAATTGTGGCAGGCTCCGACCACTTCTTTAGAAAACTGGGAAATCTTTCCTGCTTTGCAGTTCCTATTTACGGTCAAGACGATGATATCGTGGGCCTTATCGATGCAACATCTGATGCATCCTCGCGTCAACAACACACTTTAGCTCTGGTAAAACTTGCAAGCAAGAATGTTGAGAATAGGCTTTTCATAGATCAGTTTGCGGATTCAATAATTCTAGTTTTTCATGCGAGGCACGAATATTTATCTACCACCAGCGCCGCCATGCTGGCAGTTGACGAGCACGGGTTTGTTGAAGGTTCTAATGTAAATGCGAAAATAATGCTTAACGGCTTAAGCTTGTCAAACAAACAACACTTTAGCGATATATTTTGTATCCCATTTTCCAATATTGCCAACCGACTAAATTCAAATGAAATCGTTAAAATACAAGATATTATGGGTTCTTCTGTTTTTATGTCAATGAAGAAATCCAGCGCAAAGCGAATTGTGAATATTCCAACAAAATCAAGTCTCGTTACAAACCGACAACGCATGCCAAAGAATATTCACCTGGAAAGTAATGAATTTGTAGAAGGCACGCAGCATTTACCACTTTACGTTTCAGACGACCCTGTTCTCAAACGCTGTCTATCGCTAGCTGAAAACGCCCTAATTCACAGATTACCAGTCTTGGTAGAAGGTCAGCGTGGCTCAGGAAAACGGACTACGGCTATCGAATTAGGCAAACGGGTATTCCCCTCAAAAACCTGTATTGAAATTGATTGTAGCCATCTAACTGACAACAACTTTGAGACAGTATTTTTTGGCTCTCTGGGGAAACCGGCTTTCTTTGACGAAGCTCTACCTGCCCAGCCACTGGGAAAACTATCCCTCGTGCAGGGCGGCCTAATAATTTTCAAAAATATAGACGGATTATCAAAAATCATCCAATGCGAAATTAGTAAATTAATTGAATTATATTTACATAGTAATGAAGACTTTACTTTAAGGCCTATTGGTGGATTTGTGTTCACTTGCACACAACCTATGGAAGTTTTGAAGTCAGGCAACAACATGTCTGAAATCTTTTTGGAGAGTTTAATCGGCGCACATTTACAATTACCCAATTTAGACATGCGAACTGATTTCGAAAAAATCACAAAGGAACTTCTAGCCCAAGTTTCTCCTAAACACCATATTTCAAAAAATGCCCTTGATGCTTTGTGTTCACGTGATTGGCCAGGACATTTGGGACAACTTAAAAAGGTCCTGCGTGTTCTTGTTTCTACAAGTGACGCTCATGTTATTCGCAACGCTTCAATCCAACACGATCAAAAATTGTCTGGAGTGGAAATAGGGCCTTGTGACGCGTGCTCCAATTCTCCCATTCGTAAAGAAAATTGCACCCTAATCAGGAAATCTTGGTTGGATACCGGTCAAAATATTAGCCTTGCTTCACGACGTTTGGGAGTCTCTCGCAATACTGTTTACAGGCACATTAAAAACATGTGACAGAATGCGATCTTATACACCTGCAAGCGGCCCTCAAAATAATGAGAACCCAAGCGACTGTTCATATTTAGAACACATAAACTGG
>LAQD01000049.1:5602-19240 GCA_000981705.1 Rhodobacteraceae bacterium ASP10-04a
CGCCACTCGGCGAGAGCAGCGGCACGGTTTGGCTTGAAATTGGTGTGTGAATAGAGGTGGCGTTCTGCAACACCTCACAGCCAACCTAACCCCACACCCAGCCCCTGCTGCGCCTGTAGCGGATCATAGTGGCCGACAGAGGGGTAAATGGGGCTGGGTTACGCTTGCGTTGCCTGAGCGCGCTTGCTGACAGATACAGCGATGGGAGGCGGGTGCGCGTGGGGGGGAATAGAATGGGCTTGTTTAGTCTTTGCGTGCGTTGAGCGCTGCTATGCCTGATTTTGCCCAGAGGCCGCAAACGCTAAGGCCACTTCCTCGCCTATAATTCGGGCCACCATCACGCAGTCTTCCAGCGAGAACATCAGCGGTAAACGCATATCGATAATACTATGCAACACTCGATCACTGGAAGGCATCGGGCTGCTGGGTGCATAGGTCCAACTATCGTAGCGGCTGGTAAAGCCGACGGGTTCAACTGCGCCAAACCATTTCAGCTCAACACCGCGCGCCAAACACCGCGCCACCACATCCCGGATCGCGTCGCCTGACCAGTCGAGCAGCAAAAATTGATATGAGGAGGCCACAAATTTCTCTTGTTGCGGCCGCTGCACCCGGGTCAAACCCGCCACCTGCCCCAAGGCGCTATCCACCACGTGATAGCGATCATTCCAAGCTTGGCATTGGCTGTCCAACCGGCGCAGTTGTGGGCGCAAAATTGCAGCACGCAAATTATCCATGCGCCCAGAGATATTAGGTGTCACCAACCGGACCGCTTCAAAAGCCTCAGGCGGTGGGCCCGCACGGTGTTTAGCATAGATCATATAACTGCCCGACAGCATGATGGCCCGTGCCATGATCTCATCGTCATCGCATATCAAAAGCCCGCCTTCGCCAGAGTTCACATGCTTATAAGTCTGACACGAATAACAGCCAATCACGCCTGAGCGTCCCGACCGGGTATCCCCCCATTTTGCTCCCATGGTATGAGCACAATCCTCAATGACCAATAGATTATGGGCCTGGGCCAATTGCATCAAGGCATCCATATCCACAATATGACCGCGCATGTGCGACAGCATCAACACATCCGCCTGACCAGCTTTGCTGGCCAAATCCTCTAGGTCAATCACCAAACCGTCAGTCACCCCCACAAAGACCGGCACCGCACCGACAGAGGCAATCGCCCCCGGTACGGGCGCCAGTGTAAAGGCATTGGTCAGAACTTTATCACCGGGCTTCACCCCAACTGAGCGCAGGGCCGTGGCCAAAGCATAGCCGCCAGAGGCCACTGCAAGGCAATATCTAGAGCCCATTTGCGCGGCAAACTCCAGCTCTAGCAAAGCGGATTCCGCCACCTCACCATCGACCTCATTATAGCGGTGCAACCGCCCATGTTTAAGCACTGTTAGAGCGGCGGCAATAGCCTCGTCAGGTATGGGTTCTTGCTGGGTGAAATTGCCGCGGAATATATCAGTCATACATTAGTATTTTGGCCTTGGCTCAAACAAAGTCAATGGTCTTTGCTTTGGAATAGGGTTTACTAGATTCTATACTCGAAATTCATTCATTATCAGCGCGGAAGTTTCCAGCGCAAGATAGGGCCAGATGATAACCCTGTATATAGCCAAATAATATTAGGCCTTAATAGAAAAGGTCACTATTTGAAGAGTGATGGTTGTGAACCTGCATCGGTGATCAAGCTCAAAGATGCAATACGCCACCATTAGGTTTGAAGGAATTAGTTTAAAATCTAACGTGGGTAGATTCGGAACTAGCATTTTTTAACAGCAAGATTGTCTTTTAATAACAAAATGGCCCCTATGTTAAATTCTGCTAGAGAATTTTAAGATTTGTACTGGCCATGTTTGCGATTTTATGCTTTTCTGAACTGCCACTGGCCTAAAAAAACGGGCGCTCCACAGCGCTCAACCTTGGGCCAGGAAATAGTAAGTCAAAAGCTGAGCACTAAGCTTCAGCGCAACTAGGAGAAACTAATATGAAATTGAAAACTGCATTAATGAGTGCTGTTGCCGGGGCGACAATGTTGTCTGGTGCTGCGGCTGTTGCTGGTGGCCATGGCGAACTGAATGTTGCCTATTTCCTTGAGTGGCCAATGCCATTCCAAGCCTCCAAAGTTTCTGGAGCCTATGACGAGGCTTTGGGCATGAAAGTGAACTGGGTTTCCTTCGACACGGGTACGGCTATGTCAGCTGCGATGGCCTCAGGTGATATCGATATCTCCGTATCTCAAGGTGTACCGCCTTTCGTCGTTGCAACATCCGCTGGTCAGGACCTGCAGATCGTTGACGTTGCTGTGTCCTATGCAGACAATGATAACTGTGTTGTTGCCGCTGGCCTTGAAATCGACAAAGATTCTGCTGGCGAATTGGCTGGCAAAAAAGTTGCAGTTCCATTGGGAACAGCTGCGCATTACGGCTTCTTGAAGCAAATGGGTCACTTTGGTGTGTCTTTGGACAGTCTAACTGTTGTTGATATGGCACCTGCTGAAGGCCAAGCGGCTTTGGCTCAAGGCGCTGTTGATATGGCTTGTGGTTGGGGTGGTGCGCTACGCCGCATGAAAGAATCTGGCAACGTATTGCTGACAGGAGATGAAAAAACCGAGCTTGGCATCTTGGTATTTGACGTGACAACAGCGCCATCTGGCTTTGTTGCTGAAAATGCTGATGTTGTGGCTAAATTCTTGGCTGTAACTGCTGCTGCAAATACTGAGTGGAACGCAAGTCAACCAGCCGCAATGCTGGCTGCTGTTGCGAAGGATGCCGGTATGTCTGAAGCAGACGCTGCATCATCTATGGGTACATTTGTATTCCCCGATGTTGACGCACAATTATCGAGCGGTTGGTTGGGTGGTGCAGCCCAAACATTCATGAAGGGTGTTGCAGATGTATTTGTGGCTGCTAATTCTATCGATAGCGCAAAAGCCAGCTATGCTGACAACGTAAACGTAGGTCCTTTGACTGCTGCCAAAGGCATGTAATCGAGACCAAAGGGCAGGCGGCCATCTGGGTTGCCTGCCCTTACCTTTTGACATGCGCCCAGTTTACGTGAAAACGCATTCAGCAACAGATACAAAGGCCAGTAACATCTGGCCAGACGGGAGCTTCAGGTGTCAGGCCTGCTTATAGATAACATTTCCATGCGCTTCGATTTACCCAACGGCGGATCGGTTCAAGCGCTTAAAAACGTAACTTTAGACATTAAATCCGGCGAGTTATTGAGTGTTCTTGGCCCTTCAGGCTGTGGCAAAACAACCCTGCTAAATATCGTTGCTGGATTTTTGGCCCCAACGAGCGGCCAGATCATTGTAAACGAAAAATCCGTCAAAGGCCCCGGCGCAGAACGTGGTATGGTGTTCCAACAGGGTGCATTATTTGAGTGGATGACCGTGCGTGAAAACGTCTCGTTCGGCCCTGACATGAAAAAAATGCCCCGCGCTCAGAGCCGTAAGATCGTTGACCGGCTGTTGGAAGTAGTGGGCCTACAGGACTTCAAAGATAAAGCAGTTTATGAGCTGTCCGGCGGTATGCAGCAACGTGTGGCTTTGGCCCGTTGCTTGGCCAATGAGCCAGATGTGATTTTGATGGATGAGCCTTTGGGAGCTCTGGACGCTTTGACCCGTGAAAAGATGCAGTCTTTGGTGCTTGATCTATGGAAAGAGACCGGCAAAACGATCATCTTGATAACCCACTCTGTCGAGGAAGCCTTACTTTTGGGCGAACGTCTTTTGGTCATGGCACCACGACCAGGACGCATTCACAAGGAATACCGCCTCCCATTCGCCGAAATGGGTGCGGGCGCCGATTTACGCGAAGTTAAGAAGCATCCTGATTATGCCAAAACCCGAGAAGAGATTCTGTCGATGATCTGGGAAATGGAAGAAGAAATTATGGGCCGCACGGAGGAAAGCGCATGACTGGTATTATTCTGCTTGCCGTCTATATAGCGATTTTTGCGGTCAGCATGGTGGCTGTGGCATGGTGTACAAAACAGTTTTTCACGCGTGCGGATTACACATCCCTTAAGACCGTAACCTTCGGCGATGAGAGTGCGGTGAGACCTAATCGTGCCGCCTCGGTGATCTCGGTGCTCGCTATTTTTGCGCTTTGGGCTGCGTTTACTAACACCTCTTTACCGGTGCTTAAGGCCAAAGGTCCGTTCGAAGGAGCAGTCAAATTCACCTACACAGCAACCCTTCCCGATGGCCGCTCTGATGATGCCACCGTGTCTGTTCTTGTTTATCCTGAAGACGTTCAACTGACTGATGGCCCGGATGGGAAGCCAGGTAAAATTCCAGCTAAGCCCTCGATTGAACCGGGCGAAGGCTTTGCCAAAAATGATGTGCTTGTTATCGCACGATATGGGTCAAAGCTGATCTCTGTTTTCAGCAATGATGAGTTCAAGAAGCCCGACGGTGTTAAGGTCACCCATTTGAATGGGCAGGCGATTGCACCAGGCGAAGAGATCATTTTGAGTGAGGGCCGTTTGGCGCTCACCGATAAGGGCACGCCGTTCTTTGAACCTGCCAAAGGGTTCCGCATGGCACGGTTGTATTTGCCGGCACCAGAGGTGGCCTCTGATCGTTTTTGGAAGCTCAACAATGAGGGTTATCGTAACTTCACCTTGCTCGAACACACATGGGCCTCACTTTCGCGGGTTATTTATGGTTTCTTACTAGGCGCATTGCTTGGTATTCCTTTGGGATATGCCATGGGCCTGACCAATTGGGCCCGCGGTTGGTTTGATCCAATTGTAGAGTTCATGCGCCCGGTGCCACCTCTCGCTTTGATCCCCTTGATGATCATTTGGTTTGGTATTGGCGAGACGTCTAAGGTCATCTTGCTATTCTTGGCTGCACTTTGGATCATGGCCATTGCAGCGCGCTCCGGCGTGTCTGGTGTGGCGATTGCCAAGGTACATGCGGCCTATTCTTTGGGCGCAAGCAAATGGCAAATCCTGCTTAAAGTCATCATTCCAAATTCCCTGCCCGAAATCTTTACAGGTGCCCGCGTTGCGATGGGCGTATGCTGGGGCACGGTTGTGGCGGCAGAATTGGTGGCGGCTGAAAAAGGCTTGGGCATGATGATCATGGTGGCGGCCAAGTTTCAGCTAACCGATATTGTGATTGTTGGGATAATCCTGATCGGGGTCATCGGTTTTTTGATAGACATTGGCATTCGTCAGCTGGAAAGCTGGCTGGTGCCTTGGAAGGGCAAAGTTTGACTACATTCTAAACGGGGTATTGTCAGACAAACTTTACGTCCCTTTGGTTGATCCCTATTTTTGGTAAATGGCAGGTGTTGTCAGACAAACTTGAACACCGGTAAAAGGCACATCAAGTCAATGATCATGCGGCACAGAAATTGAACCACTCCGTGAGAGCAGTTGTACTTTTTTGCTTGAAGGATTGCCCGCTTTCTAGATGCCTTTGTTGGTTGAAATGGTTATAGATTTGACTGTGATAACTGACAAATTTCTGAAGTGCCGCATCCACTTGATCCAGCTGCCGCCCTATTCCCCGCACCTAAATTCAATTGAAAGGCTCTGGGCCGTGATGCACCAACACGTACTCGACCCCAATCAGGGCAGTGGCGGGGGAAGTCATTCATTCAAGGTGGCCGAAAAGTTGTGAGGGACGCCCTCTACATGCCAGCTCTTGTCGCCATGAGGTTCAATCCAGACCTCAAGGCCAAATATCAAGCCATGATCAAAGCAGGTAAACCGCCAAAAGTCGCCCTTACTGCCCTCATGAGAAAGCTCATTGAACTCGCAAATGCGCTCATTAAAGCAAACCGACTTTGGGTGATAAATACGCTTGATCAAGACGGATACTCTAAAGTCGCGAGTGATACCCAAAACCCGATATCCACTGGGGTGCTTGGGAGTTACGCTATTTCATCCAAAGATTGCCCCGCGTCACGCTGCATGGTGCGTAGAATTTTCCGGTCCAGCTCATCTATCAGAACATCCATTCGCTTTTTCCTCTCCTTGGGAAACATCCTGACTGATCTGCTACATATAACGAACAAATGTCCCTTTCAACCCGATGAATGGTGCAATCCTTGGAATTATATTCTATATAGAGGTCAGGCAATCGGGACTAACCAATATGAAACACTTCCCCATCTTCCTCGCCGTGCAAGGCCGCCGCATCGTTTTGGCTGGCGGCGGTAACGCAGCACTGGCCAAACTGCGCTTGTTGCTGAAGACCGAAGCGAAGCTGACAGTGATTGCGGCGCAGGCTGCACCTGAAATCCATGCATGGGCCGCAGATGGCCGCCTGACCCTTCTGAGCCGCGCAATGGAACCCGGCGACACGATGTGTGCATCCCTGTTTTACGCCGCACACGAAGATGCTGAGGAAGACGCGCGGACTGCGGCATTGGCGCATCGCGACGGCGCGTTGGTCAATATCGTCGATAACCTAAACGACAGCCAGTTTATCACGCCCGCGATCGTCGATCGTGACCCCGTCACCATCGCCATCGGCACCGAGGGCGCGGCCCCCGTACTGGCCCGCGCGATCAAGAAAGATCTCGAAGAACGCCTCCCCGCGTCGCTTGGCACGCTCGCGCGCATCGGCAAAGGTTTTCGCGGGATGGCCGAGAAGCTGCCATTTGGTGCGGCGCGGCGCAATTTCTGGTCTGATTTCTACTTTAACGCAGGCCCCCGCGCCGTCACGCAAGGCGAAGACGCGGCTGAACAGGCCCTCGACACCCTGCTGAATGACCACCTAAACACAGACGCCAAACCCGGTCACATCGACCTTGTCGGCGCTGGCCCCGGTGATCCTGACTTGCTGACGCTGAAGGCGCGCAAAGCCCTGGATTCAGCCGACGTGGTGATTTACGATCGCCTCGTGACGCTCGAAATTCTGGAACTGGCGCGGCGCGAAGCGATCATGATTGACGCAGGCAAGACAGGCTTTGGCAAAGCCATGGCGCAATGCGTGATCAACGCATTGATCGTTGATCACGCATTGCGCGGCCACCATGTTGTGCGCCTGAAATCTGGCGATCCAACGGTCTTTGGCCGCCTCGATGAAGAAATCGACGCTATCACATCTGCTGACCTGTCCTACTCCATCGTCCCCGGCATCACAGCCGCGTCTGCCGCTGTGGCAAACATCGGCCAAAGCCTGACTCGGCGTGGCCGCAATTCCTCCGTGCGCTTCATCACCGGCCACGACACCAAGGGTTACGTGGATCACGACTGGAAGGCACTGGCCGAAACCGACCAAGTCGCCGCGATCTACATGGGCAAAAAATCCGCACGCTTCATCCAAGGCCGCCTGTTGATGCACGGCGCAGACCCGTCCACGCCCGTCACCGTACTTGAAAACGTGTCGCGCCCCGATCAACGCGTCATCGCCACCATCTTGGGCGACCTTGAACCGACAATCACCAACGCAAACCTGTCTGGTCCCGCGCTGACGTTCCTCGGTCTCGCGCCACGTGCAGCACTGGCGGTCGCTGAAATTGAAACCCTCACTCAGGAGGCCTTGTAAGATGCCGAAAGATTTCACCCCGAAAGTTGTCACTGCAAACCGCCTGATGCAAGGTGATGCTGTCTGGCTCACGGCCAACGGCTACTGGTCCAGCGACATTCACGACGCTGAATTCATCACCGATGAAGGCACCGCGAACCTGCGCATGCTGGGTGCCGAAACGCAGGCACATCTGATTGCCGGTGCGTATCTGGCGGACGCTGCGATGGGCGACAACGGCCCCGAACCCACCCACTTTCGCGAAGACTTTCGTGCACGCGGGCCGTCCAATTACGCCCACGGCAAGCAAGTCCATAGGGTAGAGAACAATGTATAAATACAATGACTTCGATGAGAGTTTCGTGCGCGAACGTGTCGCGCAATTCCGTGGTCAAGTTGCGCGTCGCGTTGACGGCTCCCTCACCGAGGATGAATTCAAACCCTTGCGCCTAATGAACGGCCTTTATTTGCAATTGCATGCCTACATGCTGCGCGTAGCCGTGCCCTATGGCACGTTGAACTCGGCGCAAATGGACATGCTCGCGCATTTGGCGCAGACCTATGACAAGGGCTACGGTCATTTCACCACCCGTCAGAACATCCAGTACAACTGGCCTGAACTGAGTGATGTGCCGGACATGCTGTCCGACCTCGCGGACGTCGGCATGCACGCAATCCAAACCTCTGGTAACACAATCCGCAACGTCACCGCCGACCATTTTGCAGGCGCCGCCGCGGATGAGATTGCCGACCCGCGTCCTGTCGCAGAATTGCTGCGTCAATGGTCCACAGACCATCCCGAATTCCAGTTCTTGCCGCGCAAATTCAAGATCGCCATCACCGGATCGCCCAACGACCGCGCCGTGACCAAAGCCCATGATATTGGCCTGCGGATGGTCCTGCGGGACGGTGCCGCTGGCTACGAGGTCATTGTCGGGGGCGGACTTGGCCGTACGCCGATGATCGGCAAGGTCATCACCGACTTCCTGCCACAAACGGATCTGCTTCCCTATGTCGAAGCGATTGTGTCTGTTTGGAACCGTTTAGGACGGCGCGACAACAAATATAAGTCCCGCATCAAAATTACAGTTCACGAACATGGTATCGATGAGATCCGCCGCCTAGTGGATGCGCGGTTTGCGGAAATTCGCCCGTCTTTCAGTGGTGTAGACCAAATTATGCTGGCAGAGATCGAAGCACAGTTCACATCGCCTGCGTTTAAAACCGCCGACACAAAGGGCTACGAAGCCGTGCGTCTGGCCAACCCAGCGTTTCGGTCTTGGACGGACACGAACCTGACGCAACACCGCGCGGATGGCTATGCAATTGTCAGTATTTCCATTAAAAAGCATGGCGCGACACCGGGCGATGCAACGGCAGACCAGATGCGGGTTATGGCCAACCTTGCCCGCACCTACGGCCATGATGAACTGCGCATCAGCCACGAGCAAAACATCATCTTGCCGCATGTGCACAAATCGTACCTTCCTAAACTCTACGCGGCACTTCGCAGCGCGGACCTCGCAACAGCCAACATCGGGCTGGCGTCCGATATCATCGCCTGCCCCGGCATGGATTACTGTGCGCTCGCCACCGCGCGATCCATCCCTATCGCGCAAGAAATCGCGGCACGTTTTGATGAACTGAAAATTGAGCACGACATCGGCGCGCTCAAGATCAAAATATCAGGCTGCATCAACGCGTGTGGGCATCACCATGTGGGTCACATCGGCATCCTTGGCCTTGATCGTGCGGGCGTGGAAAACTACCAAATCACGCTTGGCGGCGATCACACTGAAACTGCCGCTGTCGGGGAACGCGCCGGACCGGGATTTAATGCCGCTGAAATCGTACCTGCGATCGAACGCCTAGTGCTGGGGTATATGGACCTGCGCCAGGCCCCAGATGAAACGTTCCTAGAGGCCTATCGTCGCCTCGGCGTCGCACCTTTCAAAGCAATTCTTTATCCACAGGAGAAAGCCAATGCCGCTTGATGGACAAACCCAAACGCTAAACCGTATTTACAAAGACCGTGACGCACAGGACGTCTTGGCCCATGCCCTCACCAGCTTTGGCGACATGGCGTTGGTCAGCTCATTTGGCGCAGAAAGCGTTGTTTTGCTGCATATGGCAGCGCAGATAGACCGCACTATGCCGGTGTTGTTCATCGACACCGAAATGCTGTTCGCCGAAACGCTGGAGTATCAACGCGACGTGGCGTCCTCACTTGGGCTGAGCAACGTGCAGGTCATTCGTGCCACACGCGACACCCTATTTGAACGCGACAACGAGAATTTGTTGCACCTGCACGACCCTGACGCCTGCTGTGTCTTGCGCAAAACCGAACCCTTGCAAAAGGCGCTTGCGGGCTTTGACGGCTGGATTTCGGGGAGCAAACGGTATCAAGGGGGGGACCGTCAAGCACTGGACCTGTTCGAGGTTGATCGGCCGCTCGGCCGGATGCCCAGCGTAAAGGTCAATCCGCTTGCGCGGTGGGACAGCAGCGATCTGCGTGATTATATCACCGCGCACAATCTGCCACGTCATCCGCTGGTGGCGAAGGGGTTTCCAAGCATCGGCTGCGGCCCGTGCACCACGCGCGTTGGTTCCGGTGAAAACGCCCGCGCGGGCCGCTGGCGCAATACGCCAAAATCAGAATGCGGCATTCACTTTGACAACGGCCAAATTGCCAGATCCGCATGACTGGCGCGGACAATTGAGGGGCTTGGCCCAAAGGATAGATCATGACTGTACTTGTTAACGACACGGGCTTTGCCGCCGACGATTGGACAACTGGCTTTGTAATGGTCACAGAAGTGGCCGCAAATGATTGTAGCGCGGTGGCTGTTGATCTTGCGTCTGATGCAGAACCTAGTGACCTTGAGGGCCTGTTGGGCCAAATTGATCTGATCCGCATCGATTTCCCCAGTTTTGCCGACGGGCGCGGGTTCACCATCGCCGCACAATTGCGCCGCATGGGGTTTGTGGGTCGTCTGCGCGCGCGTGGCCATGTGATTGCCGATCAATACGCCATGGCACGACGGTCCGGATATGATGAGGTCGAGATTTCTGACGACCTCGCCAGCCGCCAGCCAGAACCGCAATGGCTGGCCCGTGCCGATTGGCAAGCCCATGACTATCAGGCGCGGCTGCGCGGCTAAGTATCACTTAAAATATCTCTCCCTTTAAATGACAGACATCAAAGCGTAACAGAGGGGCGCAGGCTTAGGTCTGCGTCAATAACATATGACAGAAATGATACCCGTGCCCAATACAACAACCGCGACCAAAGCCGTCCCTGCCCTGCCCGACGCACAGATTGTGACGCAGGTGAAACACCACACCGACCGCCTGTTCAGCTTTCGCTGCACGCGGCCCGCAACAATGCGGTTTCGCTCCGGTGAATTCGTGATGATTGGGTTGATGGGTGATCCACACCCGGAAACCGGCAAGGTCAAACCACTGCTGCGCGCCTATTCGATAGCGTCTCCGAACTGGGACAACGAGTTGGAATTTTATTCCATCAAGGTGCCGGACGGCCCGCTGACATCGCGCCTGAAACACATCAACGTCGGTGACGAAATTATCCTGCGCCCCAAACCCGTGGGCACACTTGTGCATGACGCCTTGCTTCCTGGAAAACGGTTGTGGTTCTTTGCTACTGGCACTGGTTTTGCGCCCTTCGCCAGCCTGCTGCGCGAACCGCAAACCTATGAAGACTATGACGAAATCATCATCATCCACACCTGCCGAGAAGTTGGCGAACTGACCTATGGCCATGACCTGATTGAAGGCCTCAAGACGGATGAACTGCTTAATGAAGTCATCGGTGACGGGTTCTGGAAGAAGATAAAATACTATCCGACCACGACCCGCGAACACAGCCCGAAGATGGGCCGGATCACCGATTTGATGCGGTCCGGTGCGGTGTTTGCCGATCTTGGCGTGGCCGTGCTGAACCCCGAGACTGACCGCGCGATGATCTGTGGCAATTTGGCGTTCAATATCGAACTCAAAGCGATGCTTGAAGAATACGGGCTGGTCGAAGGTGCCAACTCCAACCCTCAGCACTATGTGGTCGAGAAGGCATTCCTAGACTAAACGTAACTCCCAAGCACCCCAGCCGATAACGGGTTTTTATCAGTTTTGATGTGAGCCTCCTTGGCCATTGGGCGCATGAATTTTCTGGGTGCTGTCAAACCAATTAAAACAACCATCAAATTGGTGCTGTCAAACTAATGAGAACTCGCATCAGATTGCTGCCACAGCCTAAATCTATGCGCTCAATAATTGACACCACTCGGCAAGAGCCGCGGTACGGTTCAGCTTGAAATTGGTGCGTGAGTAGAGATGGCGCCAAACAAAATTACCCTCGAATGAAACTACGCCCCCAACACTAAAGGCCCGTGGTCCGAGACGCGGGGCCCTACGATCGGGGGCCCCGGTCCATGGTCCTCTGGCTCAGCCATAGCGATCGAGCCGAGTAACCCCTGCCGTTGGCTCCTAGCTGATAGATTGGCGTACATAATTTCTGGGATAAAGCTGATTTGGGCTAAAACGGCCATTCATCCAAATTGTAGCGAATGGCAGCTAGGTATCTAAAGTGGCAGATGCTGCGATTTGCAAGAATGGCCACTCTGGGCGCAGCGATGGATATCCGCGAAAATGGCTAGAGCTAAACTGAATAAAAAATGCAATGCAGTCGCGTCTTTAATGTTTCCAACTAGTCTGCAAACCTACTGCCATGAGCGGCCAACCATTGGCGGTATAATCCGTGGAAATGCTGCATCGCATGTTCCGAAATACCATGATCCTCAAAGTTCGTTACATACCAGCCTTGCTTGAATCCCTTTTGCGCTATGCCGCGTTGAACGCCCTCACAGAGACTGCGGTCCTCTTTGGCAACCACTTCCGCGGTCCAGACAGACCTCAGGCGGTCGCGTTCAGGCGCGCCAGCATCCGTTGGAGTGGCGGGCTTTAGTGACAGCGTGAAACGAGAGGTTTCATCAGGCTTTAAGGGATCAAAGCGCGAAACGTAGAAGTTCTGCGTGCCAGGAAAGCGACCAAGCGTGATATTTGGGAATAGCCACCAGAACTCTCCCACAAGGACATCGTGATCAAGATCAAGTGGAAAGGCGAGGTTCTGGGCCTTCTTTTTGGTCGGCGCGTTCTGATAAGTGAAGTTCGGAAAAAGCGTAAAAACGCTTTCAGGGATCGCCATCATCTCGTTGAACTCGGGATGCGCCATCTGGCAGTGATAACACTCTAAGTAGTTGTCGATCATCACCTTCCAATTTGACCTGCATATATAAGTGTGGCCGAACTCCTCTCCTTCGCGGTCCGGGACATAGCTTTCAAGGTCCGAGCACGCGCGCAGCATTTGCCCTTCCAAGCCCGGCGCATACGTCCGCAGTGGGACGGCATCGCTGCTTGGGTTAACGAAAACGAGTCCTGCCAGTATGTCGACCGCGATACTGATAAGTCCAAGCTTTTCAAAATCGACGTCCCTGCGTGACATGCCCTTTGCACCACGCAGTGCACCATCCAGCCCAAAAGTCCAAGCGTGATAAGGACAGGTAATGCGCGCCCGCGTGCCTTGCCCGTCCAGTAGTCTATGCCCCCGGTGCGGGCACACGTTTGCATAACCGCGCAGTGTGCCATCTGTGTCCCGCACAAGAAAATAGTCTTGGTTCTGAAGCGAAAAGGTGAAGTAGTCACCGGGTGATATAACGTCACTAATATGACCAACAAACTGCCAAGACCGGTACAGCAGGTCTTGTTGTTCCGTTTTCATGACCGAGGAATCGAGATAATAGCGTGCCTCAAGAGTACGCTCTGAAAGCGCCACGTTTTTGACGGCAAGCGAGTTAGGGACATTCTCCATTTACGAGAAACTCCAGATTAGACCTTGTGCCATTGCAATTGTGTTTGATTGGCCTGTCTTGTCAGAAACGACAAGTAATAGTCGTTTTCTTGAGTTTGCCAGCAATGAAGTTCTGTGAGTATATCTGAGATAGGCATAGTTAGATTCTTTCGGGCGAAGCGCGTATGCAGACATTCTCAGCCAGAAACTCAGTGGCAGATTAGTCCACATAGCAGCAGTTAGTGCTTGGCGAAAGCAATGTCTGCTTCCT
>LAQD01000050.1:0-119 GCA_000981705.1 Rhodobacteraceae bacterium ASP10-04a
CCAATTCATTGACTGAAAAATATGATAAGCTATTCGGTTAGAAATAAAGACGCCCTTGTTACCACCTACGATCTCGGGAGTGATATAGTAACCGATTGAAAGTATGAAAACTAAGATAG
>LAQD01000050.1:460-675 GCA_000981705.1 Rhodobacteraceae bacterium ASP10-04a
TAAGTTGGCAAGAAGCCACGCCACTGGATAAGCCAAAAAGATACATGACATCGTTATCAACAAAGAAATAATCAACGTTCGTTTAAAAAGTGTCACCAAAATCTGTCTATCTTCAGGCTGATACTCTGGCCCAGAAACTGTCTTACGCATGTCGATGGAATTTAAAAAGTATCCACTGGTATAAAGCGAACTGTGAGTTTTAAGAGTTTGCCAGA
>LAQD01000050.1:829-1019 GCA_000981705.1 Rhodobacteraceae bacterium ASP10-04a
CTTTTGCTGCACGCTGAATATCTCCTGCAAAAGCTGAATACACAGCTTCATCAGGCAATTTTCCCGACTGGGCATTCCAACTGCTCAAGGCCACGACAGTTTCGGGCAATATTTCCGAGACTATGTCATTCTCGACCGAGCGGAAAAGCATCGATGCAATAGGAAAAAGGAAAGTAAATAAAACAAATAT
>LAQD01000050.1:1049-1168 GCA_000981705.1 Rhodobacteraceae bacterium ASP10-04a
TCTTAGCGCTATCGCTAGGCTTTTTTTAAGGGGTGTTCCATCAACAGTCATCATTAGGCTGTTTTCGTTAGTGTAGCTCATAGTGCCCCCATAGTCGGCTTGACGTCTAGAACAGCCAG
>LAQD01000050.1:1519-1802 GCA_000981705.1 Rhodobacteraceae bacterium ASP10-04a
TCCCAAAGCATTGAAACAGGCTGGTTTTGCTCTTCGATCAAAGCAAATAAACGGCCGTTAAAGGTCGAGCCCATGACAACTTCGCCATCAGCCAGCAGTTGTGGCGTGTCAGCGCCTGCAGACCACCAGATCACATCGTCTTTAATGGTATCCAGTTTCGCAAGTGCTTGATCCTGACCCGCGGCTGTTTCCAACATCGGATAGATATCTGCTTTGGCTACGCCATCACACAAAAGAGCCCATTCCATATTGGAAAGTGCACCTTTTTTCAATGAACGCTTAC
>LAQD01000050.1:1876-4629 GCA_000981705.1 Rhodobacteraceae bacterium ASP10-04a
GTGTATGAATAGACAATCTGCGGAATAAAGCATTCCGAAACGATGAAACTACCGAAATCTACTGAAGCAAGAGTTCCGTCTGGTGCGGCAGCCAACATAGAATCGTGATCAATTTCCATAGCTAGACCTTCGTCGCAAAGCTGCATCGCTGGACCAGCTTCAACGTCGACGACATCCCAAGTCAGGTTGCCCGCCTCTTTCATAGCACGCAATTTTGGCACAGCTGTGCCGGCACTTTCATCATTGATGATAGTGACACCAGTTTTTGCCGTATAGGGCTCATGGTAAGCTTTAAGTTGTGATTTTGAATAAGCGCCGCCCCATGACACAATAGTCATTTCTTCAGCAAGTGCAAATCCTGCAAATAGCGAAAGTGCCGCCGTTGCAAATACAGTTTTTGTAAATTTCATTACATTCTCCCACAGGTCCCGTTCTTTATGAAAAAATTCGCGTTACGGGTTAAACAGCAAATTCTTTATATTCGACTGCAATTAAGCAGACGATATGGCGTACAGCACCTATGCGTCCAATGCGTGACAATCGGATGGTAACCAACCAATATCAATCTGGGCGCCAGGTTCCAAACGCACCTGATCAGGTGCATTCCGGGTCTTAACTATAAAGTTGTCATTGCCAGCTACTCTAAGGCGAGTGCGAAAAATATCACCCATGTAAATAAATTCAAGCACCTCTGCGGTCAGCGTGTGCGCACCGGGTTGAAAACGTTCTTTATTAAACTCTACTCGCTCCGGCCGGATTGAAACCCTGGTACGTTCACCAGCTTTGGAAACATTGACTGGGTTGCAATCAATCAGACCACCACCATCTAGCTGTACCAAAGCAACTCCGTTAACAATTTCTTTAACGATGCCTTCCAGAGTATTATTTTCACCAATAAACTGAGCAACGAAGCTATTTTTTGGCGACTCATACAACTCGTCAGGTGGTGCTAATTGCTGAATCCGACCATCGTCAAACACAGCTACACGATCTGACATTGTTAGCGCCTCAGTCTGGTCGTGCGTTACGTAGACAACGGTAATCCCCAAATTATTAGCAATGCGCTTTATCTCAAACTGCATGTGTTCGCGCAGCTGTTTGTCGAGTGCGCCTAGCGGCTCATCCATTAAAACTAACTCGGCCTCAAACACTAAAGCCCGGGCTAGCGCTACACGCTGTTGTTGGCCACCTGACAATTGGGCAGGCCGACGTCCACCAAACTCCCCCATTTGCACCATTTCAAGCGCTCGTTTCACTTTAGTATCACGTTCCGTTTTGGAAAATTTTCGAACCTCAAGAGGAAATGCTAAATTTTCGGCAACAGTCATGTGGGGAAACAACGCATAGTTCTGGAAAACCATTCCAATCCCACGCTTGTGCGGTGCAATATTATTGATTGAAACACCATCTAAAATTATATCACCATGGGTAGCAGTTTCAAATCCAGCCAACATCATTAAACAAGTAGTCTTACCGGATCCAGATGGCCCCAAAAGGGTTAAAAACTCACCACGTGGGATGGCCAAACTTAGATCTTTTACGACTAAGACCTCGCCGTCGTAACTTTTTTGCACGCGCTGAAATTCAACAAATGCTTTCGCTTGTGCCTCAGCCAAATCGTATTCTCCGTATTTTACCATTCCAAGCGAAAGGTATTATTTTGGAGATCATTAACGAGCAAATCAGTCTTTGGCGCAACCGTAAATCTCAAAATACCTAAGGTAAATGAACAAAATAATACCTGTTGACTTGGCTAAACGCACCATGGAGGGGCTAATTGACAAACATGCAGACCAAATTAGCAAAATATTAGTAATCCATTAAACCTATTTTTTGTAAGAAAAACACATTTTTTGCTAAAAAGAAAGAATCAGTCAGTTATGATCTAGTGCTTGTTATCCTTTTCTGGGAGCTATTCACTACGAATTTTTATTATCCAGCAATATATCCATTCATTATTTTTTACCAAATAGGTAAATTATCATGGCACATACCCGCAGCATAAGACGAAAGATTTGACCATTGACCACAGCCCCCGCAACGTCAAAACTAAACTCATCCAAAAACATGCGTGACACCATTGAATTGTCTGTCAAAGAATATATGCGTATTTTAAAAAAATAGGGCCTGAATAGGACATAGAAAATGGTTGATCGTAAGTTATTCATTGAAGCCATGCGCAATGTTGCACAATCGGTCACAGTTGTGACAACTAGGGGCAAAAGTGGGGCAACAGGTGCAACTGTTAGTGCATTTTCGTCATTATCTGCCGATCCACCCTCGGTTTTGGTCTGCTTGCGATCCGACAGTCGGATTGGATTGGCCGTGGCACTCAATCAGGTATTTTGCGTAAATGTCCTACCCGAGGGTGCCCGATTATTGGCAGACCGATTTTCAGGCCTTTATGACACCGAACAACCAGACCGTTTTGGTGCAGTCAATTTTATAGAAGGGCCCACAGGCCCAATTTTAGAAGGTGCGACAGCCTTTGAGTGCATATTAGACAACATCATCACTCATGGCAGCCATGATATTTGCATTGGCAATGTAAGGTCTGTTACAAAGCGTGGTAAGCTACCCTTAACATATATGGACGGCGGCTTTCACATTGTACGGCCTGAGGCGTAGAACCAAGATTAAATGCTTGTAAAACTTAGCAGTGGCGCGACATAGCTTGCAGAGTACAATAACAACATAAAAATAGAGCTCAGGCGCAGATAATCTATAGGCCAGTTGGTGTTTCGAACCCTAGG
>LAQD01000050.1:4818-7760 GCA_000981705.1 Rhodobacteraceae bacterium ASP10-04a
CATCAGAAAAGCAAAAAGGACCACACAGGCCCTTTTATTTATTTAGTAACGAAACTAGCAAAGTTACATCGCAGCCATAACTTCATCACTCACTTCAAAATTGGCTGTCACCCGCTGCACGTCGTCGTCGTCTTCCAAAGTATCGATCAGCTTCATCAGCTTTTCCATGCCCTCAAGATCTAGTTCAGTAGTGGTTTGCGGCTGCCAAATCAGCTTGGCACTATCAGGTTCTCCCAGCTGAGCTTCAAGCGCTGACGACACCTCGTTCAAATCTGTATCAGCGCAGAAAATTGCATGTCCATCTTCACTTGATTCCACGTCTTCAGCACCAGCTTCAAGCGCCGCCATCATGATCGTATCTTCATCACCAACAGACGCCGGGTAAGTCACCTGCCCTTTACGTTCGAACATGAAAGATACCGAGCCAGTTTCTCCCAAGTTACCACCACATTTGGTAAATGTACTGCGCACGGTTGATGCCGTACGATTGCGGTTATCAGTCATCGCTTCCACGATAACCGCCACACCGCCTGGCCCATAGCCCTCGTAGCGAATTTCGTCATAGGTTTCAGCATCGCCGCCTTGGGATTTCTTAATCGCACGGTCAATGACCTCTTTAGAAACAGACAGTGACTTTGCTTCCTTTACAGCCATTCGTAGCCGTGGGTTCTTCTCTGGATCAGGATCGCCCATTTTGGCTGCAACTGTTATCTCTTTAGCAAGTTTCGAAAAAAGTTTCGACCGCGCTGCATCCTGTCGCCCTTTACGGTGCTGGATATTTGCCCATTTTGAATGGCCTGCCATAAAAGCCCCCTAATCTAAAATATATCTAGGGGTTTTAGGCGGGGCCGCGATGCAATTCAACCCATGTTAGAGCGCATTCAGCAGCTAAACTGAGTTTAAAGTTTTCATTTATTTATCTTACAACGGCATTTAGAATACTGCGGAAGCCACAATGTGTTAAAAGGAAAGCCTCGACCTAAAACAAACTATTTAATTTTATTTTCAAGCTGATGATCACTATTTGGTTAGTATTTGACCTACCACAGTGAGATTTTTAAGTATCAGTATCCTGCCTCATTAATGGTGCACCGGGGTCAGCTCAACTCAGACGCTCCATTATTTTTGCCCTTCATGTCAGGACTTACCAAATAAATTCCAACAAACATTAATCCCAAGGCCAACCAAATTGGTCCAGAATAACGCTCGCCTAAAATGAGCATGGCCCAACCCAAGCCTGCTGCTGTCACAATATAGCTGACTTGTACCGAAAATATAGGCCCATAGCTACGCACGATCATGACATACAGCGTATAAACAAGAGTATGTATCAAGGCTGAGGCGATCAACGCCAAATCTGCCATATTCCAAACATGGATTGGATTGATCCACTGCCCAGTGCCCCAAGCAATAGGCCCGGTGATAGCTGCTCCAACAATGGAAGCCCCTAGCAACAGCTGCAAAGGTCCGGCACCACCAGTGCCAAAGCGGGCAACAAAATTTCCTTCAAATGCATACATCAAACTGGCAAGGAGTCCCAAAGGGATAAAGGCTAGCATAGCACTATTGGGCAAAGCATCAGGCACGCCAATGATAAGAAGGACAGCTAGAAGTCCGAGTGACAGCCCTACCGTCCGTTTAACGCTGAACCTATCTAGTCCCAAGACGAGTGCTATAGGAAACGCCATCATAGGGATCAATGACAGCAGCAATGACATAATCCCAGAAGGCAGAACCGTATAGGCTTTATAGGAGGCTGCATTAGGGATAATGGTGCCAATCAATGCAAATGCAATATAAAAACCGATTACCCGCCGGTCAAATGGCAAGGGCCGCCGCCGCACCATGTTGATCACGCCTAAGACAGCTACGCTAATCAGCATTTGCCAAAAAATCATACCTAAAGGTTTATATCCACCGCTTACTGCTATCTTGATTAGCGGCTGTGTGAGGCCCCAGCTGATACCAATAAAAAGTAGCCAAGCAAATGGAATAAGCCTACTCACTCCAGATCTATCTCCGGGCTTTGACTCAGCAACCCTCCATGACGGATCATCTGGATAGATTTAGCCCGCCCAGTTGTATCATCAGTTTCAACCAACAAGCCGCAAAGTGTTGCAGGCCCCAGCGCCGGCTCGAAACGTGCCTTTGGCATCCCAGTGATGAAACGGCGTAAAGGTTCAGCCTTCTGCATCCCAATAACAGAATTATAATCCCCACACATACCGGCATCACTTTGGAAACCCGTCCCACGTTCTAAAATCTGTGCATCGGCGGTGGGCACGTGGGTATGGCTGCCTACTACCATGCTAGCCTTACCGTCGCAGTAATGGCCCATAGCCATTTTCTCTGAGGTCGCTTCGCAATGAACATCCACTACGATAGCCGCAACTTGCCCACCCAAGGGATGGCGCGACAAAATACTATCAATAGCCGAGAACGGATCATCAAAAGGCCTCTTCATGAAGACCTGCCCCAGCACCTGCGCAACCAAAACCTTGCGGCCGCGGGTTGCAGTAAATATGGCGGCGCCACGGCCAGGAGCAGACTTAGAGAAGTTCAAAGGCCGGATAATGCGGGGCTCTTTCTCAATGAATTGCAACATATCTTTTTGATCAAAGGCATGATCACCAAGAGTTATACAATCCGCACCTGCCTCTAAAAGAGCCTGCGCATGTTTGCCAGAAAGCCCCATACCACTGGTCGCATTTTCGCCATTTACGACAACAAAATCTGCCTTTAGCCGTACCCGCAGAGATGGTAACTCCTCTGAGATTGCCTGCCGCCCGGAGCGGCCCATCACATCACCAAGATAAAGAATTTTCATCCAGTGGCCTTAGAACGACACGGCCCATAGTGCAAGATGCAGCAGTTAGTAACTAGCCAAACCCATACTGCACGTTACAGGCCATAGGAAAATTCATTGATGTCGCAATCAAATG
>LAQD01000050.1:7961-9296 GCA_000981705.1 Rhodobacteraceae bacterium ASP10-04a
TGGCTCAAGCGGTAGATCATCTGCCTGTTGCGCATTGAATGCAAAACCGATGGCCAAGACAGGGCCGCGGTTCCGCAACCCCTCAAGAGTACGATCATAAAAACCACCCCCATAGCCAAGGCGCCCACCTTTCACATCCCAGGCCACCAATGGTACAATGATGATTTCGGGTATCATCCATTCAATCTCAGCTGGAATTTGCGCTTTAAACTCGCCTGCAACCATCACAATCTCTGGTGACCATTGGGCAAATCCCAAAGGTTTGGCCACAGCCTTGATTACCGGCACTCCTACCACCCCGTGGGCAGCAGCCTCAGCCATTGCGGGACGCGGGTCAATTTCAGTATTTATAGGCATGAAACCTGCTACGGGCGTACCACGAAAACCCGCCAATATTTCAGATAGTAAACCTGACGACGCTCGCGTTTGAGCCTCAAAGGCCAGCTTGCGCCGTCCGAAGGCAACGGATCGGGCAGCGTGTTTTTGCGCGTCTAGCGTCACAACAACATCCAAGCCGCCAAACCCAGAAAGGCGAAAAAACCAACAACATCTGTAACCGTGGTTACAAAGGCTCCTGATGCCAAAGCCGGATCAACACCAATTTTTGCAAGACAAACAGGCACAATAGTGCCCGCCAGACCCGCAACAACCATGTTCAAAACCATTGCCAAAGCCAAAACCCAACCGATGGTCAACGACCCAAACCAGAAATATCCAACCATTCCCAAGACTACAGCAAAAATTATCCCGTTTAACAGTCCAACCAAAACTTCACGCCTAATCACCCGCCATACGTTTGATGTGGTTAAGTCTTTGGTAGCAATCGCCCGCACTGCCACAGTCAGTGACTGCGTTCCCGCATTACCCCCCATGGAAGCAACAATCGGCATCAATACCGCCAAGGCCACAAATTGCGCAATCGTCGCCTCAAACATAGAAATCACAATTGAGGCGACAATTGCTGTACATAGGTTCACTGCCAACCAAGGAAACCGGCCACGCATGGTTTCAATAACTCGGTCTGAGAGCGAGCCTTCACCAACCCCGGCCAAGCGCATCATGTCTTCTTCATATTCTTCATCCAGAACAATCATAGCATCATCGATGGTAATCACCCCCACCAGACGGTCATCAGCATCTACAACTGGGGCCGAGATCAGGTGATATTGATTGAAGGCATAGGCCACATCTTTTTCTGGCTGATCAACCGGAATAGTGCGGAAACTGTCCTCAACTATTTCCTGTAAAGGTGCAGTGCGGTTGGCGCTTAGCAGCTTGCCTAAAGTTACGTATCCAGTTGGGCGCATGCGTGGATTAATGAGGATCACATGGTAA
>LAQD01000050.1:9347-12281 GCA_000981705.1 Rhodobacteraceae bacterium ASP10-04a
GGTGCCATAACAACCTCACGCTGCATCAAACGGCCAGCAGAGTTTTCCGGGAACGACAGCGATTGCTCAACGACTATCCGTTCAGCGTCATCAAGCGCGCCAAGAATGGCCTCTTGCTGAGGTGTATCTAAATCCTCAAGCAGATCTACAACATCATCTGAATCAAGGTCACGCACCGCATCCGCGAGTTCAGTTGCGTTGAGCCCGTCAATAATACCTTCTCGGATGCTCTCATTCAGTTCTGAAAGCACATCCCCATTGATCCCACCCCTCCACATATGCAAAAGTCGGGTTCTGAGACCGTCACTAACCTGCTCTAACAGGTCGGCGATGTCGGCAGGGTGGAGCGGATCCAAAAGCATATGTAGTCGACCAACATCTTCATGTTCTACGGCCATACGCACATCCCACACACGTTGGGTGTCTAAAACATCACTAAGTTCAGGCGGATTATCATAAACATCTGACATACCTGCCTTTACGAAGTTGCCGGTACTATGACAAGGTATGGGTTGATAAACGAATTTCTGGAAGGCATTTTAATGACGCTCAATTTGCTTCTTGGCCAAACGCTTAGTTTCAGTGGCGACCCATTCAAACAGCCCTGGCAAGACGTCACCCAGCACCGCAGGGATGGAGCTGTTTTGTTAGAAAATGGCCACATCCAAAAGGTGGGGGACCGTACGGCCCTACGCGCCGAGCACCCTCAAGCGAATGTGACGGACTACGGCGAAGACCTCATTGTTCCAGGTTTTGTGGATGCCCATGTGCATTACCCGCAAACGGCCATCATAGCCAGTTGGGGCAAGAGGCTGATTGATTGGCTAAACACATATACATTCCCCGAGGAGATGCGCCTAGCAAATCCGATATATGCAGCCGAGATTGCAGGTAGATATCTGGACATTGCGCTGAGCCATGGCACCACCACTATGGCGAGCTATTGCACCACAGCACCCACTTCCGTAAGCGCTTATTTTGAGGCAGCGGCACAGCGCGGTATGCGGGTTGTAGGTGGCAAAACTTGCATGGATCGCAATGCGCCTGAAGGTTTAATCGATAGCGCCCATAGGGCGTATGACGAAAGCAAAGAGTTAATTGATACTTGGCACGGAACAGGCCGTGCTGTTTATGCCATCACCCCAAGGTTTTCGCCCACCTCCACCCCAGAACAACTGCACGCATTAGGTGCACTCTGGGCAGAACGGCCTAAATGTTTAATGCAGACCCATTTGTCAGAGCAAACCGAGGAAATTGCTTGGGTGCGCAGCCTATTCCCAAATGCCCGCGACTACCTAGACACTTATGCACAACATGGGCTGTTGGGCGAGCGCGGCGTTTATGGTCACGCAATCCATTTGGAGCCCCGTGAAATAGACCAGCTGGCCGAGGTCGGTGCCTCTGTCGTCCATTGCCCTACGTCGAATATGTTCATCGGTTCGGGCTTGTTTGATTTAATGGGATTGGCAAAGGCAAAAGTTGGGCTGGGCTTAGCCTCTGATATTGGCGGCGGGTCAAACTTCTCCATGCTTCGCACTATGGCCGCAGCTTATGAGGTGGCACAGCTGCGTGGCGTGGCACCACATCCTGCCCAATTGATGTGGTTGGCTAGTGAGGGATCAGCAAAAACACTACATCTTAAGGGTAAAGTTGGCCATCTCGGAACCGGAGCTGAGGCTGATCTTTGCATTCTCAACCTAAGCTCGACCCAAGCCATTGATCAACGAAGGCGCAATGCCAATGACTTTTGGGAGGCTATATTTCCCACCATTATGATGGGCGATGACCGCGCGGTGCGCCAAGTATGGGTGGGGGGCGAGCCCATATAACAACTTAACTTCGTCCTCAGTCATAGAGTGTCACCAATAGCTTCAGGAAAGCCACCTCCATTCCATGGTATTGGTAAACCAAGGTAAAGACTAAGCTATATCCGATCTTGCAAGGCTCTCATCTGGTAGTTTTGCTGCGATGCTAAGGCCCGTTGATCTAGAGTCGTGATTTGACCATCGGCAACCACTTGCTTGCCATTTACAAAAACGTCTCGTGCCAAGCTTGGCCCAGCTAGTAAAATTGCGGCGGGGTCCCAACTGCCCGCAGCACTTACGTCGTCCATATCCCAGATAACCACATCAGCACATTTACCCACCTCGAGAGACCCGCAGTCCTCACGGCCCAAAACCTTTGCGCCGCCACGGGTGCTAATCTCAAGAGCCTCACCCGGTGACATGGCCCCAGCACCAAAAGCCACCCGTTGTAAAAGCATGGTTTGGCGAGCTTCTGCTATAAGGTTACCCACATCATTTGAGGCAGATCCATCAACCCCAAGCCCCACAGGCACACCTGCATCACGCATGGCACGCACTGGAGCAATCCCAGAAGCCAAGCGGCAATTGGAACAAGGACAATGCGCTACGCCAGTTTGGGTCTTGGCAAACAAGGCAACTTCCTGCGGGTCTAGCTTGACGCAATGTGCATGCCAAACATCGGGACCAGTCCACCCCAGTTCTTCGGCATATTGACCTGGACGCATACCAAATTTTTCTAAACTATAGGCAATATCTTCATCATTCTCAGCCAAATGAGTGTGCATCATGACACCTTTGTCACGGGCCAAAACAGCGGCATCACGCATCAATTCACGGCTCACTGAAAATGGCGAACATGGTGCAACACCAACTCGAAGCATTGAGCCAACACTTGGATCGTGAAATGTATCAATCACACGGATCATATCGTCCAATATCGCAGCTTCGCTTTCGACCAAGTGATCCGGTGGTAACCCACCATCACTTTCACCAATGCTCATTGCACCACGAGTTGGGTGAAAACGCATACCAATAGCTTCGGCTGCATGGATGGTATCCTCAAGCCGCGTACCGTTGGGGTAGAGATACAAATGGTCCGAGGTTGTCGTACAGCCTGACAATAATAGTT
>LAQD01000050.1:12403-12774 GCA_000981705.1 Rhodobacteraceae bacterium ASP10-04a
GGTGATGATGCGTATTGACTAAGCCAGGGGTGACTAAACAGCCCTTCGCATTTACGATCCGACAGCCCTGCGAAGGCAAACCAACACCCACGGCCACAATAAACCCACCACGCAGCAGCACATCACCATATTGTAGTGAACTATGGGCTGGATCCATTGTTAGCACCAAGCGGGCGTTCTGAATAAGGGTGTCAGTCAAGCGGTACGTGTTTCAATATTTTGAGTGCCGCTGCGTGCAGCTCAGGAGTGGCCGCACAAATACATCTGCCACCATTCATTGGATTTCCCCCACCCCAGTCAGTGGCCACGCCACCGGCAGCCCGTACCAAAGCGATTGGCGCTTGTATGTCATAAGCCTGTAGTCCAGCCTC
>LAQD01000050.1:12900-17410 GCA_000981705.1 Rhodobacteraceae bacterium ASP10-04a
CACTTCTGGATATGTTGTATAAATTATAGCCTTTGCTAAACTCTGGGTCTCGCTGGTGACAAGCGGCGTTTTCACGCCATCGCGCTCCATAAAAGCATGACCCAGTCCACCAACAAACCGTTCACCAATATAGGGTTGGTCAATCAATCCAAAAATTGGAGTATTACCGTCATTGAGAGCGATCAACGTACCCCAGGTCGGAGTGCCACTAACATATCCTCTGGTACCATCAATAGGATCCAACACCCAAGAAAAGCCTGTGGTACCAGTTTGATTTCGGGCCTCTTCACCAATGATAGCATCATGCGGTCTATGCGCAGCCAATACGGCGCGCATCGCCTGCTCTGCAGCCTTATCTGCCTGTGTGACTGGGTCGAAACCCGACTCAAGCTTATTATCAACCAGAAGAGCGGGGGTTCTAAACCACTTCAGTGTCTCCACCGCCGCTGCATCTGCAAGCTGTCCAGCCAGTGTCAAAATCGCTTCTGTGGTTGGGGTCGGATGTTTCATGCGGCATTCTTTCATAAGTCGCCTTATCTAGGACCAGCAAACCCATTTGGTCAAGCAAGCCGCATAGGCCAAATTACGCGGCATCTGCGCAGGTTTAAAGATTTTAATATTAGAAGTTTTCCAACATAGAAGTTTTATAAACCACTTATCTAACCCTCAGAGATATTCTCTATCTAGAATTTTGGTCGGGAAAGGCCTATTTATTCTCTAGATGGTTCATAAATAAGGTAATTGCCCCCTATGTTGACGCTTCAAGTCCACGACCATTCTCAGGAACCTATCTTTATAGATGTGCCCATTCCAGAAGTTGGCGCCAATCAAATCCTAATTCGTACGGCCGCATGTGCCCTTAACTTTGCAGATCTTTTAATGATCAGCGGTACTTACCAAGAAACTCCCACCCTTCCCTTTACGCTCGGAATGGAAGTGGCAGGCGATGTGGTTGCTGTAGGTAGCAAGGTAACCAATTTTAAAGTTGGCGATAGAGCCGCCGCATTTGCAGGCTCTGGCGGCTTGGCTGAACTCTGTGCTGTGGATACATCACGGTGCCTCAAAATTCTCAATAACTTGTCATTCGAAACCGCAGCATCGGCTCTGATCAGCTATGGCACTTCGCATTTAGCACTTACCCACCGGGCCAAAATAAAACCTGGAGAAACGTTATTAGTGCTCGGAGCAGCTGGCGGTGTTGGCCTAACGGCAGTTGAAATTGGCACCGCTTTGGGCGCGCGGGTTATTGCAGTGGCCCGAGGGCAAAACAAGCTGGAAGTATGCCGCGCGCGTGGCGCTGAAATCACCATCGACAGCTCCAGAGAAAATATGGTCAGCATTATTAAAGAGCTTGGCGGCGTAGATGTGGTCTATGACCCTGTGGGCGGCGATCCATTCATCGCAGCACTTAAATGCTGCAAGCCCGAGGCACGCTATCTGACAATTGGCTTTGCAAGTGGCAATATCCCACAAATCAAAGCTAATCACCTGTTAGTCAAAAATGTTGACGTTATGGGTTTTTACTGGGGTGGATATTTGAATTTTGCACCAGATATGCTGTCCAAAAGCTTGACACAGGCGATGGAAATGATCGCCAAGGGACTGTTGAAACCCCATATCAGTGCCGTCTATGATTTTGATCGGATACTGGTGGCTTTGGACCACCTCAAGGATCGAAAATCGACTGGAAAACTTGTAATTCGTGGACCAAAATCCACATAGTGCATAAAATGTCGTTATTTTTGGACCAATTGGAAAATATTGCTCTTTATAGGGCGGGTTTTCCTTGAAATCTGCCGCAATAACCCCAATATCTACGTTAATAGCGTAATCAACGCTGCATTCGTAAAGATTTGGAGAGCAACATGGCAGATTATAATACGATAGCCGCAAATGCTGGCGGTCGCACCGCAGCAATCGATGCGGGCCTTCGGGCGCACATGAATAAAGTTTATAGCACAATGTCTGTTGGCATGGTGATAACCGCCCTGGCCGCTTGGGCCATTGCAGGCTTGGCCACCACTACAGATGCAAATTTGGCAGCAGCACAGTTACCAAATGGCAAATTACTAACAAGTTTTGGCCTGACAATTTACGGTACGTGGCTAAAGTATGTAATAATGCTAGCACCTCTAGCAGTATTGTTTCTAGGCATGGGGGCAGTAATGCGCCGCGCTTCTGCGGCTGGAGCACAATTGTTCTTCTTTGTGTTCGCTACCCTAATCGGTCTTTCACTTAGTTCTATATTCATCCGGTACACAGGCCATTCAATCACACAAACATTCTTAGTCACAGCCATCGCCTTCGCTGGCCTGTCGCTGTTTGGCTATACAACGAAAAGCGATATCTCCGGCTGGGGTAGTTTTTTGATCATGGGTGTGATTGGCTTGGTTGTGGCTATGATTGTAAATATTTTCCTGCAATCACCTGCTTTGCTGTTCGCAATTTCTGCAATTGGCGTATTGGTTTTTGCCGGTCTCACAGCCTATGACACCCAAAATATCAAGAACGAATATCTTGCACATGCCCATCATGGTGATCAAGAATGGTTGGCTAAGTCTGCAATCTTTGGCGCTCTGAACCTTTACCTAGATTTTCTCAACATGTTCTCATTTCTACTGATGTTCATGGGTAATAACGAGTAACCACTCTTTAAGTTACTTAAAGTTATGAAGCATCCTATCAGAAATGGTGGGGTGCTTTTTGTTGGATATTGTCGAAATTCAAAGTAGGACTTTATAGATCAATTAGCGATACAATAAAAAAAGGCCGCGCAATTGCACGGCCTTACAAAACATCTGTTGGCACTTGCTTACTTAATTTTGCCTTCTTTATATTCAACATGCTTGCGAACGACCGGATCATACTTCCGGACAACCATTTTTTCCGTCATGGTGCGTGCATTTTTCTTGGTCACGTAAAAGTGGCCCGTATCCGCGCTCGAATTCAGGCGGATCTTAATTGTGGTTGGCTTCGCCATTGTAATTCTCCTACGGGCGCAGCCTAATGGCCGCATTAAATTTCTTCTTTCGGCTTTTAACGCTCTGAACAGCGCTGTCAACCGATTCACGCCGCTAGGTTAGGTCAAATGTGCGCGGGGGGCCTATAAGCCGGATTTTGTCCAGGATAACGTAGTTTCCTACGCAACCTTGGGCAATCATTCATCTCGTGGGCCTGTTACCAGACCCCTCTAGCTGCCAACCCGAACCTGCGGGGCTGAAACGGCCCATATGCGGCTCCTATTTGGCATTGCTCCCGGTGGGGCTTGCCGTGCCACGGCTGTTACCAGCCGCGCGGTGGGCTTTACCCCACCGTTTCACCATTACCTTGCATGCAAGGCTGTCTCTTTTCTGTGGCGCTATCCCTGGGGTTGCCCCCGCCGGGCGTTACCCGGCACCGTTGTTTCAGGGAGTCCGGACTTTCCTCGAAGGTTGCCCCTCGCGATTGCCCAGCCCCCCGCGCAGGGTAGGTGTTAGGCGGCCATGGCCTTGTGGTCAAGCCTCTGGGATGGCGGGGTAGCTTTGAGCCAGATCAGATAAGATTCGAACATCATTATGGTCCATCGGACCCTGAGCTTGGGGTCTAAACCTCTGCCGGAAGGCCTCAAGCACCGCAACCTGAGCAGTATCTTCGGGACAGGCGCCCTCAGTTGTAAAATAGCCAAACTGACGCGCAGCATGAAAGAACGGCAAAATATCCACATGAGACTGACCACGAAACACTGCGAAACCATCGATGGCGAGGGCCTGCCAGTTAAATAAACGACCTGGGTCTTGCTTGCGTGTCGGTGCCATATCCGAATGCCCAATTACCTTCTCAGCAGAAATACCCCAACGCTGCATAATATCACCCAGCAAGGTCTTTAAAGTTTGAATTTGTAATGCAGGAAACTCATGGTTCCCTGCATTGCAAAGCTCTACCCCAATGGATGCTGAGTTAACGTCATCACAGTCTCCCCATGACCCAGCGCCTGCGTGCCATGCCCGCTGCGCTTCCGCAACAAGCTGGATGACACCGCCTTGCTGATTTATTAAGTAGTGTGCAGAAACCTCGTGCAAAGGGTCACAAAGACGCTCCAGCGCTGCATTTGAGGTGGGCATAGCAGTATAGTGAATAACAATCAGACTGGGGCCTGCAACACCAAAGCGTGGACCAAAATTTGGTGATGGGCGCCGGTCTATTAGCATATTACTCAGTTTTTTACCGCAGCGCGAAAGGGCAGAGGATCCCATTCACATGCAAACCCATCGCCATCTGGATCAATGCCAAACGCATCAATCTCTGGTCCGCCACTCAATAAAAATGCCTGTTGAGCAGCATCAGTGGAACTGTATTTCCCACATCCACCGAAGCTGAATATTTTGAGCGAAGTACCAAACCGATCATATAGTTGCACGCCTACCAAATTATTGGTGCGGATTGCATATTCTACAACATTTGGCCCGTTATCGCCCCGTTGTGGTAAGGCACGCGCATCAATAACTATATAATTTGCCCGATTAGCTGCAAT
>LAQD01000050.1:17507-19540 GCA_000981705.1 Rhodobacteraceae bacterium ASP10-04a
ACCAGATTGGAGGACTTCTTCTTTTGGGTCATTGTACCCAGCAAGTATTACATCGTTAGGCATCGTACTTTGACAGGCAGTCAAAGTCAGTCCTATGACCATAATTACAAAGTACTTCATCGACTTCCCCATTATTGACATCCCAGACGAAAGTGTAAGTAAAAGTTCCAGCCACACTATTATTATTGTAACGTAAAAATCTACAAATCTACAAATCCACAATTTAAAAATTGATAAGTTTTAAAGCCACCACTGGTTGGGTTTAGAATTGAATTTCAAAGCTTTTTCCAACGCAAAGGCCGTGTTTAGAAGATCGCCCTCCTCCCAAGGCCTACCAATCAATTGCAGCCCCAAAGGCAAACCTTTGGAATCAAGCCCAGCTGGCACAGATATGGCCGGAAGCCCTGCTAAATTGACTGTGACAGTAAAAACATCAAACAAGTACATTTGTACTGGGTCTGCATCCACCATCTCACCCAAGCCAAAGGCAGCTGAAGGGGTCGAAGGAGTTAAGATAGCATCAACGCCAGCACTAAACACATCATCAAAATCTTTTTTGATCAAAGCCCGCACCCGACGCGCACGGTTATAATAGGCATCGTAAAATCCAGCAGATAGTACATAAGTTCCTACCATAACCCGGCGCTGAACTTCGGCGCCGAAGCCTTCTGCGCGCGTCTTTTCATACATTTCAGTGATGCCATCTCCAGCTGCAAGCTTGGCTCGATGGCCAAAACGCACGCCATCATAGCGCGCTAGGTTCGAGGATGCCTCAGCTGGCGCAATCACGTAATAGGCCGGTAAGGCATATTTTGTGTGTGGCAGACTGATATCTTTCACAATAGCACCCGCATCACGCAACATCGCTGTGCCTTCAGACCATAGATGTTCCAAAGTGTCAGGCATGCCATCAACACGGTACTCCTTTGGAATACCGATAGTTTTACCTCGGACATCACCCGTCAAAGCAGCTTCAAAATTAGGTACAGACATATTCGTAGATGTACTGTCTTTGGGATCAAACCCACACATTGCTTCCAACATAATAGCAGAGTCACGTACATCTTTGGTGATTGGGCCCGCTTGATCAAGCGATGATGCAAATGCCACAATTCCCCAACGAGAGCACCGCCCATATGTGGGTTTAATACCAGTGATGCCGGTAAAGGCAGCCGGCTGACGAATAGAGCCACCCGTGTCTGTGCCGGTGGCCGCGAGACAGGTCTCAGCAGCGACCGCGGCCGCGGACCCACCGGAAGAGCCACCCGGCGCCAGTTCACGATCATCAACTTTCCAAGGGTTAACAGCATTGCCATAGGTCGAGGTTTCATTGGAAGAGCCCATGGCAAATTCATCCATGTTCAATTTACCAACCATGACAGCGCCTGCATCAAATAGTTTTTTGGACACGGTCGATTCGTATTCCGGTATGAACCCTTTTAAAATAGCACTAGCAGCTTGGGTTGTGACGCCTTTGGTACAAAAAAGATCTTTCATACCAATAGGCAGACCACACATATCCGGCGCACCGCCAGCTTGGATACGAATATCGGCAGCGACGGCCTGGGCCCGCGCTATCTCAGATGTGTCATGTACAAATGCATTCAGCGGCTTGGAAGCCGCAACAGCAGCGAGTGAGGCCTCGGTCAATTCAACCGCAGTAGTTTGCCCAGCGCGCAACGCGTCACGCGCACCTGACAAAGTCAGTTTCATCAGATCAGACATTATTCAACCACCATTGGCACAGCAAAAAAACCTTCACGTGCATCAGGCGCATTTGAAAGAACGGCAACTTGTTGATTACCATCGTTCACAACGTCTTCCCGCCGAAACAACCTTTGTGGAGTTACAGAAGTCATCGGTTCAATACCTTCCACATTCACCTCATTCAACTGCTCAATGAAGCCCAAAATGTTCGTAAACTCTTGTGCTAAAGCGGGTAAGTCTGCTGCGTCAACCCTAATCCGGGCAAGTTTGGCAACACGGGCGGCCATTTTTGTGTCGATCAACATAGGTGGTCCTTCACTTCTGCA
>LAQD01000050.1:19670-32527 GCA_000981705.1 Rhodobacteraceae bacterium ASP10-04a
CTTCAGGCCGGTGATGGCTTTGAGGATGCGTGAACACCCGCGCCCCATGGTCCGTGCCACCTGATTTGGGATCAGCAGCTCCATAGACCACTCGCGCAACCCGCGCATGAACCAAAGCGCCAGCGCACATCGCACAAGGTTCAAGGGTCACATAAAGAGTACACCCTGCCAAACGTTCTTGCCCCAAAATAGCTGCAGCCTGCCTAATGGCCAATATCTCTGCATGGGCCGTCGGATCACAATCGCGGCGGGTACGGTTGCCTGCTGCAGCCAAAACCTGACCACGCGCATCGACAATCACCGCCCCCACGGGCACTTCACCTGCTGAGGCAGCCCGCTGCGCCTCATTTAAGGCTAAATCCATTTGGCTTGTAAAACGCATTCATCCCCGCTTGGCTTTGCATTAAACACAGTCTAAGCCCAGCGCATGGCAGATGAAACACCAAAGGGCGACCGGATCGCGAAAGTTTTAGCGCGCGCCGGCGTAGCAAGTCGACGCGACTCAGAGAAACTGATCGAGGCGGGGCGTGTGAAAGTAAACGGCAGGAAGATTTTCAGCCCGGCTCTCAACGTGCATCCAAGCGACAAAATTGAATTTGACGGCGAGCCAATTGAGCCACCTGGTGAACCAAGGCTTTGGCTGTATCACAAGCCGATCGGCTTAGTGACTAGTGCTCGCGATGAGAAAGGTAGAGAGACTGTATTTGACAGCTTGCCGGAGTCTTTGCCACGAGTGGTATCAGTGGGGCGCTTGGACATGAGCTCTGAAGGCTTATTACTACTAACCAATGACGGCGGCTTGAAGCGTACGCTTGAGCTGCCGAGTACGGGTTGGACTAGACGCTACCGAGTTCGAATTAAAGGCTATCCACAAGAAAACGCATTCGAACCCCTAACCCAAGGCATCACAGTTGAAGGAGAACGATTTCAACCAATGACTGTCCAGATGGATCGTAAAACTGGCGCCAATTTTTGGCTAACCATTGGCTTGAAAGAAGGAAAAAATCGCGAGATTCGCAGGGCTATAGAGTTTCTTGGCTTCACTGTGAATCGCTTAATTCGTATTTCATATGGTCCATTTCAGCTACGTGAATTGAAACCTGGTGAGGTCGAAGAAGTGAAGCGCCGCGTGTTAGCCGATCAGTTGGGTTGGTCGACCAAACCCAAGGTTTTGCCGCGTAAAGCCAAAACCTCAACCCGCAATAAGTAAAGTAGTTCGGAGACAATTACGCCGAACTACTCGCCTCATCAGGAGCCAATCCCAGCTGGATCAAACGCGCTTGCTTTGACGATGGCGAACACAGTTTGTCCCAGAACTAATCCCATTTTCACAGCAGAATATTGCGTTACCCGGGCTAAAAAAAGTGTCTCACCCACCCTGAATTGTACCATAACACCTGGGCCTTGGCCGTGATGGAAATCGCTGATGACCCCCTGAAGAATATTTAAAGCTGATAGATTATTTGGCATTTCAGTAGCTAAAACAATATCTTGAGCAGATATTCTAATACGAACTTTATGCCCTACAGGTTGCACGAGCTCTGGCAAGATCAGCTGGCCACCAGCAAAGCTCATGACCGCAAGTCCGGTGGTGGGATCAGGAGGCTCTACGCACCCCAAAATTACTGTGCCAGCCGCGCGTATGCCCAAAAACGGTACGGCCGCAGGATCGGCCAAAACCTCAGATGCAGGGCCCGATAAAACGCTCTTACCTGCCCGCATCAAAACAATATGATCAGCCAATCGCGCCATTTCCGCAGCATCATGGGTAACATATAGGATTGGGATTTTTGTCTGGTCGCGTAAGCGTTCTAGGTAGGGCAATATGCGCTGCTTCAAGTCATGATCAAGAGCAGACAGAGGCTCATCCAAACAAAGGCATTTGGGCGCACTCAACAATGCACGACCCAAGGCAACTCGCTGGGCTTCACCACCCGATAGCGCCACGGGATAGCGTTGTAATAGGGTGCGCAGTTCCAGCAAATCCGTGACGTCGTCGAAGCTTTGTCCTGCTACTACTCGCCCCATCTTCTGCGCAAATTTGAGGTTCCCCAAAACCGTCAAATGTGGCAATAAACGCGGTTCCTGAAAGACATAGCCCACCGCTCGCCGGTGTGGCGCCACACCAGCCATATCAACATGATCAATGGCGATATGACCCTGATCCACTGGGTCTAGGCCTGCCACAGCTCGCAATAGAGTAGTTTTACCACTACCAGAGGGACCAAAAATAACGCTCACACCAGCAGGTGCATTCAATTTTGCATTGAGCGAAAAACCATGGCGGCGCATTTGGATGTCCAGTGTTACAGTCATCGGCGCACCATCCTTCGAGCTAATATCTCAGACAACAGCAATGCACCGAAGGACAGCAAGATAGAAAATCCAATCATACGGCCCAGTGCGGCCTCTTGGCCTGGGACCTGCAATAAGGCATAAATTGCCGAAGCAATGGTTTGGGTTTCACCAGGAATATTCGATACGAAGGTAATCGTTGCACCAAATTCACCTAACGCCTTGGCAAATCCAACAACAGCACCGGCCAATATGCCCGGAAAAATTAGCGGCAGGATAACAAATACAAACAACCTTACCGGGGAAGCACCCAATGTTCTGGCAGCCTCTTCCAGTTTTGGGTCAAGCGACTCTATACTCAGGCGGATAGCACGCACTATTAACGGAAATGCCATCACCGCCGCTGCCAGTGCTGCACCTGCAGCGGTAAATGCCAATTGCAGGCCCAATATTTCAAGTACAGGCCCAAATACCCCGTGACGTCCAAAGGCGAGCAACAAAAGATACCCAGTAACGACAGGTGGCAGCACCAATGGGAGATGCACCAATGCGTTGAGTAGACTATGCCCCCAGAATTGGCAGCGGGCCAAGACGTAGGCTACAGCCGTTGCAATCGGCAGGCTAACAAGAACAGAGGCCCCAGCCACCCAAAGCGACAGCGTAAGAGCTTGAAATTCAACCGTGCTGAGGCTGAACCAACTCATGGCGCCAAAAACCCATATCTCATAAATACGGCCTGCGCTTGCTTCTTAGTTAGATAATCCACGAACTCTGCCCCCCGAGGCGATATGGAAGCGGCCTGATAAGTCACAGGATCATGGGCCTGCAAAGGAATTTCAGCAACTGCAAACACCTCTGGCGCAATGGCCACATCGCTGGCATATAAAATCCCCAAGGCAACTTCCCCCCGCAATACAGAGATCAGACTGCTGCGCGCATTATCCTGCTGCGCCAAATATGGGGTCAGAGCTGTCAGAAAGCCCATGTTTTGCAATGACTGAGCCGCATAAAGCCCTAAAGGTACCGAAGAGATCAAAGGCACAGCTAAGCGCCCACCAGCCAAACGCCCAAGGATGTCCGGCAGTTCAAGCGACAAAGGTATGGGTGCGGCCGAGGCAAAAACCAATCTATTAGACGCAATATTCTGAGCAGAATTCTGGAGAACGCCCAATTGCTCCAAATAATGCATCCACCCGAGGTTAGCAGATACAAAAACATCCGCCGGCGCGCCATGCTTAATTTGTAAAGCCAAAATGCTGGATGCGGCATAAGACAAACGCGGCTCCTGCCCTGTTTGCGCAGCAAAATTTGCCGCGATTTCATCAATTGCAGATTTTAAACTGGCCGCAGCGTAAACATCCAACGTTTGCGCCGCGCACGTGCTCGTGCTGGCCAACACCAGCCCCACTATAAAAAGCCTAAGAATGCGCGTTAGACTTCGAGAAATATTGCTAGAATGGACCAATTTTTCAGTGCTTTTTTGTATTTTCATTTCATCTGTGATATAATCAGTCAATAACAATGAAAACAACACCGCACGATGAGCAGCTCTAACCCAACTCAACTCCCGCTTTCGATTCAACCGAAGCAGAAACGCCATGCACGCTCTCAATTCGGGGCCCTGTGCTATCGGATAACTGATGGCAAAATTCGAATCCTTTTGATCACGTCACGCCGCACTAAGCGCTGGATTCTGCCAAAAGGTTGGCCAGAAAACAATATGACCCCGGGCGAGAGTGCAGCCAATGAGGCCTTTGAAGAAGCTGGTGTTACCGGAAAGCTAAAAGAAAGGCCACTGGGGGTTTATTGCTATGAAAAAATAGTAGAAGATGGCGAAAGTTATCCCTGTATTGTGACTATCTATGCGTTGAAGGTGAAAAACATTTTAGAAGATTACTCAGAGAAATCTGAGAGGCAGCGCAAATGGTTTAGCCGCAAAGCGGCGGCAAAGCAGGTACTTGAGCCAGATTTGGCAAGATTACTAAAGTCTTTTGACCCATAGTTAAGAAAGTAAAGTTCACACGTACACGTAGACTCTTGTTTTACAGTTGGTAAACGCCCTAAGACACTAATAAAAAGTAGGAGCCTGCGGTATGATCCGCTTTTCGCTAAAATGTAGCAATGACCACAGCTTTGAAAGCTGGTTTCAATCTTCCGAAGCCTATGAGAAATTGGCAGCAGCGGACTTGCTCAGCTGTGTGGAATGTGGCGATAGCCAGATAGTGAAATCACTGATGAGTCCAAAGATAAGTATAAATACAGGACACACCGAAACTGATACTCCGTTGACCTCCCCAACTAGCGATGTGGAAAAAAGGCTAGCTAAACTAAAGAATGAAATCGAGAAAAACTCTGATTATGTCGGATTAAACTTCGCCACCGAAGCCCGGGCAATGCATGACGGCGAACAGCCAGCGCGCTCTATCTATGGTGAGGCAAAACCTGAAGAAGCAAAAGCGCTTATTGAAGACGGAATTCGCGTAGCCCCTCTGCCTTTCATGCCAAAGCGTCAAACCAATTAATTGCTTATAGATAGCGCCCTAAACCCTTGCTCTCAGCCCTCCGAAAGCCTAATAAATAGCTGTAACTGCAGAAAGTTGGACTTATCATGCCTCGTTTGGTGATGAAATTTGGCGGTACATCCGTTGCTAACCTAGACCGCATCCAAAACGCTGCCGAACGCGTTCAAAGGGAAGTGGTCAAGGGCTATGATGTGATCGTGATCGTCTCGGCAATGTCGGGTAAAACTAATGAAATGGTGGGATGGGTCAATGAAACCTCTGCCCTCTACGACGCATGCGAATATGATGCGGTTGTGTCCTCTGGCGAAAATATCACCGCTGGGCTGATGGCGTTGACTTTACAAGAGATGAACATTTCAGCGCGCAGCTGGCAGGGTTGGCAAGTGCCAGTGCAAACCACTAATGCACATTCCAGTGCGCGTATTGAGAATATACCGACTGCAAACTTAGATGCAGAGTTTGATACTGGCATGCGTGTGGCAGTTGTAGCAGGCTTTCAGGGAACAAGCCCCGATGGTCGCATCACCACCCTGGGCCGCGGTGGATCAGATACTACAGCGGTGGCCTTTGCAGCCGCATTTTCAGCTGAACGCTGTGATATTTATACAGATGTAGACGGGGTCTACACCACAGACCCTCGAATCTCAGACAAAGCGCGTAAGCTTGACAAAATCGCCTTTGAAGAAATGCTAGAGCTGGCCTCGCTCGGAGCTAAAGTATTGCAAACCCGCTCGGTAGAATTGGCCATGCGGTTTAATGTGCGCCTGCGAGTGCTCAGTTCATTCGAAGACCCATCAGACACAGCTGGCACATTAGTATGTGCCGAGGAGGAAATAATGGAATCAAATGTTGTTGCAGGCGTGGCTTATAGCCGTGACGAAGCCAAAATGACTCTAATTTCCGTGGCCGACAGGCCCGGCATCGCCGCTGCAATCTTTGGCCCTCTTTCGGAGGCAGGCGTCAACGTAGACATGATCGTTCAAAATATTAGCGAAGATGGTCGGACCGACATGACTTTTTCTTGCCCTACGGACCAAGTTTTGCGTGCTGAGAAAGTTATGCAAACGGCCAAGGATGTTGGTACAATTAACTACCATGACCTGGTGGCTGATGAAGCTGTGGCAAAAGTCTCCGTAGTTGGTATCGGCATGCGTAGCCACGCCGGTGTCGCCGCCAAAATGTTTCAGGCCCTGCATACAGAGGGTATCAACATTAAGGTAATTACAACTTCCGAAATTAAGATTTCTGTCCTCATTGAGCGGAAATATATGGAATTGGCAGTCCAGACACTGCATGATGCTTTTGAATTGGAAAAAGCAGCCTAGGGGTACCGTATTATATGGCCCAAACCTCAGAGAGTGAAAGTCGCAAGCTTCTTGGAGCACTGCGCGATGCAATGGCCGAAGATTCGGCAGGGCAAGCGCGACTCGACAAGATAGTGCAGCTCACCGCAGGGTCTATGCGTTCTCAGGTATGTTCAATCTACCTGTTCCGCGATAGTGAAACTTTGGAGCTTTGTGCCACTGAAGGGCTAAACGCCAAAGCAGTTCACCAAACTCGAATGCGCATTGGCGAGGGGCTTGTTGGCCGTGTGGCCCGCTTTAGCAGTATAATTAATACTGCCGATGCCCCCTCCGCCAAAGGGTTTCGCTTCATGCCCGAAACAGGTGAGGAAATATATTCCTCTTTTCTCGGAGTACCAATCCAAAGACTTGGCGACTCTCTTGGAGTATTGGTTGTACAATCCAAAGAAGCCCGTGAATTTTCAGCTGATGAAATCTATGCGCTAGAAGTCGTTGCAATGGTCTTAGCCGAAATGACGGAGCTTGGTGCTTTTGTTGGTGACGGTGATGCCCTATCTGCGCGCCATCAAAAGCCGGCTACATTTCAAGGGTTAAGCTGCCAAGAAGGCGTAGCCGAAGGCGTCGTTTATCTGCACGAACCGCGGGTTGTCGTCACTAATCCAATCGCTGACGATCCCGAGGTTGAAAGTAATCGTCTGGAAGACGCTCTGGATCGCTTGCGGGTTTCAGTAGATCAGATGCTAGCAGATGCCCGCAATGGCGATGCGGAGCAACTAGAAGTTTTGGAAGCCTACCGTCTCTTTGCCCACTCCAAAGGCTGGCGCCGTCGAATGGAAGAAGACATCCAGCGGGGTCTATCAGCCGAAGCGGCAGTCGAAAAAGAACAATCTACTGCGAGAACCCGCATCGGACAATCCAAAGACGCCTACCTAAGGGAACGCTTGCATGATTTGGATGATCTATCCAACCGACTTTTACGAATACTAACCGGACAAGGTAGCGATACAGGCGCAGAAATACCTAATAATCCTATTTTGGTGGCACGTAATATTGGTCCCGGAGAACTATTGGATTATGGTCGTAATCTACGTGGTATTGTACTGGAAGAGGGCTCTGTTGGCTCGCATGCGGCGATAGTGGCTCGCGCCTTGGCGATTCCCTTAATCGTTCATACCAAAGGAATCATTACAGAGGCCCTGAACGGCGATGCTGTCATGTTAGATGGCGATCAAGGCACTGTGCACCTGCGTCCTGATGAGGGGGTGCAAAGGGCTGTTCAAGACAAAATTGCTATGATGCGCCAAGCGGCTGATCGTTATGTTGAGCTGCGCGATAAGTCTGCTCAAGCCAAATGCGGCACGGTAGTAGAACTTTTGATGAATGCAGGCCTTATGGCTGATCTGCCGTCATTGCCAAGTTCGGGCGCTGAAGGTGTAGGTCTGTTTCGTACCGAACTGCAATTTTTATCGCAAAACCACATGCCAAAAAGGGCTGAACTGGTAGCACAATACACTCGAGTAATGGAAGCGGCCGAGGGTCGTAAGGTTGTGTTTCGTACACTTGATATTGGTTCAGACAAAGTACTGCCATATATGGTTCCACAGGATGAACCAAATCCGGCTATGGGCTGGCGCGCCATTAGAGTTGGACTGGATAAACCAGGTATTTTGCGAATGCAGCTTCAGGCTCTATTGCGCGCAACTTCAGGGCGTGAACTATCAGTAATGTTCCCCTTTGTCGCCCAATATGATGAATTCCAAGGCGCCAAGGCTGAATTGGAGCGCGCAAAGACCCGTGAGACAAAGTTAGGACACACATTGCCCACGAATATAAATGTGGGTGCTATGTTAGAAACTCCATCTTTAGCTTTCGCACCGAATCAATTTTTTGAGGAAGTGGATTTTTTATCAATCGGTGGGAATGATCTCAAGCAATTCTTTTTTGCTGCTGACCGAGAAAATGAGCGGGTACGCAAACGCTACGACACACTCAATACCAGTTTCCTTAATTTTCTAGAGCAGATTGTTGGTAGAGCACGTAGGAGCAACACTCAACTGTCTTTTTGTGGTGAGGATGCAGGCAGACCGTTAGAAGCGGCTTGCTTCGCCGCCTTAGGCATACATACGCTGTCAATGCGTCCTGCCTCCATTGGTCCTGTCAAACATTTGATCCGACGCATTGATCTCAATGAACTTAAGTTGGTAATTGATAAGGCTAGAGACGAGGGGCACCAATCTGTGCGCAGCTCAGTAGTTGAATGGGTTCGGCTTAATAGTTAGCCAGCCTGCACATCGCCAGTGATCCCCTCCCAAGCGCCACGCTGAAGCTCCATACCTAAGACTCGAAAGGGATTGGTCGGCGGCGGCATATGAACACCAGACAAAAAGCTAAAGCCAAAACGTTTATAGTAAGGTTGATCCCCTACTAGCATAACTCGGCTAAACCCTAAAGCTGGTGCCACTGAAAGACTTTCATGGATCAAATATGCGCCCAGCCCCTCACCCTGCCGTGTAGGATGGACTGCAATGGGTCCAAGTAGTAAAGCAGGTGCTACCCCAACTAAAACGGGCCAATAGCGAATTGCACCAGCCAATATTCCATCTGAATCACGAGCTACGTAAGAAAGCGAACTTAACGGTGCAACACCGTCGCGAAGGCGATACGAGGACAAAGCTTCTCTGCCGGGCGCAAAGCACAAATCATAAAGCGCTTCAACTTCCCACCAATCATCTTCTGTCTCGCGGTTTAAATGAAACACCGCCCTGCCCTTCTTTCCTTTTGCAACTGCCCTAGCACGCAGCTAATATCTGCGCAAACAAAGAGGAGAGCAAATGTTTTACCGCCCCGACGATGGTCATGGCCTACCGCACAATCCATTCAATGCCATCGTAACACCCCGTCCAATTGGCTGGATATCCACGCAAGACAACGCTGGAAACCGCAACTTAGCGCCCTATTCATTTTTCAACGCCGTAGCCTATGTGCCACCTCAGGTCATGTTTGCCTCAACCGGAGCAAAAAATGACCAAGAGGGCACTAAAGACAGTGTTAGTAACATTCGTGAAACTGGCGTATTCTGCGTAAATATTGTAGAGTACGCTATGCGTGACGCAATGAACACTTCCTCCGCTGCTTTTGCAAAAAGTGACGATGAATTTATAAAATCTGGAATGGAAGCCATAGCATGCGACACTATAGCAGGGTTTCGCGTGGCGGGAACGCCTGCCAGTTTAGAATGCAAACTAACTCAGATCATCCAACTGCCCGGTGAGGCTAATTTTGCCGTGTTTGGAGAAGTCACGGGCGTACACATGCGCGATGATTGCCTCGTGGATGGCATGTTTGACGTAACCAAATTCAGACCTCTGTCACGCTTGGGCTATAAAGATTATTCGGTGGTGGATAATATATTTTCGCTCAGTCGCCCAGATGAATAATCCAAACAACTGAGCGTATTCTTCAGTGCCCCGCAGCTAAAATTCCAGTGCGCACGCCATAATCTACAGCGATTTCATAATCAGGATCATCATCGCTATCAACGATCAAGTGCCCGGCTTTGCTTAGAAGATAATGACAATCTTTGCTCAAATGACGCAATTGTATCCGCTTGCCTGCTTCCTCATACTTCAAGGCTACGGCTTCAATTGCTTGCAAGGCAGATTGATCAGCAACCCGGCTATCAACAAAATCTACTATAACCGTATCAGGGTCCTCATTCGGTGTGAATAGTTCAGAAAAACCCTCTGAAGAACCAAAAAACAATGGGCCACGTATCTTATACACCTTGGCGCCATCTGCTTCTACAGCGCGGTTTGCATGGATCCGTGTGGCGTTCTGCCAAGCATAAGCTAAAGCGGACACAATCACGCCAACAACAACCGCTATCGCAAGGTCTGTCATTACGGTCACGACTGTCACAAGTACAATCACAAAAGCATCCATCAACGGCACTTTGCGCATAATTTTAAAGCTATTCCACGCGAATGTGCCAATCACCACCATAAACATAACACCCACGAGAGCGGCTAGCGGTATTTGTTCAATCCAAGAGGATGCAACAACAATGAACAAAAGTAAGAACAAAGCTGCAGCAATACCTGCAAGGCGGGTGCGTCCTCCAGATTTCACATTGATCATCGATTGCCCGATCATAGCGCAACCACCCATGCCACCAAAAAAACCTGTAACAGTGTTTGCAATACCTTGAGCAATACTTTCCTGGCTAGCACCACCACGTTTATTTGTCATATCACCCACAAGATTGAGGGTAAGTAGGCTTTCTATCAATCCAATAGCAGCAAGAATGCCTGCGTAAGGTGCTATGATAACGAGTGTGTCTAGGGAAAACGGCGCCATAGGTGTGCCATAAAGGCCAGTTCCAGTACCAAATGGGTTGTGAAAGCTAGGCAGTCCGCCTTTGATGCTTTCCAAATCTCCAACGCGGGGCACATCAATTCCAAAAGCAATAACCAGAATAGCAACAATTCCGATCCCAGCCAGAGGCGCAGGGATAACCTTTGTGACTTTGGGCATCAGCCAAACTATCGCCATTGTTAGCGCCACAAGCGCTAACATCGTCATCATTGAAACACCTGACAACCATTCACCACCAGACATTCCATGGCCTGTGTTAACAATGGTTCCAGGGACTTTAAATTGGCTCATCTGGGCCAAGAAGATAACAATCGCCAAACCGTTTACAAAGCCCAGCATGACCGGATGTGGCACAAGGCGAATGAATTTCGCCCAACGCATGATACCAACAAAAACCTGAATTAGTCCCATCAAAACGACAGTTGCAAACAAATATTCAACCCCATGTTGTGCTACCAAAGCTACCATAACAACGGCTAAAGCACCCGTAGCACCAGAAATCATGCCTGGCCTGCCACCAATCAAGGCAGTGATGAAGCCCACAATAAAGGCAGCATAAAGTCCTACCAAGGGATGAACCCCCGCTACAAAAGCAAAAGCAACAGCTTCCGGAACCAAAGCCAGGGCCACGGTAAGGCCAGCTAAGATTTCGATACGCACACGACCAATAGTTATTGGCTCACCGGCACTGAGATTAAAATCAGCAAAAGAGGGTCTGGCCGCCAATGCAGCCAACAAGACACGAGACATAATGGGGAACCTTTTTTAGTCGAGAATTCTATACATTAGGGCCTCATAGCATATATTTCGCTGACGTCACGGTATTCTTGCAGACAATAGGATTGCAAAACTAGTAGTGATCCAGAAACTATGAAATAATAACTATAGTTTTTATATTTTAAAGGCCTTGAATATGCGTAGAACGAAAATTGGAATTATCGGTGGATCAGGACTTTATGATATCGATGGATTGCAAAACCCAACATGGCAGCGGGTTGAAAGCCCTTGGGGGGCGCCCTCCGATGAGATGTTGACTGGGACGCTGGACAGTGTGGAAATGGTATTTATACCCCGTCACGGCCGCGGACATGTGCACTCTCCAAGTAGCGTGCCGTACCGCGCCAATATTGACGCTCTCAAAAGACTGGACGTCACAGATGTGATCAGCGTCAGCGCCTGTGGCTCGTTTAACGAAGACATGGCGCCAGGGCATTTTGTTATAGTAGATCAATTTATTGACCGCACCACCACGCGTGAAAGCTCTTTCTTTGGGACAGGATGCGTTGCGCATGTGAGTATCGCCAATCCAACCTGCTCACGCCTGTCGCAAGCCTGCCAAGAGGCAGCCAACATCCAAGGCATCACCACCCACTACGGCGGCACCTATTTGGCTATGGAGGGCCCTCAGTTCTCTACTTTAGCAGAGAGCCGTATGTACCGTGGGGTATGGGGCTGTGATGTGATTGGTATGACCAATATGCCAGAAGCCAAACTGGCCCGTGAAGCTGAAATCTGTTACTGTTCCATCGCTATGATTACTGATTATGATAGCTGGCACCCGGATCACGGTGAGGTCGATATTACCCAGATAATCGAAACTCTCACAAAAAATTCGACTCAAGCCAAAGGTATGCTCGCCCGAATACCCGCATTACTGGGATCACAGCCTGCCAATTGTCCAAATGGCTGCGACAAATCCCTCGAACACGCAATAATGACTGCTCCCGAAAAGCGCGACCAAGCCTTACTAGCTAAGTTGGACGCCATTGCAGGACGCGTACTCTGAGCGGCCGGCCGCTCTACCTGCGCGGATTACGACGTTGGGTCATCTTAGGCGCTGCATTATTTTTTGCGCCATCGCTATGGTTGCAGGGCACCATAAATTTGCGCACCCTCGACGAGGTAAAGCCTGCTGATGCGGCCTTAGTGTTTGGTGCTATTGTGCGCAATGGGTTGATATCTCCCTTGCATGCCGAGCGCTTAGACGCAGCCAATGCAGCTTTTGAACTAGGTTTAGTCCATCAAATAGTAGTTTCAAATCAGCAGCTAGCAGCAAGATCTATGCGCGACTATTTAATAAAGAAGGGTGTTCCAGCTGAGGCTATAACACTGGACGGTCGCGCAGAACGTACACCAGACACGTGCAGAGCAGAGGCAAGCAGAGCGCAGCAAAGGCGAGTCATCATGGTATCCCAGCGCTTCCACCTGCCCCGGCTCGCGCTTCAATGCAGTAACCTCGGAATTGAAGGGCAATATCTGATTGCAGACCGCACCATACGAGCACCGGAAAGTTATTGGACCCTGCTTAAAGTACGTAGCTTAAGAACCACCCGAGAAGCCGCACTAGTTTGGGCTGAAATTC
>LAQD01000050.1:32637-42289 GCA_000981705.1 Rhodobacteraceae bacterium ASP10-04a
ATCATGTTTCGCGATGTCACAACGTTGTTTGCCGATCCGCGCGGCTTGCGTTTGGCTATAGACCAAATGCTGCACCCCTATGCCGGGGTCGCTGTAGATAAAATAGTTGGGCTTGAAGCACGGGGCTTTATATTAGGTGGTGCGATCGCCCATCAGCTGGGCAAGGGCTTCATACCAATCCGCAAGCAAGGCAAGCTGCCGGGTAAAACAATTTCACAGGCCTACACTCTGGAATATGGTGAGTCAGTGATGGAAATCCATGAAGACGCACTTGAACCAGGTGAAAAAGTGCTGATTGTTGATGATTTATTAGCCACTGGCGGCACTGCTCAGGCTGGATTGATGTTACTGGAGAAGTTGGGCGCAGAAGTCGTTGGGTGTTCTTTCGTGATTGATTTAAAAGACTTGGGTGGTCGTAAATTGCTGGAATCTATGGGTATGCAGGTTCACAGCCTTTGCGCTTTCGCCGGCGATTAACCCGCTTCCGTTTTGCCGCGCCTATCGTGTCGGATTGCGGCGTAAAGTACATGGGTACGCCAACGCCCAGCTATTTGTAGATAACTTTGAGCAACACCTTCATATTTAAAACCGCAACTTTCTAATAATCCACGTGACGGCTGATTTTCTGGTAAGCATGCAGCCTCAACCCGACTAAGGTCCAGCTTGCGAAACGCATGTGAAACCATACAATTTACTGCCTCGCGCATGTAACCTTGGCGACTAAAGGCTTGCCCCGTCCAATAACCCAGCGTTCCCGCCTGAGCAGGGCCGCGGCGTATATTGTCAAGGGTGACGGCCCCAATCAGGGCCCTATCTGTTTTTCGGATCAAAAACAGCGGGCAGCCGTTACCATTTTTAATGGCCTGCTGCGCCCAATATACCCTATTTGTAAAGCTCTTCCGGGTTAGATGTTCATTAGGCCAAGCCGGATCCCAAGGTGATAAAAAATCATGGCTATCATGGCGTAGCTGCACCCAATGGCGAAAATCATTGTGATGTGGTGGCCGCAAGATTAGCCTTTCAGTTTCGATTGTAAGCTTTGTGGACCGCCCAAACATCACGCCACCAATCGGGCCTGCAATTTTTCGATCGTTGGAGCATCAGCCACTGGACCATAAAGCGCCATAGCCGCGGGTGCGCCACCAGCCATTAATCCAGAGAAATTACGCACAGCCTCAGTGGTTACGCCATCAATCTGAGATACAACTTCATCCAATGAGGGGATGCGATCCCAAATTGCCATCATACGCGCCAGACGCTCCGCCCGCGACGATGGGCTTTCCAGTCCCATCAACAAACCAGCTTTCATCTGCGCTCGCGCGCGAGCGACTTCTGCCTCACTCATGTCATCCGCTGCACGCTTGAGCTCATCCATAGTAATATTGGCCAGCTCAGCCACTTTATCGCCAGATGTTCCTGAATATATCGTCATCGTACCAGTATCGCAATAAGCGCCCGCACTAGCAAAAATTGAATAACACAGTCCACGTTTTTCCCGCACCTCCTGAAACAGCCGAGAAGACATACCGCCACCAAAAGCTGTTGAAAAGATCTGCGCAGTATAAATATCTGGATTTTTATAGTTGGGGCTTTCAAAGGCTAAAGCAAAATGAGCTTGCTCTAGATCCTTAACCTGCCTAATTTCACCGCCACAAAAATGACCCTGTAAAACTGGCGACTGATTACGAGCTACCAAATCCCCAAAAATCTCTTCGCATTGTCGTACTATTTCATCGTGATCCACAGCACCAGCAGCAGCTAAAACCATCTGATTTGTACTATAATTTTCTGACACAAAAGTCGACAGATCCTGCTTTTGGAAATTGGACACCCGTTCTTCAGGCCCAAGAATTGAGCGCCCCAAAGGCTGGTCGGGATAAGACACCTCTTGCAACCAGTCAAAAATAATATCGTCAGGCGTATCGAGAACTTGGCCAATCTCTGATAAAATCACACCACGCTCAACCTCAATTTCCGCTGGGTCAAAAATCGGATTGAGTACAATATCAGACACGACATCCAGAGCCAAAGCTACATCATCTGCCAAAACCCGAGCGTAATAAGCGGTCATCTCACGACTGGTATACGCGTTGATATAACCACCTACATCTTCAATAGCTTCGGCGATTTGAACGGAGCTCCGGCGCGATGTTCCCTTAAAAGCCATATGCTCCAAGAAATGTGCGATTCCGTTCTGTTCAATCCGCTCGTGCCGCCCACCGGCGTTGACCCATATGCCCACAGAAGCAGATTTCAGCCCTGGCATATTTTCAGTTACGATGCGAAAGCCGTTTTTCAGGCGATGGGTTTGTACGGTCAAAGGGTAATACGCTCGCGAATAAGAGATTTCATTTTTTGTAGATCATTAGGCATTTCAGTTAAGCGCTCTGGGCGGTCAAACAAATCTGAAATCCAGTCTGGTAAGACAGGTCGAAGTCCCATTGCGGCCTCAACCGCATCTGGAAATTTCGCAGGATGCGCCGTGGCAAGCGTGATCATTGGGCTTGCACCCATGTGATCATGGGCCACTTTTACTCCAACGGCTGAATGCGGACAAAGAAGCTCACCAGTGGATTCGAACATAGCCTTTATCGTAGCACTTGTAGTGTCCTCCGCACTGGATCCACTGTCAAAATGTTTACGCAACCCTTCCAGTGCACTTTGACTAATTCCAAAGCCACCCTGTTTCATTTCACCCATTAATTGTGTGACGGCTCCACCGTTTCGGTCATAAGCATCAAACAAAGCACGCTCAAAATTAGAGGAAATCTGAATATCCATAGAAGGAGTGATCGTTGGGAACACTGTATCCATATCATAGCGGCCTGTGCTAATTGCACGATGCAATATGTCATTACGGTTAGTCGCAATAACCAAACGATCAATCGGCAAGCCCATCCGCTTCGCTATGTAGCCCGCAAAAATATCACCAAAATTACCAGTTGGGACCGTGAACGATACCTTTCGATGGGGCGCGCCTAGAGCCGTAGCAGAGCTAAAGTAATAGACTACCTGCGCTAGGACCCGCGCCCAATTGATCGAGTTAACCCCAGCCAATTTCACACCATCACGAAAGCCGAAATCATTAAACATGTCTTTCAACATTGCCTGGCAGGTATCAAATGTGCCTTCCATGGCAATAGCGTGCACGTTTGGCTCAACCGGTGTAGTCATTTGGCGCCGCTGTACATCCGATACCCGGCCATTGGGAAACAAAATAAATACATTTGCTGAATTAAGACCACGGAATGCCTCAATCGCAGCAGACCCAGTATCACCAGAGGTAGCACCCACGATCGTGACTTTTTCGCCACGCCGTCCCAACGCTTTTTGGAAAAGTTGTCCAATCAACTGCATGGCAAAGTCTTTGAAAGCCAAAGTAGGGCCATGGAATAATTCCAACAAGTGGTGATTAGGGCCCAATTGCACCAAGGGCGCACGCGCGTCATGGCTAAATCCTGCATAGGCCTTACTAATTGCATCCATCAGTTCATTTTCAGAAAAACTATCGCCCATGAAAGGCTGCATCACTCGAAAGGCGATCTCTTCATAGGGTAATCCTGCCATGGCAGCTATGTCGCTATGACTCATCTGAGGAATAGTTTCAGGCACGTAAAGACCACCATCACGAGCTAACCCAGTCAGCATTGCATCTTCAAAAGACAAAATAGGAGCATTTCCACGAGTTGAAATATATTTCATTGCCTTGGCCTTACAAATGAGTGTCACGGGATCGGTAAAGGAAATATCCGCTCATTCCAAGCCAGATAAGTGCCATGGAGAACCAAGTGATTGCATAATTCATATGATCGTTGGGAATATTAGCAGTCATTTTAGGCAAAGGCGTGGAAGTCTCAGTCTCAAAGCTGCTCTCGCGCAATACCAGCAACACCGGCTCTGCCTTCAAATGATCGGCCAAACGGACTACATCGCGCGCAAACCAGATATTAGCAGCAAGATCATTTTGAGGCGTGAAGCTGTCGATCTCTTTTGGCCATTGTAGGTTTCCAATCACTTGGCCAGTGCCCTGAGGCGTACTGGGCTGAGATGAACGTACGGAGGTGAAACCACGATCGACCATAATTGTGCGACCGTCTGAAAGCTCAAATGCAGTGATCAACCTGTATCCTGCACCATAAATTTTTTGTGAGACCAGAACCCGTACCGTATCCCCGATATAGCGTCCATCGGCATGGACTGGCAGTAAGGAATGCGCCTCAGGTATGACAGATTGGGGGATATCAACTGCCGGGGCTAAGATTTTGCGTTCAATGGCCTCGAGCACATCATTTTTCCAAACTAGACGCTGTAATTGCCAAACACCAAGGCTCAGCAAAACCACTACCCCCAAAACTCCAAACACAACCATACCCCAAAACCGCATATCTTCCCCTTTAAACTGCAAAAGGGCAGCTTGCCGCCGCCCTTTGTCAAACTTCATTTGCTAACAGTCAACAAAGCTCTGGTTTATCCAGCCCAAAGATAGACAGCGGCGAACAAGAACAGCCACACCACATCCACAAAGTGCCAGTACCAAGCCGCAGCTTCAAAGCCTACGTGGTTCTTTGGTGTGAAATGACCCTTACCTACTCGGATCAAACAGACCGCAAGAAAGATAGTGCCAATCAGTACATGCGTGCCGTGGAAGCCAGTAGCCATGAAAAAATTAGCGAAGGTTACCGAACCAGAGAATGTCCACCCATCCACCACAACCAATTCACGGTATTCGTAAACTTGGAAAGCCGTAAAAACAGCACCAAAAATGATCGCAAGAATTAAGCCAGTACGCAAGTCTTTGCGGTTGTTGTCATGCACCAAAGCATGGTGGGCCCAAGTGGCCGCACAACCTGATATCAATAACAACAAAGTGTTTATAAGCGGTAATTCAAACGCGTTTATATGGTGATACTCAGGCTTTAAATACTCTGTGCCTGCATACTCATACATGGGGTACAGCTGGTGTTTAAAAAAGCTCCAAAACCATGCTGCAAAAAACATAATCTCTGACATAATAAATAAAATAAAGCCGTAGCGAAGACCTATTTGTACAACAGGTGTATGGTCACCCACATGGCTTTCGGTTACAACTTCGCTCCACCATGCATACATAATGTACAGCACGCCAACAAAGCCTGCCAAAAACAGGTAGGGACCGCTACCGTGCATCCAAAGGATAGCACCCGTCAGCATAAATAAAGCAGCCAATGAGCCTAAGAGCGGATTAAGCGACGGCGGTAGGATGTGATAATCGTGGTTCTTTTCATGTGCCATAGTTGGGCCTCGTCGAACTTAGTTTCGTTGTATGGGTGTGTCGACCTGCAACGCGGCTTGCACTACGGGCAGATCAATTTCGTAGAATGTATACGATAAAGTAATCGTATGGATATATTTACCTTCGCTGTCATCCACAATTTCTGGATCAACGTAGAAAGTAACAGGCATTTGCACCCTTTCACCAGGCATCAAGAGTTGTTCTTCAAAGCAAAAGCAATCAATCTTTGTGAAAAAACCACCAGCTTGATATGGGGTTACGTTATAACTGGCGGATCCAGCAATAGGTCGGTCTGTTGGGTTATAGGCTTCATAGAAAGCCAGGCCAGTTTCACCAATTTTCAGCTTCATCGTACGAGTAACGGGCTCAAAGGCCCATTCCATATCGCGATCCAAAGAAGCATCAAAACGAATATTAATTGTTTCAGCTAGAATCGTATCACTACCCAACTCAGCTGTGTTAGTCTCGCCACCAAAACCTGTCACGCGACAGAACCAATCATAAAAGGGAACACTTGCCCAAGCTAAACCACCCATTACCACCACAACGGCGAGTGTTTGTGATAATGTTTTAGTTTGTGGCGTCACTGAGAGACCTCGTCAGCAAGTGCGGGGCGCGGGGCATGATCATACCCCTCAACTGGCCCCGTGTTAGTAATTTTTACTAGGCTCAGAACCATAACCAATCCAATAAAGGAGACCAAGCAAACTGCTACACCAATATTCTGGCTGCGGCGGCGTCTATGCAAATCACTCTCAACACGAATACTCATGACCAGCCACCTAACCCGTAAGGCGCCAACAAAGCCTCCGCCAAAATTGCAAGAAAATGCACAAAAAGATACAAAAGGGAAAATTTAAAGAAAGCCCGCTCCACCTTGAAATCATCTGCTTCCGCGACCAACTCATCCCTGCGCCAAATACGTAGGGCATCCTTCAAAACGATTACATTGCAAACAAGTGCCACTACCAGATAGATCACACCGCCAACCGACGTGAAGGCAAGCCCAACAGCCAGTGCCGATTGTAATATAGCATAGACCAAAATATGAAGACGTGTTTTCGGCCTTCCATGGGTAACGGTTAGCATCGGCACTTTAGCATCATCGTAATCAGAGCGCATGAAGAGCGCTAAAGCCCAGAAGTGCGGTGGGGTCCACATGAAGATCAAAGCGAACATTAGTACCGCTTCAATAGAAACTGATCCAGTGGCAGCAACCCATCCGATCAAAGGCGGGAAAGCACCAGCCGCGCCACCAATTACAATATTCTGCGGTGTGGCCCGCTTGAGCCACATGGTGTAAACTACTGCGTAAAAGAAAATGGTAAATGCCAACCAACCGGCAGCATGCCAATTTGCCGCAAGGCCCAACATCAAAACAGACAAACCAGACAGAGCTACCCCTAGACCCAGAGCAGCATCAGGCGTGGTGCGTCCAGACGGAATTGGTCGGGACTTAGTACGCCGCATGACCGCGTCGATGTCCGCATCCCACCACATATTCAGAGATCCGGAAGCTCCAGCACCAATCGCAATGAATAAAATCGCAGAAAATGCTTCAACTGGATGCAGAGCAACAGGAGCCGCCATCAACCCAACAAACGCTGTGAAAACTACCAGTGACATCACACGGGGCTTTAATAGGGCAACGTAGTCGCCAAATACTGGATCATAATCTGAGTTATGATGAGACACTTCAGTCATTTATCTTACTCTCAGCTCACGCTTAATTAGACGCCAGGCGAACAGATTGCGGAATACCCGCATATTCTTCAATCGCGCCATCTAGCCAAGCATCATACTGTGCTTGGCTCACAACTTTAACTGTTATAGGCATGTAGGCATGAGCCAGACCACACAACTCCGAACATTGGCCGAAGTAAATTCCTTCTTTTTCCGCGGCGAACCACAGTTGGGCCAGGCGGCCTGGAACAGCGTCTTGCTTAACGCCGAAAGCTGGAATTGTCCAAGAATGGATCACATCTGCACCAGTCAACTGCATAACGATAGTGGCACCTACAGGTACAACAACTGCGTTATCAGTGGCCAATAAATACTCATCCGGCGCATAGCCAAAATCTGCTAATTCATCTTTTTGCAGTAAAACGCTCTCAAAACCAAAGCCATGGTCTACATACTCATAACCCCAATACCATTGGTTTCCTGTCACTTTAATAGTTATGTCAGCATCTGGTATTTCTTGCTGCTTGAACAAAATAGGCAGCGAAAAAACACCGATTACAACTAATATAAGTACAGGAACGACAGTCCAAAGTACTTCCACAACCGAATTATGTGTAAAAGTTCCCGGTGTTTTGTTGCGGCTAGCATGAAATTTGAAAGCGGCATAGGCTAATAAAAGTGTCACAAAAACCGAAATAGCGGTGATTATGATTAACAAAAAATTATCAAGCCATACAACATCACGCATAAGTTCAGTTGCTGGAAATTGAAAGCCAATGCCCATTGGAGCCGGCTTCCCAATAGTTTCTAAGCCTTGGAAGTTTTCTTGTGCTTGAGCAACTCCAGCCAATGGGATTAGTACTGCACTTAGCAGAGACGTAAGAATTCGCATTTTCTACCCTATGTCTTCAGCGCCTTCGCGCTTTCCGTCGAACTAATTTACGACGCGTGATTGTAATTTAACCAGCATCAATCATATCATGGACCTACAAGCAATTGGTTGATCCGCGTCAAAGGGACGCCAGTGGCGAAATTCACCCGCGAAACGTACTTTTCGCTAAAATAATGCAAGGAATTTCATGCCCGATTCTCAATTTCGTCCGTTTGAGACCCATCTCGACCGGGATGCAGCCCGTGGAATTCTTAGAAATACCCTCATTGGAGCAGATGATGGAGAGTTGTTTTTGGAGCGTTGTCGCTCAGAAGTGCTCTCGTTTGATGATGGCCGCTTACGCACTTCCAGCTTTGACGCTTCGGAAGGCTTTGGGCTAAGGGCGGTTCAGGGCGAAACAGTGGGCTATGCTCATTCCACAGAGGTCTCCGAACAAGCCATGCACCGCGCTACTGGCACAGTTCGTTTGGCCATCGGCGCAGGCAGCGGTACCTTGGCAGCGGCGCCGCAAGCTACCAATCACAAGTTGTACAGCGATCATAATCCACTAACCGATTCTACTTTCCCCGCCAAAATTGATATCCTGCGTGAAATAGATGCCTATGCACGGAACTTGGATCGTCGTGTTGTTCAAGTCTCCGCTACAATCGCAGCATCACATCAAGAAGTGGTCATACTTCGCGTAGATGGGCCGGACGTCTCCGACAGCCGTCCAATGGTGCGTATGAATGTCTCGGTCATCGTTGAGCAAGACGGCCAACGCCAAACAGGTTATGTCGGCGGCGGCGGTCGGTATGGGCTCAACGGCATGCTGGAACCAACCCATTGGCAGCCTCTGGTAAAAGAATCTCTACGCATAGCCGTATTGAACCTTGCGGCCATACCGGCTCCTGCTGGGGTAATGGATGTGGCACTCGGCGCTGGCTGGCCTGGGATTTTATTACATGAAGCCATTGGGCACGGCCTAGAGGGCGATTTTAACCGTAAAGGCACATCAGCTTTTGCAGGGCTAATGGGACAACGCATTGCAGCCTCAGGCGTGACAGTGCTGGATGATGGCACTATTCCCAATCGCCGCGGCTCGATCACAGTAGATGACGAGGGTACTCCAAGCGCTAAAAATATATTGATAGAAGACGGTATTTTAGTCGGTTTCATGCAAGACCGGCAGAATGCACGACTGATGGGCGTAGCCCCCACCGGCAATGGCCGCAGGCAGAGCTTCGCCCATGCACCGATGCCACGGATGACTAACACCTATATGTTAGGCGGCAGTGTCGATCCACAAGACATGGTCGCAGACATCAAAGACGGCATTTATGCGGTAGGGTTTGGCGGCGGCCAGGTTGATATCACTAATGGAAAGTTCGTCTTTTCCTGTACTGAGGCCTATCTAGTTAAAAACGGGAAAGTAGAAGCGCCGGTTAAAGGGGCCACCTTGATCGGTGATGGTGCTACTGCCCTGCGCCAAATTAGAGCTATAGGAAATGATATGCGGCTCGATGACGGTATGGGAAACTGCGGCAAACAGGGACAATGGGTTCCAGTCGGCGTAGGCCAACCCTCTTTACTGATCGGTGGGCTCACTGTGGGCGGATCAGCAACCTAAGGCATATAATTTTTACAAAACTTTAACGAGCGGCACCCAAATCCTGAGAGAGACAAAATCATATGCCAGTATTGGTAGCAAAAGTTTATGGAGCGGTACTTTAGAATTCGGACAAAACCTCTAAGTCGGTCCACATTCATTTACGCGCCCTCAAGAGCTTGCGCAGAGACTAGCAAACGCTGCCACTGACCTGCAG
>LAQD01000050.1:42323-43126 GCA_000981705.1 Rhodobacteraceae bacterium ASP10-04a
GATTGGTCCTTGGCCTCAAAGCTTCCACCCTACGAGGCCAAAATAATCACAAAATTAGGTATTTTGAGCCACCTAAAATATCTCTTAAGAAGGATGCTAACTACATTCTTCATACATTAATTTACCTTTTATTTTCAAACCTCCATTGACAAATTGGCAGCGCACCCCCTTTTTGACAATAATATATTTCTTAATTTGCAGGATGTCCCCATGGCTGTTGTTGTAGTAGAATCTCCGGCTAAGGCTAAGACAATAAACAAATATCTTGGACCGGGATTTACCGTATTAGCCTCGTACGGCCACGTGCGTGATTTGCCACCAAAAGACGGATCTGTAGATCCAGACAATAATTTTGAGATGCTTTGGGAAGTTGGGGCTGCCAGTAAAAAGCATGTGAAGGCCATTGCCGACGCTTTAAAAGACGACAATGAATTGATCCTTGCTACCGACCCCGACCGGGAAGGCGAAGCGATTAGTTGGCATCTGCAAGAGACCTTGACAAAACGTCGTGCAATCAAAAAAGATACCCCGGTCAGCCGGGTAGTTTTTAATGCGATCACAAAAGCGGCTGTTACTGAGGCGATGAAAAAACCTCGCCAAGTGGATATGGAGTTGGTCGAGGCATATCTGGCCCGCAGGGCTCTGGATTATCTGGTAGGGTTCAAACTGTCACCAGTGCTCTGGAGGCGCCTGCCGGGCGCCAAATCTGCAGGACGTGTTCAGTCCGTCTGTTTACGTATCATCGTCGATCGTGAGATGGAAATTGAGGCGTTTAACGCTCGAGAGTATTGGACAGTTGGTGC
>LAQD01000012.1:0-10588 GCA_000981705.1 Rhodobacteraceae bacterium ASP10-04a
TTGAACGTTTTCAATCGGTTTTTGACAAGCCCCGCGCAATTGTTCTGGACTGGGAAGTTATGCGCATTCTGCAATTTTGTGGCATTGCTGATGAGCTATCAAAAACAATCTCACCACATCCGGGAACAGATTTTCTTGGTGTGGACGGCGAAGTTATCAAGCAGTTTGATCCGCTGCCACCACCCTATCCGCTAGGTTGGGCTGCGACACTTATGTTTGTGCAGCCGGTACTAGAACGATTGCTGCGCAAAAAACTTGCCTCTCTTCCAACAGTTGATATGAGACTGGGCTCAGAGTTCGAGCAATTAGAGCAGTCTGGAAGTGAGGTTTCCGTACGCTTTGCCGATATCAAGACGGGTGAAGCCAGCGAAGTGGTGGCTGATTTCCTGATCGGATGTGACGGTGCAAACAGCTCCGTGCGTCAGACGTTGGGCATTGGTTTTCGCGATCTCGGATTTGATGAGTGGTGGCTTGTAATCGATGCTTGGCAGCAACGAGATACGGAACTGCCCCTCAAAACAACGCAGTATTGTAGGCCCTCGCGGCCTGCTACATTTGTGGTAGGTCCGCATAACCTGCGTCGGTGGGAAATCAAACTGATGCCTGGTGAAACACCTGAAGATTTTAAAGATTCGGTAAAGCTTAACGACGTTTGGGGTGGCTATGTTGATACTTCTGCGTTCAAGCTTTGGCGTAGTGCCACCTACCGTTTTAATGCGCGGATTGGTAAGAAATGGCGCGAAGGCCGCGTTTTCTTAGCAGGTGATGCCATGCATCAAACGCCTCCGTTTTTGGGGCAGGGGCTTTGCGCCGGCCTAAGGGATGCCTCAAACTTGGCATGGAAGTTGATCCGAACAAAAACGCATGAAACATCAGAGCCTTTACTCGACTCATACGAAGTCGAACGCCTTCCGCACGTGAGCTTCATCATTGAGGCGGGCAAAGAGTTTGGTCTTATCATCGGTGAACTCGATGAAGAAAAAGCGCGGGTGCGGGACAAGACTTTGCGCGCGCAACTCTTGGCTGGTAAAATGGTGACTGCACGTCAGAAATTTATTCCTAACCTGACGACAGGGATCATCAAACCGGGTGATCCTTTGGCAGGTACGCTGATGGTGCAACCAAGAATAATGCACGACGGGACAGCTAAACTGTTAGATGACGTGGTGCCGATGTCGTTCCTTTACTTTGCAACAGATGAAGAGTCGCAATCATGGGCGGATGAAAATGATAATGCATTGGCGAGGTTAGGCGTGCAGCGGATAACCGTTGGACCGAGTGGGTTTGAAGAAATTGATAGTTTTATGCTAGATTGGGCTACGGAAAATGGTGTGCGTGCCGCTTTCGTTAGGCCAGATCGCTATGTCTATGGAGGCGTAAGTTCAATGAGTGATTTTGCTATAACTTATGCCGCCCTCGCCCAACATTTGGGGGCATAGACGCTGAGGGCACTCCCAACATCTACAAGCTAAAGAACTTCTAAAAGGAGACATACATGAAAGAGATTATTGCGTTAGGTGGTCGGCTAGATCAAACAAAAGCTGACTTAAATTACCTGTGTGGCTTTGAAAACACCCACAGCACGCAAGCCGTTGAAGGTGCTATTCCGATTGGTCGAAATTCACCGCAACAGCCACCGCTTGGGCTCTACGCAGAACAGTTGAGTGGGACCGCTTTTACCGCGCCGCGTCACCTGAACAAGCGGACTTGGTTTTACAGAATTCTACCTTCCGTCAAACATGGCACAGGTTTCGTGGAAGTTGACAAAGGCAATGTGCGGACAGCGCCCGCGTTTGAGAGTAATTTGCCGTCTATGCAACTCCGCTGGCAACCCCACGCGATGCCAAGTAATGATGAATGTATCGATTTTCTAGATGGACTGGCGACGATTACAACATGTGGCAATGCAGATTTGCAGGTAGGAATGGCCAGCCACATTTTTGTCGCTAATAAATCAATGGATCGTCGGTATTTCCTGAATTCTGATGGCGAAATGCTATTTGTACCTCAAGAAAACGCAATTAGGCTTGATACGGAGTGCGGCCGTCTAATCGTTAGCCCGGGTGAAATTGCTGTAATTCCAAAAGGGATACGATTTGCTGTTCGCTTGGTAGATGGTCCTGTACGTGGCTATATCTGTGAAAATTATGGACAGGCGCTGACCTTGCCTGAACGTGGTCCGATAGGGGCTAACTGCCTCGCCAACTCGCGTGATTTTCATTACCCTGTTGCTGCCTATGAAGATATTCTGGAACCTTGTGAGCTATTCTTGAAGTCCCAAGGCCGAATGTTTCGAACTGAACTTGCGCAATCGCCACTCGATGTTGTTGCGTGGCACGGAAATTATGCACCCTATAAATACAATTTGAAACGGTTTGCCCCTGTCGGTGCGACACTTTTTGATCATCCCGATCCATCGATCTATACGGTTCTGACCTCTGCATCTGATACGCCGGGCACCGCAAACGTGGACTTCGTGATTTTCCCAGAGCGTTGGTTGGTTATGGAGGATAGTTTCCGTCCACCTTGGTACCACATGAATGTCATGTCCGAGTTCATGGGGCTTATTTATGGTGTGTACGACGCTAAGCCCGGTGGGTTTGTTCCTGGTGGAATGAGCCTTCATAATCCTTTGGTGGCGCATGGTCCTGACAATGAAGCCTTTAGCAAAGCGAGTACAAAAACGTTAGAACCAGAACGTTTGAGTGGCACAATGGCCTTTATGTTTGAGACCCGTTTTACCCAGAACCCGACAAGATATGCGACTGAAGAATGTGATGTTGACTATAGCTACCCCGATGCTTGGGACGGGTTAACGCGCAAATTTAAATCCTAACTGTCGTTGAGATAAATAATTGTCCTTATAGAAAAGAGTTCACATCAATGAAACTTGCCTCACTTAAATCAGGTCGTGACGGGCGGCTTGTAGTCGTCTCCAAAGATCTATCAAGCGCAGCGTTTGCGGGCGACGAACTGCCAACCCTGCAATCCGCACTCGATAGCTGGGATACTGTGGCTTCGAATCTAGAAGATCTATACGTGGCGCTTAATGGTGGTACGACAAGTGAGGCGTTCAAACTGGAAATGGACGGTTTGGCCGCACCTTTACCACGTACTTATCAGTATCTTGATGGCGCTTGTTACATTTGTCACATCAGCCGGAACCGCGAGGCACGGGGTGATACCTTGCCAGCTGACATCTACGATGCACCTTTGATTTACCAAGGTATTTCGCACGGATATGGCGCTTGGAATGATCCAATTGTAGGTCAGAAGGAAGCAGACCTGATTGATTTTGAGGCGGAAATTGCCGCTATTACTGGAGACGTTCCAAGAGGTGCAACACCTGATGAAGCGGCAAAATGTATCCGCCTGTTCTGCTTACTTCAGGATACATCGCTACGCCGCATCGTTGCGCCTGAACTCAAGCGTTCCTTTGGCTTTCTAACCGCCAAACCTGAAAGCTTTCTCGGGCCCATTGCAGTCACACCTGATGAGTTGGGTGACTTGTGGAATGGTAAATTTGTCAGCGGAAAGATGCACGTGCATCTGCGTGGTGAGCAAGTAGGTAATATTGAAACGGGTATCGACAGCCCGTTCAGCTATGGTGACGCCATTGCGCACGTGGCTCAAACCCGGAATTTTGTGGCTGGAACAATCATCGGTTTGGGCACTGTTTCAAATGAAGCGGCAACGGATGATTGGTCGATTGGCTGTGGCTGTATCGGTGAGTATCGTGCGTTAGAGATTATAAAAACTGGATCGGCCAAGCTAGAATTCATGAGAATGGGAGACCGTGTACGCATGGAACTATTTGATTATGATGGGAATTCTGTAATGGGTGCGATTGATCAAATCGTAGCTTAAACGCAGCTGTGGGACCAACTGGTTAGGGGAGAATGACATGAAAGAAATCAAGAATCTCGTTAACGGTAGCTGGCATTCTTCCAGCCAACAATAGCGATTGGCTTGGCGGACAATGCAACCACGATGCAAGAAGAGACCTTTGGGCCGGTAGCGCATATTTCGTCGTTTGACGATGAAGACGAGGTTATCGTGCGCGCTAACAACACGCGGTATGGATTAGCAGCTACTATCTGGACCAAAGACGTTGGGCGTAGCCTATCAGTGTCTCAACAACTAAGGGTCGGGCATGTCTGGGTTAACTCATGGCAAATACGCGATCTTCATAGTCCATTGGCAGGGGCAGGAATATCAGGTGTCGGTGAAGTTGGAGGTCGATCAAGCCTAGAATTTTGCTCGCAGCCACAAACAATAACGGTGCGCGTTAAATAGTATGCAGCGTACTTTTATACTATTAGTGGTTTTTAGCGTATTTGGGAGCTGGTGTGGAGGCAGAAGCTAAGGGAATAATCTTGCGAGAGTTGTAGTAAATCTGTGATGCTGACTTGATGTGCTTGTTGGCTGCACGAGGTATCAAGAGTTAGTTTAGGATAAGGCTGTTGTGCCCAGAATGGGCTTGCAACTGATGCGCTGGCACTAACATGATAATATCAATTATATTGGGGGCTGGTATGAACATTCTTTTTATAATGTATGATCAATTGCGGTTTGATTATCTGAGTTGTGCAGGGCACCCACATCTTGATACTCCAAATTTTGATCGTATTGCAGCAAAAGGCGTTCGGTTTACTCAAACCTATGTGCAATCTCCAATCTGTGGTGCTAGCAGGATGTGCTACTACACTGGTCGTTATGCCAGCAGCCATGGGGCACAGTGGAATGGCTTTCCGTTGCGCGTGGGCGAGCAAACTATTGGTGATCATCTGCGCAAGTTGGGTATGAATTCTTGGATCATTGGAAAGACCCATATGAAGGTCGATGCTGAAGGTATGTCGCGGCTTGGGTTGGCGGCAGATAGCGTTATTGGTGCGCGCCAGGCGGAATGTGGCTTTGATAATTGGGTGCGTGATGATGGACTTTGGGGCTATGGCCCTGATGGGTATTACGACCAAAATCGTAGTCCTTATAATGAGTATCTGAAATCAAAAGGATATGATGGTGAAAACCCTTGGTCTGATTACGCTAACGCAGGCATTAGTGATGATAAAATTGCTTCGGGCTGGATGTTTCGTAATGCTGATAAGCCCGCCAATATTCGTGAGCAAGATAGCGAAACCCCCTGGCTGACAGGTCAAGCCATCGACTTTATAGATCAGGTGGATGGCCCGTGGATGGCCCATGTCAGCTTTATTAAGCCGCATTGGCCCTATATTGTTCCAGCGCCCTATCACAACATGTTCGGCCCCAAAGATGTGCCTGCAGCCCAGCGCCACGAGGTCGAGCGGGAGGATCCACACCCAGTTTATGGTGCATATATGGGCAATAAAGTTGCATCTGCATTTCAACGCAAAGACGTCCGCGATAAGGTCATTCCAGCTTATATGGGGTTGATCAAGCAATGTGATGATCAACTTGGGCGTCTATTAGACCATCTTGAGGCCACAGGTCGTATGCAAGACACGATGATAGTACTGACATCTGATCATGGCGACTATCTAGGTGATCACTGGCTTGGAGAAAAAGACTTGTTTCATGAGGCTTCGGTCAAGGTGCCGCTGATTGTCTATGATCCACGCCCAGAGGCTGATGTGACGCGTGGGGTGACTTGCGATGCTTTGGTAGAAAGCATCGATCTGGCAGCTACTTTTGTTGAAGTGGCTGGAGGTTCGGTACCGGATCACATTCTTGAAGGTAAATCTCTGATGCCCTGGCTGCGTGGAGAGACGCCGGCTTGGCGTGATTATGTGATCTCTGAGTATGATTACTCCGCGACACCACAGGCTGTGAAGCTTGGTGTTAAACCACGAGATGCTCGGTTATTTATGGTATTTGATGGCCGCTATAAGCTGATGCATGCAGAGGGTGGCATGCGGCCGATGCTCTTTGATTTACAGCAGGACCCTGAGGAGTTTTATGATCTAGCAAAGGGATCTAATCATAATAAAATCATCGATCAGCTGTACCTCCATTTGCGAAACTGGGGGCTTAGGATGTCACAACGCGTGACCAAATCGGAGAGTGAAATTATTGCTATGCGTGGACAGTCTCTACGGCGGGGTATCTTGCCGTTTATGGTAGATGGCAGCGAAGTGCCGGAAGAACTTACCGTAAAGTACCGCGGTTCAATCCGGCAGGATCACACCAAAGACTAGATTTTTGTGACTTAAGGGTTCTCTGGATGCATTAGTCACCTGTAAAATTTGGTAGACGTTTTTCATTGAAGGCCAAAACGCCCTCGCGGCGATCTTGTGTTGGTATGGTGCGGTTGTAGGCTTCAATTTCGAAGGATAACCCATCGTTTAGTCCCATACTTGGCCCTTTTGATATTGCCTGCTTCGCTTGACGTACGGCTAAGGGAGCATTGGCGGCAATAGCTTGTGCGGTTACTATGGCTTTGGGTAGAAGGTCCTTCAGTGGATAGACTGCGTTAGCTAGGCCCCACTTCAGTGCCTGCTGGGCGGTGAATACTTGCCCAGTTAAGATTAGCTCTTTGGCCCGACGTTCGCCTATCGCACGCGGTAAGGTCTGCGTACCGCCCGCCCCAGGTATAATACCAATTTTTACCTCAGTCTGCGCAAATTTTGCACCTTCGGCAACATAGGTAAAATCTACTGCAGCGGCCAATTCGCAACCGCCGCCATAGGCCGCACCATTGATGGCCCCAATAATTGGAATGGGGCAGTTGATAACAGCACGGGCCATGCGTTCATAGATTAAATGCTGCTTGCTCCAAGCGGCATTGCTCATGCCGTTACGTTCTTTGAGATCACCCCCAGCGCAAAAGGCGCGGCTGCCTGATCCGGTGAGGATGATGGCGCGTATATTACTTGGATCCATGGCTGCTGCTTCAAAGGCCGAAACTAAATCCAAAGCCATTTGCGTGTTGAAGGCATTCGCGGCTTCTGGGCGGTTGAGTGTAATTTGCATAATATGCGTGCCTGGTAGGCTTATGAGCAGTGTTTTGTAGGTTATCATATCATGTCTCATTTTGTGATGGAGTCTTTTACTAATGCATCAATGGTGGCTTCGAAATCATACTGCGGCTGCCATCCCCAATCTTGTCGTGCAGCGCTGTCGTCAAGCATATCAGGCCAGCGTCGGATCAATTCATCCGTTGGGCTATTTTTGGTGAAGCTACAGGTGAAATTTGGATACCGGTGCTGGATTGCAGCTGCGAGATCTTTGGCGGTAAACATATAGCTGTGCAGATTATAGATGTGTTGGTGCAGGGAAGTGAGATTTGCTGTGCAAATCTCAACTATGCTGCGGGTGACATCATTGAGGTAAAGTGTCGACATGCCAGTATTTTCAGCCACAGGGAAAACAAAGTCTTTTCCCTGTGCTGCGGCGATGATGGCATGGCTGGGGTAGGCAGTCATTGCTCCTGAGGGTGCAAAGGGAGACAAAACCATTGGAAAGCGCAGGCAGCGGAAATCAAAACGCTGCCTTAGTTTCAAATACACCCCCATTCGTTCCACTGCGACTTTAGTGGCGCCATAGATGTTTTCAGGCCATTGCGGCGTATCCAGTGCTACTGGGCTGTCCAGATCTGGACCATAGGTGGCAGTGGTGCTAGCAAAGAAAAATGGGCCTGTTTGGTGCTTCAGACACATACGCATAAACTGGATGGAACTGGAGGCGTTTACCTCCCAAGCCATTTCTGCGTTGGCCTCAGAGCTGCCCGACAGCATAGAGGCCAGGTGAATTACAACATTGGGCTTATGAGTTTGTATAGTGTGTTCCAATAAGTTTTGGTCGCGGATATCGCCCAAAACCACAGCATGGCGATGATTGGAATGCACGCCTTCTGTCCCGGGTAAGTCGAAGCTCACAACTTTAGTACCGACATTCTCAAAATGTTGGGCCACTAACCGGCCAAGATTGCCATTTCCGCCCGTAACTAAAGCTGTTTCAAACATTGCTACCTCCTAAATTATTTCTTTTGTACCATGCGGGGAAAGGGGTGTAATAGGCAAGTTTGAAACAAAAAATATCTTTGATACCGAAATGATGCTGAGTAATGCCTGTGTTAGAATAGAACCAAGAGGGGCTAAAGTTAGATTTATGCCAAGAGCCCTAATCATCAAAGTAGGCGAGAACTTTAGGTACTGATATGGGTTGGATTTTGGATATTCAGCCTAATCCTAATATTTCCAACTTTCCAGTCAGCTAAATTATTTTGTGTGTTGTTTGTTAGCTGTGAGGCAGAAAATTTGGGATTTTTTATGCTTGAAGTTAAAACCACTTTGGGTGTGATTGACAGTTTTATCATTATTTGTGATCACAAGATATATTATTAAAGTTTTGTGATCACAAATGTATAGGGTTATAATTGAACCATTCTGGCCGATCGAATTATCTTAAGTTTAGTGCGATGCGAAATGCCATAGCAGTATTCCTCTAGGCGATAGGTATGTCTAACTTGTCAAAATCGTTGGCGTTATGACGCTCTTCCAGCTTCTGCGACTCTAGCCCATGTGTTTTGTTAACCATACGTCCTCTTTGGAAGGCGGGGCGCGCATAAATCGTATCTGCCCAACGGACCACATTCTTATAGCTTGAAACATCCAGAAAATCAGCAGCGTTATAAAGCAGGCCTTTAACTAAAGCTCCATACCACGGAGCGGTTGCTATATCTGCGATGGAATAGTGATCACCGGCCAGAAACTGTCGCTCGGCAAGATTGCGATCTAGCACATCCAACTGGCGCTTTGCCTCCATCGAGAAGCGACTAATGGCATACTCAAATTTTTCTGGTGCATATGCGTAGAAATGACCAAAGCCACCTCCTAAATATGGCGCTGATCCGTGTAGCCAAAATAACCAGTTCATTGTCTCAGTGCGCCCAATTATATCTTTTGGTAAAAAGACCCCAAACTTTTCGGCCAGATAAAGCAAAATTGCACCGCTCTCAAAAACATTGACCCCTGATTGGGTATCAATGAGGGCTGGGATTTTAGAATTTGGATTCACCCCTACAAAGCCGCTTCCAAATTGAGTGCCATCCCCAATCTTGATCATCCAAGCGTCATATTCAGCATCTGAGTGTCCTAAGGCAAGCAGTTCCTCCAGCATCACTGTCACTTTTACGCCGTTTGGAGTGCCCTGAGAGTAAAGCTGCAGCGGATGTCTGCCTTTGGGAAGTTCTTTGTCATGGGTTGCACCGGCAATTGGACGATTGATGCTGGCGAAGTGGCCGCCGCTTTCGGCATCCCAAGTCCACACTTTAGGGGGTGTATAAGGCATTGGTTTCTCCATAAATAAGCCTTTCATATTAAAATTCCGGCTTTGAAATTAGAATAAGCCAATGCTGTAAGTCGAGCAAAGGCTATTAATTCTCCGAATTTTCTATCTATTAAAAGATCTCAAGTCACCAATGCCCTACTTTGAAATTCAGGCTTAGACCAAGATTTAGTTTCCAAAATATCCTTCAAAATCATAACTGCCCGTTCAATATCATCGAGGTTAATAAACAAGGGTGTGATACCAAACCGCATGATATTTGGGGACCTAAAGTCGCCAATTACACCGTTTGCAATCAGGGCTTGCATACATTCATAGCCATGTTCAAATTCAAAAGCCACATGGCTGCCGCGTTGATTGGGGTCACGGGGGCTGGCTAATGTGAGGCTGGGGCAACTGGCTTGAACTGCATAAATAAATGCCTCTGATAATTCAATTGACGTAGATCGAACATCCTCCATATCTACTTCATCCCAGACACTGAGAGCGGCATCCAAAAGCGAGAAGGCGGCTATCGACGGCGTGCCGACTCGCATACGATCGATTTTTCCAGGCATTGGCCTAAAATCTAGATCAAAGGCAAACGGTGCCTCATGTCCCAACCAACCGGACAGGGCTGGTTGCACTGTATCTAGCAGGCGGGGAGCGACATAAATAAAGGCTGGTGCGCCCGGACCCGCATTGAGGAATTTATAAGTACAGCCCACTGCAAAGTCAGCATCGGTACCTGCCAGATCCACGGGCAGAGCGCCAATTGAGTGAGCCAAGTCCCAAACTACAGTTGCACCGACGCTATGCGCTTTGGCGATAATTGCCTGCATGTCATGCTTGCGGCCGGTGCGGTAGTCGACCTCGGTGACCATCACGGTTGCAACCTCATCGGTGATTTGCTCTAAAACATCTTCAGGTGCTGGTGTGCGCAGCGTATAGCCTACGTCGCGCAGTTTCATCAAACCCTCAACCATATAAAGATCTGTTGGAAAATTTCCTCTGTCAGACAGGATAATTCGGCGTTCTGGAGCCATAAAAAGGGATGCAGCCACCGCCTGAAAAACTTTAATAGACAGTGTATCGCCCACTACTGTAGTCCCGTGTGCTGCTCCGATTAAACTCCCAACGCGATCCCCCAGTGTGTTGCTCTGCATAAACCAGTTTTTTGTATTCCAGCCACGAATCAATTCGGTACGCCATTCATCGAGTAAAAAGGAATTCATCGCGGCGGGCGCTGCCTTGGGCATGGGACCGAGTGAATTGCCATTGAGGTAAATCATACCCGTAGGGATATCAAACATTTGGCGTGTTTTTGTGAAATCAGTCATAG
>LAQD01000012.1:10816-23878 GCA_000981705.1 Rhodobacteraceae bacterium ASP10-04a
TTCCACACCCGCGCCAGGGCGACATCTGAATAGTTGTCGATGCCAGAGGTAACGCCTGTCTCATAGAAGAGCCGCAGACCATTATAGAGATAGTTCACATCTGATGCAGCGGTGTTGAGGCCTTTGGCGCCAGTGGGTGGCACTATATGAGCGGCATCCCCACATAAAAAGAGCCGACCCCAACGCATTGGCTCACTGACAAAGGAGCGAAGTGGCGCAATACTTTTCTCAATTGAGGGCCCGGTCACCAATTTGGTGGCCACTTTGGACGGAAGGCGATGTTTCAATTCGGCCCAGAAGGCGTCATCACTCCAATTTTCAATCCGGTCGGAGAGATCACATTGGATGTAGTAACGGCTCAAGTTTTCATTTCGCATCGAACAAAGAGCAAAGCCACGTTCAGAATTTGCGTAGATAAGTTCATGACTCACCGGCGGAGTTTCTGACAAAATTCCCAACCAGCCAAAGGGGTAAACCTTTTCATACTCCTTGCGCACATCGTCTGGAATGGTTTTGCGACTGACACCATGAAATCCATCGCAACCGGCGACGAAATCACAATCGATTCGTTGGGAGCCGCCTGCTTGGGTATAGGTCACAAATGGTGCATCGCTTTTCGCATTATGAATTTCAACGTTTTCCACGTTAAACTCAATCTTGCCGCCCGCTTTCTCGCGCGCTTCATAAAGGTCACGGGTCACCTCTGTCTGACCATAGACCATAACAGAGTTCCCAGTATGGTGTTTGAAATCCACTCGAAACATCTGATTACCATAAGAAATCAATGTACCATCATGGGTTAAGCCTTCACGTTCCATCCGGTCCGAAACTCCGGCTTCCTGCATCAGGCTCAACAGGCCACGTTCCAAGACGCCAGCTCGTATACGGCCCAGCACATAGTCTTTGGTTTTCCGCTCCAACACTACACTTTCGATTCCCCGCACGTGTAGCAGTTGTGACAAGAGTAGGCCCGAGGGCCCACCGCCAATAATCACAACCTGAGTTGAAGCCTTATTCATGATTTATTCCTACGTTATGCAAATGGATGCTAGATTGGTGCTGCACTTTACAGTGTGCGATAGCATCTTTGAGATCAACCCCGCTCAGTACATAGGCTATTTTTGTATTCCGCCATTGCTACAAAGCAGAAATTTATTAGTAAAAGTCTAAAATCTATTTTTACGATTTTTTCAGGTGTGGGTATGGTATCGTAAGGTTGGACTTCTAAGGGGCTGGGTATGATTGTTGTTGGTGGGGATAATTTGATCGACTTGATCGAAAGCGCGCGAGATGATGGCACTGTGTCTTTTGTCGGCGCTCGGGGTGGGTCTGGCTATAACACCGCCCGTGCGGTAGCTCGACAAAATCAAGCTGTGGGCTTCATCACGCCGATAGCAATGGATAACTTGGGGCATTTTCTAGCTGATAAGATGATTTCTGATGGGGTAAATCTACTCTCTCCACGCTCGCCAAAGCCGTCATCTTTAGCTGTTGTAACCCTGACGGCTGGCCAGGCTAACTATCAATTTTATCGCGATGATACGGCTGAACGGCAAGTGGATCTTCCATTATTACAAGCTAATTTTCCAGCTCACGGTTACGCGTTTCACCTTACGTCTCTGGCAATTATTTCTGGTGCCGATGCGGATGCCTGGGTCGAATTTTTCGTCCAAAAACATACTGAAGGCATTGTGACCACTCTAGATCCAAATGTGCGCCCAATCCTAATTTCTGATCGTGAGGTCTATCTTGAGCGCCTTTGGCGTTTAATGGCCAATGTTGATATTCTAAAACTAAGTGACGAAGATCTAGAATGGATTTTCCTTGATCTAGACTTTGACGCTGCTTGCACAGCACTTTTGGCCAAGACTAAAGCTAAGCTAACCATTGTGACTAAAGGAGCTGATGGGGCTATTGGTTATTGCAACAGCCTAAAAATTACCATTCCGGCGTATCCGGTGTCAAACTTGGTTGATACGGTTGGTGCTGGTGACACATTTATGGGTACAGTGCTGAGCTACCTCAGCTCTGAGGGCATTCTGAGCCAGGACGCTCTGGCGGGTTTGAACCACGCCACGCTTAGCCAGTTGCTAGCCCAGTCTGCAAAGGCTGCTTCAATTAATTGCAGCCGTGAGGGATGCAATCCGCCAACTGTAGATGAGTTGGCCTAAAATTCGACAGTCACATTTGGCAGGTTCAAAGCTTTGATCAATTCACGTAGCTCTTGGCGGGCTGCGATGTTCGAGATGCTTAACTGATTGATACCCACATCCTTAAGGTCTAGAAGAGTAAGGCCACGCGGGAAGAGCTCGCGAAAAACCACACGTTCGCTGAAGCCCGGTGCTACTCGAAATCCAATGCGCTTGGCCAGATGGGAAATCGCATCGCCCATTTTCTGCTTGTTGATCATATTTTGCGTACCCAAACGGTTACGAACTACGATCCAGTCCAGTGGCTTTAATCCTGCTTGTGCCCTTAATTGTCGAGCACTCCAAACCATCTCGGAATAGACTGAAGGACCTTTGACTGTGGTCCCGTCGCTTTCCACTTTTGCTAACAGATCAAAATCTACAAAACTGTCATTGAGCGGTGTGATCAGAGTGTTAGCCATAGCATGGGCCATTTGGGATAGGCGCGTGTGGCTGCCAGGACAATCAATGATGATAAAATCCGAAGCCTCTTCTAAACTCTCCACGGCTGCGGACAGCCTCTGATCCATTAAGTTTTCACCATGCTGCAAGTTGTCTTCAGTAATCTCTGGCAGATCCATGTAATGTGGAGAGAGCAGCTGAATATCGCTTTCTGCGGCAAACCGAGCACGATTTCCAACATATTGGCCAAAAGTTTTCTGCCGTAAGTCTAAATCCAACCCACCTACACGATGCCCCATTCGGGCTAAAGCAGTAGCCACATGCATGGTTGTGGTCGATTTTCCCGACCCGCCTTTTTCATTCCCCACGACAATAATATGCGCCACTAGATGCCTCTCAAGTGTATTGTTTTTTCTTATGGCTATAGAGCGTCACCAGAGCCAAGGGAAGCGAGCTTGATCACAAACTGGAGGCTTCAACGAAAAAAACCGGCTCCAAGGAACCGGCCTTTTTACATCTTTGGTAAAGTAATGGCTTAGAAGCCAAGACCTTCGTATTTCTTTTTGAACTTCGACACACGACCGCCGGTATCCATCAAACGGGCGCCGCCACCGGTCCAAGCTGGGTGTACAGTTGGATCGACGTCTAAGGCCAGTTGTCCGCCTTCTGTTCCATAAGTGGACCGCATTTGGATGATGTCGCCATTGGTCATTTTGACATTGATGAAGTGATAGTCCGGATGGGTATCTTTTTTCATGGTCCCGCTCCTTAAGACTTGGGTTTGTAGTTGGTTTGCTCAGTGATACGCGCAGACTTACCACGGCGTTCACGGAGGTAATACAGCTTGGCGCGCCTTACGCGTCCACGGCGGACAACAGTAATGCTGTCGATGTTCGTGGAATGCAATGGGAACACACGTTCCACGCCTTCACCAAACGAAATTTTGCGAACTGTAAATGAACCGGCAATGCCAGTACCATTATTACGGGCGATGCACACGCCTTCGTAGTTCTGAACTCGGCTTCGTGAGCCCTCGGTCACTTTGTAACCAACACGCACGGTATCTCCAGCTTTAAAATCAGGAATGTCTTTCCCGAGGGCGGAAATTTGCTCCGCCTCTAGATGTGCAATCAGATTCATCTGATGCTCCTTTGGTTGCTCGTGGTTGTTCCACGAAGTTTGGTACCACCTCAGCGCTCTCGGTCTTCTTCCGGGTCCACCGCAGTGCCCGCCAGAGTTCAGGTCGTCGTTGCTTGTAGCGTTACCCTAGTGCCTATCCATCCGATCACCCCGAAGAAAGGGTCCACGTATAACGGAAGTCACAATAGCACAGCCCGCCGAATCCATCACAGGACTAGACAAATGCCGTATATTTCGAGAATGCGGTCGAGGCAAGAGGGAGTTTGGGAGCAAACTACCCCTCAAACTCCTCCCATAAGTCTGGCCGCCGGTCTTGGGTCAGGGCTTCAGATTGTTGTTTTTGCCACTTAGCTACATTGCCGTGGTGGCCAGACATCAAAATTTCTGGAATTTCGTGGCCTTCCCAAACTGGGGGGCGGGTATATTGTGGATGCTCAAGCAGGCCGTTGGAGAAGCTTTCTTGCTCGGTACTAACCTGATTTCCCAGCACGCCTGGGATTAGGCGCACGGCGGCATCCAGCATCACCTGGGCGGCCAGCTCACCGCCGGATAGAACGTAGTCACCAATACTGACCTCTTCGATCTGGAAGTGATCGATTACCCGTTGATCAACCCCCTCAAACCGACCGCAAAGTACCACAGCGCCTGGGCCATCAGCCAGGGTTTGTACGCGCGCTTGGGTCAGGGGTTTGCCTCGTGGAGACATGTAGATGATTGGACAGGGCGGGCGACGGCGTAGTACTTCACTAATCGCCCGGCCTAACACATCTGCTCGCATCACCATGCCTGCCCCACCACCGGCGGGGGTATCATCCACATTGCGGTGTTTGCCTTCACCGAAAGGCCGAAGATCGTGGGTGTGAAGCTGCCATTTACCATCTTTTAAACCCTTGCCGGTCAGCGATGCGCCTAAGACACCAGGAAAGACATCGGGAAACAGAGTTATAATATCGGCACGCCAAATTCCGGCTAAGTCAGGTGTTTCAACGTCTAAAGCGCGGGGCTTCAGGCTTTCGCGGATAGACTTTCGTCCATGAGAGCGATCGGGCGCGCTCATAGCAGCCCTTCCGGTGGGTCGATAACAATGCGGCGAGCTGTCAGATCAACGGTCGGTACAATCACTTTAGTGAAGGGAATGAGGGCTGTATCAGAGGCGCCAGGAACTGTGACCTCCAGCAAATCATCCGCGCCGTGGTTCATTACTGATTTAACATGGCCAATCACAGCGCCACCCGTGTCTGCGACCTGAAGACCGATCAAATCAGAGTAGTAATATTCATCATTTGGTAAGGCTGGCAGATCCTCCCTTCGAGCAAATAATGAGATACCGCGTAGCGCATCGGCGTCGTCTTTGGATGCAACGCCCACTATCCGAGCTGAAAACCCGTTCTTGATTTGACCAATCAAGGAAATATCAAAGCTTTGGTCACCTTCTTCTGTCAGGAGGGGCGCATAGGTTTCTAAATCGCTGGGATTGGCGCAAAAACTCTTCACACGCACTTCGCCACGTACACCAAAGGCGCCTGCAATCATTCCAACACAGATCAACGCAGTCATCGGTTCACTCCTAAACAATAGCCATTCTTCATTTCACCACCATCCTTACCGCAATTATCAGATGCTTGGTTGCGGGCATAAAAATAGCCCATCAGAAAACAAATTCCGATTAACATCAAAGAGCGGATAGGGCGTAACAACATTAGTTATCCATAAAGCGAAAGCTTGAAATGGAAAACCCCACCAGTGCGGCGGGGTTTATTATTTTGATCTGGTCTAGAAACCTCTGGCCAAAGGGCCATAATTTATGCGTCTACTGTCGCTTCTTCGGCTGGAGCTTCTTCAGCAGGCGTTGCTGCTTTAGCTGCTTTTTCTTCAGCGCGCTCCAGAGCTTTTTTGCCTGGAAGGGCTTTGATTGGGTTGCTGCGAACCTTTGCAGGCATAACGCCAGCGGCTTCCAGCATACGGGCAACGCGGTCTGTTGGTTGCGCGCCTTGGCTTAGCCAATGTTTAACACGGTCTAGGTCCAATTTGACACGTTCTTCGCTGTCTTTGGCTAGCAAGGGGTTATATGTGCCCAGCTTTTCAATAAAGCGGCCATCGCGTGGCATGCGTGCATCTGCTGCTACAACACGATAAAATGGGCGCTTCTTGGACCCACCACGGGCCAAACGGATTTTCATAGCCATTGTTATTCTCCTTGAAAATGGCAAATAAGGTGCAGGTCTTGCATCTTATTCTTGATAAGTTTTGTGGTTTTGGATGACTTCCTGAATAATGAAATTCAGGAATTTCTTAGCGAAATCGGGGTCTAGATCAGCGCGCTGTGCAAGATCTTGCAGACGGGTAATTTGTTGGGCCTCACGTGCTGGATCTGAGGCTGGTAGGTCATGTACGGATTTGAGTTGGCCCACTGCTTTGGTATGCGCGAATCGCTCACCCAATGTATAAATTAGCACTGCGTCTAATCGATCAATGCTGGAGCGGTGGGATTTTAGCAGCTCGGCTGCCCGAGCAACAGCATCAGTCATGACAGAGCCTCCGATTGAGTAATGCGTGGATAAATCATTTCTTTTTCCCCAAGCTACTGAGGCCGCCGGGCAAGCCTCCGGTGAAGCCTGAAAGGCCTCCCATGCCTTTAGGAAGGCTCATACCTTTTGGCATTCCTGAGCCCATCGCACCGCTAGTGATTTGTTCTTGCGCTGCCGTCAGTTCGGCCTGGCTGGGTGTGCCTTGCCCACCCATCATACCTTTTAGTGCTCCAAGCCCGCCGCGTTTACCAAGCTTTTTCATCATATCAGCCATTTGGCGGTGCTGTTTGATCAATTTATTGAGATCACTGACCTCCATGCCAGCACCAGCTGCTATCCGTTTTTTGCGGCTGGCTTGTAATAGACCGGGATTTGCACGCTCTTTTTTAGTCATTGAACCAATCAAAGCAACTTGGCGCTTCAGGAGGCTATCATCCAAGCCAGCCTCTTCAATTTTGCCCTTCATCTTCGCCATGCCAGGCATCATGCCCATGAGCCCCTGCATGCCACCCATTTTTTGCATCTGTTCCAGCTGGCTACGTAGGTCGTTCATATTAAACATACCTTTTTGTAGGCGACGCATCATTCGTTCAGCCTGTTCGGCCTCTAATGTTTCTTGCGCCTTTTCCACCAAGGCTACGATATCGCCCATACCTAAAATACGGCCCGCAACGCGCTCAGGCTCAAACGTTTCTAGGGCATCCATTTTTTCGCCAGAGCCTACGAATTTTATGGGTTTGCCTGTGACAGCGCGCATCGATAAAGCTGCACCACCGCGACCGTCGCCGTCCATACGGGTCAGAACGACGCCAGTAATGCCAATTTTACCATCGAATTCTTCGGCTACTTCAACGGCTACTTGACCGGTTAGACTGTCGACCACCAGCAAGGTTTCACGCGGGGAAACTGCATCGCGCACGTCTTCTACTTCCTGCATTAATGTGGTGTCGATTTGCAGACGCCCGGCAGTATCAAGCATGTATACGTCATAGCCACCAAGAGTGGCCTGCTGTTTTGCCCGTTTGGCAATTTGGAGGGCTGTTTCCCCAGCCACAATCGGTAAGGTGTCTACGCCAACCTGTGTGCCTAAAATAGCTAGCTGTTCCATCGCTGCGGGGCGATAGATATCCAGTGAGGCCATTAAAACTTTTTTACCCTCACGGCCCGAAAGACGTTTCGCTAATTTACCTGTGGTTGTAGTTTTTCCAGATCCCTGAAGACCCACCATCAAAATTGCGGCAGGTGGATTATCAATTTTTAGATCACCAGGTTCACCTTCGCCGCGCAGGGTGTCAATCAATGCATCATGCACGATCTTGACAACTTGCTGGCCGGGAGTCACCGATTTTGTAACTGCGGAACCAGTAGCTTTAGCTTGTACTTTTTTAACAAATTCGCGGGCAACCGGCAGGCTCACATCCGCTTCCAAAAGGGCGACACGTACTTCTCTCAGGGCAGTTTTCACGTCCTCTTCGGAAAGAGCACCTTGCTTGGTTAGCCGATCAAAGACGCCACCAAGGCGTTCGGATAAATTCTCAAACATGGGCCTGCCCCCTTCTACAAGTCACGACACATTCGATATGGTGTGCCGCGGCGGATTTCCAAGTCCCAAACCGGAAAAGCACCCGTGGGCGCAGCGCGCTGACGGGTGGCGATCCTGGCATAAGCCTAAGGACCGGAAGAACAAAGCTCCCGGAATTAGTAAGCCAATACACGCCCATTCGGATTAGAGTCAAGCTTACTTGAGGGATTATGTATTTGGCCATGGATGTATTCCTCGGTTGGAAACTACGTCTAATGAGATTAAACAGGTCTCAAGAACCTGATCCGTGGATATTTTTGCTTCTTGGGCTAAATACCGCGTCGTATGGTGATGAGCTGATGGGTGATGGAAGAAGATGTTAAATACAGTAACGGCTCAATTCATAGCGCAATTGCAGGAGATCTTGCCCGCTGTGGCTTTCCCGGAACTTAGTGATAAATACCTCACAGAACCGCGTGGCCGTTATCATGGCTCCGCAGGGCTTTTGGTGGCTCCAGACAGCACTGAGCAGGTGTCGCAGATCATGAAGGCCGCGTCACAAGCCCGAGTTGCTGTTGTGCCATATGGTGGTGGAACGGGCCTTGTTGGTGGGCAGGTTTTGCCCAACGTTGAGGCTGGTGCACCCGCACCGCTGATCTTGAGCCTTGGGCGGATGCGCAAGGTCAGAGCTTGCTATCCTGAAGAAAATGTTTTGGTGGTGGAGGCCGGCGCTATTTTGGTCGAAGTGCATGCAGCTGCGGCTCGGATTAACCGTTTATTTCCGCTATCTCTGGCTTCTGAAGGCACGGCACAGGTAGGCGGGCTTTTAGCGACTAATGCTGGTGGCGTGAATGTTCTGCGCTATGGCATGGCTCGAGATCAGGTTCTTGGCATTGAAGCCGTAATGGCAGATGGCCAGGTTTTCAACGGGCTCAAACGCCTACGCAAAGACAACACCGGTTATGACCTGCGGCATTTGTTGATTGGATCTGAGGGCACGCTGGGCATTATTACCGCTGCAAGCCTCAAGCTTGTTCCGCGTCCAAGTGCTGAGGGTACGGCGCTTCTGGCTGTACAAAGCCCTCGTGCCGCGCTTGAATTGTTGAGCCGCACAAAGGAGATCATGGGCGAGGGTATTTCGGCCTTTGAGATCATGTCTGCTCAGGGTTTGCACTTTTTGTCCGAGATTTTTCCACAACTGCGCCAACCCTGGCCCGAGCCGCCCAGATGGTCGGTTTTGCTACAACTTGGATTATCGGGTGGGATAGAACCAGAGCAAGCCTTTGAAACCCTGTTTGAGCGAGCTTCTGATTTGATTTTAGACGGTGTGATTGCGCAATCGCAACAACAGGCTAACGAGCTGTGGCGCCTGCGTGAAACTATTCCTCTGGCCAACAAGGCCATTGGTGCGATTTGTTCGTCAGATATTTCGCTACCACTGTCGGAGTTGCCAGGGTTCATTGATGCTGCCGGCCTGCGCATTGCAGAATTTGGTGCTCTACGTATCAATTGCTTTGGGCACCTGGGAGATGGAAATTTACATTATAACATTTTCCCTCCTGCGGGCGCTAATGTTGTGGATTACGCCGATATTCGAGGTGACCTCCAACAAGAGGTTCACCGCTTGACCCATGAACTGGGTGGTTCGGTTTCTGCAGAACACGGTGTTGGCCGGTTGAAGGTGAACGATATAGAAATCTTTGGGGATCCGGTGAAATTGCACCTTATGCGCCAAATCAAAGATACGCTGGACCCACGGGCCATTTTAAATCCTGGCGCGGTTTTACCAGAAAAAATATAGGTCTATTTAGAAATTGGCATCGATCCTATCAGCAAGCTAGACTGCGACATTGCCGGCCAGCTTGATACCAACATATGGGCAGGGCTATACCCCAAGGTTTTTTAAATATTTTCTTAAACAGACACTGATTTACCTTTCGGTATTGGGGGCTGTGCATGTCACTTTGCCGCCCACATCTTTAACTATGAAGAATTTACCTGTGGGGACTAAAGGGTTATGGGGCATAGCATGACATATTATTTCCCGCCCATGGACCCGCTTGACGTTGTTCACCTTGATCATGAACTTTTGGTAGTTAATAAACCCTCTGGCTTACTGTCTGTGCCGGGGCGGGGAGCGCTGTTGGCAGATTGTTTGATTACCCGCATTCAATCTGAGTATCCTACGGCCTTGCTGGTCCACCGCTTGGACCGGGACACTTCTGGGGCAATGGTTTTTGCTCTGTCGGCCAATGCCCAGCGTCATTTAGGGCTACAATTTGAGAAGCGTCAGATTAAGAAAACATATGTAGCGAGAGTCTGGGGACAGATTGAAGCGGATACAGGTACGGTTGATCTACCGATTATCGTAGATTGGCCTAACCGCCCGAAACAAATGATCTGCCACGACACCGGACGCGCCGCAGTGACCGATTGGCAAGTGATTAACCGTGATCGGGGCGAAACTCGGGTGAAGCTGAGCCCTAAAACTGGACGTTCACACCAATTACGGATCCATATGTTGGCGCTGGGCCATCCCATTTTGGGCGATCCCTTCTATGGGACCCTCGAAAGTCAAGAGGCCATACGTCTGATGCTCCACTCCCACCGCCTGCGCCTGCGCCACCCGGACGGTGGTGAAATGATGGATTTTCGGGCTAAGCTACCGTTTTAAAAATACCTATGAAGGGATGGATCATAAGGACAATGAATTACTAATTTTGAAAATTCATGGATCTTCTTATGATTACAACTCCTTGACTAGCCGATGTACCTCCACATGTTTATCGCTACTAGTAGTTACCCGCCAATAATGGGTGGTAAAAAGCCTTCTTTCTCCCAGAAGGCTCGTCCTTTGCTGTTGATGCTCAACACTGCAAAAAACAGTTTTTGTGCCCATGCCTATCGAGCAAGGCGCTCAACATGTTCAAGAAATTTTATGCCTATTCCAGCATTTTGTGCCCATGGACCAAGCATCATGAAACCTAGATATGAATCGCTAATTTCTGGAAACTCAAAGGATAATTCTGCCAGTCCCGACAGACGGCTATCCAAAAAAATCTTAGGTGAAATGATCGATTTGGATCACAATTTAGTGGTTTATCTGAGAAAAAACTTATGGTCTTTTCTAGCCCTGGTTTTGCGCCTCGGCGAGTTCCCAATAATCTGGTGCCTCTTCGTAGAACTTAAAAACGGAGCCCAGATCTAGATCTTTGTTGAGAGAACGGATCAGCATAATTTGCGCTGCATATTGCGTGTCTCCAAGGGCCGAATTTATGTAAAGATGCGGCGCGCGCTTCCACGCCGCATCATGTGTTTTACGCGTCTTCCCAGTAGCTCACGGCTTTTATTTCCATGAACTCATGCAGGCCAAACAAACCGCCTTCGCGGCCATTGCCTGATTGCTTATAACCGCCGAAGGGGCTGCCCATGCCAAAGCCTATGCTATTGGTTTCCACCATGCCTGAGCGTAATTGCCGTGCTACCCGCTGGCGTTGCGCTTGATCATCGCATTGGATGTAGTTGGTTAACCCATAGGGAGTATCGTTCGTGATGGCGATTGCTTCCTCTTCCGTATCAAACGGCATGATGGACATCACGGGGCCAAAAATTTCTTCTTGGTTGATACGTGCGTCATTTCCCACATCTGCAAAGATGGTTGGGCGGACATAATAGCCACGGTTCAGGCCCTCTGGACGACCTAATCCGCCAGCAATCACTGTGGCACCATCTTCTCTGATCCCCATTTCGATCAAGTTTTGGATCTTGTCATATTGCATCTTGCTAACCACAGGACCGATGTGATTGCCCTCTTCAGATGCCGGCCCAACCTTTGTGGCATTGGCCGCATTTGCTGCCTGTTCTAACGCTTCAGCATATCGCGAGCGCTCAACCAGCATACGGGTGGGAGCGTTGCAGGATTGGCCAGAGTTGCGCATACAACGAGCTACGCCATTTGTTACTGCATCCTCTGCCGCATTGGCAAAAATAATATTTGCACCCTTACCACCCAACTCGAGGCTGACGCGCTTTAGGGTATCTGCCGCGGCTTTTGAGATAGCAATGCCTGCCCGTGAGGAACCAGTAAAGCTGACCATATCCACATCTGGGTGCACTGATAGTTGGCTACCAACACCCGTGCCATCACCGTTTACCATATTAAACACGCCAGCTGGGAAGCCGGCTTCATGGATCAATTCTGCAAACAGCAAGCCGGAGAGAGGCGCTATTTCAGAGGGTTTTAATACCATGGTACAGCCGGTAGCGATGGCAGGAATTGCCTTCAACACGATTTGGTTCATTGGCCAGTTCCAAGGGGTGATTAAAGCGGTGACACCAATTGGCTCCATTACTGTGCGTTCATTTGGGGCTTGAGTTCCAAGGGGGCGATCAAATTCAAAGTTGCGAAATGCCTCAATAAAGCCTTGGAGATGCCACGTACCTGCGCCGACCTGCTGATTCCGTGCTAACTTTTGAGGCGCACCCATCTCAAGGCTTATTGCTGCAGCCATTTCGGCTTGGCGAGATTTATAGACCTCAAGTAGTTTTTCTAGAAGTATAAGTCGCTCGGCCTTGGACGTCTGGGACCATGCTGGAAAAGCCGCCTTGGCCGCTGCAACCGCTGCGTCTGTATCGTCTTGGCCGCCGAGCGAAATTACGCCCACTACATCTTCGGTGCTTGGGTCTATGATATCAAAATCATTGGCTTGTGCTGGGCTCACCCATTGGCCGTTGATGTAAAATTGGCGCTTATCGATCATGTCTGCCTCCAGAAAGTTATATTATCACTTGAGAATGTCATTGTAGAAGAGATTGCGCAAGCGTCTGAATGGTGGTTGTGCTTGTTTTGAGTATTAGAATAATGCTAATTTATGAGCGTCAAAATGAATATTACTCCATGCTTTAATGTAGGTTCGCGCTTAGACCTGCCTTGCCACAATCCAGCGGGTCATTTCCCCCAGACAGAAAAAAGCCCCACAAAAGTAGGGCTTTCTTTAGGTTGAGGTTGGAAGAAATAACGCTAAGGTGGCTTAGCCTTAGTTTGTATCTTCTGCAGCTATTTCCTCACCAGTTTCTTGGTTCACCATCTTCATAGCCAACTTTACTTTGCCACGATCGTCAAAGCCTAACAGTTTCACCCAAACTTCCTGACCTTCTTTGAGAGCATCAGATGGGTGGTTCAAACGGCGATTTTCGATTTGGCTAACATGCACCAAGCCATCCCGCTTTCCGAAGAAGTTTACGAAAGCACCGAAATCAACAACTTTGACAACTTTACCTT
>LAQD01000012.1:24104-48436 GCA_000981705.1 Rhodobacteraceae bacterium ASP10-04a
TGATTTCGACATTTCATCCAATATATGTAGTCGGCCCGCTTTGGCTTGAGCCAGGGCTTTCTTCATAATGTCCTGGGTGATGCCAGCCACTTTGATGTCCATTTGCAGGGATGTGATTCCCGCTTCAGTACCAGCTACTTTGAAGTCCATGTCGCCTAAGTGATCTTCATCACCCAAGATATCAGTCAAAACCGCATAATCACCATCGTCTTCTAAGATAAGACCCATTGCGACACCGGCAACTGGCGCTTTCAGAGGTACACCTGCATCCATCATAGATAAGGAGCCACCACAAACAGACGCCATGGAGGACGAGCCATTTGATTCAGTGATCTCTGACACCAAACGGATGGTATAGGGGAAATCAGTAGCCGCAGGCAAAACCGCCTGAAGTGCACGCCAAGCTAATTTACCATGCCCAATTTCGCGACGACCTGGAGGGCCAAAGCGCCCAACTTCGCCAACTGAATAGGGAGGGAAGTTATAGTGCAGCAGGAAGTTCGATTTATACATTCCGTTCAAAGCGTCGATCATTTGCTCATCATCGCCGGTGCCCAATGTAGTCACAACCAAACCTTGTGTTTCACCTCGAGTGAACAAGGCAGAGCCGTGCGTTCGTGGTAACAGGCCAGTCTGACAGCTGATTGCTCGCACTGTGTCCAGAGCCCGACCGTCAATTCTCTTGCCGTTCTTCACAACATCGCCGCGTAGAACTGTGGATTCCAACTTTTTCAATGCAGAGCCCAAATTTTCATCTGAGAGCTGCTCGTCATTTAGGCTGGCTTTGATGGTATCTTTCACAGTGGAAACAGCGGAGGTCCGCTCTTGCTTGTCTGTGATTGCATAGGCTGCTCGCATACCCTCATCGCCGGCCGCAGAAACGGCTGCAAACAGATCGGTATAGTCTGGTGCTTGGAAGTTAAATGGCTCTTTGGCGCAATCTTCTGCTAAATCAACAATCAGGTCGATCACAGGTTGAATTTGCTCATGCGCAAATGCAACAGCACCGAGCATTTCGTCTTCTGTCAACTCATATGCTTCAGATTCAACCATCATGACGGCGTCTTTGGTACCCGCAACAACCAAATCTAAACGCTGTTCTGGGCTTAGGCGCAGATTGTGCATCTCATCAATCGTTGGGTTAAGCACATACTCTCCGCCTACAAACCCCACACGTGCGGCTGCAATTGGGCCCATGAATGGAGCTCCTGAGATCGTCAGAGCAGCAGAGGCGGCAATCATCGCAACCATATCTGGGTCATTGACCAGATCGTGTGACAGAACAGTACAAATCACTAAAACTTCATTTTTGAAGCCAGGCACAAATAAGGGCCGCAGTGGACGATCGATCAAGCGCGATGTTAGCGTCTCTTTTTCAGTTGGCCGCGCTTCACGTTTGAAAAAGCCACCTGGAATTTTACCAGCTGCGTAGTATTTTTCATTGTAGTGTACGGTCAAAGGAAAAAAGTCCTGACCAGGTTTTTGGTGCTTGGCAAAAGTTACGTTCGCCATGACCGAGGTTTCACCCAAAGTAGCAATGACAGAGCCATCAGCCTGACGCGCAACCTTACCAGTTTCTAGAGTAAGGGTTTCTTCTCCCCACTGCATGGATTTTTTTGTTTCTATAAACATTTATGTTTTCCTAAACGGCCTATTGGCCAGTCACATGGCGGCCCCATTGCCGCCGACCCCGATATCTTATTTTCGAGCGCTGGAGTCCGAGCGCCACGTTTCAGATAGCGCGGACTTACAGCAAGAATCGTTGCGGGGAAAGGGGGCTATGATTCGGTAAAGAAAAATTAGGAGCTTTGGAGCTGTTTTAGGCTTTGGCGGGCTGTTCCAAAACTTCCACTAAGCAGGCACCCACAATCAAGGTGGCTCCAATCCATTCGATCACGCCCATGGCCTCATTGGGCAAGAATAAGCTGGCGGTTAGTGTTGCAACCATGACTTCTGTCATCATAAGCAGTGCCACACGGCCTGGATAGAGGAACTTTTGCGCCCAGAAGATGATCAAAATTGATGGTAATATTAGGCCAATTGAAATGGCAACAGATGCCGGCCCCACCTGCACCAACAACTCAAAGGTTGGCATTGGAGCAATACCTGTTGCCGTACCAAGCAGCAAGGCAAAAGCTGAGGCCATGAGGAACTGGAAAAACAGCAAGGTTGGCATGGGAACCTCACCATAGCGCTTTATCATAGCCCCGCCAATGGCCCAAGTGATGCCAGATGCAAACCCATAAAGATCGCCAATATTCAGCGGTAACCGCCCACCGCCTTGTGACACTAGAAATACTAAACCTAAAAGACCAATTCCAATTGCCAACCATCGGCTGCGCGTGACGGGCTCTTTTAGCCAAAAAGTGCCAATTAATGTTGACCAAACTGGCGTGAGGTAAAATAAAAGAGTTACCCGGACTACTGAGGAATGTACCAATCCAATGGTGAACATCGCTACGGTTAAGCCCATGAAAACACCGATCAAAATTCCATGCCGCAGATATGGAATTTGCGATTTATACTGCAATAGAAAAATTACACCGATCACTACGGCTGCTGGGATGTTGATTAGGGCAACAGTCCAGGCCTCAGCCACTCCAAGACCTTCAAGATATCGTAGAGGTATCCAATACAGCCCCCAAATCGCCGCTGAGATGAGTACAGCTGCAGAGGCCAAATTTCTAGAGGGATTGCGCAAATTCATAAGATAGCTGTCAAAGAAAGCTGCAGATTTGTCTAGCCGCTTTTAAGTTTCCTACGCCAATTACTGCGCAAAAACTCCGTATTTGGAAATTTAGATACAAAAAACCGCACCCTGAAGGATGCGGCTTCGAAGTCGTCTGAAAGGGAGGTGCTTAGCGGCGTAGGCCCAAACGCTTAATCAAGCCTTGGTAACGTGCCTCGTCTTTGCCTCGGGCATAGTCGAGCAACTTGCGGCGTGTGGCCACCATTTTTAACAAACCACGGCGACCATGGTTATCTTTTTTATGGGTTTTGAAGTGTTCGGTCAAAGTCGCGATGCGCGATGATAAGATTGCAACTTGGACTTCTGGTGAACCAGTATCACCTTCGGTGGTTGCGAATTCTTTCATAAGCCGGGCTTTTTCTTCAGCTGTAATCGACATCGGGGTCTCCTTTAAAAGGTTAAGGGTTATGGCGCAGGCCGGGATGTCGTCCAGCAAGGCCCGTGGAGGCATCGCTTAGAATCCAAGCGATGGGAGGGTATAGAAAATTTGAGCCCAAAAGGAAAGAGGCTAATCGGGCCAAAAAAATCACGGCATTAAGCCTTAAAGAATGGTAGAAATGTGTCTAAAACTGCCTGCGGATTTTCTTCCATCACAAAATGTCCCGACTCGCAAACACTTGCTTCGACATTTTTGGCCCAGCCGCGCCAGAGTTCGGCCGGATTGCCACTTTTGGCCGGAAAGCCATGTGCGCCGTATAAAAACTGGATCGGGGCGGTAATGATTTTGCCCTCGGCTTGATCTTGCAGATCCAGTGCGCGGTCAAAGCTAGCTCCAGCGCGGTAATCTGAGCACATGGCATGTATGCGGGCAGGATCTCGGGCCTGAGCGCGGTAACTTTCCAAGGCTTTGGGTGAGAAGGTGTCGAGCCTGTGTGTCAGGGTCCATTGGGTGAGCGTCCAGTCGATATAGGCTTCAGGATCACTGCTAATCATCCGCTCTGGCATGGGGGCGGGTTGGGCTAGAAAGGTCCAATGATAGGCTGCCATGGCCAGATCAGCATTCCAATTAGCCCAGAAATCCCCAGTTGGGACAATCTCGATGATCCCAAGCTTTCTGACCCGTTCAGGATGATCTAAGGCGAAGCGATAGGATACTCGTGCACCACGGTCATGCCCCAGAACATCAGCGTGCGGGATCTGCAGCGCGGTGAGCAGATCAGCCATATCTTGGGCCATACTTCGCTTGGAGTATGTGGTATTATTTGGATCATTGGGAGGCGCGCTACTGCCTCCATAGCCACGCAAATCTGGGATGATAACATCATGGGTCAGCGCTAGTTCAGGGGCCACTCGTTCCCAGCACATATGATTTTGGGGATAGCCATGCAAAAGCAATAAAGGCCTACCCCCGCCAGCCCGATGCACGGCGATATCAACGCCATTGCATCGCTCTATGGATTTCGTGAAACCTGCAATCATGTCCAAATCTCCGGCTGTTGGGCGTAGGCAATATACAAAGGGTGTTTGGGATGTCCCTGCTTTGACAAGCCCAAATGCAATATGGGCTTTCCTGACTGGCGCAATAACTCAACTACCTGTACGCCACGATTCAGGTAGGCGCCATGGGTGCCCCAAGCGGCAATCACCTGATCGGCCCATGCACAGGCCTCTTGAATGGTCACATCGTTTTCTAAACCAATGGGAGCCTTTGCTGCGCGCATCTTGCGAGGATCACTGTCGCGCCAAGCAAATATATTAGTTACTTTGAACCCACCAAAGCCTAGAGCCCTTGCTCGGCGCTCGCAGCGCTCCACTGTGGGGTCATTCTGCAATTCCGTCGCTGTGGATGGATTGAGCATTACAAAGGTCACCTTGGCTCTTTCTGGGTCCCATACACGGGTAAGGGCATAGCGATATAGCTCGCAGTCTGAATAGACTGCGACGCTTGGTGCATCGCCCTTGGTATAGGATTTGATAATCATGCGTTACCGTGGGCGATCAGGTTTGAGAGATCAAGAGGCGGCAGAATTAGGCTGTTTTAAAAGTACCGCCGGTGGGCATAGCGTATACTAATAATGTCAGACCATGTGATGCACTTTGACGTAGTTGCATTTCGGTGCTGCCAATACTGATTGTTCATAACCTACTGACAACAAGTTAACTAGTTGTAATTCACAGTATCCTTAAGAGTACAAATTTTCTTAGTGCGAACTTGTTCTTGTCTATTTGGGCAATGCTTTGCCATTGATTATTAATAGCTATTTAAATTCTGTTTAGGGCTTAGGCTGCAAGATAACTCGCGCTGGGTGGATCTCACCAGATTTATAACGGCCAATGGCCTGAGCTTTGCCCTCATAACTCACCCAAATTTCATCACCATATTCTGCTTGAGTAAAGCAGATGGCTGGGTTGCCATTCCGTAGCTTGGCGGCACCTTCAGCATTGGTGGTGCCCTGTGGGAGGTCGGTTAATCCCACCTCTAAGGGGCGCAGAAATTGATCAATTGTTGCCGTTTTTGCAAACGGCTCAATCTGTTCCAATGTCACTGCATGCTCCAGATCAAACGGGCCGGACCAGATGCGTCGTAGATGGGCCACGTGGCCATGACAGCCCAACACATTTCCCAAATCACGTGCAATTGCACGCACATAACCACCCTTTCCACAGGTCATTTCTAAAACTGCTGTATCAGGTGATGGTCGATCGGCCAGGATCAGCTCTTCCACTAAAAGTGGACGGGCGGCAATCACAATTTCTTCTCCAGCGCGTGCCAGCTTATAGGCGCGTTGACCGTCAATTTTTACTGCTGAAAACTGTGGGGGCACTTGCATGATTTTACCCAAAAAACCTTGTAGTCCATTAACGATCTCTGCATCACTTGGCCGTAGGTCTGAGGTGGCAATCACTTCTCCTTCTGCATCATCTGTATTAGTAGCAGAGCCAAAATTCACAGTGAACTCATACGCTTTGGCCGCATCGGTAATATAGGGAATAGTTTTCGTGGCCTCGCCCAAAGCCACAGCCAAAAGCCCCGTGGCCTCCGGATCAAGTGTACCGGCATGGCCGGCTTTTTGCGCGTCAAAAGCCCAGCGAACTTTATTAACTACGGCAGTGCTTGAGAGCCCTGCTGGTTTGTCTACTATAACCCAACCCGAAATTTCACGGCCTTTACGTTTACGTCCCATGATGCCCCCTTGAGTTACAGGCGGCTGACCTAGCGCGGCTCTTCGCGCAGGTCAATCTATGTTGGGAGTGGAGTTGGGCTCTTGCTCTGGTGCTGCGTCAAGATCGCGCCGTACCTCTTCACGGTCAAACAGCAGGCGAGTGCTATCTATCCGGTCAAAGGTTTCGTCGATGCGAAACCGGAGGTCAGGGGCGAACTTCAGCCCAGCCCTGCGCCCTACGATGCTGCGCATTTGACCCTTGTTGCGTGCTAATGCAGCAATTGTTTCGTCATAAAGGTTACCGCCTAAGGGCATTACGTAGACTGTTGCAATTTGTAGGTCAGGCGATGTTGTGACTTCGGAAACGGTGATTGAAATCCGATTTAACTCAGCGTCGTGAATTTCATCCCTTGCGAGAATTTCTGAGAGGGTACGACGGATAACTTCGCCCACTTTAAGCTGCCGTTGAGAAGGACCTAATTTTTGATATGATTTATTTTTTGCCATGAATGCGACATAGGCCCTGTTTCAATAGGTTTGCAAGTGGCAAAACTTTCCGCCAAATAGGTACCAAAGGAGAAGATTATGGCTAAAATTCCAGGAATTACTATTACTGGCGCATCTGGACGCATGGGGCAAATGTTGCTCAAAACGGTCTTGGACAGCGACCGTGCGCGTCTTGTTGGTGCGGTTGAGCGGTCGGGCCATGCTTGGGTGGGCCGTGATGTGGGTGAAGCGATGGGCGGTCAGGCCAATGGTATTATAGTCACTGATGATCCGCTGGAGGCCTTTGCAATCTCCCAAGCTGTGATTGATTTTACCACTCCTGCTGCCACGCTTGAGTTTGCAGCTTTGACTGCTCAAGCGCGCGCCGTACACATAATTGGTACCACTGGCATGAGTGCTGCTGAAATTGAGCAATTGGAGCCTGCAAGCCGTCATGCGGTGATCGTGCGGGCTGGAAATATGTCTTTGGGAATTAACCTATTAACTAAATTGACCGAAAAAGTTGCGGCGGCTCTGGACGCAGATTTTGATATCGAAATCATTGAAACACATCATCACCATAAAGTAGATGCGCCCTCAGGTACGGCTCTCATGCTAGGTGAAGCGGCCGCGGCGGGTCGAAAGGTTAATCTTAACAATGTGCGTGAGAGTGGTCGTGATGGTATAACGGGCGCGCGAAAGCGTGGAGATATTGGTTTCGTAGCTATCCGTGGTGGTGATATTGTGGGTGAGCATGATGTGCTGTTTGCTAGTGCTGGCGAACGAATTATTTTGCGCCATATGGCCACAGATCGAAGTATATTTGCTCGTGGTGCTTTGAAAGCGGCCCTATGGGGACAAACGCAAAAGCCTGGCCATTACGATATGATGGATGTTTTGGGACTGTGATCTAGTTCTCAATGTGAAGCGTATGTCTACGTAAGTTCGTTAAATTAGGTACAACATGCGTCGTATAATTTTATCATTAATCTTAACTATTTTTGCTTCTTCAGCATTTGCAAACGACAGAATTCTAAACCGAGCAGCATTTTTAGAATTAGTTTTGGGCAAAACTCTTGGAATTCCGCTGTTTTTGGTCCGACTGCGTATTTACGAGGATGGAAGTATTCAAGGCAAAGCCATGGGGAGGCAGGTCTCTGGGCTTTGGGAGTGGGAAACCGGATATTTTTGCCGCACTTTGTTTTGGGGCAGTGTCGATATTAGCCGAAACTGTCAGGAGGTGACCTTGGATAGCAGAAAACTGATTTTCACTAGCGATCGTGGTACTGGCCGCAGTGCTCGGTTCTCTTTGAAATAATAAAGTAAATTATTGTAGTGTTAGAAATCTACTGCAATACCCTTGCGTTCCCAATCTCCAAAGCGCACCGGCTCGGGGCCGTCTCTTCCACCCAATTCGCGGGGTAAATCTTGGGCTTGGGTCGTCGTTTTACGGGCCTCAGCTTCTGCCAGTGCCCGCGCAGCGGCGGCTTTAAGTTCGGGTTTCTTGTTTTCTGTCATAAGGCTGATATACGCCGCTTTCACCAGATCGCAAGGATAGCATATGCCCCGCCCCCCTCAAAACTCAGGTCGCCCCGGAACTTCTCTGGCTGGCAAAACAGAAAAACGACTAGTTTTGAATACTGCACGCCTCGCTGCAATCAAGGTTTTAAACGGGGTGATGACTGAGCAAAAACAGCTCTCTGAGATGACGCAGACTGATGAATTCAAGGGCCTTGCACCTGAAGATCGTGCGCGGACCCAGCGCTTGGCCACGCATACTCTGCGCCATGTTGGTAGAGCGGATCGTGCCTTACGGCCCCATTTGGCAAAACTGCCAGCGGTGGAAGTGCTGAATATATTACGTTTGGGTGTTGTTGAGATTGTAGGTCTTGGTGCGCCCGCTCACGCAGTTGTGAATGATTTGGTGTCGATTTGTGCCTCAACTGGCCAAACCCGCCCTTATAAGGGATTGGTTAATGCCGTTCTGCGAAAGGCCGTGGCTGATGTAACTGGTAAGTGGGACAAATCTCCTGTGCAAATGTTGCCAAAGTGGCTGCGCAATCCGCTGCGAGAAGCCTATGGAAATGGCACGATAATGGCCATGGAAACGGCACATATGCGTGGCGCACAAGTTGATTTGACTGTGACTGCTGATCCGCAAGCCTGGGCCGAAAGTTTAGGCGGTACAGTACTGCCGAATGGTTCTGTGCGTCTAGATCACATGGGTCAAATTTCTGCCCTTGCCGGTTTTGACGATGGTAAATGGTGGGTGCAAGATGCGGCGGCCTCTTGGCCTGCCGCTTGGTTGGCTTTAAAGTCTGGCGAAACTGTTTTAGATGTCTGTGCTGCACCTGGGGGGAAAACCATGCAAATGGCTTTGTCAGGTGCTGAGGTTACTGCGTTGGATATTTCGGCTAAGCGGATGGAACGAGTTGCAGAAAACCTTACACGTACGAAATTGGAAGCTGATTTGGTGGTGGCGAATGTCTTGGACTGGCAAGATGCACGGCAGTTTGATGCAGTGTTACTTGATGCACCCTGTTCAGCTACAGGTACAATCCGTCGTCATCCAGATTTACCTTTCGCAAAAGATGGGACAGGAATCACAGAGCTGATTAGGCTTCAAGCGGAGATGCTTTCTGCAGCTGCAAAACGAGTAAGGCCTGGTGGTCGACTGGTATTTTGTACCTGTTCATTGATCCCAGATGAGGGCGAAGTTCATGCAGAAAACTTTTTAGATGCTCATAAGGACTTTGTAGTCGATACCTTGGTACCGGAGGGGATGGAGCCTGAATGGCGCACGCAAGAAGGGGGATATCGTCTGCGGCCAGATTATTGGGCTGATCGCGGCGGTATGGATGGGTTTTATATTATCCGAATGAACCGTACCACTTAGGATTTATTGAGTGACAACACGAACACTTTCAACCTATAATAGGTTTGAAATGGTGACGATTTAAGGTCGTATGCTCTAGTGAAAAAACTTCCACATCGGTTGTCTTGGACAACTCGTCTTAAGTATCGCTGGCGTTTGCGCCGAGCACTTTGGTCAAAGCCCACCATTGGTTTGGTTAATGCGCCCGAACCTTGTACAATTGGCCAGTTTGAAATTGGGCAACAGCTGGTTTCTGGAAAATTCTTGATCACTGGCGGTGTAATGGATTTTGGCAAAGGCTCTATTTGGAGCATTGCGCCACCTTCGGATCTAGTCGGTGCTGAGTTACATGGATTTGGGTGGCTGGATGATTTAGCGGCCCTTGGCGACAAGCATGCTAAAGCCAAAGCGCAGGCTTGGATCATAAGTTGGATTGCTGGGTTTGGTATGGGGGAAGGTCCGGGGTGGAGCGCAGATTTGACTGGGCGGCGACTAATCCGTTGGATTAATAACTCGTCCTTTTTATTCAATAATCTTTCAAAAAGCCAAAAAGATCGAATCTGCCATTCGATGGCTCTTCAGGTACTTTTACTAGCAAAATCATGGCGACAAGCCCAGCCTGGTTGGGCGCGATTTGAAGCCTTATGTGGTCTTGTCTGCGCGTCACAATCTTTGGCTGGTATGGGTTTTCTTTTAGCGCCATCCTTGCGGGCGCTTGTTCAAGAATGTCAGACTTACATTGACATGGAAGGTGGAATAAATTCGCGCAATCCAGAAGAGCTTTTAGTAATTTTTAGTTCACTGACTTGGGTTAAGCGAACTTTAGATATTACTAAAATGTTGATACCTGAGGTTTTGACTGCCACAATTTCTCGTATTGCGCCAGTTTTACGCAGCTTACGCCATGGGGATGGGACCTTAGTGCGGTTCCATGGCGGTGGGCAGGGCAGTGAGCATGTCTTGGATCAAGCACTGGCTATTTCTGAAGTGAGGCCTTCTGTGCCTCTCGATGAGGCGATGGGATTCGCGCGGCTAAATGCCGGTTCAACTAGTTTGGTTGTTGATGCCGTAGCACCGCCGACATGTCTGGGCCGATTCAGTGCGCATGCGTCAACCGGTGCCTTCGAAATGTCGGTTGGACGTAATCGGTTGATCCTCAACTGTGGTTCTGGGGCAAGCTTTGGGGAAGACTGGCATTTAGCCGGTCGCGGCACCGCATCTCATACCACATTAAGCATCAATGGATTATCATCTGCAAGTTTTGTACCTACTAAGACGGGTGAGCAAAGTCCGTTGGTTGCTGGGCCCCAAAGAGTAATCATGAAAAAAACTCGGGCTGTTGATGGAGTGCGCCTACAGATTAATCACAATGGCTACCAAATCAGTCACGGCCTAATCCATGCGCGCACATTAGATCTTCCATTAGATAGTAAGGGTTTGGTTGGTCAGGACGAACTGTATACTGTGGACGCAAGTGATGTGCAGCGTTTCCAAGTGATGTGCGCTAACTCGCTTGAAACGCAACAGTATGCTATTCGTTTTCATCTGCACCCTGATGTGATGCCCCGTTTAGATATTGATGGCGCAGCGGTGTTATTAACTCTTGTCAATGAGGATGTTTGGGTCTTTCGCCACGATGGGTCCTGTCTTCTGTTGTTGGAAAAAAGTGTTTATTTTGAGGGGGGGCGCTTGCACCCAAGGCCTACAGCACAAATTGTTTTAAGTGGTAAGATTAAAGAAATCACCACCCGCGTCCGTTGGTCACTGGCCAAAGCGAGCGAAAAGCCTCAAAAGGCTCGTTAAGAAGCCATGCGGTAGGTTGTGGCGTATAAGTAGGATCACCAATGACACAACTTTTAGATATAAGACGCGCTCTTATCTCCGTATCTGACAAGTCTGGTCTGCTTGATTTAGGGCGTGAGCTTGTGGCTCGTGGAGTTGAACTTGTCTCGACAGGTGGTTCTGCAAAAGCTTTACGCGATGTTGGCCTTACTGTGACTGATGTGGCCTCCTTGACGGGATTTCCTGAGATGATGGATGGGCGGGTCAAAACGCTGCATCCTAATGTGCATGGTGGACTGTTGGCCCTGCGTGACAATCCGGACCATATAGTTGCAATGCAAGAGTATGGTATTTTGGGGATCGATTTGCTGGTTGTGAACCTTTACCCCTTTGAACAAACTGTCGCTAGCGGTGCGGATTATTATACTACGATTGAGAATATTGATATCGGAGGGCCTGCAATGATTCGAGCTGCAGCTAAAAATCATCAGTTTGTGGCCGTGGTTACCGATACTCAAGATTATACCACCCTGTTGGCTGAGCTGACTGAGAACAGCGGCGCTACAACCTATAGATTCCGCCAAAATCTCGCGTTGAATGCTTATGCGCGCACCGCGGCCTATGATTCTGCCGTTTCAAATTGGATGGCTAAAACGCTCGCAGTTATTCCACGGCACAAAGCTGTTTCCGGCACTTTGTCGCAAACCCTGCGCTATGGCGAGAATCCGCATCAGTCGGCGGCCTTCTATACCGACGGTCAAGCTCGCCCGGGCATTGCTACGGCTGTGCAACATCAGGGCAAAGAACTTTCTTACAACAATATCAACGACACTGATGCAGCGGTTGAACTGGTGGCTGAATTTGATCCCGCTAATGGCCCAGCTTGTGTGATAGTGAAGCATGCCAATCCCTGTGGCGTGAGCCAAGCTACCAGCTTAGTGGAAGCTTATCAATCTGCGTTTCAATGTGATCAAACCAGCGCTTTTGGTGGTATCATTGCTCTGAATCAAACCTTAGATGGTGCCACAGCAACAGAGATTTGCAAGATTTTCACGGAGGTCGTCATTGCACCCGATGCCGATGAAGATGCACGTCGCATTTTCGCCCAAAAGAAAAACCTGCGCCTTTTGACCATGGGTTCGTTGCCTGACGTGACGTCTGTTAGCCAAACCATTCGTCAGGTCTCTGGTGGCTATTTGGTACAAGACAAAGATGTGGGGCAAGTGTTGCCAAGCGATCTTAAAGTTGTAACAAAACGCGCTCCAAGCCAGCAAGAGCTGAGCGATATGTTGTTTGCTTGGAAAGTGGCTAAACATGTGAAGTCTAATGCGATTGTTTATGTGAAAGACGGCTCTACGGTTGGTATTGGCGCTGGACAAATGAGCCGCGTGGACAGCACTCGTATCGCTGCGCGTAAAGCGCAGGACATGTCCGAAGTATTGGGACTTGATGTGCCGCTGACCCGTGGATCGGTCGTGGCGTCTGATGCATTTTTTCCCTTCGCAGATGGTCTTGTGACCGCTGCTGAGGCAGGTGCGACTGCGCTGATCCAGCCTGGCGGCTCCATGCGGGATGACGAGGTGATCGCCGCTGCTGATGCGGCCGGTCTCGCAATGGTATTCACAAGCATGAGGCATTTTAAGCATTGATATGAAAAAGGTATTACTGTGGAGCGCAGCGCTAGTTTTGGTACTGGATCAGGTCACGAAAGTGGTGATTGTGTTCTGGATGGATCTTGTTTCAAAAGGCCAAATTGACATTTGGCCAGGCTTTATTCATTTTCATATGGCTTGGAACACCGGTATTAACTTTGGTCTGTTTTCAGATCAGGGTGATTTGGTGCGCTGGCTATTGATCGCTGTGGCTTTGGTGGTCTGCGGCTTTGTGGGCTATTGGATGCGCAACGAGCAAAAGCCAATTTCATTGATCTCGGCGGGTTTGGTGATTGGTGGGGCTTTAGGCAATTCACTGGATCGAGTCTTATATGGAAGTGTGGCGGATTTCTTGAATGTAACCTGCTGTGGTTTTTATAATCCATACGCGTTCAATATGGCTGATATTTCTATTTTTGTTGGGTTGTTTGGCCTTGTTATTTTTTCAACAGATCATAAAAACAGTTAAATTTTTAAGGTTAATTTTGGCCAGTCTTTGGGCAGTGTTCCAAAAATATGGTCACATCAATTTTTAGTGAGTGTTGATCATAATATTGCTTTGGCCTTGTAAGCGCAAACCTTGAGCGTAGTTGATTTACGATAGCTGACATTCATAGGATACGTTTATGCTCATCAGGTTTTTTACGGTTTTGGGCCTTTGTCTGCCATTGCAGGCGCTGGCACAGGCCAAGGTTTCAGAGTTCATGCTGGATAACGGTATGCAGGTTGTTGTTGTGGAAGATCACCGTGCGCCGGTGGTTGTTCATATGGTCTGGTATAAAGTTGGCGCTGCAGATGAGGCTCCTGGCAAATCTGGTATTGCGCATTTTCTTGAGCATTTGATGTTTAAGAAAACCAAAAATTTAGCTTCTGGGGAGCTGTCTGATACAGTGGCTGCCAATGGTGGGTCAGACAATGCCTTCACCAACCAAGACTATACTGGCTATTACCAACGTGTGGCTGCAGACCGTCTTGAGCTAATGATGAGAATGGAGGCGGACCGGATGACCGGCTTGCAGCTTTCCGTGGATGACATTGCCACCGAACGTGATGTGGTGATTGAAGAGCGCAACCAGCGTACAGAGAGTTCGCCTGGCGCATTGTTCAACGAACAAAGACAAGCAGCGATGTATATGAATCATAATTACGGTGTGCCAGTGATTGGCTGGATGCATGAAATGGAAAATCTGAATTTTGATGATGCGGTGGCTTTCTATAAGTTGCACTACGCGCCTAACAATGCGATTTTGGTGGTGGCGGGTGATGTGACGCCAGGGCAGGTCAAAACCTTGAGTGAGCAATATTATGGTGTGATCCCAGCGAACCCGAAGGTACAGCCGCGCCTCCGAACTCAAGAACCGCCGCATCGATCAGAACGCCGTATGACCTATTATGACGAACGCGTGGCTCAGCCTTATGTGAGCCGTAGCTATTTGGCTCCAGAACGTGATAGTGGCGATCAAAAAACTGCAGCTGCATTAGTCTATTTAGCTGAAATTTTGGGTGGCTCTGGAGCCACTTCGGTCTTGGGAAAAGCTCTGCAATTCGATACGCAGCAGGCAATTTATACCAGCGCTTACTATGGTGGAACCTCATTGGATGATACAACATTTGGACTGATAGCCGTACCAGTTCCGGATGTAACTTTGCAGCAAGTTGAGGACGCCATGGATGACGCGATTGCAAAATTCATGGCCACTGGAATTGATCTTCAGATTTTTAAGAGGATCAAGGTTCAAATGCGTGCCAGTGAGATCTATGCGATGGATAATGTTGTAGGTATTGCAAACCGTTATGGCGCGGCTTTGACCCAAGGCCTCACCATTGCTGACGTTCAAGACTGGCCTCGAATATTGCAGGCGGTCACAACTGATGAAGTTATGACTGCCGCGCGTTTGGTATTTAACCAAAAGGCCTCAGTGACCGGATGGTTGATGGGTATGCAGGAGGACTTGAAATGATCCGAATTCTTGCAGCATTGGCAATCCTATGTACTGGCTCGGTACAGGCCGAGATAAAAATCAAAACCCTGATCAGCCCCGGCGGTATTGCAGCTTGGGTGGTTGAAGAGCCTTCGATTCCCTTTACGGCACTCGAGATTATGTTTTCTGGTGGTGCGGCGCTGGATCCCGCTGATAAACGTGGCGCGGCCTATCTGATGACGGGTCTTCTCGAAGAAGGCTCCGGTGACATGGATGCGCAGGCCTTTGCAGCTGCACAAGAGGCTTTGGCGGCCTCCTTTGGTTTTAATGTCTATGACGACACGCTCACAATTTCAGTTCGATTTTTGACTGAAAACCGCGCAGAAACTTTGGCATTATTGAAAAATGTTCTAACTCAACCTCGATTTGATCTTGAGGCTATAGAGCGGGTGCGCAAGCAGGTATTGTCGATTTTGGCCTCCGATGCGCAAGACCCGGATTCGGTTGCTGGTGCAACTTGGTCGCAGCTGGCCTTTGGTGAGCACTCATACGGTAAGCCCCGCGAGGGGACTGAGGCGTCGATCGTGGCACTTACCCGTGAAGACATAATAGCTGCACATCAAAGATTGTTTGTGCGTGATGCCCTTTCAGTATCGGCAGTGGGTGATATTTCTGCGGTAGATTTGGGCCCAATGTTAGATGACTTGCTGGGAGACTTGCCCGCGGGTAAAGGCCTCAAAACTACAGCTGTGGACTTTGCAATTGAGGGTGGATTAACCATTGTTGACATGCCCACTCCCCAATCTGTAGCGCTGTTTGGTCATGCTGGAATTGATCGAGACCACCCTGACTTCTTTGCGGCGTATATTCTCAATACGATTTTAGGTGGCCGCGGTGTAGAGAGTCGGCTTTCGGAAGAAGTGCGCGAAAAGCGTGGGTTAACCTATGGTGTGTCTACTTTCTTGGTGGGCAAAGAAGAGGCAAATATGCTGATGGGGCAGGTGGCTAGTGCCAATGACCGTATCGGTGAGGTGATTGCGGTCATCCGCCATGAGTGGATTAAGATGGCGCGGGATGGGGTGACCGAAGCTGAGCTGACCGATGCCCAGACCTATCTCACCGGTGCTTACCCCCTGCGGTTTGATGGCAATGCGAAGATCGCAAATATCTTGGTTGGGATGCAGCGGCAAGGCTTGAGCACCAGTTATATCAACACGCGTAACGACAGGATCAATGCGGTAACACTAAACAAGATCAACCGTCTGGCGACCGAATTGCTAAAACCGGAGGCTTTGCACTTTGTAGTGGTGGGCCAGCCTAAAGGCCTTAACGAAGAGTAGCAGAATCGGATGAGCGCATGCTATGTCTTGTAGTATGCGCTCATCTGACCCCAACATAAGCCAATTCCAGCCTATTATCCGGCAATTGAACGAAACTGCGATCAATCAGATTGCAGCTGGCGAAGTGGTGGAACGACCGGCTTCGGCCATCAAGGAATTGGTAGAAAATGCCATTGATGCTGGGGCATCCCGCATCGAGGTTGAATATGCCGATGGTGGCAAAAGCCTTATTCAAGTTACGGACAACGGATGCGGGATTATGGCGGATGATTTGCCGCTTGCCATGTCGCGTCATGCTACCAGCAAAATTGATGGCTCGGACCTGCTGAACATCCAAAGCTTTGGTTTTCGGGGTGAGGCTTTGCCTTCTCTCGGCGCAGTGGGGAAGCTCACCCTGACCAGCCGCACAGCTGTATCGACGGGGGCTGAGTTGCAGGTGAACGGTGGTAAGTTTAGCCCCGTGCGTCCTGCGGCGATGCAGCTAGGCACCCGCGCAACCCTGCGAGATTTGTTTTATGCCACGCCAGCGCGGCTCAAATTTCTGCGTTCAGATCGGGCGGAGGCACAGGCGATTGCCGATGTGGTAAAGCGTTTGGCCATGGCAGAACCTACGATTACCTTTTCGCTACGTGATACTGGTAAGGACCGGATGGTCTTTCAGGTGCAATCAGAGCAAGGTGATATGTTCTCGGCTTTGCGGGGCCGCTTGGGTCAGCTGATGGGTCGTGACTTTGTGGTAAATGCCATCGCTGTGGATGCGGAGCGTGAGGATATCACCTTAACTGGCTTTGCGGCGCTGCCGACTTATTCGCGCGGGGCGGCGGTGGCCCAGTTTATTTTTGTGAACGGTCGTCCGGTGCGTGATAAACTGTTGCTTGGGGCGGTGCGCGGGGCTTATGCAGATTTTCTATCCCGTGACCGTCATCCCGCAGTTGCGCTGTTTGTGGAGTGTGACCCGAGCCGTGTCGATGTGAACGTGCATCCTGCTAAATCTGAGGTCCGGTTTCGCGAGCCGGCTACGGTACGAGGGTTGATCGTGTCAGGCCTGCGCCATGCTTTAGCTGAAGTAGGTCACCGTGCGTCAACCACCGTGTCTAATGCTGCACTGGGAGCTTTTACTGCTCAGCCACAAGTGCAACCGCGGGTCTATCAAATGGATAGGCCAGGCAATACACTGGGGTATTCTGGACTTGTGGAGACTGAAACTATGTTCGACGGGCAACCGTCGGCGCGGATCGAAGAGATACCACAACTAGAGGCGCAACATCGACCCTTGGGGGCTGCGCGGGCACAATTGCATGAGAATTACATCTTATCACAAACCTATGAAGGTCTGGTGATCGTGGATGCCCATGCCGCCCATGAGCGTTTAGTTTATGAAAAGCTCAAGGCGCAGATGGTTGAAGAGGGCGTGCGTGCTCAAGCACTTTTGATTCCGGAGGTTATCAGCCTTTCTGACGGCGATATGGCGCTTTTGTTGGAGCAGGCTGGGACGCTCACCCAATTGGGACTGAGCATTGAGCCCTTTGGTCGAGGGGCCGTGGTGGTGCAATCGGTGCCCGCTATCTTGGGGCATGTGGATGTAAATCGTCTGGTACTAGATATTGTAGATGAATTGTCTGATGGTGGATCTTCTCAAAGCCTACAATCGCGGCTGGATGCTATTTTGAGCCGGGTGGCCTGCCATGGGTCGGTGCGTACTGGTCGACGCATGCAGGCGGATGAAATGAATGCCCTTTTGCGTGAAATGGAGGCTACGCCACATTCTGGCCAATGCAACCACGGTCGCCCCACGTATGTGAGCCTTGCGATGGCTGATATTGAAAAATTGTTTGGACGCACATGACACTGACCCCTGATATTGTTTTGATGGTGCTGGTGACTGCTGGTGGGTTTGCGTTTTTGGTGATCATCTTGCTGTTTGTGGTGGCGCGCGCTGCTGGACGCTCTGCCCATGCGACGGCGCCGCTGACTAGCCAGATGGAGTATCTCAATCAAAGGGTTCAAACTATCGGCGATGGGCAACAGCAGTTGGCTGGTGGTTTGACCCATGTATCAGAGGCCCAAGCGGCGCAGCAAAGCAATATGATTAAGTTGATGGAAGCCAGACTCGCGGCAGTGCAAGAGCAGATGACCTTAAATCTTACAACAAGTGCCAAGAGCACAGCCTCCTCCCTGGGCGAATTGCAGCAAAGATTGGTCACGATCGATAAGGCGCAGGATAATATCCAAAAGCTCTCTGGGGATGTGCTTAGCCTGCAAGATATCCTCTCCAACAAACAAACTCGTGGGGCATTTGGTGAGATTCAGCTGCAAGAAATAGTCAGTAAGGCTCTGCCTTCAGATGCCTACGCTTGGCAAGTGACACTCTCGAACGGCAAGCGCGCTGACTGTTTGATCCATTTGCCCAACCCACCGGGTCCAATTGTCATCGACAGCAAGTTCCCTCTGGAGGCCTATGAGGCGCTTCGCAATGCCAAGACCGACTGGGAGGCAAATGAAGCTGCCAAGTTTATGCGCAGCAGCGTGAAGGCCCATATCAAAGCGATTTCGGAGAAATATATTCTCGACGGTGAGACTGCTGATGGTGCGTTGATGTTTTTACCTTCTGAGGCAGTTTATGCAGAATTACACTCAAACTTTCCAGAATTAGTGCGTGATGGGTTTGAAGCACGGGTTTGGATAGTGTCGCCAACTACCTGTATGGCCACACTCAACACCATGCGAGCGATTTTGAAAGACGCCCGCATGCGCGAACAAGCCGGAGCAATTCGTACAGCCTTGCGGCTGTTACACCGCGATGTGGAGCTGGTGGTAGACAGGGTTGATAAGCTCAACACCCACTTCAACCAGGCGCGCAAAGACATTGAAGGTATCACCACCGCTGCTGAACGCGCGGGCAAGCGGGCTCACAAATTGGACAACTTTGATTTTGAAGAGATTGAGGCAGCAGAAACTGTGGCGCCGCTAACTAAGCCGTAAACTGACCTAGTTATCACTAGGGCTAAATCCGCAGAAATGGCTGCGCTATACGGGGTATCCAAGAATTAAATCTGAGTGGCGCATCAGTGGCGGCCAGACAGATGCAATCTTCGCCAATTTCTGCCACGGGTGTGTGGTTTAAATCTTCATTGGCCACTTCGACGTCGCCCTCAGCAAAACGCGCTGTAGCATCGCGAAACGCGCCTTGCAGTACTAAGGTCAGCTCAGTTCCTCTGTGACCATGATCTGGCACGGCGGCTCCGGCGGGAATGTAGAGTAGCCGCGCGGTGGCCAATTTAGAGGTGCTCAAAACCGCCTGACGTACGCCCATACCAACAGAGCGCCATTTCACATCGCGCAAACTACCGCCGATATAGGCCGCTAAGGGAGCTGATACATCGCTGTTGTTAAGAGGTTTTGGCACACTTGGTCCCTGAGCAATTAGCGCTAATGTTTCTGCCAAAGCATCATCGGCCACAGAGACCCGAGTGTCGGTCTCTAAGATTGCCCCGCCAATTGCGTCATACGCTTGGGCCGCAGCGCGGCAGCTGTCGCACATGGAAAGGTGGGTGGCCACAACCAGATTAAACGCTTCAGGGAGCGCTCCAGCAGCATAGCCCATCATAAGCTGATCGGTGAGGTGATGTTTAATCTGAGTCATATCATTCATTTCATGGTCTGGCGTAATTTCGCTAAAGCCAATCTAAGGCGCGATTTGATTGTGCCAAGGGGCAGACCTGTTTCAGCGGCAATTTCACTGTGGCTTAGATCCCCAAAATAGGCTTTTGTGATCAAGTCCCGTTGTTGGCTGGGCAGTACTGTCATGGCTTGAGTCAGTTGTTGTGATTCTTGTTGTAGAACCAAAACATCGGAGGCTTCAGGCTCGGCTTGTGGCCCCCATTCCAGATCTTCAGGCTCGGGCCTGCGTTGTTTTCGTAGGGCATCGATTTTTTTGTTGCGGGCAATTGTGAATATCCAAGTGGCAACGCTTGCGCGGCTGGGATCAAATAGATGGGCTTTATGCCAGAGAGTTGCCATAACTTCTTGTGTGCATTCCTCGGCCATGCTGGGTGAGGCGCCGGACTTCATTAAGAAGGCTTTGATGCGCGGAGCAAAGTGCCCGAATAATTCGGCAAAAGCCTGTTGGTCTTCATCGGCCTGAATACGCTTCAAATGCTGAACCCAAGTATTTTGTGGGGCGGTTTTTTTCACAGCTGGGATGCAAGCCTTCTGATAATGCAGTCGAATTGGTTTCAACACACCATAGGGCACCTGATAAAGATATGCACCCACTTCTTGTGATCTATCTAAACTACAAAACATAGTCTAAATACGCCCAAGAAAACAAACTGGATCACATAAAAACCAAAGTTTTCAAATGTAATCCAAACACACGCCCCTTGCGTAGAATAATCAAACAACGATGAAGGACCCGCCTATGCCATTCGAGAATACTACATTTGGAGCTAAGCGCATTGCGGTGATAGGTGGTGGCATATCCGGTATGGGAGCCGCCTATGAATTGCGTCAAACGCATCAGGTGGTATTGTTTGAAGCGGCCCCGCGATTGGGTGGTCATGCGCGCACCGTGATGGCTGGGAAAAACGGTGATTTGCCCGTTGATACAGGATTTTTGGTGTTCAATGATGTCAATTACCCTCATCTGATCCGTTTGTTTAAAGAACTTGATGTGCCGATCATGGACTCTGATATGAGCTTTGGCGCGTCGATTGATGGTGGTTGGCTGGAGTATGGCGTGTTGGCACCTTCTGCGGTCTTCGCTCAAAAGCGTAATATTCTGCGACCAAAGTTTTGGGGAATGGTTCGCGATATATTAAAATTTAATAAACGGGCTAATTTGGAACAGATTGATCCAAATGTAACCATTGGGGCATTGATTGAAAAATGGCAGCTGGGGGATTGGTTTCGAGACTATTATCTAACCCCGTTCACTGGTGCCATCTGGTCCACACCAATCACGCATATTTTGGATTTCCCTGCTCAGGCTATGATCACCTTTATGAAAAATCATGCTCTCCTTGGGGCCGATGGTCAGCATCAATGGCGTACCGTCAGAGGTGGATCTCGTGAATATGTAAGGCGGGTGGAGGAGGCTTTGAGTTCAGCTGGGGTTGAACTGCGTGTCTCAACAGCAGTTGAAACAGTGCGGCGCAGCACGTTAGGGGTTGAGATCAAAGCGGTGGGCGGGGAATATGAGGCTTTTGACGATGTCATTTTTGCCACGCACTCTGACATCACGTTAGCCCTGCTCAGCGATGGGAATTCCATAGAGCGTGAAGCTCTAGAGGCGATCAAATANNATATCAACCCAATGAAATGATCTTGCACGGGGATACCTCGATTATGCCAAAGCGCAAAGCGGCTTGGGCGTCGTGGGTTTATACGGAAGATAAGGAACGACAATCGGATCGTATTGATTTAACCTACTGGATCAATCGCTTGCAAAGCCTGCCGAGTGATGACCCCTGTTTTGTTACGCTCAACACAAAACGAGATATTGATCCGGATCTGATCTATGATCAATATACCTTCCATCACCCAGTGTTTGATGTGGCGGCTCTAGGGGCACAAAAAGTTTTGAGTGATCTGAATGGTGCCAACTCAACATGGTTTTGTGGCGCCTGGATGCGAAACGGCTTTCATGAGGATGGGCTTGCCACCGGTATTGAGGCTGCGAGGCGCTTGATGGTACAGAATGCAACTATGATGGCGGCTGAATGAACAGCATCGATCATATTAAAGGCTATACCTACCACGGGCGCAAAGGGCCTGTTGAAAATGCATTCCGTTATGCAATTGACTATGTGTTAATTGACCTGAACGCACAGGGTTCAACGCCTAGCCTGTTTTCACGAAACCGGTTTAATCTGTGCAGCCTGTATGACGCTGATCATGGTGGTGCGCCGAAGCAGGGGCAGGGTCTCAGCTGGGTCCAAGAGATTTTGAAGGCTGAAGGTTTGCCGGGCCAAGAGCGCATTCTGCTTTTGGCACAGCCACGCATATTAGGTCATGTTTTTAATCCTGTAAGTTTTTGGCTGTGCTTTGACGCCCATGACGATCTGCGAGTCGTAATTGCCGAGGTCAGCAATACCTTTGGTCAACGTCATAGCTATCTGTGTCACCGCGATGATTTGGGAGCCATTAGCTCATCAGATGAGATTGGAGCGCAGAAGGTTTTCCACGTGTCGCCCTTTCAGCCAATACAGGGTGATTATCGGTTTCGCTTTGATATTCGGGCTGAGCGCATTGGAATCTCCATCGAATATCTGCGTGATGGCGGTGGGTTGATTGCAACCCTTGTCGGGCCGCGCCAGAAACTTTCGAACAGATCGATTCTGTCCGCCTTTATGCGCCGTCCTTTAGGTTCACACCGAGTGCTGGGTTTGATTCATTGGCAGGCTGTCAAATTGTGGTGGCGGAAGGCAACCTTTAGATCTTGCCCCGATGCACCTCAAAGTGATGTGAGCCGATGAGTTTTGGGCCACAACCCTCGCTGCCTTCCTTCGCACTTTTTGGTGGCTTCCTGGCAGCTGCTGGGCTGCCAATATATATTTTTGCCCCTACGTTTTACGCTGAAAACTACGGTGTCGGACTTACTGCTATTGCAGCGGCACTGTTTTGGCTGCGATTGCTAGATGCGGTGCAAGACCCTTTGTTCGGTTGGGTGTCTGAGCGACTGGGGCGAGAACGTAGTTTCTGGATTGGTTTTGCTGTTTTTATTTTGTTAGGATCGATGCTTTTGCTTTTTGCTATTCCACCGCAAACAGCGCCTCTCCTTTGGTTTTCTCTGTCTTTGACAGGTCTTTTCAGTTCGTTTAGCTTTTTGACTATCAATTTCTATTCCCAAGGCATGACTGCAGCATTGAGCCTGCCCGGTGGACACATGCAAGTTGCTGCATGGCGCGAAACTGGGGCTTTAATTGGGATTTGTCTGGCAGCGGTTGTGCCTAGTTTGCTGGTACTTTGGAGCAATGCGCCCATGCTGACTTTTGCGCTGGGATTTGTATTGATCGGCCTTCTATCCCTTTGGGTGATGCGCCGGCAATGGGTGGGCTCCACGCAGCGGACGCCTTCAAATTTTAAGTTAATTTGGCAAGACCGGCCTGCGCGTAGTCTCTTGATTCTGGCTTTTGTGAACGCTTTGCCGGTGGCTGTTTCGTCATCCCTGTTTTTGTTTTTTGTGACCCACCGCTTACAGGCAACCGCTTGGGCGGGTGCTTTGCTCTTATTGTTTTTTCTCTCTGCTGCCGCCTCCGCGCCGGTTTGGGCCGCTTTGGCGCGCCGCTCTGGTACGCGCCGTGTTTTGCTCTTTTCGATGTGCTTGGCCATTATTATTTTTGCAGTAGCAGGTTTTTTGAGTACCGGTGATGTATTAGTTTTTGCCTTGGTCTGCATTATCTCCGGTGCAAGCATTGGGGCTGACTTGACACTTATGCCTGCGGCTTTTGCCCAAAGATTGGGAGTAATTGCCCCTAATGGTGCACAGGGTTTTGGACTTTGGTCTTTGATGAATAAGCTGACCTTGGCGCTGGCTGCCGTCGCACTGTTCCCTGTTCTTGAATTGGCTGGCTTTGATGCCACAGCACCAGAGCAAACTGGGCAGGCGCTTTTTACACTCACACTACTTTATGCGGTTTGTCCGCTATTTCTAAAACTGGTTGCGATCCTACTGCTGATCAAAACCCCATTGCAGGATGACGAGATATGACATTAACATTCATATGTTTAGGCCTTTTTGTTGCGGTACTTGTTGTTCTGTATAAAGCTAGTTTCAGGGCGCAAAAACCAAGTGACTACGCCACTATGACGCCGGTATTTGATATTCGCGACCATCTTAATGGGAGGATGCTCTGTGAAGGCGTCATTTATGGCCCCTTTGGTCGCGTGACAACGCGTTTTGTGGCACAGATGCATGCAGAGTGGCAGGGCAACACTGGGCAGATAACTGAGCACTTTCGCTATGATAGTGGAAATACTCAACACCGTGAATGGATGCTTACAGTGAGTGATGATGGCCAAATTCAAGCCGAAGCACCTGACTTGCTTGGTACTGGCCATGGTCAACAGGCCGGCTCAGCAGTGATGCTGAATTACACTATTCAACTAACCAAAGATGCTGGAGGTCATGCTTTGAACGTGACTGATTGGATGTATCTGATGGAGAATGGCACTGTTATGAATCGTAGCCAATTTCGTAAATTTGGGATTAAAGTGGCGGAGCTGGTGGCCACCATGCGGCCCATGCCTATGGAGGAAAGCCTTTCAAAATGAGGTTTGATGGAAAGCGATATTGGTTGGTGGGTGCCAGCGAAGGGCTGGGCCGTGCCTTGGCTCATAAGCTGAGTGCTGCGGGAGCTGAGTTAATCCTGTCCGCCCGCGCAGAAGACCGGTTGCAATCCTTGGCAGATGATCTGCCTGG
>LAQD01000012.1:48515-49113 GCA_000981705.1 Rhodobacteraceae bacterium ASP10-04a
ATTTTTAGCTGGAGCCTATTGGCCGATGTCTGCGCTCAATTGGGACGGAGCTGCGGCCTTGGTTATGGCGGATATCAACTTCACCGGCGCATTTCGGGTTCTAAATCAAGTTATGCCACAGTTTTTGCAGCGGGATGCGGGCCATATCGTGATCACAGGTAGCCTGTCTGGATTTCGTGGTCTGCCCGGTGCCATTGGCTATGGGGCATCCAAGGCGGGCGTCATGGCTTTGGCTGAAAGCCTTTATGCCGATCTCTGTCGCACGGGCATCCAAGTTCAAGTGGCGAACCCAGGCTTTATTAAGACCCGACTTACTGAGAAAAATACCTTCCACATGCCGTTTTTAATGTCCCCAGAAGAGGCGGCGGACCACATGTTTAAACACATGCAAAGCCCCCGCTTCAAGCGCAGCTTCCCCACTCTATTTTCATTGTTGTTCCGCTTCAGCCAGTTCTGGCCAGATTGGCTGTACTACAGGGTGTTTCGTTAGGGTTGGAGGTCATAAGTGGGAGCGTCCCAGCTGTGGCGAGGTGGGTATTGATCCAGTTTGATTCTCATTATTCAGTTCGAAACCGGTCATACTTTTGTGGAAATGCTA
>LAQD01000012.1:49301-53030 GCA_000981705.1 Rhodobacteraceae bacterium ASP10-04a
CTCACTCAGTCTGCAGTTCATGGCCGAATTGCGGGACTAATTATAACGCTAGGTATAGCGTTGGGTTTGTTCGTTCACACAACCGCAGTCGCACTCGGCGTTGCTGTCATTTTTAAAACATCGCAATACGCATTTAGTACTCTGAAATATGCAGGCGCTGCGTACCTACTTTACCTAGCATGGCAGGCATTCACAGCGTCACAAGGCGATTTTGAAGGTGACAAGTCAAAGTCCGAAACAGCGCCAAAACAGTTTCTGCGTGGATTTACATTGTGTATAGCCAATCCAAAAATTACGATCTTTTTTTTGGCATTTTTGCCTCAGTTTGTCGTTCCAGGAAATGGATCAGTTATCGCTCAGTTTTATCAACTTGGAGCATTAATGGTCTGTGTGACACTTGTAGTTTTTGGTGCTATAGCGATTGCTGCAGGTGCACTTGGCACATGGATCAAAGGTTCCATAAAGAGTCAAATTTGGCTTAACCGAATTTCTGGAATCGTCTTTGTATCGTTGGCTGTCAAATTGGCGACTGCTGAAAAATAGTTTCGCGGTTGCGGTGGTTCTAAGCTTGAAACCATCACTCAGTCCTCAAAATCATTAACTCAAAACCTACCCTAAACTTCCAACATGCCGATCAAATATCTCCTTCGCCTTACCCCATACACCGCCGTCAATCTGCTTGAGGGCTAGGAGGCTTGGCAGGAGTTGGGATGCGAAGTCTTCGGAGCTTTCGCGCGGCAGTATTGAGGGCAGGTTGTCGATGGCAGTGACGTCTAAGATCGGGTCATTCTGCGCGCGTAGAGCTGGTTTTTCCCAGCTGGTTGCCTGATCATAAACCTTGATCGGAGAATAGGCACTGTTGGGATCACAGGCGATATCTCCAATCACCATAAGCTTGCGCGGGTCTGTTTTTGCTGAGGCTGTCACAAAGACTGGGGTGTCTTGATTGGCCAGAATACAATTGAGAAAAATATCATGCGTCAGAATTTCAGGATAGGGGCCGCCATGGGCGGTTTCTGCCATATCCCAACTGGTTACCGGGGTTCCAAGGGCTGAACAGAAATCGGTAGCACCTCTGCCCACGCGGCCCTTTGTGCCGATAATGATCACTGTGGGCAGTGCGGGGCTTAGTTCTGCGGCTATATCTGCCACAAGATCAGATGCGTGGGCAAAGGCCTGCACGGGGGCACAGAGTTCACCCACTTGTGCGGCGGCCCAGCTTTTGAGCGCCACCGCTGCACCGGCATATCCGGCCCAATAGCCAAAAGCGGCGATCCGTTGGCCAGCGTCATTAGTCAGATACTCCAGATCATAGAGCGTGCCACCACCTGCTTTGAACCGGGCCAAAAGGCGATGACCATCGGGCTGGCCCTTGTAGGCATGGCCAAACATGATGTGTCGGTGCCGCAGTGGCAGGCCGTCATCGGGTAATTCTTTCAGCCCCATGATGATGGCATCCCGGGGGGCTGTTTGCCACGCACCAATGCCCGCAAGTTGGGCGCCTGCATAGGCCTCAACCTCAATGGCCCGGCTTGGGTCCTGTTCAAGAGTTATCTCAAAACCCGCCTTAAGTAATGCTTGCACACCCGCTGGCGTTACGCCGACACGCTGTTCATTGGGTCGCTGTTCGGCTCGAATCCAAAGGTGGGTCATAAAAGACCTTTCGCGCGGACGGCGGCCACAGAGGGACGTGCTGCGAATGCAAGCTCGAATGCTGCCAATTTTGGGTAGCTACTGATATCAATACCATCGCCTTCCAGCCATTGTGATAAGGTGAATAGATGTGCATCTGCGATGGTGATGTCAGATCCAAAAATGTAAGGTCCCAAGATTAGGCTCTCAACATAGGCACAGTTTTCTGCCATGGTTTGCGGGACTTTTGCGGTCATATCGGCACGGGACTCTTTGAGATCTGCCCAGCGTTTGCCACGCATTTTATGGGCGTGGTTCACATGCATAGTAGAGGATAGATAATGCATGAATTCACGAATCTTGGCGCAGGAAAAGGCATCCTTTGGCATAAAATTAGGCGCGATGTATTCCAAAATCGCACCAGTTTCGGTCAAAACCCCGTCTGATGTCACAAGTGCGGGTACTCGGCCTTTTGGGTTTACGCCTAAATAGGGCTTTTCGCGCTGCGCGTGGGCGGCAATATCGACCAAGCATAGCTCGTATTCTGTGCCCAGCTCTTCTAAAATCAACGCTGACGCCAGAGACACTGTATGTTTGGCGGCAAATAGTTTGAGCATGTCCATCTCCTAGATATTTGTGCGTGCGTGGCTGCGTGAGGCGCCGTCCAAATGTGGGGTCGCGTTGTAACCTGACATAAGCGTACTCCCCCCTCTAACATCAAATCGATGCATTGAGGAATTGTGTATGGGTAACATGATATGAGCAAAGCCTTCTGGCCCCAATGCCAAGTGCTGTGCGATAGCCATGCCAATTACTCCGCCTGAGGTTATCACTAAGCTGCGTCCACCAAGCTCCACGAGCTCGGACATTACATCTTTGAAACGCTGTGCAAAATCACGATAACTGACATGAACGCTGTCCAATGATCCACTGTGCCAGGCTGTAAAAAGCTGGGGCACATGCTGGGCAAACTCCTCTGCTGAATTTGGTACAGGCGTATTTGTTTGGATATGAAACTCGTTGGCTAAATCAAAATACCGCATTTCATTAACCCGCGGGTCAACGGCCACCTCATATGGAAGACCTAGCCCCACGGCTGTTTCTCGGTGCCGCCTCAAGCTGCCGCAGATCACCCGGTCAAATTCCTCTCCATGGCCACGTAGATAGTCGCCCAGCCAGTTAGCCTGTTGGTGGCCAGTGTCGGAAAGCTGATCGTAGCTTTCTTCGTCTTTTGCGCCGGTATTTGCTTGTCCGTGGCGAATGAGGATAATTTCTGTTTTCATCATTAGGTTGCAATATCGTGTTTCACAATCTTTGCCAATTGGCTCCTTTCGATCATATAGGAAACTATGTTTGGCGCAAATTCGGCTGTGCCTGTCGCGTATGGCATGTGTTTAAGCGTTGCTTTTAGTTTAGACAGGGGTAAATTCGTAGGAGTGGTCCGATGACAGATACAGTCACCTTCACATTAGATGGAGCCGAAGTTTCGGCCCCAGTTGGACAGACAATTTGGGATGTGACCAAAGGGCAGGGCTTCATTATTCCACATCTGTGCCACCGTGATGAACCCGGATACCGGGCTGATGGCAACTGCCGGGCATGTATGGTTGAGGTTGAGGGTGAGCGTACTTTGGTGGCTTCCTGTATCCGACCAATCTCTAAGGGGATGGTTGTACACACCCGCTCAGACCGCGCCACTCAGGCCCGTCGAATGGTCATGGAAATGCTAGTGGCAGATCAACCAGAGCAAGATGTGGCGCATGATAAATCCAGTCAGCTTTGGGATATGGCCGTTGGTCAGGGCGTTCTAGAAAGTCGATTTCCTAAGCTGGAAGATGGGCGTATTCCTTTGTTGGATGACAGCCATGTAGCGATGTCGGTAAACTTGGATGCCTGCATCCAGTGTGGCCTCTGCGTGCGGGCCTGTCGTGAGGTTCAAGTGAATGATGTGATTGGCATGTCGGGCCGTGGCCATGATGCTTACCCCACTTTTGATATGGACGATCCAATGGGTGAAAGCAGCTGCGTGGGTTGCGGTGAATGTGTGCAGGCCTGCCCAACTGGGGCCTTGATGCCAGCTACTGTGACTGATGCTAA
>LAQD01000012.1:53087-54605 GCA_000981705.1 Rhodobacteraceae bacterium ASP10-04a
GGTGAGCCTAAAAGTAAAAGATGGCCGAGTGAAATACGTTGATGGCATCAATGGTCCTGCAAACGAAGGGCGCCTGTGCGTCAAAGGTCGGTTTGGGTTTGACTATATTCACCACGATCACCGCCTCACTAAACCTCTGATTCGTCGTGATGATGCCCCGGCTAAAGGGTTGAATGTGGATCCGGGCAATTGGGGCGATGTGTTTCGTGAAGCTAGCTGGGAAGAGGCGCTTGATTTTGCTGCCGGTGGTATGGCTAAACTGAAGCAATCGCGTGGTGGCGCGTCTGTTGCGGGCTTTGGCTCGGCTAAATGTACCAATGAAGAGGCGTATCTATTTCAAAAGTTGATTCGACAGGGCTTTGGACACAATAATATCGATCATTGTACCAGGCTGTGTCATGCTTCTAGTGTGGCAGCACTGATGGAAAATATAGGCTCTGGAGCAGTTACTGCGACATTTAACGAAATTAAGAATGCTGATGTTGCGATTGTAATTGGGGCTAATCCGATTGAAAATCATCCAGTAGCTGCCACCTATTTCAAGCAGTTCACTAAGCGTGGTGGAAAATTGATTGTGATGGATCCACGTGGTCAGGCCTTGAAGCGCTTTGCCAGCCACATGTTGCAATTTCGTCCTGGTGCGGATGTTAGTATGCTAAACGCGATTATGCACGTGATTGTGGAGGAGGGGCTTTTCGACCGGCAATATATCGAGGCATATACCGAAAATTGGGAAGCTGAGAAGTTGCATTTGAAAGATTTTAGCCCTGAGAAAATGGCTGGAATTTGTGGTATCGATGCGGAGACCTTGCGTGATGTAGCTCGAACTTTTGCGGGTGCTAAAGCTGGGATGATTTTTTGGGGCATGGGTGTGTCACAGCATATTCATGGTACTGATAATTCGCGCTGTCTTATCAGTCTTGGACTGATGACTGGACAGGTGGGTCGCCCGGGCACTGGTTTGCATCCTTTGAGAGGCCAAAATAATGTGCAGGGAGCCTCTGATGCTGGTCTTATTCCGATGTTCTTGCCAGATATGCAAACTGTGGTTAGCGGTGAGGTCCGTAAAAAATTTGCGGATGTTTGGGCTCGTGATGGCGGTGTAAATGAACCTCTTGATCCAAATAAGGGCCTGACTGTAACCGAGATCATGGAAGCGGTACACACTGGTGATATTCGGGGAATGTATATTCTTGGTGAAAATCCTGCAATGTCCGATCCCGATGTGGCTCATGCTCGAGGTGCACTGGCGAAGCTAGAACATTTGGTCGTGCAAGATATTTTTATTACAGAAACCGCTAATTATGCTGACGTTATACTCCCTGCGGCCGCTTTCGCTGAGAAAACTGGCACTGTAACCAACACTAACCGACAAGTGCAAATGGGTCGACCGGCTGTTTCGCCGCCCGGTGAGGCGCGGGCAGATTGGTGGATTGAAGTTGAGCTTGCCAAGCGTCTTGGTCTCGGCTGGACCTATGATCATCCAAGCCAAGTTTTTGCAGAAATGAAACTGACCAT
>LAQD01000012.1:54706-71250 GCA_000981705.1 Rhodobacteraceae bacterium ASP10-04a
TTCCCTAGGACTGATGGGCGGGCCCGTTTTACGCCTGCTGACCTGATTGCTCCTGACGATGTGCCGGATGATGAATACCCAATGATTCTCACAACGGGACGGCAGTTAGAGCACTGGCATACGGGCTCTATGACCCGACGATCAAAGGTGTTGGATGCAGTTGAGCCTGAGGCGAATTGTTCGTTGCATCCATCCACACTGCGTAATCTGGGTATTGCTCCAGGCGGTTTGGTGCGGTTGACTACAAAACGTGGCAGTATTGATATTATGGCGCGTGAAGATCGTGCTGTGTCACCTGACATGGTATTTCTACCTTTTGCCTTTGTTGAAGCAGCAGCTAATTTGCTAACGAACTCTGCGGTGGACCCATTTGGTAAAATTCCAGAATTTAAATTTTCTGCCGTGAAGGTTGAAAAAGCAGCGAATCAAATCGCTGCTGAATGAGATTAATCCGGTGCTGTTGATACTGCCGCCTGTATTAGCGGGCCAGGTATGGCCGTGGCTGTTCTATGCGACAAATTGATACAGGATCATTTTACTATGATGGGGGCTTCAAAATAGTTTATGATCTGGCCCTAGGAACAGATAAGTCTGGCCTCAGTTGGCTCCAATTGATAGCTGAAACCGCGAACTTATATAAATAATTGAGATATTTAAATAATATTTTTGTATAGTAAAAGTGATATTTTTTTTGTAGTGAATTAATTAAGTATCACTAATCATATTATATTCACCCACATTTAAACGGTCTTTTGGATCTACTTCTAGCCATGACAATAACTTTGTTTGGAGTGGAATTGAACGGTTGTTCAAAAAAACTGATTGACCTTTGTCTGGTGTCAGTCGCATTACTGCACCAGACCTTTTAAAAAGGCACCGAGAACCGGTATTGGGAGGATAATATTGTGACTGCGACTGACTCCGCGGATCTGGTTTCTATTCCAGCATTATTGGCACGAAATGCGCGTGAATTTGGTGACAAAGCCGCTTATCGGGAAAAAGAATTTGGTATCTGGCAGAGCTGGACCTGGAGTGAAGCAGTGGAACAGGTTGAAGCGCTTGCGCTGGGCTTGTTGACACTTGGTGCTGCTAAGGGTGATCACATCGCTATTGCTGGTCGTAATAGGCCTTATTTATATTGGTCCATGTTGGCAGCGCAATGGATTGGGGCAGTGCCTGTGCCAATATATCAAGATGCTGTTGGAGATGAGATTTCTTATGTTTTGGATCACTGCAACGCGCGATTTATTGTTGCTGGTGATCAAGAGCAGGTTGATAAAATCCTAGACATTAAAGATGACTTAAAAAACCTTGAACGGATCATTTATTTAGATGGCCGTGGCCTTCGAAAATATGATCATAGTTTTTTATCACAATTCCAAAAGCTACAAGATATCGGGCGGTCAGCTAAAGATACTTTGGGCCCTGAATTAGCTGCGCGGCAATCTAGCCAAAATTATGATGATACCTGTGTGATGCTCTATACATCCGGAACTACAGGCCGTCCAAAAGGGGTTGTCCTCTCAAATCGAAATGTGATTGAGACTTCTAAAAATTCCTCACAGTTCGACGACTTAGGTCCGAACGAAGAAGTTTTGGCCTATTTGCCGATGGCATGGGTCGGGGACTACACGTTTTCGATGGGTCAAGCTTTGTGGACAGGTTTCTGTGTGAATTGTCCCGAAAGCCCAGAAACCATGATGACAGACCTACGCGAAATTGGCCCCACATATTATTTTGCGCCGCCCCGTGTATTTGAAAACCAACTGACCAATGTAATGATCCGCATGGAAGACGCCAGTCGGATGAAGCAGTGGATGTTTCATAAATCTATGGCACATGCCAAAACTGTTGGCCCAGCTCTGTTGAGTGGTCTGCCCGTCAGCTTTATGGACCGAGTGAAATATTGGCTTGGTGACAAGTTCATCTACGGGCCGTTAAAAAATACGCTGGGCATGAGTCGCGTGCGGGTGGGTTACACCGCTGGTGAGGCGATTGGACCAGAACTTTTTGATTTCTATCGCTCTCTTGGCATCAACCTTAAGCAGCTTTACGGCCAAACTGAGGCTACGGTTTATGTGACAATCCAACCTGATGGGGAAGTGCGTGCAGATACTGTGGGTGTGCCTGCTCCGGGCGTTGAGGTCCGTATTGGGGATAACGGGGAGATCTACTATCGCTCACCTGGAGTGTTTGTTGAGTATTATAATAACCCAGAGAGTACCGCCTCGACTAAAGATAAAGATGGCTGGGTAGCGACGGGGGATGCTGGATTCTTTGAAGAGACTAGCGGACATTTGCGGATTATTGACCGCGCAAAAGATGTTGGAAAAATTTCTGATGGCCGCCTATTTGCGCCAAAGTACGTTGAAAACAAGCTTAAGTTTTTTCCCAACATTCTAGAAGCGGTGGTGTTTGGGAATGGCTGTGATTATTGTACTGCCTTTATCAACATTGATCTTAATGCAGTGGGTAATTGGGCCGAGCGCAACAACATAGCCTATGGTGGATACCAAGAGTTGTCGCAGCACCCAGAGGTTCTAGACATGATCCAAACCCATATTGAAGAAACTAACTTAAGTGTAGCAGATGATCCTATGCTTTCGGGTTGCCAGGTCCATCGCTTCCTTGTCTTGCATAAAGAACTAGATGCAGACGATGGTGAGATGACGCGGACACGAAAGGTGCGTCGTCGAATTGTGGAAGAGAAGTTTTCTGATCTAATTGCAGGCCTTTATGACGGCTCAGAGCGTGTTGCGACAACTACTGAAGTGACCTATGAAGATGGCCGTAAGGGTTCCATTTCTGCGACGCTTGAAATGCGGGATGCGGCCACAGTTGTGGCCCAGAAAATTGCCGCAGAATGACGTTTTCTTTAAGTGCTGTGCTCACTAATTTTTGTCTGGAGTGTCTGACCTATGTTTGACCAACCTGAAAGCTTTGTAACCTCAGATGGCCGCACCATTGGTGGCGTTATGATGGAAATGAAAAATATTACGTTGCGGTTTGGCGGTGTGGTGGCAATCCAAGATATCTCTTTTGACATCCGCGAAGGTGAAATTCGAGCAATTATCGGCCCGAATGGTGCTGGAAAATCTTCGATGTTAAACGTTATTTCAGGATTTTATAATCCGCAAGAAGGCGAAGTCTGGTATAAGGGCGAACGCCGTCCCTCAATGAAACCTTTTGAAGTTGCCCGCCAAGGTATTGCGCGCACGTTTCAAAATATTGCTCTTTTTGAGGGTATGAGCGTGCTAGACAATGTGATGACAGGGCGGTTGAACCACATGAAAGCCGGTATTTTGAGCCAGGCTTTCTGGTACGGTAGTGCTCAGCGGGAAGAAACCGAAAATCGTGAAGTTGTGGAGCGGGTACTTGATTTCCTAGAAATCCAACATATCCGAAAAACACCCGTTAGTCGCTTGCCTTATGGCTTGAAAAAGAGAGTTGAATTGGCGCGCGCGCTTGCCGCAGACCCAAAGATTTTGCTTTTAGATGAGCCGATGGCAGGTATGAATGTGGAAGAAAAAGAGGATATGAGCCGCTTTATTCTAGACGTAAATGACGAATTTGGTACCACTATTGCTTTGATTGAGCATGACATGAGTGTGGTTATGGATATTTCTGATCGGGTGGTCGTGATGGACTATGGAAAAAAGATTGGTGATGGCACGCCAAAGGATGTGCGCAGCAACCAAGCTGTAATTGATGCGTATTTGGGGGTGGCTCATGATTGAGTCCAAATATTTAGCGACGCTGCAACAAATGTTGCCAATCCAAAACACCGGCGTGGAGGCTTAAGTTATGTTCCCAGATCAGTTTTTATTCGGTGTTGAAGTAATGCTCAACGGCCTAATGGCTGGGGTGCTTTATGCGCTTGTAGCCTTAGGGTTTGTTCTAATTTTTAAAGCCTCAGGTATTTTTAACTATGCACAGGGTGTGATGGCGTTGTTTGGAGCACTCACGTTGGTGGGGATCATGGATGGTCAGGTCCCGTTCGCCCATTTGATCAATTCGGTCTTTGGCACGGATGTGCATCACTTTGGTTGGCATGTTCCTGCCTTCCTATCTATTTTACTAGTAATGGTTGTGATGGTTGGTTTGGCCTGGTGTGTTCAGCATTTCATATTTAGGCACTTGGTGGGCCAGGAACCAATTATTTTGTTTATGGCGACTATCGGGCTAGCCTATTTCATGGAGGGCTTTGGCGATATGATGTGGAACTCCGAAATTAAAAAGCTCGATATAGGTATTCCGCAGGGCGGCAGTATGTGGATTGAAGAGGCTACGTCTTTCTTGGGTGGGACTAACTTTTACGGGTTCTTCATCGATAAGCTAGAGATCGTAGCATCCTTAGTTGCTATTGTACTGGTGATTGTCTTGGTAGCTTTCGCGCAATACACCAAACAAGGTAGAGCGATGCGGGCGGTAGCAGATGACCACCAAGCGGCGTTGTCGGTTGGAATTTCCTTGAGTTTTATTTGGGTCTTGGTTTGGTCGCTTGCGGGTTTTGTAGCTTTGGTGGCCGGTATAATGTGGGGTGCAAAGTCTGGGGTGCAGTTCTCACTATCCTTGATTGCACTCAAGGCTTTGCCAGTTCTTATGCTGGGTGGCTTCACATCTATCCCAGGTGCGATTGTCGGAGGGTTAATCGTGGGTGTTGGTGAAAAGTTGTTTGAATTCCTGATCGGTGCGCCTTTCTTGGGTGGAGCAACAGAGAACTGGTTTGCTTATATGTTGGCTCTAGTCTTTTTGGTATTCCGTCCTCAGGGATTATTTGGGGAGAAAATCATTGAACGTGTTTAACGCGCTTGGCAATGGTCACGGCAGCCCTGTCGGCTCCTGCTCACCAGAAAATTTAAACAATAATCTAAATTTGGAAGGGATGGCGCATGTTTTATCGTGAATCTGGCGATTTTAGCGAAACATACCCGGCGGACAGTCAAACATTTCCAATTAAGTTTGACCGCTACCGCTACTATGCAGTTTTAGTAGTTGCCTTCCTAATTATCCCCTTCATCATAAATGATTACTGGGCGAATGCGATTTTGGTGCCATTTTTAATTTATGCAATTGCAGCGATTGGGCTCAATATTCTTGTTGGGTATTGCGGTCAGGTGTCGCTGGGCACTGGTGGTTTCATGGCCGTGGGGGCTTATGCCTGCTATAAGTTGATGACGACCTTCCCGGACGTAAGCATCATGTTCCACATATTAATTTCTGGAGGCATTACTGCGGCAGTAGTAACGCTTTTTGGCTTACCAAGCCTACGTATTAAAGGCTTTTACCTCGCTGTGGCCACGCTCGCTGCCCAATTTTTCTTAGTTTGGCTGTTCAACCGGGTGGCTTGGTTTTACAATTATTCTGCTTCGGGTCAGATTAATGCACCGGATCGTACAGTGTTTGGCCATTTAGTTACGGGTCCAAATACAGACGCGTGGGCCAAATATATGATTTGTCTTGTGTTTCTCACTTTTGCGGGCATCGTCGCACGCAACTTGACCCGTGGATCTTTAGGCCGAAAATGGTCTGCCATTCGCGATATGGATATTGCTGCTGAGATTATTGGAGTTAACCCACTTTCTGCCAAGCTTTCAGCTTTTGCTATTTCGGGCTTCTTTATTGGGATTTCAGGTGCTTTGTTCTTCAGTGTCTATTTGGGCGCGGTTGAGGTTGGAGAGGCCTTTGGTATCCAGAAATCATTTTTAGTATTATTCATGATTATCATTGGCGGTCTGGGATCAGTTTTTGGCAGTTTTGCAGGAGCAGCCTTCATGGTTCTACTACCGGTTTTGTTAAAGAATGTTTTAGTTGGTGGTTTGGGCTGGGATACGGCACTGGCGGCACACCTCGAATTTGTCATCGTGGGGGCATTAATCATTATATTTTTGATTGCTGAGCCGCACGGCTTGGCACAACTTTGGCGTGTAGCCAAAGAAAAATTACGACTCTGGCCATTCCCACACTAGGGAATGGTTGGCTATACGACCGGGTAAACCGGCACAATCGGACAAACCAAGGGAGGATTAATCCGATGAAAAGACTAGCAACAGTAACAGTGGCCGCCGTTATGGCAGCAGCTCCAGTGATGGCTGACCTCGTGTTCCCATCTTTATCTTATCGGACTGGCGCTTATGCTGCGGGTGGTATTCCATTTGCAGATGGCTACGCAGACTACATGACGCTTTTGAACGAACGTGATGGCGGTATTGGTGGCGTTATGACCCGTATCTTGGAATGCGAAACTGGTTATAACACTGAAAAAGGCGTTGAATGCTATGAAGCTACCAAGGGTGAAGGTTCCTTAGTTTATCAACCGCTTTCAACTGGAATCACCTATCAGCTGATTCCAAAAGTTACAGCTGATAATATTCCTATGCACACCATGGGATACGGCCGAACATCGGCTGCCAATGGCAAGGTATTTTCCAACGTGTTTAATTATCCTGCCAACTACTGGAATGGTGCGTCACTGGTTGTGAACCACCTTTTGGACCTCAATGGCGGTGATATTAAAGGCAAAAAAGTGTCTTTAGTCTATCACAACTCTGGATATGGCAAAGAGCCAATCCGGACCTTTGAAGAGCTTGCAAAAAAGCATGGTTTCGAGCTTACGCTGCTTGCAATTGACCACCCAGGTCAAGAACAGAAATCCCAATGGCTGCAAATTCGCCGCGAACGCCCTGACTATGTCACAATGTGGGGCTGGGGTGTAATGAACCAAGTTGCGATCCAGGAAGCCATAAATATAAAGTTCCCTATGGAAAACTTTATTGGTGTATGGTGGTCAGGGTCTGAAAACGCAGTTCTACCGGCTGGCGATGGAGCTCATGGTTATAAAGCTATTACTTTCCATAACGTTGGTAGTGACTTCCCAGTATTTGGCGAATTAGCGAAATACGTTGTTGACGCTGGTAAGGCTGCTGGTGCGGGTGACCAGATTGGTACTGCCATCTACAACCGTGGTTTCTACGCGGCCATGTTGGCTGCTGAAGCAGTGAAAACTGCTCAAAAAATCCATGGCGTTGCGGATATTACTCCTGCAATGATGCGTGATGGAATGGAAGCCTTAGAAATCACTGAAGCAGTTATGACTGATTTGGGCATGCCAAACTTTGGCCCATCATTCAAAGTTACTTGTGAAAATCACGGTGGCCCAGGTACTGGCGCCGTAGCACAATGGGATGCGACCAACAAAAAATGGTCTTTGATTAGTGATTTTGCCGGGTCTGATATGTCAGTTATCCAGCCATTAATCGATGCTGACTCTGCAGCCTATGCCGCAGAGAATGGTATGGAAGCCCGCTGTAACTAAAACTGTCTAACAGCGCTCTGGCCCTTCTTGGGCCAGAGCACCCCATATAGGATTAAAGTTATGCTTGATGGTAACCCAACAAACGAGACTCTTTTGGAAGTTAATAATATCGAGGTGATTTATAATCACGTTATCTTGGTACTGAAAGGAGTGTCTCTAAGCGTGCCCAAAGGTGGGATTATAGCCCTCTTGGGTGGTAATGGTGCGGGTAAGACTACAACACTCAAAGCTATATCTCAATTGCTGCACTCCGAACGGGGCGAGGTCACGAAAGGATCGATCGAATACCGTGGTCAATCTGTATCGGGCCTGAACCCTTCAGACCTCGTGAAGCGCGGCGTTATTCAAGTGATGGAAGGTCGACATTGTTTTGAGCATTTGACGATCGAAGAGAATTTACTGACTGGCAGTTATACCCGCCGCGACGGTGCAGCGGCGGTGGCGGCTGATTTGGATAAAGTATATACATATTTTCCGCGGCTGCGCGAACGTCGTAAAAGCCAAGCTGGTTACACCTCTGGGGGTGAGCAACAGATGTGTGCTATTGGGCGAGCCTTGATGTCGCGCCCCGAAACTATTTTGCTGGACGAGCCGTCAATGGGATTGGCTCCACAGTTGGTTGAAGAGATTTTTGGCATTGTGAAAGATCTAAACGAAAAGGAAGGTGTATCCTTCCTATTGGCGGAGCAAAATACCAATGTTGCCCTGCGCTTCGCACACTATGGATATATTTTGGAGTCTGGCCGCGTGGTTATGGATGGCCCTGCAGCTGAGTTGCGCGAAAACCCGGATGTCAAAGAGTTTTATCTTGGAATGTCAGATGATGGCCGTAAGTCTTTCCGTGATACACGAAGCTATCGCCGTCGTAAAAGATGGTTAAGCTGATCTTAGCTTTGATGTCAGGTGGTAGGGAATGGTGGAATGACTTTTTATGATGATTTGGAAATCCGCTCCGCCGATGCGCGTGCCTCCTCTCTCGCGGAATGTTTGCCAGCTCTACTGGCTCATGCGCAAACCTTGCCGGGGCACGCCAACCTTTCTGAATTTGACCTGGTAAATATTACATCGGCTGTTGATTTGGTTAGATTGCCAGTCTTGCGAAAATCCGAACTTGGTGCTGCGCAAAAGCTTCGACCTCCCTTTGGTGGATTTTCGGGGCCGCATTTCGAATATGCGTTTCAATCTCCTGGCCCATTGTACGAGCCGGGCAGGACAAGTCATGATTGGTGGAGACTTGGCCGCTTTTTGCATGCCACTGGGATTGGTTCTGCTGATGTTGTCCAAAATTGCTTCTCCTATCACCTAACCCCAGCGGGCACGATGTTCGAAAACGGCGCCCGCGCTGTTGGTGCAGCTGTTTTACCGGCAGGTACGGGGCAAACTGAACTGCAAGCACAGGCTGCCCATGATGTTGGAGTGACTGTGTACGCCGGCACCCCAGATTATCTTAAAAACATTATTGAAAAAGCCGAGGAGATGGGGCTGACACTGGCAATTAGTAAAGCAGCAGTGGGTGGTGGCGCATTATTCCCATCGCTGAGGCGGTGGTACCTAGACCGCGGAATTGCCTGTCGGCAATGCTATGCGACGGCGGATCTGGGCAATGTCGCTTATGAAAGCGCTGCGATGGAAGGTTTGATCTTAGATGAAGGCGTTGTGGTTGAGATTGTGACACCTGGTACCGGTAATCCTGTGCCTTTTGGAGAGGTAGGTGAGATTTTAGTTACAACGCTCAACCCTGACTATCCCTTAATTCGTTTTGCGACTGGTGATCTTTCGGCGTTCATGGAAGGGTCTAGTCCCTGTGGGCGAAGCAATCTGCGGATAAAAGGTTGGATGGGCAGGGCAGACCAGACAACTAAGATCAAAGGTATGTTTGTCCGACCAGAACAAGTCGCCGCTTTTGTGAGCAAATACCCAGAAGTTACCCGCGCTCGAGTGATTGCTAGCCGTGCGGCTGAGGCTGATGTTATGACAGTGAAAATTGAAGGTGACATTGGCCGCGCAGATATCTATGCGGCCTCAATCGTTGAGATATTGAAGCTTCGGGCTAAAGTTGAAATGGTTGCTACAGGTGAGCTTCCCAAAGACGGTATCATCATAGAGGATCAACGTAGTTACGACTAGTGCCGCTTACTAATTGTAACTAATGCGCTGCAAGAGGTAGTGCAGTAGTCCCTGCGTGTCAGTATATAAATATTCGTCAAAATTTAGTTTAAAAAAAAGCCGCCCCAAACGAGGGACGGCCTTTTTTAGCACTATGGCAGAGATTAACCCTGACGTGCCTTAAAACGAGGCTGTGTTTTGTTAATAACATAAACACGGCCTTTACGGCGTACCACACGACAATCGCGGTGGCGGCTCTTAAGCGAGCGAAGCGAGTTTTTGACCTTCATGGCCTTCTCCTTCAAAACCGGGCCGCGGAGTAGCCCTAGCTAAATTACATGGTGGGCACGACTGGGATCGAACCAGTGACCCCTTCGATGTCAACGAAGTGCTCTACCGCTGAGCTACGCGCCCGTTGAACCTAAACAAACCTCACGCCCCCCAAAAAAAAGGACGCAGAAGCTAGCGTCGGTATCGGCCGTATATGCAGCGTATGCCGAGTCTTCAAGGTAAAATCGCAGCAAGGGTCATAAATAGAGTTCCTTGGAGTATTTTCTTCATTTTAAACATGAATTGCTTCCCCAAGTTAAGTCTTATGTTATATTAAATGTATGAACGATGCTCCTTTTATTCTTTATGAGCCTGCCGAGCTCACCAGTAGTGTTGTGTTTGCAGCCCCACATTCGGGGCGGAGCTATACGTTGGATTTTTTGGATGGGTCCAGACTTGATGCTCATGCAATCCGTGCCTCTGAAGATGCTTTTGTTGATCAGTTGTTTCAATCGGTAACCTGCTTTGGCGCACCCTTACTAGCCGCATCTGCGCCGCGAGCATTTGTTGACCTCAATCGCTCCTGTGAGGATCTTGATCCTGCATTGATTTACGGGGTAGGCTCTGTTGGTCTTAATGCGCGAGTGGCATCGGGGCTAGGTGTCGTGCCTCGTGTGGTCGCGATTGGCCGGCCAATTTATAATGGCAAAATCTCTATGGTGGAGGCGCAAACCCGATTGCAGGATATTTGGCATCCCTACCATCAGCGTTTGCAGTCTTTACTAGACACCACCCGCAGAAAATTTGGCCATGTGGTACTAATTGACTGCCACTCGATGCCACATGCTGCAGTGAACCGTGAGCAGCGCAGCGATATCTCTCCAGACATTGTGATTGGGGATCGGTTTGGCGCCGCGGCGGCTCCAAAGATTGTTGACCACGTGCAAGCGGCTTTTGTGACCGCGGGTTTTCGAGTGACAAGAAATAATCCTTTTGCTGGTGCTTATATCGGCCAGCATTACGGCAAGCCCCAGCGGGGCCAGCATGTCATTCAAATCGAAATTGACCGTAGTCTTTACATGGATGAGGTGACGATTTCGCCCTTGCCTGTTTTTGCTGAGCTCCAAACGCGCTTGCGTGCGGTTATTGCTCAAATTGTTGCGCTGGAGATTGAGCAGGTGCGTCTTGCAGCAGAATGACCTAACGCAGTGACCGCCCCTTTACGATTGCATCACTACCAAATTTTGCGCGAATAGCATCAGTGGCTCGCTCAGTTTTGGCGCGTTTGTCGGCGTTTGGGTCGAGTAAATCTCTGGTAAGATCACTGTCCGCATCACTTACTAAATCTGATAATCCAACTCCGATCAAACGGTAGGGGCCCTGCGACCCTGCTTGGTTGAACAAATCGCGTGCCGTACGGTAAATTCTGTCAGCAATTTGAGTTGGTTCCCGCAAAGATAATCGGCGTGACAAGGATGTGTGATCTTTGCGTTTCAGCTTCAACGTGACTACGCGTCCAGCCAAATCACGCGCTTTGGCGCGGTCGCTTACCTTTTCCGCTAAGCGCCAAATATGACCATCCAAAATGTTAGAGTTCGAGGTGTCTTCACTAAAGGTTGTTTCATTGGAAATACTTTTGATCGGTGCATGGGAGGTTACGCGTCGCAGGTCATGTCCCCGAGCTAAGTTCCAAAGCCGGTCACCTAAAGAACCGAAGCGTTGACTAAGTTCCTGCCTATCCCAGCGTAACAGATCAGCGAAGGTCCTTATTCCTGCCTTGCTAAGTGATTCTTGTGCCACGGCACCCACACCCCAAATTAGACTAATGGGCCGATCACGTAAAAAATCATGTGTTTCTGCAATGCCAATTACCGAATAACCGCGTGGTTTGTCGAGATCACTTGCAACCTTGGCTAGAAATTTATTATGTGACAGCCCAATAGAGCCAGTAAGGCCCAGCTCGTCTTTCATTCTCTTGATTAATTGCGCTAGCAATACTGCTGGCGGTAAACCGTGCAATTTCGTAGTCCCGGTCATATCCATGAACGCCTCGTCCAGTGATAAAGGCTCAATGGCAGGCGTTAAATCTTGCATCATCGCGCGGATGGCTTTGCTGGCTTTGACATATTCTTCCATCCGGGGACGGACTACCACTGCTTCAGGGCATAGCTTCAGGGCTTGAAAAATTGGCATGGCTGATCTGACGCCCCGTACTCGGGCAACATAGCACGCTGTACTGACTACGCCGCGCTGACCACCCCCTATGATCACTGGCTTGCTGGCTAGCTCGGGGTTGTCGCGCTTTTCCACCGAAGCATAAAAGGCATCGCAATCCATATGAGCAATCGACAGGGTAAACAATTCTGGATGCGCCGTTATGCGCGGCCGACCACATTGAGAACACCGCTTGGGTGAAGTTTCAAAGGTGGTCAAACAATCTCGGCAAAGTGCAGGCATAGGATAAGGTTATATTGGAATAGTAGGGGCGTCCACGGGCAAGGCATGGCCCCAGTTTGTTTGCAATATTCTTTTCTAACAAATTGTCCTTACTTTATGCCGCTGAGCAGGGTGCAGGCGGATGCAGCGGCCTATGCCACTGGCGTTGTGCCTGAGGCAATTGCCGAAAACGGCGTTGAAGCTGTATAAAGCCAGGTAGCACTCAAGAAAGTTGAGGCGCTTACAGCTTTGGAAGCTGGCCAAGGCAATCAGACAATCATACTACAGGCAAATGCAATGGATGCCTTTAAAATCCTGTGAGGCTCAAAATGATGCTGGACAAGATAAATTCTAGCTGGTGGGCCTCTCTGATTAGAAACTTGATCTTCCGCTGAGTATTCGAGCCGCCCAAGGGTTAGGCCAAAACCTTGGGCAGTGACATAAACGACTGAGTTTAAGAGATTGGATTTGTGGCTTTTATATCACTGAGATCGGCCAGAATCGCCAGTGCAGCAGCGCGCGGTGATGAAGCTGTCCAGATAGGGCGACCTACAACCACGTGATCAGCGCCATTAGTAATGGCTTGCGCTGGGGTTGCCACCCGCTTTTGGTCGCCTAAAGCTGCACCGGTAGGGCGCACGCCTGGGGTGACGATCAGCTTGCCTACTGCCTCTGGCAAGGCGCGGATCAAAGCCGCTTCTTGTGGGCTGGCGATCACGCCATCTGCGCCGGCGTCAAAAGCTTTCCCTGCTCGTTCAACCACTAAATCTGCAATTGTACCGGGTTTGATCAAGGCGCCATCAAGATCTGCACGATCAAGAGATGTGAGAACTGTTACGGCGAGGATTTTTAGATCTTTGCCTGTGGCCCCTTCCTTGGCGGCGCGCACCACATAGGGGTCTCCGTGCACAGTTAGGAAATCGAGATCAAACTGCGCCAAACCGCGCACGGCATGTTCCACTGTTGCTCCGATATCGAAAAGCTTCATGTCCAAAAAGATTCGCTTGCCAAATTCGGCTTTTAGCTCGTTGGCCAAGGCCAGTCCGCCACCGGTCAACATACCAAGGCCAATTTTATAAAAGCTGACGGCATCTCCCAGTTGTTCCGCCATTTTTAGGCCATCAATGGCGTTGGGCATATCCATCGCAACAATTAATCTATCGTTAGCCATGGCAACCTCCAAAATTTCCATTGGGCTGAATTATACATTGTGGCCCATTCTGTCCATGCCTGTGGTTATATTTTGAGTAGTTGGAGTGAATGCTGGTGGTTTTGCAGGCTGGCCCTTGTCTTGGCTTACCGCCATACCCAAGTGAAGACTACGGTTGCATCAAAGCTGTGCCAAAATCGGGAAGCATATCAAACACATTGCTTACCTAGGGAGAAAAAGATGAATTTAGATAAATTCACTGAACGGTCACGCGGTTTTATTCAGGCGGCTCAAACTATCGCACAAAGAGAAGACCATGCGCGTTTGGGGGCGGAACACCTGCTCAAAGCGCTGCTGGATGACAGGGAGGGGTTGGTTTGTAATTTGATTGTGCGCGCTGGCGGCGTGCCCACGCGAGTGGTAGAGCATTTAGGCATAAGCCTGTCCAAGATCGCAAAAGTTACTGGTGACACGCAAGTGTATTTAGACAGTAGCACTGGTAAGGTTTTGGCTGAAGCGGAAAAGCTGGCTCAGAAGTCTGGTGATAGTTTTGTCCCTGTAGAACGCATTCTAATGGCGCTTAGCATGGTGAAGTCCAAGGCAAAGGATGCTTTGGGCGCAGGGGCAGTGTCGGCGCTGAAGCTCAATGAGGCCATAAATGATATTCGCCAAGGGCGAACGGCTGATAGCGCCAGTGCGGAAGACAGCTATGAGGCGTTGAAAAAATATGCGCAGGATCTTACAGAGCGAGCGAGAGAGGGCAAGATTGACCCAATCATTGGTCGTGACGAAGAGATAAGGCGTGCCATGCAGGTGCTGTCGCGGCGCACCAAGAACAACCCAGTTTTGATTGGGGAACCTGGCGTGGGCAAAACGGCGATTGCGGAAGGCATGGCTCTCAGGATCGTCAATGGTGACGTGCCCGAAAGCCTGCGCAACAAACGATTGTTGGCACTTGATATGGGAGCATTGATTGCTGGTGCTAAATATCGTGGTGAATTTGAAGAGCGTCTCAAGGCTGTGCTTAATGAAGTGACCTCTGCAGCTGGTGAAATTTTGCTGTTCATCGACGAGATGCATACTTTGGTAGGTGCTGGGAAAGGGGATGGGGCGATGGATGCTGCAAACCTTATCAAACCTGCTTTGGCGCGCGGTGAATTGCACTGCATTGGGGCGACTACCTTGGATGAGTATCGTAAGTACGTCGAGAAGGACGCAGCGCTCGCTCGGCGATTTCAACCGGTACAGGTGGATGAGCCAAGCATTCCTGATACCATCTCAATTCTGCGTGGTATCAAAGAGAAATATGAGCTTCATCACGGTGTCCGGATTGCTGATGCGGCTTTAGTTGCAGCGGCCACATTGTCGAACCGTTATATTACGGATCGGTTTTTGCCAGACAAGGCTATTGACTTGATGGATGAGGCCGCAAGCCGTTTGCGTATGCAGGTGGACAGTAAACCTGAAGAACTAGATGCGCTCGATCGCGATATTTTACAAAAGAAAATTGAAGTTGAAGCCTTGAAGATGGAAGATGATACAGACTCCAAAACCCGGTTGGTGGCGCTTGAGAAAGCTTTGGCAGAACTTCAGGAGCGCTCCAGTGAGTTGACTGCGCAATGGCAGGCAGAACGACACAAATTGTCTTTGGCTCGCGATCTCAAAGAACAATTGGACCGAGCTCGTGCGGATTTGGATATTGCCAAGCGAGAAGGCGATCTCAGCAGGGCTGGTGAGCTGTCTTATGGAGTGATTCCCAGTCTTGAAAAGCAATTGGCTGAGGCAGAAACCGCTGATGGCCATATGTTGGAAGAAGCCGTGTGGCCTGATCAAATAGCGGGTGTGGTGGAGCGATGGACCGGTATCCCAACCTCACGGATGCTAGAGGGTGAGCGCGACAAGCTGCTGCGTATGGAAGATGAGTTGCATACAACGGTAATTGCTCAGCACTCGGCGGTACGGGCGGTATCAAATGCTGTACGCCGTGCGCGGGCTGGTTTGAATGATGAATGCAGACCGCTGGGCAGCTTTTTGTTTTTAGGGCCAACGGGTGTTGGGAAGACTGAATTAACAAAAGCGGTGGCAAATTTTCTATTTGATGACGACAACGCCATGGTGCGTGTTGATATGTCGGAGTTTATGGAAAAACACAGCGTATCGCGGTTAATAGGTGCGCCTCCAGGCTATGTTGGTTATGAGGAGGGTGGTGTTCTCACCGAGGCGGTGCGGCGCAGGCCCTATCAGGTGGTGCTGTTTGATGAAGTTGAGAAAGCGCATCCAGATGTGTTCAATATTTTGCTTCAAGTGTTGGATGATGGGGTGCTGACAGATGGTCATGGTCGCAAGGTAGATTTCAAGCAGACCCTGATCGTTCTAACGAGTAACCTTGGAGCGCAAGTTTTGAGCCAATTGCCAGATGGTGTGGATGCCTCGGATGCGCGCCTAGGTGTGATGCAGGCTGTGCGAGCGCATTTTCGCCCAGAATTCCTCAATCGCCTAGATGAGACGATCATCTTTGATCGGCTGTGCCGCAAGGATATGGACGGGGTTGTAGACATCCAGTTGGCCCGTTTGGCACGTCGTTTGGCGCCGCGGAATATCGCCTTGGTGCTGGACCAGCCTGCTAGAACATGGCTCGCCGATGAGGGCTATGACCCGGTATTTGGGGCGCGGCCATTGAAGCGCGTTATCCAATCGGCCTTACAAAACCAATTGGCGGAGATGCTTTTAGCTGGGGAGATTAACGAAGGAGAGACTTTGTCAATCACAGCAGGGGCAGAGGGTTTAATCGTTGGGGGCCGCGTGAGTACTTCTAACCGCCTACCACCAGAGGATGTGGTGGTGCATTAAGGTATGGCTCTTGCTATACTCCGCGTACACATCACCCTGTGGGGAATATTATTTTCAGCTTTTTTAGTTTGCTGCGCAGGGTGTCAATTAGGTGAAATTTAGGAGCTATTATGCACAATCTGATATCCCCACCAAAGCTTGTGATTTTCGACTGTGATGGCGTAGTTGTAGATAGCGAATCGCTTACACATCAATTGATGTGCGATGATCTGGCATCTCGTGGTTTGGAGCTGTCACTTCCTGAGATGATAGATTTGTTTGTTGGTGGCACCATAGCTGGGGCAGGCGCGCAAGCTAAAGCCTTAGGTGCGGATATTCCCAACGATTGGGATGATCAGTTTTACTCAAAAATGTTCACTGTGTTGGGACAAAGTGTGGAGGTGATCCCGGGGATTGAGGCGGTATTGGACGTTCTAG
>LAQD01000012.1:71395-74447 GCA_000981705.1 Rhodobacteraceae bacterium ASP10-04a
ATCTCCTAGCAGCGACCCAGGCTGGGACAGCACCTCATGACTGTGTGGTGATTGAAGATAGTGCAACAGGCGCTCGCGCCGGTGTCGCCGCCGGCATGATGGTAATGGGATTTACACGTGAGACCCCAGCATTCAAATTTTCTGGAATCACTGATATGTTGTTTGGGGATATGGCGGATCTGCCTGCCTTATTAGGAATCAACGCGGAGTGACGGTAAGCCGATGCCTGTGCTTTCAAATCCACCATCTACTGAGATATTTTGACCCGTTACAAAGCTGGCTTGCTCTGAGCATAAAAATGCGATCACCTGGCCTATCTCCGCCTCGGTGCCATAGCGGTTGAGGGGGATAGCGTCGTGATAGGCGTCGATGATGTCTTCAGTATGGACCGCCATGGCCAGTTTGGTACGCACTGGGCCAGGTGCTACTGAGTTTACTCGGATACCAAATTCGCCGAGCTCTGCGGCCTGTTGTTGCGTCAGATGAATAACCGCAGCTTTTGAGGTTCCATAGGCAACGCGGAGGGTCGAGGCCCGTAAGCCCGAAATAGAGGCGATATTAACCACTGCGCCACGGCTTGCTTTCAAGGCGGGAATAGCAGCCTGAGTACATAAAAATACCCCATCGAGGTTGGTGTCCATGACCCGCCGCCAGCGGGCGAAAGTTGTGTCCTCAATCGGCCCAAAATCTGCGACACCGGCATTGTTGACCAAAGCATCAATCCGACCGCAATTTGCCATGGCGTCCGCTATTATAGCCTCAACCTGTTTGGGGTTCGAAACATCATAGGCAGCGGTGGTGATATTACTACGTTCGGCAGCCTGCAAGGCAAGCGCCTCGGCATCTCTGTCTACCATGACCACATGCCATCCCTCAGCACATAAAATATCTGTTGTGGCCAAGCCAATGCCGCGGGCGGCGCCAGTGATGATTGCTGTCTTCATAAGATACCTCAATATTTTTTTACAGAGTGCATCGCAAGCGCAGCCTAGACAAGTGGCTGTTTTGTTTCAACCCTGTGGCGCAGTTGTGACTTCATGTGTGTTGGCCTCAGGCTCGGTTTAGGCTAGCATTAAATAAAAAAGGATTTTATCATGGCATGTCGATGGACTAATGATTTGACACAGGCGGACGTCACTCCTGAGAGCCTGTGGTTAAATCGCAGGCAAGTTATTGGAGGAGCGTTGGGTGCCGGTGCGCTGGGCTCGATTGTCAGCCCGGCCATGGCTGAAGCTTTAAAGCCTACCAGCTGGGATGATATTACGAGCTATAACAACTATTATGAATTTGGCACCGGTAAAGAAGATCCAGCTGCAAATGCGCATACGTTAAACACCTCCGGTTGGGCTATTGAGGTGGACGGGATGGTTGATGCACCTGGGCGATATTCTGTGGCTACCTTGACTGAAGGATTGACAAAGGAAGAGCGAATCTACCGCTTTCGTTGTGTCGAGGCTTGGTCCATGGTCGTGCCCTGGAATGGATTTGAGCTAAAAGACATTCTTGATAAAGTGGGTGTGCAGTCTGGTGCCAAATATGTGGCTTTTGAAACGGCTTTTAGACCAGATCAAATGCCTGGTGTGCGGTATGGCGTGCTTGATTGGCCTTATCGTGAGGGTTTGCGCTTGGACGAGGCTATGAACCCGTTAACTCTGATGGCTACGGGCATTTATGGCAAATCGATCCCTAATCAAAATGGCGCGCCTATTCGTTTAGTAGTGCCATGGAAATATGGCTTTAAATCTATTAAATCTATCGTGCGGATCACTCTAACTGATAAAGAGCCACCCAGCAGCTGGAATACGTCTAATGCGCGTGAGTATGGGTTCTATAGCAACGTGAACCCTACAGTGGATCACCCGCGTTGGTCACAAGCCTTGGAGCGCAAGATTGGTGGTGGTCTGTTCAATCCGCGCAAACCTACTTTGATGTTCAACGGTTATGAAGATGAGGTTGCAAGCCTTTATGATGGAATGGACTTAGAAAAGTTTTTTTAAAAGTTTCAATATTGGTTTGGGCCTTTTAAGCTAAGATGGAATAATTCGATTGCCTATCCAATTTATAAATACTGCCCTACGCAAAATCCCCACTTGGCTGCTTTATGTCCTTTTGCCCGTTCCTGGGCTTATGGCCATTTGGGCTGGAATTACTGGCGACCTAGGGCCAGAGCCGATCAAAGCTCTTGAACAGGCGCTGGGTGAATTTGCGTTGAAGCTGCTGATCGTAGGTTTGGCTGTGAAGCCACTTTTGCATTTCACTCGGATTAACCTAGTGAGATTTCGCCGTGCAACTGGGGTGGTGACATTTGGCTATGTGGTTGCGCACTTCCTCACATGGTTTTTGTTGGATGTGCAGCTGCTCAGTCAAATCTGGACTGATATTGTAAAACGACCTTACATTACTATAGGCTTTTCTGCCTTTGTGATTATGGTACCCTTGGCTCTAACCTCTAACAATTGGTCTGTACGTAAGTTGGGTCATTTTTGGCGTGTCCTACACCGGCTTACCTATGTAGTAGCCATATTGGGAGCTCTGCATTACCTAATGTTAGTTAAAGGTTTTCAGATAGAACCTTTGGTACATATGGCTATAATTTTTGCCCTTCTGGCTGCGCGCGTACCTCAATTACGACGGTTTATCCAAATATCCTTACGCAGTTTGGGTGATAAGATTTTGAAGCGTCAGTAGTGGTTTAGAAACTCTAACCTCTAAAAATAGCAGCGTTGGTAGAACAAAGCTATAAATCTTCTATATCTTGATTTTTTCATGCAATGATTGAAGAATTTTTAATTTCACCTTTCGTGCTTAGTTTGATGCTTATACAATAACTATATGATATTATTATATAATAAACTATTTTTAAAAAAATAACGTTTTATATAAAAAACTACTTGCGGCTTCTGGCCAGTAACCTTAGAAGCCCTCTATCAGCAACGCAAATTAGCGACGCGGATAAGAATTAGAGACGATATGAAGCGGGGCGCGCTTATAGTAATGAGCGCACACCGTTTAATTTTGTGTCACGCTATTTGAAACTACTGATATCTGAAGA
>LAQD01000051.1:0-8676 GCA_000981705.1 Rhodobacteraceae bacterium ASP10-04a
TGATACTTAAACTACAAAAAAGGAAAATGAAGCTTGTGCTATTTTTAAAATAGTCGTTCAAAACCTGCTCAATAAAGTAGATGCCGATCATAAAATAATGCGCAGCTGCAGCTCCAAAAAAACCTAAAAGAATTCCTACTAATATTGAGGTTAGCCATAAGTGTAACGTCCTAAGTGTCATTCTATGGTTTCCAGGAAATATGTTTAAAATTACCAAGCATCAGGCAATCGTAGCTGGTAGCTTTAATTTTGTAACGTATGAAATTACCGACGGCTTCCAATCAAAGCGGATCATCGATAATTGGATTGAGCTCTACAACTCAGAGCGCCCCCAGACGGCCCTTGATAACCGCCCTCCGGATATCGCAAACTTCGGACACGCAGAGATACGAAAAGCGACACGAACAGACATCAGATGCATCAATTTTAAAGTGCTAACTTTAAGCTCATGGTTTATTTTCTTTATTTTTCGATAACAGAGTAGACTACGCCGTCGAAGGTTATGCCCGCTAGATAGCCCGTGTGATTAAAAATAAGCGTGTAGATTTCTTTTAAGTTATCTTGTGTGGCAATGACTGTAGTTTTGCTCGCCCCCTTTTCTGCGTAACTTACAGTACCTTGTAAATTAAAATTATCTGAATCCATGAATTCTTTGAGTTTATTTTCTGTCATAATATACATGACTTGGCTATATTGTTGACCTCCTATTTGGGGACCTAAATTTCCACCAGTCATCCTGACGCGCCCCAAAACTTGATCATCTTTGATAATGTAACCTTCAGAATAATTGCCTCCTAAAATAAGGCCAAGTTTAATTGCCTTAGGAAACACAATTTGAGCAACAGAGTTTTTGCGGATATTAGGAATGCTTAGTTCATACTGGTCAGCAATATCCAAAACTTGCCTTGCGTCATTAGAATTTACTAGTACCCTATTCTTAAATCCGAACAGTGATGAAGTATAAATTTCCTGACTTTTTGAGCAGGCGGATAGTGATATGAGGAGTATTATGATAAGCGTTATTTTATTCATAATCTGTTCCATTGTCTAACTCCAATATTGCAGTTCTAATATCTTTATCTGTTTATACCATTAAACAAGTAAAATAAATTATTAGGTTCTGCCAGACAATATTACTTTTTATATTGGGTGCCGATATAGCCTCATAAGATAACTAAGAATTGTTAATTTTTTTTCAAAATAAATGATAGTATAATCACCCACCTGTGACTTAGTACGTCTTGTGTCCTGTATTCCTTTGGGGTGCTGATTACCTGCTTTGTTCGTTTGGTGATGGAAATAGTAACAACAAGGTTTGGTTTATTTGGAACCGTTGTGAGCTGTTAGGTAATTTCTGGATTTAACCTATTATTTAGAAAGCGCTCTTTTAATTTTGGATTCAGTCCTACATGTTAAGAGTAATAATGGGGCAGTGTAATGCGTGGAATTTTTATTAGCGTTCTGATCGCGATGGGCCAGTTATCGATGGCTGCAGATTTGCCAAAGCCGTTAACCGATGACGACTTTAGACCTGTTAGCAAAAAAGAAGCCATGCTCGGTCAGCTTTTGTTTTATGATCCCTTATTATCGGGAAACAAAGAGGTCGCTTGCGCTACTTGTCATCATCCGGCTTTAGGTACGGGGGATGGGTTATCCCTCTCCCTTGGGGATGGCGGCAAGGGCTTTGGGCTGAAACGCATTGTTGACCCAGGCAATCTTCCTGAGCAAAGAGTCCCGCGCAACGCCCAGCCTCTGTTTAATCTTGGTGCGAAGCAAATTAGGGTGCTGTTTCATGATGGCCGTGTAGAGTTGGATCCCGCCCGAGCCTCAGGTTTGCGGACCCCTTTGGAAGATGAGATGGTGAGTGGCTTTGCATCAATCATATCGGCACAGACTATGTTCCCTGTACTCTCTGGTGATGAAATGGCAGGACATTATTCTGAAAATGAAATTTCTCAGGCCGTCCGGCGTGGCACGCTGACCGGCAAAAATGGTGCATGGGACTTGATTGCCCAGCGGGTGGCATCGGTGCGTGGTTACGCCAAAAAATTTATAGAAATTTACCCTCATATTTCTGGATCAGATGATATTGCCTTCACTGATGTATCGAATGCTATCGCGGCATTTATGGAATTCGAGTGGCGGTCCGATACCGCACCCTTTGATACCATTTTGATGGGAGAGGGCACGCTTTCAATAGCTGCTGAAAAAGGTTTAGAACTATTTTATGGCGTAGCAGACTGTGCAAGTTGCCACAGTGGTGCTCTCCTAACTGACCACGGATTTCATGCCATGGGTCAGCCTCAGCTGGGCCCAGGGAAGGGTGCACGGTTCGAATCTCATGCCCGCGACGAAGGGCGTTTTCGCGTTACAGGTTTTGAAGCCGACAAATATGCGTTTCGTACCCCTTCACTGCGTAACGTGGAGTTAACCGGTCCTTGGGGCCATGCCGGTGCTTATAGTGACCTCACAGCTTTTGTGGCTGCGCACATCGATCCACGCGCAGCGCTTGCAAGTTATGACCGTAGTGGTGTTATTTTGACTAAATTTGATGTGGCAGATTGGCGTATCATGGATGATTTGGTGGAGGTGGTGGCAATTGCAAATGCCGTGGATCAGGAACCTGTTTCACTTTCTAAGCAAGAGGTTGCTGAGCTAGTCGCATTCCTGGGAGCCTTGACTGATACCGCGGCTCAGACTGGCAGACTAGGTGTTCCAAAATCTGTGCCAAGTGGCCTTCTAGTGCCCAGTCCTTAAGGGCGGAGAGTGACGGTTTGATCAGCGCTAGCGTGGTGTTTAGTTACATTACCGTTTGGCCATTCAACCATAATTTTTACATCGGTCTTGGCCCCCAAACCAAAGTGTAGAGGCAAGGCTTGACCACCTGCATGACCTCCGCCAACAGTTAAATGCTGGATGTCAGTGCCAACAGTAACGCTTGCACCAATCGCGTTGATGTTGCCGCCTTTTTGGAGTAATTTCACGGCAATCCAATGGTTAGTGTTTTGCGTTTTATTACGATAAATTTCCATGGGAGCACGCCTGTTGAGGACTAGAATATCGAGGCGCCCATCAAGATCAAAATCTGCGACTGCAGCACCGCGTCCCCGTTCAGTGCTTGCAACGCCTGCAGTCAAACCTGATTCAACAAATGTACCGTTGGGTTGCTGCATAAGCAAGTTATTTGGATCACGGATGGCATTTGAGGGCATCTGATCAACATTTCCCTTGGATATAAATAGATCAACGCGTCCATCGTTGTCTATATCGCCAAATTGTGCGTGCCAGCCTGTTGAAGGCCTCCCATCGTCGCCAAGATAAGGTCGGTGTGCATATGTTCCAATAGAAAATGGTGCGTTTGAGTAAGTGCCATCTGAGCCAGCAATTTGCAAAACCTGGTCACCCATGGATGTAAGCATAACCTCATCTCGGCCATCACCGGTAATGTCTCGGCTTGCAATACCCATACCCCAGATTGACAGTTTCTCCCAGCCATCGTCCTCTTCCAAGAAACGACGCTCAGAGATATCCCACATTTGCTCGTAACCACCCCGCACATAATATTGGCGGTCGTTTGAGATGCGCAGGCGCCGTGCACCGCTGGCATCCGGCGTCGCCAGCATCGACAGGGTGCAAAACCCAGGTTCTAATGGCTGAGTGGCATATGTCTTGGAGGATGGTGTTAGCAATTGATGTGAGTCGCAGGCGAAAAATGGACCATCTGGATCTTTAAGGTCTACATAGTTTCCTACAGCTAGATGGGGCAGGCCATCGTTTTCCCACCACGCGCTAAAGGCTGTGGACCATTGATCGGCGTCGGGAAGCCCAAATTCCTCAGTAGCATTCGTAAAACTGCATTCTGGCCCGCCCTTAAGCGCAATATTCGGACCAATACGTAGAACAAATAAATCTATATACCCATCGGCATTTATATCGATTGGATAAGCACCTGTGGTGTCAAAAATCTCAGGAATCTCGGCGTCTTTAAATACAAAGTCACCTTTATTGATAAATAAAGCTGCAGGCCCGGATCCACCTGCCGCAAATATGTCAGGCAAAGCATCGCCATTGCAATCCATTACTGCAACGCCACCCCCAACGAAATGGTTCCACTCACCAGAGTAACTGTGGTCAGGCAGATTGCTGGAGAGGTCTTTGAACAGTGGACCAGCCTGCGGCGAGTTCGCCAAAAGGGACACGATTAATATTATTAGTCTCAAGTTTTTTGCCGACCCTCTACTATCACAGTCTTTGTCAACTCTGTTAACGCCAACGCAGTCGCGCCGCGTGCCCAAACCATGTCCCCCCAAGATTGAATTTCGATCCGTGTTTCATGACGGCTATGGTAAAGTGAAAGTGCGCGCATTTCATTCTGCATTTCTTCGGCATTGAGAAAGTCATACCGCATCAATTGGCCTGAGAGTATGATTAGCTCTGGATCAAAAAGGTGAATAATGTTTGAAAGTGCGACGGCCAGATAACGGCCGGCCCGTTGGAAAATTGTGCGGACATTTTGATCGCCAATGGAAGCATTTTTATAAAGTTTCTTAAGAATTTCCTGTAGGTTGTGCGGCTTTTCTGGTGACAGGCCTAAGACCGTTGATGCTTCATGGGCCAGTGCATAGTCTGCAAGATATGCCTCCAAACAGCCGCGTTGGCCACATCTGCATAGTGCCCCATCAAGTTGAACCTTTGTGTGGCCTAATTCCAAACCCATACCATGGGCGCCTCGGAAAAGCTGATTATCGCTCACAAACCCCATGCCCACGCCGTTTTCGATCGTCACTACCACAAAGTTACTCAGAGCACGCCCTGCTCCAAACCAAAGTTCGGCGAGTGTGAGCACATTGGCGTCATTATCGATCAGTACAGGTGTGTCGAAATATTCTGAAAATAAGCTCCCAAGTGGGGTATCTGTACTCTCAAGAAGTGGTGACCAAGCGACAACACCAGTGTCACAGTCAACTATGCCCGCGATGCCTACGCCAATAGCAGAAATTGACTTTTGTGAGATTTGAGCTGAATCACACAAGCTCTTAATGAGTACCTTTGTGTCATTTAGGAGGTCGTCGGGTGTTTTTTTATCTGTGTTGGTTTCGAGGAATGCATCAGCGAGAAGGTTACCTCCGAGATCAGTTAAAACAGCAGTGTGTCGGTCATCTGATAATTTAACGCCTACCACGCGCAGAACTTCAGGTACCAATTCCAATGCAACGGGTGGGCGTCCCCTGCTGCTTTCGCGCGCGCCCCCGTCAACTTCACGGAGAAACCCATCGGCGATCAAATCTGCAGTCAAGGCTGTAACAGAGCCTGGACTTACATCCAAAGTGCGCGCAATTGTTGCACGTGCGATTTGACCGCTTGCTCGAACTTGCTCAAAAATTTGCTGCCGCAATGAATACGCTTCGCGTGCCGAAGGGCGGAGAATTGGACCGTACCCAATCGACGGAAAAATTGATTCGATTTCATTACTAAAACCATCCTCCGACATAAATTCACCCTTTGAATTATAGATCACCCAATAATCTTGACTAAAGCCAAAACGTCCATGGAGATCAACATACTCTAATAATAAATCTGACGTTTGCACAATTTTTCCTATAAGAACACAAAATTTTAATTTGACAACTGAATTAAATAGAGCAGTATGGCTTAGCGGCTTGGATAGGCTGCAGCCTTAAAGGGCACAAAGTGCAGCCCGAGAGGGCACAAAATTTTTGGGAGAAATGAAATGAATAAATTAATCATTGCAGCTGCGGTAGCAGCTGCTGGTTTCACTGGATCTGCTGCAATTGCAGATGTAATTGGTGTATCTTGGGCGAGTTTTCAGGAAGAGCGTTGGAAAATAGATGAGGCAGCTATGGTTGCTGCCATTGAAGCCGCAGGCAACACGTATGTGTCAGCCGACGCAGAATCATCCTCTGCAAAGCAGTTGACTGATATTGAAGCATTGCTAACTCAAGGTGTTGACGCTTTGATCATCAATGCTTGGGATAAAGACGCGATTGCGCCTGCTATTGAAGCCGCCGCAAACGAAGGTATTCCAGTTATTGGGTATGACCGTTTGATCGAAGATGCCCGAACTTTTTACCTTACATTTGATAACGTAGGTGTTGGTCGCATTATCGCCAAATCTGTGCAGGCTGTTCAGCCTTCAGGAAACTACGCAATCATAAAGGGTGATCCAGGAGATCCAAACGCAATGTTCCTACTTCAGGGTATGATGGAAGTAATTGGCGGAGATGTTGCATCTGGCAAGATTAAAATTGTTGGTGAATCTTTCTCTGATGGTTGGAAACCAGAGAATGCGCAGAAAAACATGGAGCAAATCCTGACAGCTAATAATAACAACGTCGATGCTGTTCTGTCTGAAAATGACGGTATGGCTGGTGGCGTAGTTGCAGCGCTTTCCGCTCAGGGCCTTGTGATTCCAGTTGGTGGCCAAGATGGTGATCTTGCTGCGATTAATCGTGTAGCTCGTGGTAGTCAGACAGTGTCTGTTTGGAAAGATGCGCGCGACTTAGGTAAAGCGGCTGGTGAAATTGCTTCTGCGTTAGCAAAGGGCATGGCAATGTCTGATGTAGAAGGTTCTTCAATGTTCAGTGGTGGTGAAAAAGGTATTGCTATCAATGCAATTCTTCTGGACCCAACTCCACTGACCCGTGACAACCTTAGCATCGCAATCAACGGTGGCCACATTAGCAAAGCTCAGGCTTGTGAAGGTGCTATCGCTGGTGTTGACGGTTGTAACTAAAAACTAAATGTAGGCGCCGGCTCGTTAGAGCCGGCGCCTTTTTTTGTATATACTATTACTATTTTTGCTTCGAACTACTGCTTTTAAAACTGAGTTGGTGTTGCGGAAGTATGTCAAATACAAAAATATTTAAAATCTTTTAAAACCATGCTGGATTCCCCAATGAATGATACTTTGAAATCTGATGTCCCAACTGAAAGTCATAAGGGCGCCATAGCGCGCTTTTTGCATGCTACGGAAATTGATACCCGCCTTCTGGGCATGCTTGGCGCTTTGACGCTGATCTGGGTAGGCTTTCATTTTTATGGTGTTATTTTCAATAATTTCGGTGCTTTTTTGACACCACGTAACCTCTGGAACTTGTCGGTTCAGACATCATCGATTGGGATTATGGCGACTGGTATGGTTCTGGTCATCGTGACCCGCAATATTGACCTGTCCGTTGGGTCGATGATTGGGGTCATTGCTATGTCTATGGGTCTTTTGCAGGTTGAGGTGTTGCCGCAGATAGTTGGGATTGGGCATTGGTCCATTTGGATCCTGGCAGTCATTGTTGGCTTGATTGTTGGTACATTGATTGGCGCGCTTCACGGTTGGTTGATTGCCTACAGAGGCATTCCGGCATTCATCGTCACTCTTGGTGGCTTAATGGTGTGGCGGGGCATGTCTTTTTTGTCTGCCGGTGGCCGCACTATCTCACCTGTAGACAGCACCTTTGCACTATTAGGGGGTGGGCCATATGGCGCTGTTGGTGCGGCTGGGAGTTGGGTCGTTGGTGCAATTGCTTGCTTCGGCGTTGCTTATATTCTTTATGCAGGGCGTAAATCGCGGCGTAAACACGATTTTCGTCTTCGTCCAATGTGGGCAGAGTACTTTTTGGGTGTTGTCGGTTGGGTAACAATCATTAGTGCTGTAATGCTCGTAAACTCTTACCCATGGCCTAAAGGCATTGTGCGCCAGTATGGTGCTAGAATAGGTCAGGACCTTGAGGGTACTTTTATAAGCCATGGTTTTGCGATCCCAGTTTTGATTTTGATTACGGTCGGTATTTGTATGACAATTTTGGTTACCCGTACACGTTTTGGTCGTTATGTGTTTGCCATTGGTGGCAACCCAGAGGCCGCCGCTTTAGCAGGCATTGATACCAAGTGGGTCACAATGAAGGTGTTCGCCTTGATGGGTATGCTGACTGCTATTGCAGCAGTTATAGCTTCGGCTCGGTTGAATTCTGCAACCAATGCGTTGGGTACATTGGACGAGCTATATGTGATCGCAGCTGCTGTCATTGGTGGCACGTCATTGGCGGGAGGGGTTGGTAAGATCTATGGTGCCATTCTTGGGGCTTTGGTTATGCAGAGCCTACAATCTGGCATGGTTTTAATCGGTTTCGACAGCGCAATTCAGCGAATTGTAGTAGGTGTTGTACTCGTACTCGCTGTCTATCTCGATATTCTTTACAATAAACGCGTTAAGTGAGGGGATATAGTATGACCAACACAGGAACTCCTCTGGTCGAGTTAAAAGATATCTCGATCGCATTTGGTGGTATTAAAGCGGTAGACAAGGTAAGTGTCGACCTTTACCCGGGCGAAGTTGTCGGCCTTTTAGGACACAATGGCGCGGGTAAATCGACATTGATTAAATGCCTGTCTGGAGCTTATAAGGCAGACGCTGGCGAAGTGTTTATCAACGGCAAGAAGGTTACGATTAATAACCCTCGTGATGCGCGTGATCAAAACATTGAGACCATATATCAGACACTCGCTCTAGCCGATAACCTCGATGCAGCGTCTAACCTGTTTCTTGGTCGGGAAATTATTGGTCCGGGTGGCTTTTTAGACGAAAGCAGAATGGAGGCCGAAACTCGCAAGATTATGGCGCGCCTCAACCCCAATTTCCATAAATTTGATGTGCCGGTATCT
>LAQD01000051.1:8740-8874 GCA_000981705.1 Rhodobacteraceae bacterium ASP10-04a
ATAATGGATGAACCGACTGCCGCATTGGGCCCTCAGGAAACTGAAATGGTTGCAGAGCTCATTCAAGAGCTAAAAAATCAGGGGCTTGGTATTTTTCTTATCGAACATGATATTCATAATGTCATGAAGCTATG
>LAQD01000051.1:8995-11249 GCA_000981705.1 Rhodobacteraceae bacterium ASP10-04a
GGCTTAGATCTTGGGACGTCAGGTTTAAAGGGCATCGTTATCGACGGTGCCCAAAATATTTCCGCTGAATCCATAGTCCCGTTGCAGGTGGCTCGGCCACACGACGGCTGGTCTGAGCAAGCTCCACAAGATTGGCTTGATGCTGCTGAGGCAGTTATGGATGCGTTGGCTAACCAAGTCGACCTGAGTGGTGTGCTTGCGATTGGACTGTCTGGACATATGCATGGCGCCACTTTGCTGGGTGTTGATGATGCTGTTTTGCGGCCTTGTATCCTGTGGAATGATACCCGTTCTGCGGATGAAGCCGCAAAGCTTGACGCAGATCCAATGTTCCGCCAGTTGACTGGCAATATCGTATTTCCAGGGTTCACTGCTCCCAAACTGGAATGGGTACGACAGAATGAGCCGCGTATTTTTGAGCAAGTAGCCAAGGTCCTTTTGCCTAAAGACTACCTAAGATTATGGCTGAGTGGGGAGCATGTGGCAGAGATGTCTGATGCTGCTGGTACCTCTTGGCTTGATGTTGGAAAACGCGATTGGTCTGAAGATTTGCTTGCGGCTACCGGTTTGACCAGAACGCATATGCCGCGATTGGTTGAAGGCTCTGAGGCTTCAGGAACTCTGCGCGCCGCGTTGGCCAGCCGTTGGGGGTTGCGAGCCAACGTGATTATAGCGGGCGGTGGTGGCGACAATGCGTCCAGTGCAATTGGTGTGGGTGTGGTCAAAGGCGGTGACGCGTTTGTCAGCCTTGGCACCTCCGGCGTACTTTTTGCAGCTTCAGATGCTTATCAACCAGATGCAGCCAGTGCGGTGCACAGCTTTTGCCATGCGGTGCCGGACACATGGCATCAGATGGGGGTCATTTTGGCAGCCTCTGATGCTATGAGCTGGTTTGGCCGGGTTCTGGACGCTGCTCCGGAGGATATGACCGCAAAGCTTGGGCCGCTACAGGCCCCCTCAAACACGCTGTTTTTGCCATATCTGGGTGGGGAACGAACGCCGCATAACGACTCTGTGATTCGGGCGTCCTTTCTAAACTTGGATCACGGCACTGATCGAAATGCCATGACCCGTGCGGTGATAGAAGGTGTCACATTCGCAGTGCGTGACAGCTTTGATGCGTTGACGTCGACCGGTACGAAAATTGAGCGTTTGCTTGCTGTGGGTGGGGGCTCAAAATCCGATTATTGGGTGCAAGCCATTGCTACCGCGCTTGGCCTTCCCATCAGCATCCCTGTATCAGGTGATTTTGGAGGGGCTTTTGGCGCCGCAAGGCTTGGCATGATGGCAGCTGGGGGCAGCGTTATGGATGTGGCCATAGCGCCAAAAATTGCGCGTGTGGTTGATCCGGTCATGGCGTTGCAAGATGATTTTCTATCTGGCTTAACCTCTTATCGGGCTGCTTATAAGGCCCTTAAAACACTAGCATAAAGGTTTCCGATGACTGACTTTTTCAAAGGCATTCCAACCATCAAATATGAAGGTCCAGAGTCGCAAAATGACTTTGCCTTTCGCCATTATAACCCTGATGAAGTTGTACTGGGTAAAGCCCTTAAAGAGCATTTGCGCTTTGCCGTGGCTTATTGGCATTCTTTTGCGTGGGAGGGGGGCGATCCGTTTGGTGGGCGTACTTTTGATCGCCCCTGGTTTGGGTCCGAGATGGATTTGGCCAAACTGAAAGCGGATGCGGCCTTTGAAATGTTTGACATCTTGGGCGCACCGTTCTTTTGCTTTCACGATGCTGATGTGCGGCCTGAAGGGCAGAATTTTGCCGAGAATACCCGCAATCTTGAAGAGATTGTCGAATATTTAGCCGCCAAGATGGAGAGCTGCGATACGAAATTACTTTGGGGGACGGCGAATTTGTTTTCGCACCGGAGGTTCATGTCTGGGGCGGCCACCAATCCAGATCCGGAGGTCTTTGCATTTAGTGCGGCCACCATCAAAACCTGTATGGATGCAACACATCGACTGGGTGGGCAGAACTACGTGCTTTGGGGAGGTCGTGAGGGTTACGAGACGCTTTTGAATACAGACATGGGTCGCGAACGGCAGCAGGCCGGGCGGATGTTAACAATGGCTGTTGAATATAAACATAAAATTGGCTTCAAAGGGGCTATTTTGATTGAGCCAAAACCCCAAGAGCCAACCAAACATCAATATGATTATGATGTAGCAACCGTGTACGGGTTTTTGAAGGACTTTGACCTTGAGGGCGAAGTGCAGGTGAACATCGAGCAGGGACATGCGATCC
>LAQD01000051.1:11310-11581 GCA_000981705.1 Rhodobacteraceae bacterium ASP10-04a
CAATCGATATGAACCGCAATGATTACCAGTCTGGCTGGGATACAGACCAATTTCCGAGCAATGTGCCTGAAACGGCTTTGGCCTATTATGAGGTGCTTAAGGCGGGAGGCTTCACCACCGGTGGCACCAACTTCGATGCCAAGCTGCGCCGCCAATCCTTGGATGCCGAGGATCTTATCTTAGGTCATGTTGGTGCTATGGATGTCTGTGCTGCGGGGCTTAAAGCGGCTGCTAAGATGCTGGATGATGGCAAGCTAGAGGCCGAACGCGA
>LAQD01000051.1:11840-14732 GCA_000981705.1 Rhodobacteraceae bacterium ASP10-04a
CCTTGCCCATCGTGTTGCGGGGCAATTCGGGCAGCAGGATCAGCTTTTGTGGATGTTTGAACCGTGCGAGGGAGGTAGTTATGTTTTTCTTGATGGCGTCAAGATCTGGCGTTTCATCGGAATTGGCGACTAAAACACCTATAACAGTTTCGCCAAAATCTGGATGCGGCACGCCCACAACGGCGCTTTCTAAAATACCGTCCTGCATGTCCAGCAGAAGTTCAATTTCTTTTGGGTAAATATTATAGCCGCCTGAGATGATGAGGTCCTTGTTGCGCCCTACAATTTGCACATATCCATCGGCATCGATTTGGCCCAAGTCGCCGGTGATGAAAAATCCATCCCCGCGCAGCTCTTCGGCAGTTTTTTTAGGCATATTCCAGTAACCTTTGAACACATTTGGCCCGCGCACTTCGATTTCGCCAATCTCGCCTTGAGGTAAGGTTTCACCCGTGGCGCTATCGGTAATCTTCAGTTCAACACCCGGCAAAGGAAAACCCACCGTACCGGCGCGGCGTTCGCCATCATAAGGGTTGGAAGTGTTCATATTGGTTTCTGTCATCCCGTAGCGCTCCACAACGCGATGCCCGGTTCTCTCTTCAAAGCGCAGATGGGTCTCCGCCAGCAGAGGGGCACTGCCGGACACGAAAAGTCTCATATGCTGGGTGAGATCTTTGGTGAAACGCGGATCATCCAGAAGTCTGGTATAGAAAGTTGGTACGCCCATCATACTTGTGGCCTGTGGAAGAAGTTCAATGATCATATCAAGATCGAACTTAGGCAAAAGTAAGATTTTACTATTCGCTAACAAGGCAATATTTGTTGCAACAAATAGCCCATGGGTATGGAAGATTGGTAAGGCGTGTAGCAATACATCTGAGGATGTAAACGCCCATTCTGTTGTTAATACCTGACTGTTAGACAGGAGGTTTTCTTGTGTGAGCATCGCACCCTTAGACCGCCCGGTAGTGCCGGAGGTATACAAAAGTGCTACCAAGTCATCTTTGGATCGCGCTACTGTTGGGAAACTAGTCGGCATTGTCGCGGCCTGTTGAGAAAAACTGCCTAGGCCATCTGCATTCATAATTTCTAAGATAGCGCCTGCTGCTGCGGCAATAGGTTTTAAGGCCTCTTTGTGCTTGCCGTCACAAAGGAGGAAGCTTGCCTCACTGTCAGTGACAAAGTAGGATAGTTCTCTAGTAGTATAGGCCGTGTTTAAGGGTAAGAATATTAGCCCAGCTTGGACACAGGCTGCATATACAGCTAATGACTGTGGAGACTTCTCGATTTGTACTGCAACGCGTGCGCCTGGTCCGAGGCCAAATTTTTTAAATAGAGACGCATATTGCGCGGCCAACTCCAAAAAATTATTATAGGTTATGACCTGGCCATCAGCCAGTTGGATGAAGGGTGTCATCTCACCTTGGTGCCGCCCAAACAATTCATCATATAACAGATTGGCCATTTTTAACTTTCTAATGCTTTGACCTTCACTGAGGCGCTGAGTGATTTTACAGTGGCAGAGGCCACAACGGTATTATTTTCCACAAATTTTTCATGATTTTGTGAGATTTGCGAGAGATCATATAGATAATTTACCATGGTGCCATTCGATTGCTTCAAACCGTTATCAGAGGTGTCAGCCATCGCATGGACTGCATGCACCTTCGCCCCATTGCCCAAGTGAAAACGTGCTACAGGATCAAATGGGGTTCCATCTGGTTTTTTTGCCTCAAGCAGGTAGTGGGCTGCCAAAGCTTGATCCTGACTAGAGTCGTCTACCGCATACTTTGAAGTCTCCAGCCAACGATTCAGGCCAGGAATCGGGGAGAGTGTGACAAAAGTCGATAGCCTTGGTAAATCCCGCGCTAAGTCTGAGGCTACTTGTTTTATCAAAGAATTACCAAATGAAATACCTGCCAACCCTGTTTGGCAATTTGAGATAGAATAGAAAACAGCGGTGTCGGCATCGCCAGCATTGATCGCTTCACGCTCATCGGCGAGAAGGTCTTGGATAGAGTTTGGTATGCCTTTAGTTAGCGCAACTTCAACAAAGATAAGTGGTTCATTAGGCATCGACGGGTGAAAAAAGCCAAAACAGCGTCTATCTATAGGTTTCAAACGCAACCGCAAGTCATTCCAGCTATCAATCGCATGAACGGCTTCATAGGCGATGATCTTTTCCAAGATATCCGCAGGGCTGCTCCAGTTGATTGGGCGCAGAACCAAAAAACCACGATTGAACCAGGACGAAAATAGATGCCGGAAATCTACATCCAATGGGCCAAGTTCTGGGCGATCTTTAATAATATCTAAAAGGTCTTTGCGCATTCCCACCAGCTGACCTGTGGCGCCAGGAACTTGGTTTAGGCGGCGAGCCAACTCTTGTCTTTTGGGCTCACTAGCCTCCGCGAATGCGCGGTAGGTACTTTTGTTTGGTTCTTTGGTATAAGCCTTCAAAGTTGAGATGACCTGCTTCGGATTAATTTCCAACTTATGCGTCATAAACTCAAAGAAAGTTAGCTTATCCTCTTTGGTCATACCAGCGTAGCGATCAAGGATACTACGGGTCAGTGTCATCCCGGACACTTCCCCAGTGCTGCCCAGTAGGGCCTCTGCGAGTTCTGCTGTCGTACGGCCATCAGCTTCCTTCTGTAAGGCCTTTTGATAGCGCCTCTCAAAGATTGTTGAAACCAGCTCACTGAAAAAACTCACAGTGTGGCCCCCACCGCTTTAACTATAGCAGAGGCAGTTAAAAAATTAGCTTCCATAGCTTACTCCTAGAACTAAATAATCACTCTAAATTATGAATTTGGAGTAAATATTTCCACCCATTGGGTGCTAAGTCAAACTCTATGTATACAGAACGACAGTGATTAAGTTTCTATACTT
>LAQD01000051.1:14825-19034 GCA_000981705.1 Rhodobacteraceae bacterium ASP10-04a
CGGAAAAAATCATTGGAATTGTGTCACAGTTCAAGCAATAGATGGTCGGATTAAACTCAAGTTGAGATCAATATTTTAAAGGGCTCCAAACTAGCCTAACAAACGACGTGCAATCACCTGAGCCTGTATTTCGCCTGCACCCTCAAAGATGTTCAAGATCCTCGCATCGCAGAGAATCCGGCTAATTTTATACTCCAGTGCAAACCCGTTTCCACCGTGGATTTGCAACGCGTTATCAGCAGCAGCCCACGCGGTACGCGCACCCAAAAGCTTTGCCATGCCCGCCTCAATGTCGCAGCGGCGACCTTGATCTTTTTCAAATGCACTAAAATAGGTTAATTGACGTGTCACTACTAGCTCTACGGCTATCATAGCTAGCTTGTTGGCTACTCTGGGAAATTCGATTAGAGATTTTCCAAATTGTTTGCGATCCACCGCATAGCGGTAACCAAGGTCCAGTGCGGACTGGGCCACACCCACAGCGCGCGCAGCTGTTTGGATGCGGGCACTCTCAAAAGTTTCCATAAGCTGCTTAAAGCCTTTTCCAGTTTCTCGTCCCAGTAAATTCTCTCCTTTTACAGGGAAGTTGTCGAAGGCCATTTCATATTCTTTCATGCCTCGATAACCCAAAACTTCTATTTCACCGCCAGTCATGCCTGCGCTAGGGAACGGAGTTTTATCAGTTCCAGGTATTTTTTCCGCCAAAAACATTGATAGACCCTTATAGTCGGTGGTGTTAGGCTCTGTGCGTGCGAGTAGTGTCATTACATGGGTGCGTGCGGCGTGTGTGATCCATGTTTTGTTGCCGGTTACTGTCCAATCTGTCCCATCCGGTACCGCACGAGTGCGTAGTGCTCCTAAATCAGAACCAGTGTTAGGCTCGGTAAATACAGCAGTTGGCAATTTTTCAGCGCTGGCTAGGGCTGGAAGCCATTTTTGCTTTTGCTCTTCTGTACCACCAGCAAGGATCAGTTCCGCGGCTATTTCGGTGCGTGTGGCAAGTGAGCCCACTCCAATATAGCCGCGTGATAGTTCTTCGCTGACTACACACATTGTAGCTTTTGACAAACCTAATCCGCCGTATTCTTCTGGGATTGTTAGGCCAAACACACCCATTTCAGCCAATTCATCAATTACCTTCAAAGGGATCAATTCATCCTTGAGATGCCATTCATGAGCATACGGTTCAATTTTTTCTTGTGCATACCGTCGGAATGTATTTCGGATCATTTCTAATTCTTCGTCTAGGCCAGAGGCGCCAAGTATGGTGTCTGCTTCGCGCTCTTGCATGAGTGTGACAAGCTGGACGCGGGCATTTTGCGTATTTCCAGTTTCTGCAAGCAAATTAGGGCCTGGTTCGCGCAGGGGTGCTAAGTCATCTTGGGTCATGCCAATGTCTTGGAGGCGCAGGATTTCGCCTTGGTTCATTGGAATTCCACCAGTCAATTGGCATAAATATTCACCAAAGGCTATTTGGTGGATCAATTGCTCAACCACGCCAAACTTTTGCAATGCCTGCAATCCCTCCGCCCATTTTTGCATCTGCCGCAGACTTTCTACATAGGTTGCCACCCAAGCAAATCCGTGTGCTGCTGTTTGGTGCTCTTCTATCAGAGAGTTTACGATCCTTCCCTCATCGCTTACCAAAAGGCGTAGTTTTATTTTAGCAGTGTCACTAACCGCTTTGGCCGCTAGTACAGCCTGAGAAGTGAGGGTTAATAACTCTGGTAAAATTGCTGTCTGTATCATCGATGCATCCTATTTCTGCGGCTCAAACGTAATATAATTTATGGTAAACGACTTAGCTCTTTTGCTGTCCCCGCACAACTTTAATTCAAAGGAAAATGTTATTTTGAAGTATTATGTCTCAACGGAATTGGGGTGCGAAGCATTGGACGAGCCGTTAAGGTGGATGAATGAGTGAAACTTTCAATTTATTTTCACCGGAACTTCTAATTCTGATCGCCATTACTGCTGTATTTGCAGGGATGGTGAAGGGCATTGTTGGTTTTGGAATGCCGATGATTCTTATTAGTGGAATGACGGTTTTTATTAATCCTAATTTGGCTCTTGGGATTTTAATTTTACCCACACTGGTAACCAACGGCTGGCAGGCTGGCCGTCAAGGCTTCGCCGCTGCATTTAGTTCCATTTATGACCACCGCTGGTTTTTGGGTGTGGGCTATGCTGTGCTTTTGACCACAACGCAGATGGTGCCTTGGCTTTCCCAATCTCTTTTTTTCCTATGCCTAGGTATTTTGGTGGTAGGCTTCGCCAGCTTGATGTTGAGCGGGTGGCAACCTCGGGCTCGTAACGAGACCACCCTGATGATTGGGTGCGCTTTAGTAGCAGGTGCTGGGGGAGGTATTTCTGGCGTATGGGGACCGCCAACGGTTATGTATCTGTCTATGCACAACCTTGACAAACAGGCTCAGATGCGCGCACAGGGCGTGATTTACGGTTTAGGAGCAATTTTGCTGTTAATGGGTCACATTCGCTCAGGAATAGCTACTCCACAGGCTTTGATATTGGGCGGATTTGCCATCTTACCGGCCTGTTTTGGTATATGGATTGGCTTCAAAATCCAAGATAGGATAAACCAAAATATGTTTCGTGTTACTACGCTTATCGTATTGATCGTGACTGGTCTCAATTTGATACGCCGTGGCCTAGTTTAGCAAAATCTCCAGGATAATTCACGTAAATTTTAGTTTATTTTCTCAGAGCTATTGCGAGCACATCTTCCTCTACATGTGGTAAATACTGCTCGAAGTTAGCCGCAAACATTGACACCAATTTTGATGCTTGGGCATCATAGGCATCTTTGTCCTCCCAAGTACGTCTTGGATCTAAGAGAAGATCTGCCACACCTGGAACTGATGTTGGAACTTCGAGGCCAAAATTTGAATCAACGCGGAAAGCACTATTTGACAACGTTCCGTCAAGGGCTGCACTTAAAAGAGAGCGTGTGGCCCGGATGGGCATACGACTACCGTGTCCATAGGCACCTCCGGTCCAGCCTGTATTTACGAGCCAACAGGTTGCGCCGTGTTTTGCGATCTTGTCACGTAGCATGTTTCCATAGACTTCAGGTCGACGTGGCATGAATGGCGCGCCAAAACAGGTTGAAAATGTTGGCTGTGGTTCGGTAATACCGCGTTCTGTGCCTGCCACTTTGGCCGTAAAACCTGAAAGGAAGTGATACATTGCCTGTGCTGGAGTAAGCCGGGCAATTGGAGGCAGTACGCCGAAGCTATCACAAGTCAGCATAATTATATTTTTTGGGTGACCAGCAATCGCTGTGGGGGAGGCGTTCGATATATACTCCAGAGGATAAGCGCAGCGCATGTTAGCTGTCAGACTATCGTCATCGAAATTTAACTCTTTAGTTTCAGCATTATAGACCATATTTTCAATGATCGTACCGAATTTGGAGGTTGTTGCGAAGATTTCTGGCTCGGCCTCGGCACTCAAGTTGATTGTTTTGGCGTAGCAGCCACCCTCAAAATTGAAGATGCCTCGGTCGGACCATCCATGCTCATCATCGCCTATGAGCACACGAGATGGATCTGCTGAAAGTGTAGTTTTCCCAGTACCAGATAGACCAAAGAAAACAGCCGTGTCGACAGGGTTTCCGGGGGTATGATTGGCCGAACAATGCATTGGCATTATACCTTTTGCGGGCAGCAGGTAGTTCAGCAGAGAGAATACTGATTTCTTATTTTCGCCAGCATATTCTGTACCGCCTATCAAAATAATTTTACGATCAAAATTCATGGCAATTACTGTTTCAGACCTACAGTCATGGCGTTTGGGGTCAGCACTAAATGATGGGCAGTTGATCACAGTCCAATCAGCGACAAAATCGGCCAACTCATCTGTATCGGGGCGGCGCAACATGTGGCGGATGAATAAACTATGCCAGGCCAGCTCGGTGACCATGCGCACATCAAGCCGGTTAGTAGGATCGGCGCCACCAAATAAATCCTGTACAAAGTAATCGCGGCCCTGCATGTGCATCACCATGTCGTCATAGAGTCGATCAAACCCCTCCTCTGACATTGCTGAGTTGTTATCCCACCAAATAGTATCTGCCACGGATGCAGATTTTACTACATGCTTGTCTTTTGGGGACCGTCCAGTGAATTTTCCAGTAGAAACCAAAAAGGCTCCACCACGACCCAATTCGCCTTCTTTACGCGCTAACGC
>LAQD01000051.1:19097-42993 GCA_000981705.1 Rhodobacteraceae bacterium ASP10-04a
GTGAATTTGGGGTTTACACGTCCAGCGGTCATGCTAATGCTCCTAAAGCTTGCACCTATCACCTCGCCTTTAACATGCCGCGCAATCATATCAACAGCACGCTTTTCAATCGTTAGCGCAATCATTGGCAGTTTAGCGCAACCATTTTTATTGGAACTGCTAAATCAATGTTCAGAAGGTGAATTGATATTTATTATACGCAATATTTTCCGCTGATTCGTACTTACAGGTTGCACCGATTGGGAAAATTACGGAATGTGGTTAGATAGAGAAGCATCAAAGATGTTGATCGGACCGAAGGATTGTACCCATGTCAAGAATCGCTCTTGTTGATGATGATAGAAATATTTTGGCCTCGGTTTCGATGATGCTTGAGGCAGAGGGCTTTGTGGTGGAAACTTATCATGATGGTCAATTAGCATGGGAGGCTTTCATAAAAAATATGCCTGATATTGCCGTTCTTGAGATCAAAGTACCACGTTTGGGTGGCATGGATTTGCTCGAGCGGGTGCGGAGAAAATCTAACATCCCCATTATCTTTTTAACATCAAAAAAAGATGAAATTGATGAGATTTTGTGTTTGAGGATGGGTGCTGATGACTATGTGAGAAAGCCATTTTCGCAACGTATTTTGTTGGAGCGTATTAGCACACTTTTGCGCCGCCAACGCGCAACTTCTTGCATTATGCCGGTAGAGGTTGCAGAGGCCAAAGTGATAGATCGCGGGCTGCTGTCTATGGATCCACTGCGTCATGGTGTGACATGGCGTGGAGTGGACGTGGCGCTCACCGTGACCGAATTCCTACTTCTCCAAACACTTGCCTTGAGGCCTGGCTTTGTGAAAAGTCGAGATCAGTTGATGGAAGTTGCCTATGATGAGCGAGTTTACGTCGATGATCGCACCATTGACAGCCACATTAAGAGATTACGAAAAAAAATGCGGATGGTGGATAGAGATTTTAATTCAATTGAGACTCTCTACGGCATTGGCTATCGCTATAATGACGAGAAATTATGAACCGCCGTTCTGATCATAAATCTGCTGGCTGCTTTGTTGGTTTTGAAACCTCTTTTGTGGTATGCGTATGGAAGGGATGATCAGCCATTATGAAAAGTATTTGGTGGGCATCATTTGTAAAGACCCCGGTATTAGCTGTACCAGCCTTCATGCCTTAAACTGGACACCTCCCCAAAAAATATTGTCGCGTACCTCTGCACCAGTTCTGGTGCGAATATTCAAGCTGACATTGCAAATTGTGGTTTTAAACTGTTGGGTGTGCGTCTTATTTTTTGCCTGCCGACTGAGTGCAATATGAGTTATGATCCATGGAAAAACTATGCCAATGACTCTGATGGGGTACTGCTGCATGCTACGGCTGTTGCCGTTGGAGTAAACGGGCTACTAATTTTGGGCCCTTCCGGTGCAGGTAAGTCACACTTGGCAATTGAAATGATGGCGCAGGGCGCTCATCTTGTTTCAGATGATCGAGTGTGGCTTGGCGCTTCTGAAACTGGTCTTATATTGTACTCGGCTAAGCCCTTAGTTGGGTGTATCGAGGCCCGGGGTTTAGGACTAATATCTTGCACTACGCAACCCAGTGCGCTGCTGAAATATTGTTTAGACTTATCGCTAATGAGCGATGCGCGCTTGCCTTTTCCGTTAGAAGTTACAAGGCTAGGCCATAGGCTTTCAGTGCTTCCCGGTGGACCTATTGCACCACAGGCTGCGGCGCTTCTACTTTTGCTAAAGAATGGATTTTCAGCTTATGATTAAGACTTCGCGGATGGTCCACGTTGTACTGGTGACAGGACCTTCCGGCGCTGGCAGAACTACTGCTATCAATGCGCTGGAAGATGCTGGCTTTGAGGCTATTGATAATATGCCGCTTACACTGGCGCCACGCTTGTTTGAGGGTTCTACTTTGAATCGCCCTTTGGCGTTGGGCCTTGATACTCGCAACCGAGACTTTGCTGCTAGCCAAATGATGGAAACAATAGACGCGCTTGCCGCTAATGGCGCCATTAAACTGGAGGTCTTATATCTTGACTGTTCAGTTGATGTTTTGATCCGTAGATTTTCCGAAACCCGACGCAGGCATCATCTTTCCCCCGACGGTGCTGCTCTAGCAGGGATTCATTTAGATTTTGACCTAATGCAGTCTGCTCGTGCTCGCGCTGATATTTTGATAGATACTACCACAATGTTGCCACGTGATTTGCGCGCTGAGGTCACCCGATACTTTGCACCGGACCAAGGCAAGGCCATGGCTATCTCTGTGCAATCGTTCTCTTATAAACGGGGTACGCCCCGTGGCATTGATATGATGTTTGATTGCCGGTTTTTGCGGAACCCCTATTGGGATCTGGATTTGCGCTCCAAAAATGGCTGCGACCCCAAGGTTCAGGCCTACGTGGCAGAAGACAAAAACTTTGCAGCATTTAAAAAACAAATTTTGGATTTTACCGATTTGGTTATCCCTGCACATATGGCTGAGGGCCGCTCACATCTTTCGATTGGTTTTGGCTGTACTGGTGGCAAACACCGCTCCGTAACTATGGTAGAAATTCTGTGGAAAGATTTGCAATTGCGCGGCTGGCATGTGAACATACGCCATAGAGAGTTGGTGGAACAAGCCTCTCATACGCGCACTTCAAATACTAAGGTTCATGACAGTTGATCGGCATCGTTATCGTAGCACACGGGGGGCTGGCCACCGAATACAAGGCGGCAGTAGAGCATGTTGTTGGTGCTCAATCTGGTATCTTAGCCGTGACCATCACCGCAGATTGCGACCGTGATGAAAAACGCGCTGAGATATGTCAAGCTGCGGATGGTGTAGATTGCGGTGATGGTGTTGTTATCGTAACTGATATGTTCGGAGGATCCCCATCTAACCTTTCACTGTCTGCGTGTAATTGTGCTAATCGTCGTGTGCTTTATGGTGCGAATCTGCCCTTACTGGTGAAACTTGCAAAATGCCGGAGAAAAACCGTACCAGAGGCGATTGCGAAATCGATTGACGCTGGGCGGAAATACATGGACTGCCTTCCAGAGGTTTCATAGGGTCGAAAATTGCTTCAAATACTAAATATCATTAACGAAAAAGGTCTGCATGCGAGGGCTTCTGCGAAATTTGTGGAGACAGTCGAACGCTTTGATGCTGAAGCAATCGTAAGCAAAGATCGGCTTTCGGCTGGAGGTGACAGTATTATGGGGCTGTTGATGCTGGCCGCGTCTAATGGGACATCTATTGAAGTTGAAACTCGGGGTGCTGAGGCTGAGGCTTTGGCGCAGGCCCTGTCTGACTTAGTGTCGGATCGGTTTGGCGAGGTCGGATAGCACCAAAAGGACGATAAGCCATTTGGTATATCGTTTGAAGTTAAGTAGCCGGACCAGCTGCATAGGCTTCCAAACTCTGAGTGGCCTGCCTGCTAGCTTACATATGACATATAAGAATAGCTGTTGTGAGTAACACTCTGAGGCGCAGCCACCACATCGGTGTTAGGCTAAGCTGGTAAAAGATTATATCTAAAATCAATAGACCAGCAAACCCGGCCATGAGATAAGAAGTTTTAGGGCCAACACCGCTGGACATCACAAAAAAAGCCCAGAGCGCTGGCTGAACTGACATTAGATAACATGCGGCAGCCTTCATTCCTTCGGCCTTAGTCGCAAATCCCCATAAGACGCCAGACATAAAGCTAAGTATTACCGCGCCATAGGTTGCTTGAATCGTAGCACCAACTAGGCCAGCCCCTATTAAGCTTGTACTCCATGTCATAAGGTCTGGGCTTGCAGTGGTCCACGCTCCCCATATGAAGGGAACTAACCCGATCAGACCAAGGGCCAATGGAGCTTTTGGGATTGCCTGTCTCATGTAATACCTCAGAATAATTTAGGAATTTTGGGATTTGGAATCCAAATGCGAAAGGAATTTAGAACTATCGTCATGAATGACCTGCTTTTTCTCGTCCGCCATACGATCATAAACTTTATACATCATCCCCAACCTATGATTATTATCCAATTTATCACGATTTCGGCTTAGAAAATCCCAGTAAAGATAATTGAATGGACAGGCATTTGAGCCGCTCTTTTGGCTGACTTTGTAGCTGCACTCTTTACAGTAGTTGGACATTTTATTTATGTAGCCCCCACCTGAGGCATAGGGCTTACTTGCAAGCATCCCACCATCGGCAAATAGTGCCATTCCCGTCACATTTGGCAATTCAACCCATTCAAACGCATCGGCATAAACGCTTAGAAACCAAGTGTTGACCTGCAGAGGATCAATGCCGGCTAATAGTGCAAAATTACCTAAGACCATTAGGCGTTGAATGTGGTGAGCATAGGCATTTTCTATAGTTTCCGTCACGGATTGGTGTAGACAATTCATCTTTGTATCAGCGTCCCAATAGAATCCTGGTAGATCTCGATTACCCTCAAAAAAGTTTAACGCTGAATAATCTGGCATTTTTTGCCAATATATTCCGCGCACGAATTCTCTCCAGCCAAGGATTTGGCGAATAAATCCTTCTACGGCATTGAGTGGGGCTTTCTGGCTGCGGTATGCTTGCTCTGCCGCAGTGATGCAGTCTAAGGGCAGCAATAACCCTACATTGAGATAAAGTCCGATGTGTGCGTGATACATCCAAGGTTGACCTTGGATCATGGCGTCCTGAAAGTCGCCAAAATAGGGTAACCGTTCCTCGATAAACTTCTTTAATGCAGCTTTAGCCTGGACGGAGGTAACCGCAAAATGAAATTGGCTCGTATCACCCATATGGTTAGGAAACTGGGCTTCGACCAAGTCTAACACTTTTTGTGTCATTACATCTGGAGTGTTGTGGTAGGTGTCTGGTACTTCAAGAGTTGGCTGGGGTGATTTGCGATTATCGCTATCAAAATTCCACTGGCCGCCAACCGGTTGGCCATCTTCCATTAGTACGGAATATTTTTTGCGCATCTCGCGGTAAAAATATTCCATTCGGAGGCTTTTGCGCCCAGAACTCCAGCTTTCAAACTCTGCATGATCACATAAAAAACGGGTATCAGGTCTGATGAATACAGGCAGTTCAAATATCTCTGCCCAGCATTCTAGCTCCGTCAATACCCTATACTCCCCGGGCTCTGTGACGATGATATGATCTGCAGCACGGATAGCTAGTGCCTTTTCGATTGCCTGTGTAAAGCTTCGCAGCGGGGTTTCAATATCCAATTGAAAATATTCAACTTGGTAGCCTTTTGAACGTAAGTTTTCGGCAAAATGGCGCATAGCTGAGAAAATGAAAGCAATTTTCTTCTTATGGTGTTTCACATAGGTAGTCTCGGCCATCACCTCGCACATGAGAATGATATCGGTCTCTAAAACAGTACCTTTGAGACTGGAAATCTGCTCAGAGAGCTGATCGCCAAGTATGATCCTTAAAGCGGTCAAAATAAATCCCTACTGAATCCAATTGCAACCTTGAAATAAACTGAACACTACAAAATTCAAGGACACTCCTGGCCTGCGAGGCTATAAATTTGTGAAAACTACTGCTTAGGGCTTTTCGTTTGTCATACCCCGCCTAGTTGTAAATTAAGGGTAAATAAAGGGTCTTAAGAATGAATTCTTTGATCACTGACTTGCAGCAAGAAGGGTTAACCGGCATCATTGGAACGGTGACGTTGGATTATGCCTTGGTTGATAATACTGAGCAGCTTTATAAGTGCAGCAAACAACAGGTACAGCCATTGAAGGATGACACACGGACGATAGCCCGCTCCCAGGAATGGACTGAGCGGGCGCATGGCTTTGGCCGTTGCTGGAAGTTTCACAAATGAAAATGGTTAAGAAATCAAACCTCCCAACGAAGGTTTGTGTTACCTGTTCACGGCCATTTGCGTGGCGCAAAAAATGGGCCAAAGTATGGGATGAAGTGCTCTATTGTTCCCAAAAATGCCGCCGTACTGGTGCTGGGGAAAAATAGGCAGCCATTTTGCTCAACAGGATACAGCGCCTCAACGTTGGAATTCCGTTTCTTTCTATTGGTTTCGCAAAAGGTACTTTTATTCTGTTCAGGGTAGGCAGTGAGCTAGAACCCAAGGGGATCGGTGGAGTGATATATTTGAGACGTATGGGCTGCAATTGATTTTATGAAAGTTGATATAAACCACAACAAAGTGTTATCGTATGCTACCTGTATGATATGATTAAAAAATTTTGACACCATAATAGGTTTTGGAGATGTCATCCGAGTCACTAAAGGTGTGAAGCTCTGTGGTATGACAATTCAGATATTATCTCATTTGGAAGACGGCAGTAGCGGAGATAGAACTGCAACTGTGGAACAAACTACCTTAGAATTATTGGCTATATAAAATATTTTGATTACGTGCACTTAATCACTTATGGGTTTCCTATGACAGAAAAAATCGTGATCATCATCCCTGCACGCTATGCCTCGAGTCGATTTGAAGGCAAACCCCTGGCGCTTTTGACAGGAGCTACAGGAGCTAGAAAATCATTAATTCAACGCAGCTGGGAGACTGCTTGTGATGTTCCAGGTGTTGATAGCATTTTTGTTGCGACCGATGATGAGCGCATAGCGCAGGCTGTCCAAGAATTCGGCGGCAAAGTGATTATGACCTCCAACAACTGCCGAAATGGGACCGAGAGAGTTGCCGAGGCATTGCAAGGTTTGGTAACCCCGGCAGATATAATTATTAATTTTCAGGGTGACGCTCCCTTGACGCCGCCGTGGTTTATTACAGGTCTTATTGAAGAAATGAAGCGAGACCGCACTGTGCAGATGGCCACCCCGGTCCTGCAATGTAACGGTCACACTTTGAATATGTTTCTTGAGGATCGCAGCAATGGCCGGGTGGGGGGCACAACCGCGGTTTTTGATCAAAATTGGGACGCGCTTTATTTTTCTAAGGAAGTTTTACCCTTCATCGATAAGGCCTATGCTCCAGACGATATAACTCCGGCTTACCATCATGTGGGGGCATATGCCTACCGGCCGAGGACACTAGAGGAATATGTGGGCTGGTCTGAGGGCTCTTTGGAACAGCTGGAGGGACTGGAGCAATTGCGTTTTTTAGAGCAGGCTGTGAAAGTTCGTTGTGTGCTTGTTGAAGGCAAAGGCCGAGTATTTTGGGAGCTGAACAACCCTGTAGATGTGGTTCGTATTGAACGCGTTTTAAAACAAAATGGCTGGCCGTGAATTTTACTTGCAAAGCTTTGAATTAAGCCACGCCATGTTGCAATAGCTGTATCACTGTAACTAGTCCAATTGGTGCACCCTCTTGCACCACAAAAGTAGCTGAGATTTTATGCGTTTGCATGGTATGCAATGAGCGCGCACCTAGATTTTCTGGTGCCAGCGTGACTGGCGCAGGGCTCATGATGTCCTTTGCAAAGGCAGACCACATCACACCTTTCATCGTGCCGGTTGCATTTTTCTCCAGATAGCGGCGAATATCGCCATCAGTGATCACGCCACAAAGTTTACCAGCTTCATTTAAGAGACCCACAATTCCAAAACCTTTGTTTGAAATCTCGGCAATAACTTCAAAGATGGGAGCTGATTGATCTAGCAATGGTAGATTTTCAAAGCAAACCATGAAGTCTGAAATAGGCTGCAATATGGCGCCTAGCTTGCCGCCTGGGTGGAAGTTGCGAAAGCTCTCTTCGGAAAAGCCTCGCATTTTAAGCAATGTAATGGCGAGAGCATCGCCCACCGCCATTTGCATCAAGGTAGAGGTGGTAGGAGCCAGATTATGTGGACACGCTTCCTTAGCGTTAGGTAATACAATGGGATATTGTGACCGGCGAGCCAAGGTGCCGTTGGCATTGCCAGTAATTGCTACCACTGGCACGTTGAACCGTGCCGCATAGGCGATTATATCCGCCAACTCACCCGTGTCTCCGGACCAAGACAACAGCATCACAACATCATCACTTCGGATCATACCAAGATCGCCGTGGCTGGCTTCGGCTGCATGGACAAAGTAAGCTGTGGTGCCGGTTGACGAAAACGTCGCCGCCAGTTTTCGTGCCACATGACCGCTTTTACCCACACCAGACAGAATGAGCCGGCCTTTCATGTTGTAGATGAGTTCTGCGGCATTATTGAGCACTGTGCGAGTTTCTGGTTCAGAGAGTTTGGTTTGCATCCGAGTGAAGCTGGACGAAAAGCATTCAACGGCATTTAAGACAGATGCTACGGGATCAACTGCGCTTTTCATTTACCTCGGTCCTCAAAATTGGTTGAAGCTTGGGCTAAAACTATACTCATATTAAAAAATATCCAAGGTCAAAAGGTGTCGCCTTTGAAACTGAGAAATCTGTGCTATGAACTTAGTGAACACCTAAAGAAAGCACCTCCAATGACTGAAATCACTGTTGCGAATATTACCCTAGGCAATCAGCTCCCGATGAGCCTGATCGGTGGCATGAATGTTATTGAAAGTCGTGATCTGGCGATGCGTGTGGCTGAAGCCTTTGTCGTGGCCACGCAAGACTTGGGTGTGCCCTATATTTTTAAAGCCTCATTTGACAAGGCTAATCGCTCATCAATACGTTCATATAGAGGCCCAGGCATAGATGAAGGGTTGAAGGTGCTACAAGAGGTTAAAGATACTTTTGGTGTGCCCGTTTTGACTGATGTGCATGAAATTGCACAGGCTGCACCGGTAGCTGAAGTGTGTGATATTTTGCAAGTCCCTGCTTTCTTGGCCCGGCAAACTGATCTGATTGCTGCGGTTGCGGCGACCAATGCGACTATAAATGTGAAAAAGCCACAGTTCATGAGCCCACCACAAATCCAGAACTTGGTAGCTAAAATTCGGGAGTGTGGCAACGATCAGATAATGATCTGCGAGCGTGGAACTTGCTTTGGTTATGATAATCTAGTTGTCGATATGTTGGGATTGCGCACAATAAAAGATTGTAGCGATGATGCGCCCATAATTTTTGACGTGACCCATGCTCTACAAACCCGTGCGGCTGGTGCTGCGGTATCTGGTGGGCGTCGTGGCCAAATTGCTGAGCTTGGACGCGCTGGCTTAGCGGTGGGCATTGCGGGCTTGTTTCTGGAAGCCCATCTGGATCCAGATCAAGCGCTGTGCGATGGCCCTAGCGCCCTCCCTTTGCATTTGATTAAGCCGTTTCTGGCTCAGATGAAGGCTGTGGATGATTTGGTTAAATCCCTACCTGAGCTAGAAATTGGCTAACTAAAGGCTTTGGAACCTACTTGCTACTAAAAAATATCTGAATGACTGGTGACAAACCTAGCGCGCTAAGGTTAGACATAGTTTATGAAACAGATCCCAAAAAAAACTACCGATGATGCGCTTGTTCAGGAATTTTTAAAAAAGGGCGGCAAAATCAGTGTGGGCAAGACCAAACCGTTGCCCAGTGAACTTGGCTTGAGCAACAACGCTTGGAACAATAAGTTGACTCGCGAAGAAAAATCTGCCCGCGACGGCAAGTGATCTCGTTAGAACTAGAGCCAACGATTGCATAATTTGAGCTGCCGCATTTACTCATCACACTCCTACCCGTTGGTTTTAAAAATATACATGTCACTCTGATTTTTCTACTTCTAAAGGCATAGGTGATATTGAGTAACTAAATTTTCGCTTCTTGATTAACAGATCCTACTTGGGCGCCATAAAACTGTGTTCCGCAGCTTGTCTAAATTATACTCTAACAGCGCTAGTAATAATTGTGAAACAAATGCGGAGCTAGTATAGGGTTGAAAAACCTTCCAGGGATTAGATCTTATGGCTAATAATGACTACGAACAGAGACATCTTGAAACGCTTGATCGAGATCTAGGGCGGTTTTCTGCATTAGAGCGTGCGACGTCCTATGCGAATCGGCCCTTAATGGGCCTTGGCGTGTCTCTGGTATTCATTGTCCTTGCTGGGCTAATTGCCTTTTATTTGTTTGGTAATACCGGAAATACGGTCGTGGTAGTGATTGCCGCTGGCTTGGGTGCCTATATGGCTCTGAACATCGGCGCAAACGATGTGGCTAATAATATGGGGCCAGCGGTTGGGGCCAATGCCCTAACAATGGGCGGGGCTATTGCAATTGCAGCCATTTTTGAAAGTGCTGGGGCCTTACTTGCGGGTGGTGATGTAGTATCAACAATCGCTAAGGGCATTATTGCTCCGGAGAGTATGCAAACTGCTGCGATATTCATTTGGGCTATGCTGGCAGCTCTTTTTTCGGCTGCTTTGTGGGTTAACTTAGCAACTTGGATAGGCGCGCCTGTGTCGACCACACATTCTGTTGTGGGTGGCGTTATGGGGGCTGGTATTGCGGCGGCTGGGTTTGCGGCGGTTAATTGGCCCACCATGTATAAGATAGCCGCCAGCTGGGTGATTTCCCCAATCTTAGGGGGGGTAGTTGCGGCTCTGTTCCTATGGTTCATAAAATCGTGCATTGTTTACCAAGATGATAAAATTGCAGCAGCTCGGAGATGGGTTCCTTTCCTCGTGGGCATAATGGGTGGGGCGTTTGCTATTTATCTATCCCTTAAAGGGCTTAAGAAAATCATGAAAATTGATTTTTCATCCGCGCTGATGATCGGTTTAGGTGTGGGGCTTTTAATTTGGTTGGTGATGGTGCCGGTTATTCGCAAACAATCTCAAGGGTTGGAAAACCGTAATAAATCTTTAAAAAAACTATTTGGTATTCCATTGGTCGTCTCTGCAGCCTTGTTAAGTTTTGCCCATGGCGCCAACGATGTGGCAAACGCTGTAGGACCCCTCGCTGCCATTGTGCAAGCCTCCGCCTCTGGAGTCTTCACTGATGCTGTCTCAATCCCGCTATGGGTTATGGCTATTGGTGCGTTAGGAATCACATTTGGCTTATTTCTTTTTGGTCCAAAATTGATCCGTATGGTGGGGGGGCAGATTACTAAGCTGAACCCAATGAGAGCCTATTGTGTAGCCCTGTCTGCCGCAATCACTGTGATTGTGGCGAGTTGGTTGGGCTTGCCAGTGAGCTCTACCCATATAGCAGTAGGCGGTGTCTTTGGCGTTGGGTTCTTCCGGGAGTGGGATGCGCAGCGTCGCATGAAATCTGCCCTTATTTCCATCCCTGAAGCATCTAAGCAGCCAAAAGAAGAGCGGCGGAGGCGAAAGCTTGTCCGGCGCAGCCACTTCTTAACCATCATTGCAGCGTGGATCATAACTGTCCCTGCATCTGCAATTTTGTCAGCTGGAATTTTCCTTGGTATCAACGCCTATATGGGCGGAGCTGGCTAATATAAATACAGGGTCATTTCTAGNACCGCGTTATGCCTTACTGAAAATGTAGCTTTATGTTTTTTAATATTAGGGCTTTAACTGGCTTGGTTGATAGATCCACTCTGAATGCTAATTGAAATCACAATTTGATCACTATGCAAGCTTGTGTTGTGGCACCAGACCATTAAGAGTTTCCGTGAAGATACCAGTATTGGAAAGGACTTCGGATGAGTTGCCTCTTTGTTCAAATCCGGTGCCGTCCGGGCACAGCATATAATGTCGCCGCGCAGATTGCGTTGCGCGAAATTCATTCTGAACTCTATTCGACCAGCGGTGATTATGACCTACTGATGAAGCTTTATACGCCAGATGGTCAAGATATTGGGTTGTTTATTAATGATAACCTGCTCGGAATAGATGGAATTGAACGCACCTTCACGACCCAAACGTTCAAGGCATTTTAACTTAGCATAGCTAGATCTGCGCTATTGGCCTTAGAACCAGCTTTAGGCTGGCACATTAGACTTTACCGATCAGTGCACCGCCCTCAATGCCTCTTCCGATTAGCTTGCCGACAGAGGCCTATATTTCTAGGCTTCGTCGTCGAGTGGTAAGCGTCGTCAAGTTTGGCTGGGAATGTGCTACTTAGTTGCATAAAATTTTTAGCAGTTGGATGGTTGGTGCCTCTTGCGTAGATTGTTTTTCGGACTTTTACCCATTTGTAATTGATCTGCAGTCTGGTGAACCAGAGCCTGCAAACGGGGTTAATTCAAATCTACCAACTTGCCGGGGTTCATAAGGTTTTGTGGATCTATGGAACGTTTGAGTAACCCCATTAATTGGTAAGCCTCGCCATGTTCTATCTGCATGTATTTTTTTTTGCCTAACCCAACGCCATGCTCTCCCGTCACAGTTCCACCCAACTCTAGCGCTAATAGGTTTATTGTTTCTGAAAGCTGGTTAGCTGCCCGTAATTCAGCCTCGTTCCCTGGTTCAATTAAGATTATAAGATGAAAATTACCATCGCCAACGTGACCTAATAGTGGGGCCATAAGCCCAGATTTTGCAATCTCAATTTTGGTGCGTGCGATACATTTGGCTAGTTTCGAGATAGGCACACAGCAGTCTGTGATAAAGCCTTCCGCGCCGGGCCTTAGAGCTTTTGCGGCGTAATACGCTTCATGTCGGGCTTGCCATAGTGTATTGCGGTCTTCGGCTTTATCGGCCCACTGAAAAGCTGTAGCGCTGAAATCGTCACTAATTTCTTTGAACATGTTAACTTGTTCTGCGGTGCTTGCCTCGGTGCCTTGAAACTCTAAAAACAGATGTGGTTTTTCGGTGAAATTCATACTTTTGTTGTAAAGGTTCATTCCTCTCATTTGCATTTCATCTAACAATTCGACGCGTGCTAGGGGTATGCCGGATTGGATCGCTAGGATGACCGCTGCAACTGCGTCATCGACTGTGTCAAAAGCGCAAGTGGCAGCACGGATGGACGCGGGTTGGCCGAACAAGCGTACAGTCAGTTGGGTGATAATTCCGAGGGTGCCCTCCGAGCCCACGAACAGATGGGTGAGGTCGTACCCTGCGGAGGATTTCCGGGCCTGGCTCCCGGTGTGGATAATTTGGCCGTTAGGCAATACAACCTCTAATGCTAAGATATTCTCACGCATCGTGCCATACCGCACCGCGTTAGTACCAGATGCCCGTGTCGCTGCCATGCCACCCATGGTTGCATTTGCGCCTGGGTCGACTGTGAACGTCAAGCCAGATGCACGCAGCTCGGTGTTTAATTGCACCCGGGTCACTCCGGGCTGCACAACGGCATTAAGATCATGATCGTGGATTCGAAGTATTTTGTTCATCCCGCTGGTATTGATACTAACCCCTCCATTAATAGGTACGACATGCCCCTCTAATGAAGTACCTACGCCGAAGGGTACCATTGGACACGCGTGCTCCGCGCAAATCTTTACAATGTCTGCTACCTCTGCGGTGGAACTCGGAAATGCTACTGCATCTGGCAGGGATGGAGCGGTATAAGCTTCATCGCGCCCGTGGGTCTCGCGGATTGAAGTGCCAGTAGATAGGCGGTCCCCCAAAAGGTTACGTAATTCGTTAATGGCATTTTTGTGTTTTAGGTTCGGCATTCTCTATCCAAGTGTCGATTTAGGTACGTAACTTAATACTAACTATAGCGGCGTGTAACACGAATTAAAATGCTCGGAGAAATTGCGTGCTAGAGTTGGTTTTGAGGAGATGTCTAGCGCTGTTTGGATAATTCATTCCATCAAACCCGTTATTTTTTACATAATTTCGAGTAAAATTAACTAATTTTACTGATTGTATGATGTTTGATTAAGTGTGTTTTTAAATTTTTTTTCTAAAATATAAGTTTGTTGTGACTTTTTTTTAAATTTTTTTGCCCTAGATGAATACCAATTTTATCCAAAATAGTCATCTGAGTACAGAGATATACATCAATTTGATAAGTGGACTGCATGTTGTGGTTTTAGAGATAATACAACTAAGTACTTGACGTGGGGCCTATTTAGTACGCAAGTTTCCATTACTGTAGTCACAAAATGAACTGCAGCAGTAACAGAGGAAAGAAATTATGTTAGCAAATGCAAAAAAAATGGTCGGTAGCCTGACCGAGGTCGCAATAGCACTTTTGGCTCTTGCGGTTGTTGCGTCACTCTTAGTTGGTCCAGAGAATATGGCTTTCTTAGGTGATGTAGTTGGCAACATCACAGCACTGGTTCAGCAACTTGGTAGTGCAGGTCTTGCAGGCTTGATCGCCTTAGGTGTAGTTTTGGCATTGTTCCAAAAGTAACACTTTATAATTAATATTTCCTCCAACAACCTAGGTGGTAAACAATGAACAAGATGGATAAGTTTCTAACCCAATTGCGATCAGTACTATTAAGAGGTGCTGAGAGCATGGGACTGGTGCTTGTCGTACTTATCTTGGTTTACTTGTTGTTGGGGGAGGAGTCTGGTGAGTATGTAATTAGCGTTATAACAAATATATCCCTATTTGTGTCTGCAGTTACGCCACAAGCTATTGTTGGAGCAGCCATAGTTTTAGGTTTAGTAAGCTATTTGCGTAGCAAATGACCTTGGTGTTATTAATATACCCGTGATTTCCAAACTTACATTATAATTGTAAATAAAGCCCCCCCGAGGTTTTTACTTTCTCCGATAGTAAGTTTGCCGCCATGGGCTTCAATTACTTGCTTGCAAATATAAAGGCCCAAACCAGAGCTATTCTCGCGCACAGAGCCTCCCTCCCTTGAACTGTAAAACCGGTCAAAAACTTTACTACGATCGGAGTCTAGTACCCCTGGGCCTGTATCTTCAACAGATATGATCAAAACCTTACGCCAGTTTTTTGAAAGCTTTACATGTACTTGTCCGGGTGAACCTGCAAAACTGACTGCGTTTTCAATTAGATTGATAATCACCCGAGCCACGCGATCAGGCAGACCAGTAACTGTGATATTTGCCTGAATTTCTGAAGTAAGCCTGACCCCGGTATTCTGAGTGGAGGTTTCAAAAAAATTGATAAGATCATGGATGGTTGCTGAAAGATCAAATCTTTCCCGCCGGGACGCTACCAATTCATGATCAACGATGGCAGCTTCTGAAATCTCAGAGATTAATTTGTTCATCCGAACTGCTTGTTTTTGAATTGCTACAAAAATATCTGCCTCTGGGCCCTGTGCGTGCGAAATCCCATTTTCTGTGTTTGCAATAATTGCTGCAATTGGATTTTTAAGCTCGTGAGAGACATCGGCGGCAAAACGTTCCTTATCAATAAACAGTGATATAATTTGTTGGTACAGACTGCTTAGGTTTCGGTAGAGCAATCCGACCTCATCTTTTCGGTTCTCAAAGCCCTTGATTTCAAAACCTTCTAATTGGTCTACTAACGTATCTGCATCTAATCTGTGATTTAGACGTTTGGAGAGTTGGCGGATGGGCATTGCGATCGAAACTGCCAGTAGGATGCCAAAAATAATAGTAATCAGTGATAGCCCCGCAAGCACCCCCAGACGAGATCTGTTTCTACCGAGATAGGCCTCACGCAAATGATAGCTGTCGGATATGTTCAAAATTGCTAGGGTGACGCCATCCACTTTGATAGGCACAAGGTAGCTCAACTCATACCTATCTGTGATTGGATTGAGCAGTTGAAACTGTCGTGTGAAGGTCGCTGTGCGTGGCACGTAGGGATCCGTCACGATCTTTAAATCAAAAAAGCTTTTGTAGAATATAAATAGTTTTTCGAATGGATCGAAATCGTGTGTTTTGTGAGTAAAGCCCTCCAAGGAATTGTTGGGTAAGACCTGTACTTGAATTGGAGCCATAACTCGAGAATTTTTGCCATCGAAATAACTGAAACTGTGTTGGTCGTCTGCCTGTGCTGTGAACTCTGTGATCACTAAACGATCTGTTCCTGCAAGCCGTTGATCACTCAACAAAGCTTCAATTGCTATTTTTTGTCTGAATTGGCTAAGATCTTGCCGGGTAAATATTGGCTCGATTAGTTTCACATAGAAGTTAGACCGCTCATATAGTTGATCTTTTTTGTGGCGTATCTCAACGATGGAGGCGTCTTCGGTCATGAAGATAAATGCCCAAAGGGCGATATTAAAAATCAAAAGCAAGCTTAGAATTTTAGAGAGAATACCGCGCAAAAACATCTTTAAACTTTCAAGCGATAGCCTAGGCCATGGACTGTTGAGATAATGTCACATTTGGCATCAATGGCTTTAAGTTTTTGGCGTATATTGCGTATATGGCTATCGATGGTGCGATCACTCACGTAAATCGCCTCGCGGTAGGCCGCATCCATAAGCTGATTGCGGTTTTTAACGGATCCTGGACGTTGGGCCAATGCTAATAGTAACAAGCATTCAGTTACAGTCAGGTCTACAGCAACATCTTTCCAGGTTACTAAATGCCGATCTTGATCAATGCTGAGACTGCCGGCGGTCACAAGATCCATTTTGGTGTATTGATCTGGCTCGCTGTGACGGCGTAAGACTGCTGCCACCCGAAATAGTAGCAAGTGCTTGCTAAAAGGTTTGGTGATGTAATCATCTGCGCCAAGGGTGAACCCGATGATCTGATCTTGCTCTTCAGCTTTGGAGGACAGGAAAACGATTGGTAGGTTTGGGCGATGCGACCTGACCGATTTTAGTAGAGAAAACCCATCTAGTTCTGGCATTTTAATATCAAATATAGCTAGATCAGCGCTATGATCCTTAAGGTGTGCCTGTGCAGATAAGCTCGATGAAAAAGATTTAACTACATACCCCTCATCATTGAGCATTTGCTCAAGTGGCGTCAAGATCTCGGCCTCATCATCTACTATTATGATCGTTGTCATATGCTGGTCTACCTAACTAGTGTACCCAATAATTGGCACGGTTGGCTGTCTATTACAAAGCTTTAGACAGATCCTGCACGTAATCTGCACAAAGGATCATCAAATCTGCACCAGAACCACAAACCAACTCCATGCACCATAGTTAGGGTTTCTACATAGGCTAAAGTGGGGGCTGAGCCGAGGCTAGGTTGGATCTAAAAATCTCCCTTAACGGATCATACAATTTGGCTCCAATGTGATGTGACATATCTGCAAAGGATAAAGGCTGATGGAGTTTTTACAAGTTTTTACAGTTACAGAGATTTTAATTTTTTGCTCGGTCTTCTGTATTTATTTATTTAGGTAAGTTTCAGTTCACATGAGACTATGTCGTAGGGTTGATTAAACTCTATGGGCGAAAGGTCAAAATGTGTTGTTTAGGCGCCTGGTAGCCAGAGCTGTTTTGTTACCGAGAAGAGGCCGAGAAGGCAAAGGGTAGACTAATATGACATTCCTGTAGCGTTGACCCCTAGCTTTCGAGTTAAAACTATCGGTTAGTTGAACTTTTCAGTCAAAGCCTTTTCTGGTAGGCCGTATGTTCTGTGAGATCGTACAGCGAACGGACAGATATGGGGATATTGGGGGCCCGATACTCCATTCCGTATCGTTGCGCAAAAGCGCTTGATGCGGCAAAAAGGCATGCCTAAGATGTAGGCTGGTGCTGCCAAACAAATGAGAACTCGCAATCAGATTGCTGGCATAACCTCAATCTATGTGCTAAAAGGAAAATGCTCTATGAAACACTCAACCCGACATGAACAAGGTATGGCTTTGCGGCGCAAGGTGCTCGGGGCTGCCCATGTTGAGCGTGCAGAGGCTGCAAAAACGGAATTCGATGCCGCGTTTCAAGAGCTGATCACTGAAGCGGCTTGGGGGCATGTCTGGTCTCGTGACACCTGGGACCACAGGCAACGCTCTATTGTGACTTTAGCTTTGCTCTGCGCACAGGGGCATTGGGAAGAAGTTGCCATGCATATTCGCGCTACCGCCAACACTGGCGCCAGCCGTGAAGACATTCAAGAGCTTATTCTACATGTTGCGATCTATACAGGTGTGCCAACTGCCAACCATGCAATCAAGGTGGCTAAGCAAACCTTTGCGGATATGGACGATATACAGTGATACAAAACATACCCTTTCAACCTCAGGATATGAGCCTACATCCACAGGCCTTAACTCCTGATTATCGCAGCTCACGCTTGCGTTCGCCAAACCAAAAACTGTTGAGCCTGCCAGCTGGTCCGGGTGAACTGACAGGCCCAACCTTTGGGCATGGTCTAATTGGACCTAACGATAATGATCTGATCATCAATTATGCTGCCCCCGGGCAGGCCGCTATTGGTGAACAACTTATGGTGCATGGCTATCTGCTGGATGAAAATGCACGGCCGGTCTCCAACGCTCTGCTGGAGTTTTGGCAGGCGAACGCTGGGGGACGATATCGCCACCAAAAAGACAGTTATTTGGCACCGTTAGATCCAAATTTTGGTGGATGTGGGCGTACTATTACAGATAGTAATGGCTATTATTCTTTACGTACTGTGCGGCCTGGACCATATCCTTGGCCGAATGGCGGTAATGATTGGCGACCTGCGCATATTCACTTTAGCTGCTTTGGCACAGGCTGGGCGCAGCGTTTGATTACGCAAATGTATTTCGAGGGCGACCCCCATATACCGCTCTGTCCGATTGTCCAGTCCACCGCAGATCCAAAGGCTATCGAAGGTCTCACTGCGCGTTTGGATATGGCTAATACGGAGCCAATGAATTTCCGCGCCTTCCGCTTTGATGTTATCTTACGAGGCAAAGAGTCAACGTTGTTTGAAAACAAGTTGGAGGGTAATTGATGGCTCGATCTCAGAGTGCTTCACAAACTGCAGGTCCTTATGTGCATATTGGCTGCACGCCCAATTTTGCGGGATTGGAGAACATGTATGGGGGTCATGAGTTGGGCGCTGAGATGTTTAGTTCTGATGCAGTCGGAACTTGGATGACAGTCACCGGTCAGATATTTGATGGTGATGGTATGCCGGTCACAGATGCTATGCTCGAGTTCTGGCAGACAGATGCAAGTGGGCGATATGCGCCGCATGGTGGTTCTGAAGGTTGGGGGCGCAGAGCCGTGGACGCTGAGGAGGCTCGTTATAAGTTGAGAACTATCTTGCCCGCAGGGTTGGGGTGCGAAGCACCGCATATCAAGGTTTGGATTGTCGCACGCGGGATTAATCTAGGGCTGCACACGCGGATCTACTTTGATGGCCAAGACAATTGGCAAGACCCGGTACTTGCCGCAATCGATGATCCTGTTCGTAAGTCTAGTTTGATTGCCACGCGCGACGGTGACCACTATACTTTCGATATCCACCTTCAGGGTGACTATGAAACGGTATTTCTCAATGTCTGACCTCCACAAAAAACCTTGCATTTTATGTTGTGCAATCACTGGTTCAGTGCCTACCAAGGCTGCAAATCCGGCTGTACCGATCAGCATCATGGAGCAAGTGGAGAGTAGCCATGCAGCGGTGGAGGCTGGTGCATCAATCATACACGCCCATGTGCGTAACGATGATGAGACTACCAGTAGTGATCCAGAAAAATTCGCCCGTCTGCAGGAAGAATTACGCCGCCACTGCCCCGAGGTGATAATTCAATTTTCAACTGGTGGTCGCTCTGGCGCTGGCCAAGAACGTGGTGGAATGTTGTCCCTGCGTCCGGACATGGCTTCGCTATCTGTAGGGTCAAACAACTTTCCCACTCGTGTTTATGAAAACCCACCAAATTTAGTGACGTGGCTTGCCAGTGAAATGCAAACCTATGAAGTAGTGCCTGAAGTTGAAGCGTTTGATCTATCTCATATTTTGCAAGCCATTAGAATGCATGAGCATGGTCAGTTGTTTGGTAGGCTCTATGTGCAATTTGTGATGGGAGTAAAAAACGCTATGCCCGCAGATCGTACGGTCTTTGACTTTTATGTTGCGCAAATGCAGGTGCGGGTACCTCACGCCGAATGGTGTGCAGCTGGGATTGGGCCCAATCAGATTGTTGTTAACGAATGGGCCATTGCTGCGGGCGGACATACTCGTGCTGGATTGGAAGATAACGTACGTTTGGATCGTAATAATTTAGCACCGTCAAATGCTGCCTTGATTGCTAGAGCCGCGGCCCTGTGTGAAAAATATGAACGCCCCGTGGCGAGTCCAGCTCAGGCTCGCAAAATACTTGGGCTGCGGGCCGCATGACCTCAGTTTTTGAGCATCCATGGCTTGGCACCCTGTTCGGGGATCTAGAAATCTCAGCTCATCTGTCGGCCGAGACTCAATTGGCACATATGGTTCGAATTGAAGCTGCTCATAGTCGGGATTTGGGCAATGAGGCGGCCGCCTTGGCTGTGGAATCGGCTGCAGTCGCTCCGCAAGACTTGAGGGCTGGTAGCGCTGTGGATGGCCTGCCAGTACCGGAATTAGTGCGGCGTTTAAAGGGCCAGATTCCGCAAGAGCTGCATGCGGATATTCACCACGGCCTGACTAGCCAAGACGTAATTGATACGGCTTTTGTGCTTTCTTTGGTGGATATTTTAAAGATTTTTGCAACACGCTTGGGCACGCTACAATCTGCCATGGCTCAACTGGACAAAGACCATGGTTCAACCCTTTTGATGGGACGGACTCGTATGCAAGCGGCTTTGCCGATCACCGTATCGGACCGTCTATCGAGCTGGAGCCTGCCTTTGGTGGACCATCTCACACGACTGCATGAGATGTCGCCGCGGCTCTTGCGGATGCAGTGCGGTGGGCCGGTTGGCTTGAGCTTAGGGAATGCACTGGCAGCCCGTTTGGGTTTGGTGGCTCCGGCTAGAAGTTGGCATACAATGCGAGATGGGTTTGGAGAATTGGCAAGCTGGCTGTCCTTGGTCTCTGGTAGCATGGGTAAAATGGGTGTGGATATTTCGCTCATGGCACAGCAGGGGATCGATGAGATTTCATTGGTGGGTGGTGGATCTTCTTCGGCAATGCCGCATAAACAAAACCCTATTTTGGCAGAGTTGCTAGTTACTTTGGCGCGTTACAATGCCACCCAAGTGAGTGGCCTGCATCAGGCTATGGTTCACGAGCAAGAACGCTCTGGTGCGGCCTGGGCCTTGGAATGGATGATCTTGCCCAATATGCTTCACGCCACCGCAAGGAGTCTAACCGCTGGGTGTGAATTGATTGAGCAAATTGAGAAAATTGGAACGTAACGCCTAAGTGAGGTTAAGTGTAAGATATGACACCTGGTCCAGAACGTTCACAGACTGTTGAAAAATTTGCCTTTGAGACTGATGCTGGGGTAGGATATCGTGCGCGTATTGGCCTATTGGTCTTGCAGACGGATCAAACTTTGGAAACTGATCTTGCGACGCTGATGGCCATTGATGGCGTGGCGCTGTATCATTCAAGATTAGCAAATGACGCAGTGGTAACCCCTGAAACTTTGGTTCGTATGGCCCAAGAGGTGCCTCGCGCTGCTGAGTTGATCGCGCCGTCTTTGGGTATTGCGGCCATTGGTTATGCCTGCACAAGCGGTGCTACAATCATCGGTGAAGAGCGGGTTGCGAAAATTTTAGCGGGCATTCACCCTGGCGTGCCTTGCACCAACCCTTTGACGGCTGCAAAGGCGGCTTTGAAGGCGCTGGGCGTTTTTCGGGTTGGTTTGGTCACGCCTTATACACCCGATGTCACCGGTGCCATGCAGGAGAACTTATCAGCTGCAGGAATTGATGTGCCGGTGGTTGGATCCTTTTATGAGGACAATGACTTGGAGGTGGGCAAAATCACTGAGGCGTCAATTTTGAGCGCTTCCATTGCAGTTGGCCAAGATCCACGCTGTGATGGGGTGTTCATCTCCTGCACAAGCCTGCGCTCAGCTCGGGTTATTGCTGAAGCAGAGGCAAAGCTTAGCAAGCCTGTGATCGCCAGCAACCACGCATTAGCATGGCATCTATTGCGCCTAGCTGGTGTGCCGGATCAACAGGCCGGGGCGGGCCTGCTGTTTGCGCGACACTAAGGTGAGGTGTCCTAATTTAGCGGGCAATGATTGGCGTCGCTTTCAAACTACTCTCGCACGATTTGGCCCATAAATTTTTTTCCCATGCTCAAACCCTTTTGGGAGACATGGCAGCCCAAAGGGTTTGGCGCTGTGGATCGGTGAGGTCCATTTGATAGGTTCATAAACTGGGTGCAATATTTAGAGGTAGAACGCGTTGAACATGCCGTGGCTTCCCCAACCGCGCTCGATATTAAACACATAGCCGCATGTCACCATCAAATCTACCAGGTCGATGATATTGAGGGTTGTGGGCGCCAGAAACGCAATATGATGCATGCGCGTGTGGCGCCAACCTGATTGTCTAAATATCTAAAATTCTCCGGCCCCGCACCACGGCTTTAGACATGAAACGCCAAGCGTGGCCAGTGTTCCAGCATTTGCAGAGGGCAATATCTTCCGCGTGCCACCTCGCAAATGGTGGATTTGTCCTCTGGGGGGATCGTTCTGAAGGATCCTCCTCCTGCCGTATTTTCACCCTCAATGCGGTGCTGTATGCCCCTATTTTTGAACCGCGCTAAATGTAGGTTGAGCTTTTCGATGTTTTGATTAAGAGTAAACATCACTCGTTTCACTTTCGTTCCCGAATTGGAATTGGACGAGCGGCAATATTTTCATATTTATGAGATGTTAACTAAATACAGTTTTTCAATATTGTATTGTGCGGTTAATATTTTTAATTAACATGTGAAGCAATCAGTGGCGGATCTCATGACGACATCAAATTCTCAACTTCCCTCTACTAACCGATCTTTGCCGATTGCCTTGATGAGGTCGCGTGAAAAGGTGATGGCACCAATACGTGAGATGCTCAAAGCGTCAGGTATCACGGAACAGCAGTGGCGGGTGCTGCGCATTTTATCAGAGTTCGGCCCGCAAGATTTGACTGAGATTTCTGGAAAGGCCAGCCTATTGATGCCCAGCCTGTCACGGATTATTCGCAAACTTGGGGAAGATGAGCTGATCATACGGGGTACGGATCTGGAAGACAGGCGCCGTCAAACTGTAGTGATCGCGCCCGCTGGACAGCAAATTATTGATGATAACCTAGTGCTTGCGACGAAAATTGCAGGAGATTTTCAGCGTAAGCTTGGGGCAGATCGCTTTGAGCTTTTATTGGATCTTTTAGCGGAGTTGGAGCACAAAAGCTAAGCCTGATTTACACCCAAAGTTACTAGTATTAAATATAAGAACGCCCCCTAAACATGACGTTCGGGGGGCTAAGTATCTGAGGAAATTTAGCTGCCTGAAAACTCAGGGTAGGCTTCCACGCCTAACCCGTTGCGACCTAGACTCATGATTTCGACCTCTTCGCTGACCCGAAGCCCTGCTGTTGCTTTGAGCACCAACCAGACAAAGGCGGTGGTGACAGTGACAAAGGCGCCAACGATCAAGGTTGAAGTCAATTGGACCGAGAATGTGGCTGCACTGTTGGTAAAGTAAACTGCCAATGTGCCCCAGATACCTGCAAAGAGGTGAACCGAAATAGCATCGACCACGTAGTCGATTTTCATACGATCCAGCATAGGCATTGCGAAGACCACAATTATACCGCTAACGGCACCAATCATAGTGGATTGGATCAATGATGGGGTGAGGGGTTCAGCTGTGATCGCCACAAGACCGACCAAATTACCATTCAAGATCATAGTTAGATCTGGCTTTTTATAAAGTAATCGTGTGAGGGTCAAAGCTGCGACCGCACCGGCAGCTGCGACTGTGTTGGTGTTGGAGAATATACGGCTGATGTCAGCCACGCAGCCTGAAGTGCCCATATAAAGCTGTGAGCAGCTGTTGAAACCAAACCAACTGAGCCAGCGGATGAAGATCCCTAAAGTAGCCAAAGCGAGGTTTGAACCTGGCATTAGGTTTACTTTGCCACCTTTGTATTCACCCAAATGTAGGCTAAAGAAGATTGCGCCGGTCAAAGCCGCCCAACCACTAACGGAGTGTACAAATGTGGAACCTGTGAAGTCTTGGAAGCCCATGTCGTTCAGGAAACCACCGCCCCATTTCCAGCTGGCCTGGATTGGATAGATCACCACCACCAGAATAATCACGTAGACTAAGAAGGGCCAAAGTTTTATCCGCTCTGTCAAGGCTCCTGATACGATAGATGTGGTCGA
>LAQD01000052.1:0-634 GCA_000981705.1 Rhodobacteraceae bacterium ASP10-04a
GGCCATAGCACAAAAATGGGTAGCGTCTGGGGCGCCGTTATCCAGCTTCCATGCCGCTTGGCGTAGGAATGTTCGGCCAGATTGCAGCTCTATCTCTATATCGGCTAGACGAAACTGAAGGGCCTGAAATTGATCAATAGGTTTTCCAAATGCTTTGCGCTCAGCCATGTAGGCGCGGGTTTGGTCAAATGCCTGTTGGGCAGCGCCAAGCGAGCAGGCTGCGATATTGAGCCGCCCACCATCAAGCCCCGCCATCGCATATGAAAATCCGTGACCCTCTTCGCCCAGAAGGTTTTCGATGGGTGTTTTGCAATCATCTAGTTGTACCTGGCGCGTGGGCTGCGAGCGCCAGCCCATTTTATCTTCCAAACCGCCAAAAGACAGCCCTTCAGCACCATCATCAACTATTAAAGCTGTGATACCCTTGGGACTTTCGTCGCCGGTACGTGACATTATGATGTAAGAATCAGAATAGCCACCACCAGAGATAAATGCTTTAGTACCTGTGAGGCTATAATCAGTGTTAGATTTAACAGCTTTAGTTTTCAGTGCTGCGGCATCGGAGCCTGATGCCGGTTCGGTTAAACAATATGAGAAAAACGTCTCCATGTTCATAGCTTTAGGTAGGTATTTT
>LAQD01000052.1:724-5200 GCA_000981705.1 Rhodobacteraceae bacterium ASP10-04a
TGCATCCAGCCGGGTCAGACCTGATCCGCCGCTTATCTCGCGCACATAAAGTCCACCAAAGCCTAACTCAGCCAGTTGTGGCCACAGAGTTTTTGGAATTTCGCCAGCAGATTCCCAGTCGCGTGCAAAGGGTGCTATATTTTTTGTACCAAAATCACGGGCCATATCAAAGATGGCAGTCTGTTCTTCTGAGAGTGTAAAATCCATGTTCGGGGTCCTGTGGTTGCTCGTATTGCAAGTGAACCAAATCCCGAGGCAGGAATCTAGCTCCTTTTTTTCGGCTGCATCGTTCAGGTATCGGGACCCCAACGGGTCCCGATCATTTATATGAACTTTAGTTTATTATTCCATAATTGGAATGCTAAACTCGCCGCCGTCTTTCATTCCTGACGGCCAACGGGCTGTCACGGTCTTGGTACGTGTGTAGAATTTAAATGCATCTGGTCCATGTTGGTTAAGATCGCCAAATACTGATTTTTTCCAACCGCCAAACGTGTGATAGGCCAAAGGCACAGGAATTGGTACGTTGATACCAATCATGCCCACATTTACGCGGTTTGCAAAGTCACGAGCAGTGTCGCCATCACGGGTAAAGATTGCTGTGCCGTTGCCATATTCATGATCCATGGCAAGGCCGAGAGCTTCTTCATAAGTTTTTGCACGTACGGTTGAGAGCACAGGGCCAAAGATTTCATATTTGTAAATATCCATGTCTTTAGTAACATTATCGAACAAATGTGCGCCTACGAAGAAACCATCTTCATAGCCTTGCAGATTAAAATTACGACCATCCACGACCAAATCAGCGCCTTGATCGATGCCAGTTTGTACCAAACGCTCAATATTTGCCTTAGCGGCAGCCGATACAACTGGACCATAATCCACATCATTTCCAGCAGTGTACGGTCCAACCTTTAGCGCTTCTACGCGTGGGATTAGTTTGGCTAGTAAGCGATCTGCAGTTTCGTCGCCAACTGGCACTGCTACCGAGATCGCCATACAGCGTTCACCAGCCGCACCGTAGCCAGCCCCCAAAAGCGCATCAGCCGCTTGGTCCATATCTGCATCTGGCATGATAATCATGTGATTTTTAGCACCTCCAAAACACTGAACCCGTTTTCCTTCAGCACAACCGGTTGCATATATGTATTCTGCAATAGGTGTTGATCCTACAAAGCCAATGGATTGGATGATATCATGGTGTAAGATGGCATCCACAGCTTCTTTGTCGCCGTTCACAACTTGCAAAATACCCTTTGGCAACCCGGCTTCTTCAAACAGTTCTGCCAGCATCAAGGGCACAGATGGGTCACGCTCAGATGGTTTGAGAATAAATGCATTTCCGCAAGCAATCGCAGGAGCAAACATCCACATTGGGATCATAGCAGGGAAATTGAAGGGCGTAATACCCGCGGTCACGCCCAATGCTTGACGCATGGAATACATGTCTATACCCGGTCCAGCGCTATCGGTATATTCACCTTTCAGCAATTGTGGTGCACCAATACAATATTCTACAACTTCCAAGCCACGAATGACGTCGCCTTTAGCGTCTGGAATGGTTTTGCCATGCTCGCGGCTTAAAGCCTCCGCTAATTTTTCCATATCGCGATTCAACAAATCTACAAACTTCATCAGTACGCGTGCACGGCGCTGTGGGTTTACAGATGCCCACGCCGGCTGTGCTTTTGAGGCTATAGCAACCGCTTGATCCATTTCGGCGGCGTTTGCCATAGGCACAGTAGCCTGCACTTCTCCAGTGGCTGGATTGTAAATATTGGCAAAACGGCCCGATGTACCTTTTACATGAGCGCCGTTGATATAATGTGTCAATTCTTGCATCGATTATCTCCTTGGGTTCAGCGCTTTTTAATCTTGCACTTATGTAAATAAAAGAGGAAATAATCCAAAACCAAATTGCAAAAATGTAGGGACGTTATGGATAATTGGGATGATCTGCGTATTTTTTTAGCTGTGGCGCAAGCTGGTAGCCTCACAATTGCGGCACAGGTTCTTAAAATCGACCCTGCCACGGTCAGCCGTCGCATTTTGCGGTTAGAGATGGCGCATGCTACGCCGTTGTTTCTAAAATCTCCTAAGGGCTATGAGCTGACTGAAGCTGGGCACGGTTTGGTGGCCCATGTGGATGCGGCCCAATTGTCTTTGAACGCAGGTCTTGGGGCATTGCGTGGCGGTGGTGAGGGCCTGAGCGGCCAAATTCGGATAGGTGCTCCTGATGGCTGTGCCAACTTTTTATTGCCGCAGGTCTGTAAAAAAATTACCAAGGATTATCCAGATCTAGATATTCAAATAGTTGCCTTGCCGAGGGTGTTTAACCTAACACGGCGGGAGGCAGATATGGCGATCGGCGTCAGCCAACCTACAGCTGGGCGGCTTATTGTTCAAAAAATTTCTGACTACCGGTTGCATTTGGCTTCCTCCGTAGTGCTTTGGGATAAATTCAAAGAACCAAAGTCCCTCAATGATTTGCGGGGATTGCCTATGGTGGGCTATGTGCAAGACATGATTTTTGATAAAGAGTTGGATTATCTGGAGCCATTGGGATTACAGCGGGTGCAACTGGCGTCAAATTCAATCTCGGTTCAGATGAACTTGCTGCGTCAAGGGGCAGGGGTGGGTATCGTGCATGATTTTGCATTGCCCTTTGCGCCTGAGTTGCGGCGTATTTTGATGGAGCAGCTGACGTTGAAGCGTAGTTTCTTTCTTATTCGTTCCGCAGATGACCGGCGAAATCGCAGACTTAACCTATTTGCGGAGGTGCTTTTATCAGGTGTTCGCGCTGAAATATTACGACTTGAGGCTTTGGCTTAGGTGACAGAACTAGCTTATTTGAGGGTTAGCGTTACCACTCACTTGCAATTTTGGTGAAATGTGGCTTGTTAGCGTCACAAAATCGGAGAACACTAGATGCGTATAGGCCTTTACCCCGGAACATTTGATCCTATCACTCTCGGTCATATTGATATCATTAGACGTGGCTGCGCCCTTGTGGATCGTTTGGTGATCGGCGTGGCTATTAATCGCGATAAAGGACCATTGTTTGATCTTGATGAGCGCGTAGGTATGATCAAAGTTCAAGCGTGTCGGTTAAACGCAGAGACTGGCACTGAGATTGTTGTGCATCCCTTTGAAAACCTATTGATTGATTGCGCGCGAGATGTAGGTGCTAATATTATTTTGCGCGGCTTGCGAGCTGTGGCAGATTTTGAATATGAGTATCAGATGGTTGGTATGAACCGTCAGCTCGATGCGAGTATCGAAACTGTGTTTCTTATGGCCGAAGCTCAACATCAAGCAATTGCTTCCAAGCTGGTCAAGGAGATTTGTCGCTTGAGCGGAGATGTATCTAAATTTGTCACTCCCGAGGTGGAGGCGGCTTTGAAGGATCGCCTTCACGCCGAGGCTCGTTAAAGGTAAAACACTTAGATTAATTCACCCATGGCAACTGCAGTATCTGCCATGCGGTTTGAGAACGCCCACTCATTGTCGTACCAAGACAATACTCGCACCATATCGCCCCCCATTATTAAGGTCTGATCGGCGTGAAACACTGATGAGTGTGGATCGTGGTTGAAATCAGAGGACACCAATGGCTCGTCAATTACGTCTAACACGCCCTTTAGTGGCCCCACTGCTGCGGCCTGCATCATCGCGGTGATCTCTGCAATATCTGTATGACGGCCTGCTTCAAAAGTTAGATCCACGGCGGACACATTTGGTGTTGGCACTCGCATTGCTACACCGTCCAGTTTTCCGTTCAGCTCGGGAAGTACCAAACCTACAGCTTTGGCGGCTCCGGTAGTGGTGGGGATCATTGACAAAGCAGCTGCGCGACCACGGTAGAGATCGCTGTGGGTGCGGTCTAGAGTAGGTTGATCACCAGTATAGCTATGGATTGTCGTCATTAAACCACGTTTTATGCCGACATTTTCATGCAGAACCTTTGCGATCGGTGCTAAGCAGTTGGTGGTACATGAGGCGTTTGAAACGATCAAATCGTTACTGGTTAACGTGTTGTGGTTTACGCCATAGACAATGGTTTTATCAGCATCCTTTCCTGGGGCGGAGATCAAAACTCGCGATGAGCCATTGTCAAGATATGCCTGACAGTCTGCTTTTGATGTAAAAATGCCTGTGCATTCCAATACTACATCAACATCCGACCACTGTAGATCAGCTGGGCTATGCATGGCCGTGACGCGTATTGGTCCTTTTCCTACATCGATATAATCGTCGCCAAAAGTTACAACCGCTGGAAACCTACCATGAACGGAATCGTATTTAAGTAAATGGGCATTATTTTCAACAGAGCCTAAATCATTGATAGCGATCACTTCGATATCTGTACGAGCAGACTCTATTATGGCCCTAAGTATATTGCGCCCGATCCGGCCAAACCCATTGATTGCAACTTTTACCATCATGTTTACCCCTAACTCATATTTGATAGCGCTA
>LAQD01000052.1:5336-11225 GCA_000981705.1 Rhodobacteraceae bacterium ASP10-04a
AATGGGAAATGGCCCATAGCATCTTTAGCTTACGAGAGCTGACCCATTTTAGCTGCCAAATCGGCCATCCGCACAGAAAAGCCCCATTCATTATCGTACCATGAGAGTACTCGCACAGTGGTGCCGCCAACTACTTTGGTCTGCTCTGGCGCAAAAATTGAAGACTGTGTTGTATGGTTGAAGTCGATGGACACCTTTGGGGCCGGGTCATACGCAAGGATGCCTGCCATGGACCCAGAGGCTGCGGCTTTGATGGCAGCATTTACCTCTTTAACCGATACGGGCCGGGAGGCTTCGAACGTTAGATCCACACAAGATACATTTGGAGTGGGCACACGAATGGCTGTTCCATCCAGTTTTCCGGCCATTTCCGGTAGAACTTCACCCAAAGCCTTGGCTGCTCCTGTGGATGTGGGTATGAGAGCCAAAGCGGCGGCTCGTGCGCGGTAAAGGTCGTTGTGACGGCGGTCTAATGTGGGTTGATCGCCAGTATAACTGTGGATTGTGGTCATAATCCCACGTTCGATCCCGATTGCATCATTCAGTGCTTTGGCGAGTGGAGCGAGGCAGTTGGTGGTGCAAGACCCGTTGGAGATCATTGTGTCGCTGGCTGAAAGCATATGATCATTTGCCCCCAAAACAATTGTGCGGTCGACATTGATGGCAGGCGCTGAGATTAGGACCTTTTTAGCGCCTTGGGCGAGGTGAATTTTTGCAGTCTCACCATCGTTGAAATTTCCCGTGCATTCTAGAACTACATCAATATCGGACCAGTCCAGTTCGGCTGGGTTATAGGTGGAAAACATTTCAATTGGGCCAAGCCCAAGATCTAAAATTCCGTCACCGACAATGACCTCACTGGCCAAGCGGCCGTGAACGCTGTCATAACGCATCAAATGAGCGCTGGTCTCCAGTGGTCCGGTTGCATTGATTTTAACAACCTTCACATCTGTTCGGCCACTTTCAACAATATGTGCTAAAATACAGCGCCCAATACGGCCGAAACCATTTATACCAACTTTTACAGCCACGATCATCATCCTTGAACTGATTTGACATTGGAATAACAAGGGCTGGCAGGTAAAGAAAGTTTAAAACTGTTTTATTTTCAGCTTGTTAGCGAAAACATTTATGTTAGCGATAACTGCTTGCGGTAACAAATACGCTCAAACGTGAGATGCGGTAATAGAGGCTGCGACATTGCCGCAGCCCAATTACATTTAGAGTAAGGATTTTACTTTAGCTACGATTGCTTCAGTGGTGATTCCAAATTCTTGATACAAGCGCTCTGCAGGTGCAGAGGCGCCAAAGCCACTCATGCCGATAAAGCCAGCCTTGGCCTCACGGCCACGCTCGCCCAAAAGCCATTGGTCCCAGCCCATGCGCACAGCCGCTTCCACAGCCACACGCACAGCACCACCAGGCAAAATGCGCTTGCGATAAGCATCGTCTTGTTGAGCAAACAATTCCATACATGGCATGGACACAACCCGCGTCCCAATTCCTTCGGCCTGCAAAACCTTACGTGCCTGCACAGCCAAGGAGACTTCTGTGCCTGTAGCCATTAAAATTACTTGGCGTTTGCCTTTTGATTCAGCCAAAATATAAGCGCCGCGTGCGCTCAGATTTACAGATTTATATTCTGTCCGTACCGCAGGCACGCCTTGGCGTGACAAAGCCATCACAGTAGGGGTACTGGGCTGGCTCAATGCCACCTCCCAAGCTTCTGCTGTTTCGGTGACATCGGCGGGACGGAACACCAATGTGTTTGGAGTAGCGCGCGAAATAGCAAGATGCTCGACCGGTTGATGCGTTGGACCATCCTCGCCTAAACCAATGGAATCATGGGTCATCACATATACTGTTGGAACTCCCATCAAGGCCGAAAGGCGCATAGCTCCGCGGGCATAGTCGGTGAAACACATGAATGTTCCCCCATAAGGACGAATGCCGCCATGTAGCGCCATACCGTTCAGCGCCGCCGCCATACCATGTTCGCGGATGCCAAAATAGATATAACGGCCTCCACGGTTATTAGGATCAAAAACACCCATATCGTCAGTTTTGGTATTATTGGAGCCTGTCAAATCAGCAGAGCCTCCCACTGTTTCGGTCATTACAGGGTTGACCAATTTCAAAGTGTTCTCGGAGGCGGAGCGAGTAGCTATTTTCGGCAACTTTTCGGCAGCCTCTTTCTTCATGGTGCGTATTACAGCACCAAGTTTTTTGGGAGGTTCACCAGAAAATACGCGGTTGAACTGGATTTGTCGGGTGCTAGACAGATCGGCAAATCGTGTTTCCCATTCATCACGTTCAGATGCACCTCGTGCACCGATGGCTTCCCACGCTGCTTTGACATCTTTTGGAACTTCAAAAGTACCGTAGTTCCAACCGTAAGCAGCTTTAGCATCGGATAATTGTCCTGCATCTGTCAAAGCTCCATGGCCTTTTGAAGTACCTTGTGCAGCATGGCCCAAGGCAATGTGGGTTTTGCATGCAATCATGGAAGGCCTGGTGGTTTTGCGTGCCGCTGTAAGCGCAGCATCAATGGCCTCAGGATCATGGCCATCAATGGCTTGCACATGCCAGCCTGACGCCTTGAAACGTTGGATTTGGTCCGTACGATCTGATAATTCAACCGTGCCGTCGATGGTAATGTTATTATCATCCCAAAGCACTACCAAATGGCCTAGCTCATGACGACCGGCAAGACCAATAGCTTCTTGGCTGATCCCTTCCATCAAACAGCCATCACCGGCTATGACATAGGTATTATGGTTCTGAATTTTCTTGCCATAGGTAGCCCGCAAAATCTCTTCGGCTATGGCAAAGCCCACTGCATTTGCAAGCCCTTGGCCGAGTGGTCCCGTAGTCGTTTCAATACCTGTCGCGTGACCGTACTCTGGATGGCCCGCAGTTTTGGCACCCCATTGGCGAAAGTTTTTAATCTCGTCGAGCGGCATGTCTACATATCCCGTTAGGTGCAAGAGAGAGTAGAGCAACATGGAGCCATGACCAGCAGACAGAATGAACCGATCCCGATCTGGCCAATTTGGTGCAGAGGCATCAAATTTAAGATGCTTTCCGAACAGGACTGTAGCCACATCGGCCATTCCCATGGCCATGCCAGAGTGTCCGGAATTGGCAGCCGCAACAGCGTCGAGGGTCAGCGCCCGAATGGCGGCGGCCGTTTTCCAGTGTTCAGGGTTCTTGGTGGCGAGAGCTTTGAGATCCACGGTGATAACCTTCTATTTGGACTAAAGTTGATGCTTCCTATCAATTGAAGTGGGAAGATCAAGTAAACTAGTCCATTTCTAATAAATTGTTTCACTATCGTGGTCTTGGACGTCAGGTAAGTTTTCACATACGTTATCAGCAACGGTGCCCGATTCGAGCTATGCTCTTGTTGCGGTTGGGAGGGTTTGAAGGAAAAGTTATGAATGATACTTTAATATTAGAACAGAGGCTTGCGGCGGCGCTGTCACGAATTTCAAACGTGGCCGAAACGCTATCAACAACAAGAATCTTGAACGTTGAGGCGCCAGTATTAGACCCGAAGACTGAGGCTAATGAAGCCTTTGAGAATATGGTTCCATCAGCAGATTTTTATGAAATTCAAACTGAGTTGACTGATGCTCGTGAAAAGTTCCACGAGCAAGCAAGGCAGATCGCCGACCTTACCCAAGCTTTAGAAGCCGACCGCACTCCTCAGGTTCAGGGATCATCCGGCGCAGACCCATATAATCATTATCTCGTGGAGGAGGTTTCAGCGCTTGAAACTAAATTGTCGCAAGTGGTCCAATCCAACGCACAATTGCGTGTGGCTAACCAAAATCTGCGGGATGCCAACGCTAAGGGGGTTGGCGATGCAGGGCTGATTAATTCTGGCCTGCAAGCAGAAATTAATAGTTTAACCGTCGAGCGTGCGGCTGATGCTGCCCAGATACAGTTATTGATCACAGCTTTAACAAATGCCGCTGAGGAGCCACAGGATGCCTGAAGTAACTATTAAAATAGGTGATCGACCTTTTACAGTTTCCTGCCCTGACGGCGAAGAGGGTCAGTTGGAGGCTGCACGAGCCATATTGAATGCAGAAGCCCAAGTCTTGGTGGCTCATGCTGGTCGGATGCCGGAGCCTCAAATGCTATTGATGTCGGGCCTGATGCTGGCAGATCGCACTATCACATTAGAAAATAGGGTGAAGGTAGCTGAGGCTGAAGTTGAGAGAGTAAAACAAACCCTAAAAGACATTCCCCCTGAAATCAAAACTGTAACGAAGGAAGTCAAAGTTCCAACTATACCATCCGCGCTTTTTGAAAGTCTCGCAGAGCTATCAGCGCGTGCCGAGGCTGCAGCGGATAGTTTGGAAGAAAAAGTAGCCAAGCCCGTCGTGTAACGGACCTAACCATCGACTCACTCTGCCGAATTGGCTTTCCGAATTTCTTCGGCGGCGTCTTTGTCGTAATGCACACCATTTTCAGACAACATACCGTCAAACTCGCCTGATAATGTCATGTCCCGGATTATGTCACAGCCGCCGATGAACTCACCTTTGACATAAAGCTGTGGAATGGTTGGCCAATCCGAATACTCCTTGATGCCTTGACGCACAGCATCATCTGCCAAGACGTTCACATCTTTATATTGAACACCCATGTAGTTCAGGATTCCGGCAATTTGGCTTGAAAAGCCGCATTGCGGCATCGTGGCAGTACCTTTCATAAACAGTACAACATCGTTGGATGTCACTGTTTCGCGAATTTGATCTTCAGAGCTCATCTTTTGACCTTTTGTCTTTGGGCACAAATTGCTGTGCGTATTTCTGTGGGTCCTTTGGAACCCTAAAACTGCGTGAATGTCCACCTCCAGTACCGCCAGAAAAGTAATCTACTTGAACTTCGTGGTTTCTGTCGTCGGGCAGACTTCCGTGACTTTGATCTTTTTTCCCTAACTAATCGTATAACGCGGATCAACAATATAGCCAGAATTACAATTGAAAGGTTGGAAATTGGCCCCCAGTTGTATATGTCAGGCTGGTATTTTTGTGGTCAGAGCCAAGGCGTGCAACTCGCCATGTGCACCATCCATTTTACCTTTGAGAGCGCCATAAACGGCACGGTGCTGTTGCACCATATTTTTACCAACAAAGCTGGCATCGGTGACCTCGGCGGCGTAGTGGTTGCCATCTCCCGCGAGATCCGTGATCGTTATCACCGCATCCGGGAAGCTTTCCTGGATAAGGCTTTTGATATCATTTGCTGCTATGGCCATTGTTTTAATCCTAATTACTTATAAACAAAAAGTAGACTGCACGGCGTATGATTTCAAGTGACCGCTGCAGCAAAGCTGCTACGAAAAATTTTGCTTAATTCTGCGAGCTCAGCTTGAGAGCTGCCAAAACGTACCTGGGTACCGCCAAATGATCCAACACACGCCACAGGGACCCCAGAATTTCCGGCAGCGGCCATAAGCGCCTCTGCTTGATCGAAGTTACAGGCTACCAAATAGCGGGCCTGGTCTTCGCCAAACAACTCGGCCGTATCTTCAATGTCTAAACTCACTCCGACACAGGCTTCTTCTGCCATCTCAAATGCGGCAAGTGCCAATCCACCGTCAGAAATATCTGTGCAGGCAGTTACCCATGCTGCATTCTCACGGATGAATTCACCGTGTTTTTTCTCCGCGACTAAATCCACAGGTGGGGCGTCGCCCTCTACTCGGTTGAACACTTCAGCTAAAAGTGCGGATTGGCCTAAATGCCCAAGAGTTTCGCCGATCAATATAGCAATATGACCTTCACGGGCCATACCAACAATTGCGTCTTTAGTATTGGCGATCAGACCCACTGCTCCAATTGTTGGAGTCGGTAAAATACCGGAGCCATCGGT
>LAQD01000052.1:11272-17700 GCA_000981705.1 Rhodobacteraceae bacterium ASP10-04a
GCGCCCACAAATTGCCCCATAATCTCTGGCTTTTCAGGATTGCCAAAATTTAAGTTGTCTGTAGTGGCTAAGGGTAGGGCACCCACGGCTATAAGATTGCGATAAGCTTCTGCTACGGCTTGCTTGCCGCCCTCAAAAGGGTTTGCGGCTACATAACGTGGGGTCACGTCTGAGGTAAAGGCCAGTGCTTTTGGCGTACCATGAACGCGCACAATACCTGAGCCAAAGCCTGGTGTGCGTAGGCTATCAGCCATGACTTGGCTATCATATTGCTCATAAACCCACTGTTTAGCAGCATAATTTGGGCATGAAATTAGCATTTTCAATCCATCAACCGCATCAATCTGTGGCACATCGCCCAGAGGATCGGGCACAGGAGTTTTCACCCATGGCCGGCTATATTCTGGGGCTGTACCGGACAGCGCCTTCAACGGCAGATCGGCTTTGATTTCACCGTTCATCACAATCAAGAAGCGGTCTTCGGCAATAGTTTCGCCTACGATGGCAAAATCTAAGTCCCATTTGTCAAATACTGCTTTCGCAACATCTTCCAGCTCGGGATTTAACACCATTAGCATTCGCTCTTGGGATTCTGACAGCATCATCTCATAGGCAGTCATGTTTAGTTCACGTGTTGGAACTCTTTCTAAATCCAACCGAACGCCCAAATTGCCCTTGTCACCCATCTCAACTGCAGAACAAGTCAGACCAGCGGCACCCATGTCTTGAATGGAAACCACCGCTCCAGTAAGCATAAGCTCTAAGGTCGCCTCCATTAGCCGTTTTTCTGTGAACGGATCGCCAACTTGTACGGTAGGGCGCTTGTCTTCAATGGTGTCATCAAATTCTGCACTAGCCATGGTTGCTCCGCCAACACCGTCACGACCAGTTTTCGCGCCAAGGTATACCACAGGCATGCCAACACCCGAGGCTGCGGAATAAAAAATCTTATCAGTATCAGCAAGTCCAGCTGCAAAAGCATTAACCAAGCAATTCCCATTATAAGAAGGATCAAACCGAACCTCACCTCCGATTGTTGGAACGCCAAAGCAATTCCCGTATCCGCCAACCCCGGCCACAACACCTGCAACCAGTGATTTAGTTTTTGGGTGGTCAGGGCTGCCAAAGGATAGGGAGTTCATCGCCGCAATTGGACGCGCTCCCATGGTGAACACATCGCGTAAAATACCACCAACACCGGTGGCGGCCCCTTGGTAGGGTTCAATATAACTCGGATGGTTGTGGCTTTCCATTTTAAAAATTACAGCTTGTCCGTCGCCGATATCCACAACACCCGCATTTTCGCCAGGACCGCAAATCACTTGTGGTCCTTCAGTGGGCAAAGTGCGCAACCATTTCTTTGATGATTTGTAAGAACAATGTTCGTTCCACATGGCTGAGAAGATGCCCATCTCTGTAAAAGACGGAGCACGGCCAATTATTTTTAGAATTTGTGCATATTCTTCTGTGCTCAGCCCATGTTTGGCAATTAGGTCGGGCGTAATTACTGGATCTTGCAAGCTGTCATCCCTTAATGCTCAATATTAAGCGTTGATACGAAGAAACTGGAGTGGGGGAAAGGTTGGAATATTTTTAAATGCAGTAATTGGGTGAAAGCTGTGGGAAGTTTGTTAAAACCCGCTCGTCAAACAAAAAAATGCCGGGCATAAGGCCCGGCACAAGTTCAACAGGGAGATTTCAATCAGCAACATGTCTGTTACCTTTTTCAAGTACCCACTTAATAATCTACTTCTACTCTGGCAAGATATCTAATTTGCAAACCCGCTATGCAACAGATGCATAGCCTAACCCGCTTCCTCGTTATCACGGTCAGCGCGGCGGCGAGAGATAATCTCATCCTGTACAAAATCTCTAAATGCAGCGATTCTTCGAGAATGACGCAGCTCTTCAGGGTAGGCGAGAAATACTGGCACTTCTGCATTTTCTATCTCGGGTAACACACGCACTAAGTCTGGAAAGTCATGGGTGACATAGTCAGGCAAAACACCTATCCCAAGATTGTTGATCACTCCTTGCAAAACCCCAAAGTAATTGTTCACTGTTAGTGTTGATTGCGGATGATAGCCTATTAATTTCTGAACTAAAGTAGCGCCTACAGCGACTTGTGGTGCGTTTGGATTTTGACAAATCAAACGATGTTTTGAAACATCGTTGAGTGTTTGAGGCTGGCCGCGTTTTTCCAAATAGTCAGCACTGGCATACAGCCGCATTTGAACTGACATCAAACGTTTACGGATCAAATCAGCTTGACTCGGTTCCTTCATCCTAATTGCCACATCCGCCTCGCGCATTGGTAAGTCAAGGACGCGTTCTTCGAGCATTAAATCAACATTGAGATCTGGGTATTTTTCGTAAAGTTGTGGCAAGCGTGGAGCAAGCCATAGGGTACCAAAACCCGTTGTAGTGGTTACCCGCAACTCGCCGTATACTTCATCCTCGCTATCACGAATTCGGGCTGCAGCTGCGTCTAGGCGTTTAGTCATCGCACGGGTGGCCTCAAAAAGTAATTCACCTTGCTCAGTGAGGATTAACCCACGAGCATGCCTGTGAAATAGGATAGCATCTAAAGATTCTTCTAGGGCACGCACCTGACGAGAGACGGCAGATTGTGAGAGGTGCAATGTATCACCCGCATGAGTTAATGAACCAACATCTGCGACAGCATGGAAAATCCTTAGTTTATCCCAATCCATAGTATCACCCCAAATCATTCTACTATAAACTGATAACACTGGATTTGACGGCGGGTCACGGAGTTTTTCGTTGTTAGGTCATAGTTTTTGACCTAAAATACTATTTAAGTGAATTTAAGGGACCCGCCGATCATGCAGCATGATGTTTCGTTATCTGATAAATATGACCTGAACAAAAAACAGGTCTTGCTAAATGGTACGCAGGCCCTCGTTCGGATGATGTTGATGCAGGCCGCCCGCGACAAAGACGCGGGACATGCGACCGCTGGTTATGTGACTGGATATCGAGGCTCGCCGCTGGGTGCAGTAGATTTCCAAATGGCTCGTGCCAAATTTCAGCTCGAAAAAGCGCAGATTACCTTTCAGGAGGGTCTGAATGAAGATTTGGCCGCGACTGCACTCTGGGGCAGCCAGCAAGCTGAGTTGCGTGGTGAAGGCAAGTATCAGGGTGTTTTTGGACTCTGGTATGGCAAGGGCCCGGGGGTTGATCGCTCTGGTGATGTGTTTAGGCATGCAAATATGGCTGGGACCTCTGCACTTGGTGGCGTTGTAGCGGCATTAGGTGATGATCACACTGGGGAGAGCTCCACCACATTGCATCAATCCGAATGGACTATGATTGATAGCTTTATGCCTGTGTTATCACCTGCAGGAGTACAAGAAATTATCGATTATGGTTTGTTTGGTTTTGCTCTTTCACGTTTTGCTGGGGTTTGGGTGGGTTTGAAATGTATCAAAGATACTGTCGAGGTGACCTCTGTGATTAATGGCGACTCGCAGCGGTTGCAGTTCGTCACTCCGGACTTTGAAATGCCGGATAGTGGGCTGAACATCCGCTTGATAGATACGCCGCAGGCTCAAGAAGCACGTATCATCGATTATAAACGCCAGGCCGCACAAGCCTTTGCTCGGGTCAATAAGATGGACAAGCGCGTGCTAGGTGAGGCTGGCGCAAAGATTGGTTTTGTCGCAGCGGGAAAAAATTGGTTAGACTTAGCCCATGCTATGCAGGTACTAGGCATAGATAAAGAATCTGCAATAAGACACTCTATTACAACATATAAAGTTGCTATGACTTGGCCTTTGGACGTTGAGACTTTTGCTGAATGGGCTGAGGGATTGGACACTATCATCGTGGTTGAAGAAAAGCGTAAGTTGATAGAAGTTCAGATCAAAGAAGCTTTATTCAATGATCGCCGTGGTCGGCAGGTTTTAGGGGCCAAAGATGCAGAGGGACAGATTCTATTCCATGATAGCTATGCGCTAGATCCGATGATGATCGCTGCAAAAATTGGTGATATCCTGGTTGCTGAGGGTTGTGGATCTGAGCGCCTTATGGGCGCTCTAAAGCAGATTGATGACGCCAAACATGCCAATAATGTGCCAACTTTGGCTAGTCGTTTGCCTTATTTTTGTTCAGGTTGTCCACACAGTAGCTCCACTAAAATCCCGGAAGGTAGCCGGGCTTATGCTGGAATTGGGTGCCATTATATGGTGCAATGGATGGACAGAGATACATTGGGGTTCACACAAATGGGTGGCGAGGGTGCCAATTGGATTGGGGAGTCACAATTTTCTAACCGAAACCACGTGTTTCAAAATATTGGAGACGGCACGTACAATCATTCTGGCATTCAAGCAATTCGTGCCGCAGTGGCTGCAGGTACCACCATGACCTATAAAATCTTGTTCAATGATGCGGTGGCAATGACCGGCGGGCAAACCAATGATGGTGGGCTCAATGCAGTTCGTATTGTAGAGGAAATGCGTGGCATTGGGGTGCAGCATCTGGCTGTAGTCTACGATGAAAAAGAAGATGTAAGTGCAAAAAGCTTTCCCAGTGGCACTGCGTTGCATCCGCGCGACCAGTTGATCACCGTGCAAGAGAAATTCCGAAATTTTGAAGGCGTCTCGGTAATCGTGTATGTGCAAACCTGCGCAGCTGAAAAACGCCGGCGCCGCAAGCGGGGTACTTTTCCTGATCCTGCCGAGCGGTTATTTATCAACCCATCTGTCTGTGAGGGCTGTGGCGATTGCGGTGTGCAATCCAATTGTGTGTCTTTGTTGCCTTTAGAGACTAATCTGGGGCGTAAACGCCAGATTGATCAATCTAGCTGCAATAAAGACTTTAGCTGTGTGAATGGCTTCTGTCCATCTTTTGCAACTGTCAAAGGTGGCCATTTGCGCCGGCCTACAGCGCAGAATATCGTAGTCCCCGATTTGCCGATGCCTAACTTGCCCGTGATAGCTGGTACTCACAATGTAGTTATCACTGGGGTAGGGGGCACGGGCGTTGTGACCATTGGCGCACTGCTAGCGATGGCTGCACATTTGGATGGCAAGGCTGCTGGGGTCATGGAAATGGCCGGATTGGCTCAAAAGGGTGGTGCAGTGCACATCCATTGTCGGATTGGTGAAACACCTGAGGATATTTCGGCTATCCGCGTTGCTTTGGGCGAGTGCCATACCTTGATTGGTGGTGATTTGGTAGTGTCGGCGCAGGGAAGCACTTTGGGGCTTATGGCATCGGCTGGGGCTGCCGTGGTTAACAATCACGAGATTATTACTGGCGATTTCACCCGCGACATTGGTTTCCACATTCCTCGCGCTGATCTTGAACTTGCAATTTGTGCACGTCTAAACACGCATGCTACTTTGATAAATGCTACGAAATTAGCTGAAAATACTTTAGGCGATACTGTATATGCTAATATGATCTTGCTTGGGGCTGCCTTTCAACAAGGATTGCTGCCTATCTCGGAGCCGGCTTTCTTAGAGGCGATCTCTCTCAACGGTGCAAAGGTAACGCAAAACCAACAGGCCTTTGCGTTTGGGAGATGGTGCATCGTTGATCCCGATGTTTCCACTCGGTTTCAGATGGAAAAACCTGTAGAGCAGGATAGTGAAGTAGCACGACTTGCTAATCTTGCGGCCTATGGCTCGGGGCGCTCGGAAAGCTATGTGCAGATGCGCGCAGAAATGGGTGATGCTCCTCTAACTGCGCAGGTTCTGCAGTCCTATCATAAAGTTTTAACCTACAAAGATGAGTATGAAGTGGCCCGCCTGCTTTGCAAGACTAAAGAAATGGTGGCTAAGCGTTTTGAGGGAGATTTTAAAATTTCCTATCATCTCGCGCCGCCTTTAATGTCTCGAATTGGGCCAAATGGTAGGCCGCAAAAACGCCGGTTTGGTGCATGGTTTGATCATGCTAGCCGTGGTCTGGCTAGATTGAAGTTTTTACGGGAGACACCGCTTGATATTTTTGGTTATACCGCGGAGCGGCGTATGGAGCGGCAATTGATCACTGATTTTGAGAATTTGGTGGCGCGGATGCAGCGCGAGTATGATCCGGCTAATCATGATGTCTGGTACGAACTCATGGGCTTACCACAAAATATCCTAGGTTTTGGTCCGGTTAAGTTAGCCAATGCGCAGGCTATGGCAAAGCGGTGGGGAGAACTGCTGCAGGAGCTGGATCAGAACGGCCCATCTGCGCAATTTGCCTCCTAGGAGCTTGAAATTCTGTTTGGTAATTACAAAGTGTGACTGGGCCAACTAGAACAGGCGTGAAAATGTGGCGGTGAAAGTGGAAATTGTAAAGTATGGCAATTGGTATTTTTGACAGTGGTTTTGGGTGGTCTGACCGTATTGGATGCGGTGCAACATCTTATGCAAGATTTAGATATCACCTATCTGGGCGATCACAAAAATGCA
>LAQD01000052.1:17783-18243 GCA_000981705.1 Rhodobacteraceae bacterium ASP10-04a
CTTCTGCTGCGGCCTTGCGCCGGATGCAGGAAAGTTGGTTACCGACTGACAAACGAGTTCTGGGGGTCTTTGTGCCAATGATCGAAGCGCTAACTGAGAGGCAATGGGGCGATAATTAGTCCCCCACACAGGTGGCGGTGCAGCATGTGGCACTGTTTGCCACGCCGGCGACGGTGTCCAGCCGTGCGTTTCAACGCGAATTGGCTTTTCGTGCCATTGGTGTGGATGTTGAGGCTCAGGCATGTGTAGGTGTCGTGGATGCGATTGAGGATGGAGACTTTATTCTGGCTGAAGCGCTGGTACAAAGACATGTAGATGCGCTGCACTGCAAGATGCCTTTTCCTCAAGCTGCAATTCTAGGCTGCACACATTACCCGTTGATGCATGATGCTTTTCAAAAAGCACTTGGCCCAAAGGTTAAAATCTTTTCGCAAGCACGTTTAGTGGCTGAAAGCTTGGC
>LAQD01000052.1:18291-23653 GCA_000981705.1 Rhodobacteraceae bacterium ASP10-04a
AAAGTGTCACAACGAGCCACTCAGTTTCTGAAACGGCCTTTGACTTTTCAATCCGCCTAGTTCTACGATAAACAGTGGTTGAAATCTAAGCGTATTCGTCGCATATCCTAATGGCAATAGGGGTTTCAAAAATGGCACATAAGGTTGTTATACTCGGCGCAAGCGGCTACACTGGAGCAGAGTTAGTGCGGTTAATTGCATCGCATTCAGACATGATGATCCTAGCCCTTTCTGCTGACCGCAAAGCGGGCCTTACGATGGCCGATGTCTTTCCGCATCTGCGCCATATGTCTTTGCCCAGGCTTCAAAAAATTTCTGATATCGATATGGGCGAAGCTGATCTTGTGTTTTGTGCCTTGCCTCATGCCACCTCGCAAGCTGTCATTCGGACGCTGCCTGCTCACGTCAAAGTGGTGGACCTGTCTGCAGATTTTCGAATTGGGGACCCTGAGGTTTATAGTAGGTGGTATGGAAAACCTCATGATGCGCCTGATCTGCAAAAAACTGCAGTTTATGGCCTGACGGAGTTTTATCGTGACGATATAAAAAATGCTCGGTTGGTGGCTGGTACTGGCTGCAACGCGGCCACGGGGCAATTTGCTTTACGTCCTTTGATTTCTGCCGGTGTAATTGATCTTGAGCAAATCATTATTGATCTGAAGACTGGTGTATCTGGTGCAGGGCGTTCGGCTAAAGAAAATCTGCTGCATGCGGAATTATCAGAGGGATTTCACGCCTACGCGGTGGGAGGTCAGCACAGGCATTTAGCTGAATTTGATCAAGAGTTTTCAAAACTGGCGGGTCGTCCGGTGAATGTACAGTTTACGCCGCATTTAGTACCAGCCAATCGTGGAGTTTTGGCGACGGTATATGTGCAAGGCGATGCAGCGGCAGTCTATGATACCCTACGAATTGCCTATGTAAACGAACCATTTGTGCAGGTTTTGCCGATGGGAGAACATCCCAGCACGCGCCACATTCGTGGATCAAATTTTTGCCATATAGGTGTAGTGGCTGACCGAGTTGCAGGTCGTGTGGTTGTGATTGCGGCCTTAGATAACTTGACCAAAGGCTCCTCTGGACAGGCCTTGCAGAACGCTAATTTAATGTTGGGTAGCGCTGAGACTACGGGCCTGATGATGGCTCCAGTGTTTCCATAATGCGTGGTCTCAAGAAACAACGCCGTGTCCAAGTGATTGCTCTTGCTTTAATCTGCTTGGCTGGGGCCACGGCTTTGATTGGCTTTGCGCTGCGTGATGGCATTAACCTGTTTCGCTCTCCTACGCAGGTAGTGGAACAAGTCCCGTCGCCGGGCGAGATTTTCCGCCTAGGTGGGCTAGTGGCTGATGGGAGCATTAGCACTGGTAAAGGTGTTCAGTTTTTCTTTGATATTACCGATGGAGCTAATACCGTTGCCGTCAAATATGTTGGAAATGATTTGCCACCTGATTTGTTTGAAGAAGGCCAAGGAACCATTGCCACAGGCAGATTTAAAGATGGCCTTTTCGAGGCAACTGAGCTTTTGGCCAAGCACGATGAATCCTATATGCCCAAAGAGGTGATTGATGCCCTCAAAGAGCAGGGCATTTATCAGGAGCCCACTGGTTCATAGTTCCGTCATTGCTGGCTATGATCACTGCATGACAGTTGGGCTGTGACTATTTGCGCCTCAAAAAATGTTAGGTGTTTCTTGCCAATAGCTGCAGGGCCTATATACCTGATATATGCTTAATGAAATCGCTCATTTTAGTCTGAACGTTGCACTTGGATTTGCCGTGTTCGGGACTATAATTCCACTCTTGGGGGCCACCTTGGGCCGCAGCAGCTGGATGCAACTGGCGCCGATCCTTTCGATGCTACAATTTTTATTAGTTGCCTTTGCCTTTGGGGTGCTAACAGTAGCTTTTGTACGCTCAGATTTTTCGCTTCGGGTTGTGGTGTCAAACTCGCATACGCTTAAGCCAATGCTGTATAAAATTGCGGGAGTTTGGGGTAATCATGAGGGATCTTTACTGCTTTGGGTGTTGATCCTAACGCTCTTTGCAGCCTGCGCTGCATTCTTTGGAAAGACATTGCCGCAAAGCTTACTGGCAAGGGTTTTGGGGGTTCAAAGCTCTATTACGGCCGCATTTCTTGCCTTTGTGTTGTTTACGTCTAACCCGTTTACGCGCGTCGAATTTCCACCGTTTAACGGCCAGGGGCTCAATCCGTTGTTACAAGACCCGGGCTTAGCCTTTCATCCACCGTTTTTATATTTAGGCTATGTGGGGCTGTCGATCACATTTTCATTTGCGATTGCAGCCTTGCTTGAAGGCAAGGTCGATGCCGCTTGGGGCCGCTGGGTGCGCCCATGGACTTTGGCGGCATGGATTTTTTTGACCATCGGAATTGGTCTGGGCAGCTGGTGGGCCTATTATGAGCTGGGATGGGGTGGATTTTGGTTTTGGGACCCAGTGGAGAACGCTAGTTTTATGCCTTGGCTGATCTCGGCGGCGCTGTTGCACTCTGCCATAGTGGTTGAGAAGCGCGATGCACTTAAGGCTTGGACTATATTATTGGCTATTTTGGCCTTTGGCTTTTCATTGATAGGGACCTTCATTGTGCGCTCTGGCGTGCTGACCTCGGTGCATGCATTTGCTAATGATCCAGAACGCGGTGTGTTTATTTTAATGATCTTAGGAGTATTTTTTGGGGGAGCTTTGTTTCTTTTTGCCCTGCGTGCTAGTGCTATGGATAGCAAAGGCGTGTTTGCCACGGTGAGCCGTGAGAGTGCTTTAATTGCCAATAACTTACTGCTCGCAATTAGTTGCTTTGTGGTTTTCGTGGGTACGGTTTGGCCCTTGGTCGCTGAGCTGCTTATGGACCGAAAGCTCTCCGTTGGGCCTCCATTTTTTAACATCGCTTTCACGCCTTTCATTGTGGCATTAGCGGTTATTTTGCCAATTGGGTCAACTCTGCCATGGAAACGCGCCAAACGTACTCATCTTTCTCGGCTTTGGCCCGTCGGGATCTTCTGCCTGGCCTGTGTGGGCCTGACGTGGACTATGCAGACTGGTCGTTCACTTATTGGACCGGTTGGACTCGGACTTGGTGTCTGGCTCGTGATGGGGGTGCTCATCGAGCTTTATCAACGCACTGGTCGTGATGTTGGGAAATGGAAGCGTTTAAAGAGGTTGCCTTTGGCTGATTGGGGCAAAGCTACGGCACACGCAGGATTGGGTATAACAATCTTTGGTGTGGCAGGTATCACAGCTTGGCAGGTAGAGGATATCAGGGTGATGGAGATTGGTGATAGTGCCACAATTTCTGGCTTTACAGTGACCCTTGATAACGTCGAGGACCTTCGTGGTCCCAACTACCTGACGACCATGGCTGATATTGAACTATCGCGAAATGGAAGTTTTTTAGCCAACCTCCACCCGGAACGGCGCTATTATCCGGTTGCTGAGATGCCAACGACGGAGGCTGGTATTGACAGCGGTCTATGGCGTGATGTGTACGTCGTGGTTGGCGATGCACAGCCGGAAGGTGGCTATGCGGTGCGTACATTTATAAAACCATTGGCTAATTGGATCTGGACCGGGGCCATCATTATGGCCCTTGGTGGCTTACTCAGCCTCTTTGATCGACGTTATCGCGTTGGATCTGTGGCTACACGCCGAGATATTAAAGAGGTTGATGCATGAAAAAGATTCTTTGGATTTTGGGGATGGTGGTTTGGGCTGGCTTGGCGCAGGCGGTGGAGCCCAGCGAAGTAATGTCGGATCCGGTGCTTGAAGACCGGGCGCGGTCTATCTCACAAGGATTGCGCTGTTTACAATGCCGCAATGAAAGTATCGATGAGTCTAACGCTGGTATTGCCAAAGATTTAAGGATTTTGGTTCGTAGGCGTTTGGTGGAAGGTGATAGTGATACTGAGATAATGGATTACATCGTGGCCCGCTATGGTGAATATGTTTTGTTACGTCCCAACGGCCTTGGTATTAATTTAGTGCTTTGGATGGCTGGACCTTTGCTATTTCTGATAGCTCTCGCATGTCTGCTCTCTGTGCAACGTCGTAGTAAGCGAAGCATTTCGACCCAAGCTTTAACTAAAGAAGAAGAAAGCGAAATTAACAATATTTTGTCTTCAGGATCTTAAGTTTTTATTCATGAGCTTTGGGCCACTCGGTACGGATCAGCATTAAAAAGAGGTTACCATGATTTACGAAACAATTAATTGTGAAATCAACGACAACATTGCTGTAGTTACACTCAACCGTCCTAAAGTCATGAATGCGCTGAACGCACAGATGCGTGCTGAGATAACTCATGCAGTCCGTGAAAGTGGCAAAGTAGCTGGTGTTGTGGTGTTAACTGGGGCGGGCCGAGCATTTTGTTCGGGCCAAGACTTGGGTGCAGGTGCAAATCCTGCTGATATAGATCTCGAACGTACGCTAAAGGACGAATATGTGCCGATGCTGGAGGCAATAACCAAATGCCCAGTTCCGACCATTGCAGCAGTTAACGGACCGGCCGCGGGCGCAGGTGCTAATCTTGCTCTTGCAACGGATGTTGTGATTGGGGCTGAATCAGCCTATTTTTTGCAAGCCTTTACTCGAATAGGCCTAATCCCAGATGCTGGTGGCACATATATTTTGCCGCGCCAAATGGGAATGGCTAAATCTATGGGCGCGGCGTTGTTTGCCGAAAAGATTTCTGCGCAAGAGGCCAGTGCTATGGGGATGATCTGGGAGTCCGTGTCAGATGCTAAGTTTGACAACCATTGGCAGAGGCGCGCAGCTCAACTGGCGGCGGGACCAACGATAACTTATGGACATGTCAAAACCGCAATTCGCCGCAGTTTCGAAAACTCTGAGGCTCAACAGCTAGATCTAGAGGCGCGCTTGCAGGGAGATTGTGGCCGAACCCGTGACTTTAAAGAAGGTGTAACCGCTTTTCTAGACAAACGAATGCCAAAATTTGAAGGCCGTTAAAGACTTTAAATATTAAAAAGCCCCGTCTAATTGGGGCTTTTTAATTTACCGCTTTTCGATATCTACGTAATCGCGAGCGACTTCTCCACAATACAATTGCCGTGGACGACCAATTTTCATAGTAGGATCTGAAATCATTTCTTTCCACTGCGAGATCCACCCAACTGTGCGTGAAAGCGCGAAAATGGGAGTAAACATCGATGTTGGAAAGCCCATAGCTTCTAAGATTATACCAGAATAAAAATCAACATTAGGGAATAACTTTTTTTCAGCAAAATATGGATCGGTCAAGGCCGCAGCTTCTAGCTCTTTTGCCACTTGCAAGATTGGATTATTCTCAACACCTAAAAGTTCGAGGACTTCATCGGCAGATTGTTTTAAAACTG
>LAQD01000052.1:23698-25978 GCA_000981705.1 Rhodobacteraceae bacterium ASP10-04a
CGTTTTTGTCTTTCGCACGGGCAATAAATTCGGGAATGCGTTCGACTGTGCCTATTTCATTCAGCATCTCCAAACAAGCTTGGTTCGCGCCGCCATGGGCTGGACCCCAAAGACAAGCAATGCCAGCCGCAATACAAGCGAAAGGGTTGGCGCCAGAAGAAGAGGCCAGCCTTACGGTTGATGTTGATGCGTTTTGCTCATGGTCCGCATGCAAAGTGAAAATACGGTCCATGGCACGGGCTAAAATTGGATTAACTTCATAATCTTCTGCAGGTACTGCAAAGCACATTCGCAAGAAATTTGACGCATAGTCGATGTCGTTACGTGGATAGACGAAAGGTTGACCAACGGTGTATTTAAACGCCATCGCGGCGATCGTTGGCATTTTTGCGATTAAACGGATTGACGCCACTTCGCGCTGATGAGGGTCACTAATGTCTGTTGAATCGTGGTAAAATGCAGACATAGCGCCCACAACCCCTGTCATAATTGCCATAGGATGCGCATCTCGGCGGAAACCACGGAACAAATGTACCATTTGTTCATGCAGCATCGTGTGGTTGGTCACCAAGTTTTCAAAGGCCTCCAGTTCAGTGCTTTCGGGTAGGTGACCATAAAGCAGCAAAAAACATACTTCCAGATAATGGCTCTTACTGGCAAGCTGATCGATGGGGTATCCTCGGTGTAATAACTCTCCTGCAGCACCATCGATGAACGTTATAGTTGAATTACAGGACGCTGTTGAGGTGAAACCTGGGTCATAGGTAAAAACATTAGCTTTAGCGTATAACTTACGAATATCAATCACATCTGGCCCAGAAGTTGGGGACAGAACTGGTAATTCATAGGTTTTTCCGTCCAACGTAAGGCTAGCAATTTTGTTTACATTATCAGTCATTTATTTATCATCTTCCCAGTAGAGCATTGCCGCACCTGGCTCGCTCAACTTACATCAATTATTCGTGCGATTGTTTCATCACGGCCTAAAACAAGCATCATGTCAAATATACTCGGCGTGGCCAGACGACCTGAAAGTGCTGCCCGCAAGGGCCCCGCTAACTTCCCTAGTTTTGTATCATGGGCCTGTGCGAGTTGGTCAACCAGGGCTTCTAGTGCTTCTCTGTTCCAGCTAACATTTTGCAACTGCGGCGTCAATTCTTTCAGTATATCAATGGATACTGCATCGAGAGTTTCTTTTGCCTTTTCATCCAGTTCTAACGGTCGAACATCAAGCATAAATGAAGATTTTTCAATTATTTCTACCATAGTCTTTGCGCGCTCTTGAACGCAATAAGCTCCTAACAAAAAAGCGGTTTTTTGGTTATTATTTAGGTCGGGAGCAGTTGTGACTTTTAAAAATCCTTCTAATTCATGCAGCAGTGCAGCATTTCCCGTTTGTGCAATATGTTGACCGGATACGTTGCCTAGTTTTTTGAAATCAAACTGTGATGGGGATTTGCCGATATGTTCGAGATCAAACCAGCACTGCGCTTGCGCATCGGTGAAATACTCATCATCTCCATGGCTCCAGCCTAAACGTGTTAAATAATTGCGCATACCTGCAGCGGAATAGCCAAGGGCTTGATATTCTTCCACACCAGTCGCACCATGGCGTTTTGACATTTTTTTACCATCGGGCCCATGGATTAAAGGAATATGGGCATAGATAGGTAATGCCCAGTCCATGGCCAGATAGATCTGAATTTGGCGCGCGGCATTGTTTAGATGATCATCGCCGCGAATAACATGGGTGATGCCCATATCATGATCATCCACTACTACTGCCAGCATGTAGACAGGAGTGCCATCGGAGCGCAGCAGTACCATGTCGTCCAATTGTTCATTATTGATTTTTACATCACCCTGAACCTGGTCTTTGATCACAGTTTGTCCGTCGCGGGGCGCCTTTAGGCGCACTACATAGGGCGTATCCGGATGATCTGCCTCTGTTAACTCGCGCCAAGGCGATTGGAATAGCGTGGAGCGCTTTTGGGCGTGGGCCAAGTCGCGAAAGGCTGCAATCTCGTCTTGTGTGGCAAAACATTTATATGCATGGCCAGTTTTAAGCATTGCATGGGCAACTTTGACATGGCGGTCAGCATTGGCTGCTTGGCTGACAGGCTCACCATCAAAATCTAGTCCGAGCCACTCTAAACCTCGGTAAATGGCTTGAGTAGAGGCTTCTGTTGACCGCTCTTTGTCTGTATCCTCCACCCGCAATAAAAATAGGCCATCATGACGCCGGGCAAACAGCCAATTAAATAATGCGGTGCGGGCAGA
>LAQD01000052.1:26061-27164 GCA_000981705.1 Rhodobacteraceae bacterium ASP10-04a
GTAAGCATGCTTCCTAAGGCGCATCGACAAAGAGGACAAGTGTGTCATTAGCCTCCATATTTAAACCAAATTGTGACCACCATTTGCGCATAAGTATTAAAATCCGTGGTATGGTTTCTGATATCTCTGAATTAGAAATGGCTCATTTTTAAAGGGAATCAAGAGCTGATGCCATTCAGCTATTTTAATTTTTTTGTAGATAATAAAATTTTTAGTGGAGTATTTTAGCTCACGGTTGTTAAATATTTTATCATTATAGGGAAAAATATTTCGTTGGACTTTAGCAGGGTGCTTTAACCGCAATAGTTGGGATGAATGGGAATAATCCGCCAGACTATTAGATATAGCATATCGAATGATTAATACTTGAGCGTGCCTCAAGTTTAGTATGTGCGGATTAAACCTACCAATTTACCCTGAACCTTTACCTGATCATCGCGAAATACGCGAGTTTCATAAGCTTTATTGGCGGCTTCCAGAGCGATTGCGCTCCCATTGCGGCGAAAACGTTTCAATGTCGCCTCATGATTGTCTACCAATGCTACCACAATATCGCCAGTTTGAGCCGTATTGGTTTCGCGGATCACAACTACATCGCCGTCATTTATACCGGCATCAATCATTGAATCTCCTTTTACTTCAAGCGCGTAATGTTCACCATTGTTTGACACCATTTCACTTGGCACCGCAATGTTGCGAGAATAATCCTCAATGGCTGATATCGGCACACCAGCAGCTATACGGCCCATCATTGGAAGAGATTTTACTTCACTACTATCCAAATCTATGGCTTCTGCTGGACGGCTTGGGCGTGATCCTTCGATAACTCTAGGCTCAAAACTAGGATTGGAAAATGTCATCGATTTTGGCATACGTATTATTTCAATGGCTCGGGCTCTGTGAGCCAGTCTACGTATGAAGCCACGCTCTTCCAGAGCTGTAATCAATCGGTGGATACCTGATTTAGATCGTAGATCTAATGCTTCTTTCATTTCGTCAAATGATGGCGAAACTCCATCAACTTGAGTGCGGGCGTGAATGAACTCTAACAGCTGCAATTGCTTTTTGGTTAGCATGATATGCTCCCTTGCGCACGAAGGCGG
>LAQD01000052.1:27259-27818 GCA_000981705.1 Rhodobacteraceae bacterium ASP10-04a
CTGGTGCATTGGCTGGATGCACAATAAGCACATTTGCTGAGTTTAAAACTGTGAGTAGAGAGCTGTCCTGCCGCTGTTCAACGTCTAAGGTGCCACCTACAATGTTTCCCCTCATATAATGTTCACGTGGTCCATTCGCTGGTAAATCTCGTGCCAATGGCGCGGATAGACGTTTGCGTGGACCACTGGGTAATCCTAACATCTTCTGAACTAAAGGTACGACAAACACTTCTCCGCATACCATCGCTGAGACCGGATTTCCGGGTAGTCCTATTATAGGGATGTTAGCCATGTGACCTGCCATAAGTGGTTTCCCAGGGCGCATTGCAACTTTGTAAAATGACTGCAACATTCCGAACTCAGTGGCTGCTTGTGCTACCAAATCATGGTCACCATCCGACGCACCGCCGATGGTGATGATCAGATCTGCGCCTTTTGTAAGTGCAAATGCCTCAGCCAATGATCCAAGCCGGTCTCGGGCTATGGGCAATATTCGGGTTTCAGCCCCAACCCGTTGCAACATAGCGGCAAGGCCGTATGTGTTTGAAGCTATTATTTG
>LAQD01000052.1:27887-44104 GCA_000981705.1 Rhodobacteraceae bacterium ASP10-04a
GTTCATGGAGGCCATTAGGGCGATATCTTGAGGGGTGAGCCTACGTGGCGCGGTAAGCTCGTATCCAATCGCGAAGTCTCCACCTGCGGGACGTACATGAGCTTTGTCATTGGGACCTTCGGTAATAGTTAAGCTACCACATTCCTCTGTAACATGTTCCTGTATCAATACATGATCTGTACCAAGGGGCATTGGTGCGCCCGTAAAAATACGAGTGGCTTGGCCGACCCCAACTGGACTATCAAATTTATGGCCGGCAGCGGCCTCGCCGATAACATTCCATTTTTTGCGCCCCACACTTAAATCTGCGGCTGATACTGCATAGCCATCCATGGCAGAGGCATCAAAGGGTGGCTGATTGCGATCTGCAATTACTGCTTCCGCCAGAATGCGGTCAACGGCGTGTTCAAGTGCAATAGGTTCAGCTGTCAGTGGTTTAGCCAGTGCTAAAACATGATTTAGGGCCTCGATAACTGAGATCATGCTGTGGTGCGCTTCCATGTGCCAGATTTTCCACCTTGCTTTTCATCAAGCTGGATGTCTGAAATGATAATGCCCTTGTCGACGGCTTTGAGCATATCATAAAGTGTAAGGGCAGCAGTGGTGGCTGCTGTTAGTGCCTCCATCTCAACCCCAGTTTGACCTCTTGTCTTCACTGTCGCGGTGATGATCACCTCATTCTTTACCACATCTGGGTGCAAATCTACAGTAACTTTGGTGATTGGTAGAGGATGGCAAAGTGGGATTAGCTCAGAGGTTTTTTTTGCGCCCATAATGCCGGCCACTCGCGCTACGCCCATAGCATCTCCCTTTTTCAGGTTGCCTTGCATGAGCAACCCCATGGCTTCTTCCGTTAATAGGACGGTGGCTGTTGCACGTGCCATACGCGCAGTCTCAGCCTTGTCCGATACATCCACCATATGCGCATGGCCGGCTTCGTCTAAGTGGGTCAGTTTCGACATCTATAACCTATCTGGAATATGTGGGTTTGCCAAAAGTACCCGGGTTGCGTTGGCCACATCGTTTTGGCGCATCAGGCTTTCGCCAATTAAAAATGTACGTGCACCGTAGCGCGCCAAATCTGAGAGATCAGCGGAAGTATAGATCCCACTTTCTGCTACAATAGTTTTATCTTTAGGGACCTGAAGTGCTAATTTACGTGTAGTTTCGAGGGTCACTTCAAAGGTGTTGAGATTACGATTATTGATTCCGAGTAGTGGCGACTTGAGTTTCAGACCACGATCCAGCTCTTCAGAATTGTGTACTTCAATTAGAACATCCATACCCCAATCAAAGGCTGCGGCTTCCAGCTCTGCGGCTTGACCGTCTGAGACAGAGGCCATGATGATCAAGATGCAATCAGCGCCCATCGCGCGCGCTTCTGCCACTTGATAGGTGTCATACATAAAATCCTTGCGTAGCACGGGTAATGTGGTGGCTGCCCGAGCAGCAACCAGATAGCTGTCATGGCCTTGGAACGAGGGTGCATCTGTTAGGATTGAAAGGCAGGTCGCTCCACCATCCTCATATGCTTTGCCTAGTTCTGATGGTTGAAAATCACTTCGAATTAGCCCCTTGGAGGGGGAGGCTTTTTTTATTTCTGCAATTAGCGCGTAACCAGTTTTGGCAGCAGCAGCTAGGCTGTGAGAAAAACCACGTAAGGGAGCGGCGGCGCGTGCAGAAGCCTCTACATCCACGAGCCGGCAGCTTTTTTTACGTTCAGCAATCTCGTCAAGTTTATAGGCTTTGATCTTATCGAGAATGGTCTCAGTCATAGAAATGTCCAATCGTCATGCAATGCTTGTGAGGGCAGCCAGTGAAGTTGCTTTGTCTTTGGCAGCTCCGCTGTCGATAGATATGCAGGCTAGTGCGACACCGTCGCGCAGATTGTCTACTTTGCCTACAATCAACAAAGCTGCAGCGGCATTGAGTAATACGGCGTCACGATAAGCAGATGGTTGTCCTGCTAAAAGTGCCATAAACGCTTTGCCATTGTCCTCTGGGCTTCCACCGATAATGTCTTCAAATGGATGTACTGGAAGGCCGGCATCTTCGGGATGTATTTCTAGATCAGTCACAGTCGCATTTTTTAAAACTGCCACGGCGCTGGTGCCGGTAATAGTTAGTTCGTCGGTGCCATCTGATCCATGCACCAACCAAGCGGCCTCAGACCCTAGCGCCAAAAGGGTTTCAGCCATGGGTCGTATTAATTCGGGTGCAAAAGCGCCAGTTAATTGTCGCTTCACACCTGCTGGATTAGTTAGTGGACCTAATATGTTGAAAATTGTACGAGTTCCCAACTCTGCGCGTGTGGGCATGACATGGGCGATGGCGGGGTGGTGAATTGGGGCCATCATGAAGGCAATGCCTATCTCGGATAAGGCGCGCTCCACCACATCGACACCGACCATGACATTGATACCAATTTGTCCCAAGGCATCTGCTGCGCCAGATTTTGAGCTCAGATTGCGGTTGCCATGTTTTGCTACAGGCACGCCTGCACCAGCCACAACAAAGGCTGTTGCTGTGGAGATGTTCAGTGTACCCTTACCATCCCCCCCGGTGCCAACAATATCCATGGCGCCTTTGGGCGCGTGGACAGCATGACATTTGGAGCGCATCACTGAAGCTGCAGCGGCATATTCATCCACGGTTTCACCGCGTGTACGCAGGGCCATCAAAAAGCCGCCCATTTGACTAGCAGTTGCTTCACCGTTGAACAAAACTCCAAAGGCAGTTTCAGCCTCTGTGCGTGTCAATGGACGATCCGCGGCGGTACCAATGAGCGGTTGTAGAGCAGAAATCATGCGGCTTCCTTTGCTATGTCAAGAAAGTTTTTGATCAGATGATACCCGTGTTCTGAGGCAATACTTTCCGGATGGAACTGTACACCGTGAATCGGTAGGGTTTTATGCTGCAAACCCATCACTGTACCATCTCCCAAAGTTGCTGTTACCTCAAGGCAATCGGGCAAAGAATCGCGTTCTACAACTAAAGAATGATAGCGGGTGGCCTCAAATGGGCTCGGCAAATCGGCAAATAGTCCAGTGTTGGTGTGATGCATACTGCCCACCTTTCCGTGTACAATCTCTTGGCAGCGCACAACTTTGCCGCCAAAGGCTTGACCTATGGTTTGATGCCCCAGACACACGCCCAGCAATGGTGTGCGGGTTTCGGCTGCTGCTTTGGTGAGAGCCAAACAAATACCGGCCTGTGAGGGATCGCATGGGCCAGGGGATAGTACAATCGCAGAGGGTGCCATACTAACGGCCTCTTGGACGTCCAAAGCGTCATTCCGTTTAACCAACACATCAGCGCCGAGTTCACCAAGGTAATGCACGAGATTATAGGTGAAGCTGTCATAATTATCGATCAGCAGTAACATTGGAGGTCCTTTACGTTTTTTCATCTGTGCGCTTTGAGCGAGAAAATGGGCTCGCAATTCGGTGGTTGGTCGCTGTATAGATGTTCAGGGAACGATGTTATCGTCAAGGGTAACTGGAAAATTTTGACGTCTGAAAGGCTATAGGTACGGCTACTATTCTTTAAAGGACTGATTTGGCGCGCAGTTTTGGGTGTCAATAGTATTTTTGTACTATCTATTTTAAAGAAATCCCTGATATCCGTGGATTGGCAACGTATGTGGTCGCTACACCGGTGTCAGAAAATCCAATCATTGGTCCAGCCATTTCGATGCCTGAGTTTGAGCTTGAACGCCACCCGGACATTAAGGCGCAAATTATTGAAGTGCCAACGGCGGTGATACGTACCAGTTTAGATACTTTAGTCACTCAACCTTCGAAAAAGCCCCAATCTGATTTGGTGGGTAATTTTTTGGTGCGTGATCTGGGTGCGGTGAATAGCGTCCATCGGATGAATTTGTGATGGCTGAGCAAACATTGGCACCGTTTAATATGATTAATCTGGGCCAGCGAGCTAATATGCAGTTACCCAATATTGGCTCAATTGTAGATACGTCGCCGGATCAACTTGATGCGTCTGGGATGGCAGCCTTGGAAACAGGGGAGGTAATCATTGCACTGCATTTGAACGAAGACACGCTCGACATCTTACAGTTTTGGGTTCGCCATTACCGCATTCCTAAAATATCTATAGCACCTTTATCGGTGGTTTTACTTGCTTCTTGAGGTATCCTATTAAACAGGCTTTCGCGAGGACTAGATGTGTTTTAAGCCACTAATGGCCTGTGTCAACTGGCGACGAATGTCTGGCACTAAAACTTCTAGCTGCGGCAGATCATTTATGCACAGCATTTTGATATTATTGGTATCTGTTATGGCTTTCAACATGGTTGAGACTTCGGCTCCATGATTTTCATTGCCCTGACCGCTGTAAATATGTACGTGGTCGCTCTGGTTTTTAAATATTGCTCGCCCGCCCACTATACAGGCGTGATTGTGTAAGCCCTGAGGCAAAAACTGGCTTAACTCTCTAAACCGATGTGCAATATTGGCACTGAAATGCTTGGGATGCTTAGCAAACAGGCCTGCCATTTCTGAGCGCAAAAAGGGATGCGCCACATGCGCTGCGGCAAATAGGTGGTGGGCGCTAAACCCAATGATCTGGGCCGCATTAATCTGCATGTAATGATTGAATTTGGCTGGATCATTTTGCATGGTAATATCATTTTGTAAATCGCTGTAATCTACCCATTGGCCGCGTAACACCGGCTTTTTGTCATCAAACATATCGGTTGGTGTTAAGGGGGCTGTCAAAAAGACATCATCATTAAAATATATGAAGCGCTCTGCAAGCCCCTCTATCCTCCAGAGTAGGGTTTCGATGGCTAAGGAATTAAAAGTGGGTAGAACGTACTCAAAACTTTGGAAAATTTCATGGTGATAGGTGAAACTTATTTTACTACGCAGCTTGGGGCTTAGGCTAGACAAGTCAGGGGTGACGTCATCCACAACAATCCAGATCATCCTAATCCAAGGGGCATTATTTTCAATTGATCTTAGGCAATACAAGATCTCATCGCTGCACACCCAACGGTGAGGGTTGATCGCATTTTCATGTAAAACGCTTTGATGTTGTGTCATATAATGTAGTCGTTTTACACTGTGGCTCTCATCGCTGCCATCCACCCAAGTAATTACTGCATCTATTGGGTCGTGCTTGTTCGTTTGTACCATATGTTTTGATGTTCCATTTTTTTGCCGCTAAGGTAGTGCGCAGATAGGGGCAGTGTCGCATAGTCACATTTCAGGCGTTTGGATGTAAAATAAAACAGAAAATTTTTTGGCCGCATACACTGCTTATTCCTCAATATACTTTTGTAAGCTTTAAAACATGCTTACTCATATGTTTGAGTTGATCTTAAGTTAGTTTGGTGGATTCCCTTCGACTTTGGGTACTCTAGTAGTTTTTTTCACATAGTGCGCGACTATACGAGAAATATTATTATTTTATTTCTATTCATGCAGAGGTTGGTAACATAAAACTGACCGCTAAACTTTGCAAAATGGTGGTCCCGACAGGATTTGAACCTGTGACCCCTCGCTTCGGAGGCGAGTACTCTATCCAGCTGAGCTACGGGACCATTTTGTATCAATTAAAAGCGGCACACGGCTGTACTTCTGCAAATTGAGTAGCAGAGCGACTTCGTGTCTGCTTAGAAACTCATACATCAAGCCCGTTATACCTTACAACCCATTTTTGACAGACATTGTTTGGTTACCTTGAGTTTCAACTATACAATTCAAATTGACGCTGCAGATATTGATTTAAAACAGATCTGACTTGTTGGCAGGGATCCGCTGCTAGAGGGGACTACTTGCCCCACAGACGTTCTTGGCCACAATCCATATGCACAAAATTTGACCGTGAGTATCGCCCAACGCCACCAGCGGCACAGGACCAGGCAGCACTTGCAATTTGTCTTACAGATTTTCCCTGCATGCGAAGATCTGCAGCTTGGCCGGTCATGTGCAGCGATTTTTTAGCAACATTACGCGAGCTTGATCTTAGTAGAGCATTAGTTTCTGGGGTCCTGTAGCCAGAGAGCAGAAGGAAAGGGGAGGATGTGTCTAGTAGTTTTTGTGAGGCAGAAATAATATCCACTGTGCGTGTATCAATCACACTCAACTTATTTTGTCGCCAATCGCGCATGAACCAATTGACCTCAGCGAGGGCGTCTTTGATGTACTCTCCTTCAATCCAATAGATCATGTCTAAGGTCTCACCAGTCCGAGTGGAATACATTTTGACCCGACGGATGTCTCCGGCCCCTCGCATGAAACCAGCAGAATTTGAATAGCTTGGTGCAGCAACCAGGGCCGTGGCCGCAAATATACCTAGTAGCCCCCTTCGCGATATTCCATAATTCAGGTTGCTCATCTAACTTCCTAAGTGCGCGCTTCTATGTTTAGTTAAAAGTAGTATTCGTATATTAAAATTTCGATACCATAATCTAACCTCTTCGCAAAGCCCCATAGCTCTAGAATACTGTGTGCAGGTGTTTTAGATGGGTTCTTCTTGCGTAACTTTTAATACTATGAGTGCGACTTAAGCGATACAATTTTCAAAACAGGAGGTCTCTTGCGTAAAAGTAATTAGACTTTTGGTACGTTAATGACCATTTCATACTTATCTTTGGATTTGGAGTTGCTGAATAAATGTCTTTGCATCGTTTGAAAACTTTCGGCTTTATGGTTTTAATCTATCTGAGTTGTTCTGGGTTGCAGCCTGCGGTAGCACAAACTTTTGGATTTAAACAATCTGTGGCTCAAGCCGCTGCGTTGGACAGGGCGGTGCACGAATTTTATAAGACTCGCAATTATCAATCATTTTGGACCGGCGACACGCCTCCTGAGAGGTTTAGGCTACGTGCCTTGATTAAATCCTTCTCGGAGGCTCGGCTGCATGGTCTTCCAACAACAAAATTTAATTCGGAGACCTTGATATCAAAAATTCTTGCTTCAACTTCTTTTGGAGCCATGGGGCAACTGGATGTGGATCTTACAGTAAAGTTTCTGGACTATGCTCGTAGAGTGCAATCTGGTATTTTGATACCCTCTGAGGTGGATGAAGAGATTGTTCGCAAGGTGGTTTACCGAGATCCTACAAAAATACTTGTCGCGCTTGAATCTACTAATGCGGCAGTTTTTTTTAAATCTTTGCCGCCGCAAAGTGTAGAATATGCCCGGCTGATGAAGGAAAAGATGCGTTTTGAGCATTTGGTGGCAATGGACGAATGGGGCAGTGAGGTGGCTGCCTCAACACTTGGCCCCGGCGCCTCTGGCGCTGCAGTTGTTGGTCTGCGTAATCGCTTAATAAATCTGGGCCATATGCAGAGGACGTTTTCGGCTACCTATAATGGTGAGCTAAAAAACGCAGTGCGGAGATTTCAAGCGGCTAGTGGTTTGTTAGTGACCGGCGTGGCTGGCAACTTAACGATGGAACAAATTAACGTGCCAGCTACCGAACGTTTGGCGCAGATTATGGTTGCTATGGAGCGTGAGCGGTGGCTCAATCAGGACCTTGGAGATCGCCATGTCTTGGTTAACCTAACAGATTTTACAGCTAAGATTATGGATTTTGGTAAGGTAACATTCCAGACCAATTCGGTGATTGGTGCACATGATGACGACCGCAGAAGTCCGGAGTTTTCCGATACTATGGAGCATATGATTGTGAATCCGAGCTGGTATGTGCCACGATCTATTATTACAAACGAATATCTACCCATGTTGCAAATGGATCCAAATGCTGTTGATTTTTTGGAGCTACGCGATGACTTAGGCAATGTTGTCGAACGGGCTGGACTGGATTTTAATGATTTCGATGAGGAAACCTTTCCCTTTGGTATGCGTCAGCCGCCCAGTGTTGGTAACGCGTTAGGCCTGGTGAAGTTCATGTTTCCAAATCGTAACAATATTTATTTGCACGATACGCCGGCAAAGATCCTGTTTGGCCGTGAAGTGCGCGCCTTTAGCCATGGCTGTATAAGATTAGAAAACCCATTCGAGTTCGCCAATGCGCTTTTGGCGGTGCAAAGCTCTGATCCTAAAACTCAATTTCAGGACGCTTTGGATTTTGGCGAAGAAGTACAAATTGATCTTGATACTCACATCCCTGTCCATATCATTTACCGGACTGCTGTCACCCTTCCTGGTGGTGGGCTTGAGTTTCGGCGTGATATATATGGGCGTGATGCAAAAATTTGGGAGGCGTTGCAACTAGAAGGGGTGGTTTTGAGCGATTTCACAGGGTAACAAGTATCCTAATGATGAGGTGCCCATTAATGACTGTTTTTAACTTGCAAGATTTGGCCAATGCATTGAATGGTCAAGCCGTTGGCGACGTCAACTTGAAAATCACAGGCGCATCTGAGCCGCAGGACGCCAGGGGTGGGATATTGGCTATTGCAACCTCTGCTGACTATGTTGACAAGCTACGCTTAGGGCGGGCTGAAATTGCTTTGCTGGACGCGGAAACCGATTGGCAAGACCTCAATCTAAAAGCTGCGATTTTAGTTGAGCGTCCACGTTTTGCCATGGCTGAGCTGTCCTCGAGGTTAGACTCGCGCTGGCGAGTTGGAGAGAAAGCTGTGCATTCTCAGGCAGTGGTAGACCCTACAGCACAGATAGCCAAAGGTGCGCAGATAGGGGCGTTTTGTTACATCGGTGCGGGTGTAGTTTTAGGTAAAAATGCTTGGCTCGGTACTCACGTTTCCTTAGCTAACGGTTGCAAGATAGGTGCTTATGCGACATTAATGGATGGTGTGCGTGTAGGCCGTGATGTGCAGATCGGGGAACATTTTATAGCGCATCCGGGCGCAGTCATTGGAGCTGACGGATTTTCTTTTGTGACCTCAGAACGTTCTGCGATTGAGAATGTACGAGAAACTTTGGGAGACAGTCAGGATGCTCAGCCGCAATCTTATTCCCGAATTCATTCTCTAGGTTCTGTGCGCATTGGCAACGATGTGGAGCTTGGGGCCAATAGTTGCATCGATCGCGGTACAATTCGTGATACAGTGGTTGGGGATGGTTGTAAGTTTGATAATTTAGCACAGGTTGGTCACAATGTAAAAATAGGTTTAAATTGTCTTATTTGTGCCCAAGTGGGGATTGCGGGATCCTCTGTCCTCGGCGACAATGTGGTTCTTGGGGGGCAAACTGGTATTAGTGATAATTTAGTTATCGGGGACAATGTGATCACTGGTGGTGCAACTAAAGTGTTGAGTAATATCCCTTCCGGCCGCGTCATGTTAGGTTATCCAGCGATGAAAATGGAAACACAAGTGAATATTTACAAAAGCTTACGCCATCTACCGCGCATATTAAAAGATATTGCACAGCTTAAAAAGACTATTTTAAAATCTGAATAAAGCCCCTAAATTCCCTAAACGAGGGTTAGTTATGAGTATTAAAGACAAAATTATTGTAATTATTGCGGAACAGGGCTTACTTGATGTGACAGACGTGAAGCTGGAAGCGACGTTGGATGATCTTGGTATAGACAGCCTTGGGGTGGTGGAAAGTATTTTTGCCATTGAAGAAGAGTTTGATATCGAAGTGCCGTTCAATGCTAACGCACCGGAGAAGAGTGATTTTGATATTTCTTCTGTTGGGTCAATTGTAGTGGCAGTTGAAAAATTGGTTGCGGAGCAAATTTAAATCATGAATCGTGTGGTGATCACAGGTGCGGGTACTGTCAATGCTTTGGGTGGGAATGTGCAGCAAACTCTGGAGGCCATGCGTGAAGGTTGTTCAGGGATTAGCCCGCTTGAGTTTAGAGATGTGGATCGTCTGTCTGTTAAAATTGGTGGGCAGGTTCGAGGGTTCGACGGGGCCAGGCATTTTAATAGCCAGAAAATAGCACTATATGATCGCTTCACTCAATTCACACTTGTTGCCGCACGTGAAGCTATGGAGCAGTCTGGTTTGATTTTTTCCGGGGAATTGGCAGAGACCGCTGGGGTAGTGTTAGGTACGGCAGCGGGTGGCATTAATACTTGGGATGACAATTTTAGGTCTGTGTATGAAGATGGAAAGAATAGAGTGCATCCCTTGGTCGTGCCTAAACTAATGAATAGTGCTGCAACTAGCCATGTGTCGATGGAGTTTAACCTTCAGGGGCCATCTCTAACTGTTTCAACTGCCTGTGCCAGCTCCAACCACGCGATTGGGCTTGCTTTTCAGATGGTGCGTAGCGGCATGACCAGAGCAATGATTGCAGGCGGTTCGGAATCGATGCTCACCTTTGGTGGAATTAAGGCTTGGGAGGGTCTAAGGGTGATGTCGAAATCAGCCTGTAGACCGTTTTCGGCTAATCGTTCTGGCATGGTGCAAGGAGAGGGTGCTGGGGTGTTTGTTCTGGAAACCTATGTGGATGCAAAAGTCCGCGGCGCAGATATTTTGGCGGAAATTGTTGGATTCTCTATGACTTCGGATGCATCACATATTGTGATGCCCAGCAAACATGGCGCAGCGCGGGCGATGCGTGGGGCGTTGCTAGATGCTAAAATGGACGTGACCGATGTCGGATATATCAACGCTCATGGCACTGGTACTTCTGCGAACGACAAAACAGAATGTGCGGCTGTTGTCGATGTTTTTGGTGCCCATAGTGATAAGCTTATGATCTCATCCACCAAGTCTATGCATGGACATTTGATTGGAGGCACGGGTGCTGTTGAGCTGTTGGCTTGCGTCATGGCGTTGCGCGATGGGGTTATCGCCCCAACAATAGGCCATGAAATAGCTGACCCAGACTGCGCTTTGGATGTAGTTCCCAACATCGCTCGTAACGCAAAGGTTAAGGGTGTGGTATCGAATGCTTTTGCTTTTGGTGGTATGAACGCTGTTTTAGCTTTAAAGGGGGTTTAAGGTTTTTAATTCTCTATCAATACCTTGTAGCCTGAAGTAAATCCTTTCAACGACAATTTAAGGTTCTCTGGTTGATTAGGTGCGCGCGATGGGACCATGGTTACAGTGGCTTGAATTCCTGCCCTGTATCTTGTTAAATCATCTTCAGTTAACCCAATGCGAGCTACACAACCCATTTTTATACAATAGGAAAACGGGTAGATTTTGGCCTTATTCTCACCAATACGAATAGTGAGTTCAGCTGTTAGAAGGGTTTCCAAAGGTGTAATGACAGTTGCACCGGCTATAATTACCCCATTCGGTTCAATAATATTCAAAATGAACTCTGCGACTGGTGTGCCATCTACGTTGAGCATTAATTGAAACAAATGGCAGGGGTCTTTTAAATCCTTGGTTTTCTCGCAGCGCAGTGTCCAATCCCCAAATTGGCCTTTGTTATAATAATCCCCAAAATTGGACTCGTCTGAAACAACTTTACCGGTGGAATAATCTTCAGCAGTAGGAGTGGGGTTATCCACTGTTTGTGCCGATGCATAGTTTTGTGAAACTAAAGATAGAAATAATGTAAGGACTATAGTTTTTATAAGGGACACAAAAAAGCCTTTCTTTTTGAGCTTGAGTGGCATTACGATAATATCATTAATTGTTTAAAGTTTCAGTTAAATGATCTAATTTTTGATTTATAGTCATGTCTTGGAATATAAAACAATCGCTGTAGTCCAAAGTATAGTGGTATTGTTAATAGCTATGAAGAACATAATATGGTTTGAACTTAAAAAGTTATAATCATCTTTTGGCGTTACAAAAATTTTGATTAATTTTAAAAAGGCACCCTAAGTCTCTTCTTTCGACAAGTTTATATGATTAGAATACATTTAAATTTTATTTTACAAAATTCATAGTTTATGAATTTTAAGCTTTGTTACGCGGTTTTCTTTGCGGCCCACTACCTCAAAGCGAAAGCCATGAAAGACGAATACTTGTCCTTCGGCGGGGATCATCTGGGCCTCATGAATAACCAAGCCCGCCAGAGTATTGGCTTCTTCATCTGGCATGTCCCATTCCTGTGCTCTGTTTAGGTCGCGGATTGTCATTGCGCCGTCTACGAGCACATGTCCATCTTGTGCTGCAGTCACCAAACTATCGCTGCTATCGAATTCATCAGTAATTTCTCCTACGATTTCTTCCAGAATATCCTCTAAAGTAATTAAACCTTGCAGTGCACCATATTCGTCAACTACCAGCGCAAAATGCGTGTGTCTTTTTAAAAACTGACGCATTTGATCGTCCAGTGGCGTAGTTTCAGGCACAAAGTAGGGTTCCATAGCCACATCAAGTACTTTGAATTGTGCTACGGCTTTACCGCGCTGTTTGCTATCGCGTGTTAACTTGACCATAGCGCGTGCTAAGTCTTTGGCGTGGATCACACCTACGATGTTCTCAGGATTTCCTCGATATAGTGGCAGGCGAGTATGGGCACTTTCCAAACATTGAGACAGGATTTCGTCAGCAGGGAGGGCTACATCTATCATCTCAATACCAGATCTATGTAACATGATCTCTTCAACGGTACGGTCTGACAAATCCAATGCGCCAAGAATACGATCACGGTCTTCTTTCTCGACTACGCCTTCTTGATGTCCAAGAGTTAGTGCGCCTGCAATTTCTTCACGTACAGCCAAAATGTTTGTATCAGGATCTGTGGCTACGCCAAAAACCCAAAGAACACCGCGTACTAAAAACCGTACAAAACTTACAACAGGTGCAAATATAAAGACAAAAATTGAGATAGGTCCAGACACACGAATTGCTGCAGTTTCGGCATTAGTGATTGCATATGTTTTTGGGAGTACTTCAGCAAATACTAGAACTAAAAACGTCATAACAAGAGTTGCCAACACAATACCATTTTCTCCCATTAGCTGCGTGAACAGCGCCGTGATTAGGGCCGTGGCGAGTATATTGACCAAGTTATTCCCTAACAATACTGAGCCAATCAAACGTTCGTTGTCGTTGGTTACTTTTAGAGCCCGCTCTGCACCGGCTGAGCCTTTGTTGGCCTTTGCTTGCAATTTGCTGCGCGAGGCTGCGGTCAACGCTGTTTCGGAGCCCGAGAAAAATCCCGATAATATTAAAAGGATGAAGATCGCACCAATTGTAATCCAAAATCCGCTGTCAAATTCAAAGTATTCCATTATGCGCCTGTTTTCAGGGGATGTGCTAAAGGATGGTGCTTAAGCACCAGCTCACGCAACCGTTTATCTTGGATATGAGTATAAATCTCTGTAGTCGCAATGTCTGCATGGCCTAAAAGTGTTTGAATAGATCGTAAATCTGCTCCGCCAGCCAATAAATGTGTAGCAAAGGCATGGCGTAGGCTGTGTGGACTTACTTTGCGAGGATCGACACCGGCTACAGCTGCTAGTTTTTTTATTTGTTGATGAAACCATACGCGCGTTAAATGACCGTCCTTACCACGTGAAGGAAACAAAAATAATGACTTGGAACTAGTCTCATCTTGATCCCGAAATGAGAGCCACAGTATTATTGCACTGCGAGCTCCTGGCGAGAGGGGGACCATCCGCTCTTTGCCACCCTTACCGCATACCAAAATCATTTGTGGATTACCTCGGGCTGCTGCTGCTGGTAGGCCTACCAGTTCTGTCACCCGCATGCCTGTGGCATATAATAGCTCCATCAGGCAAGTTAGGCGTATTTTAGCTGCTTGTTGTTTTGGCATTGTCCGGGACGTTTGAAGTAACTTCTCAACATCTTGGACTGTCATTGACTTTGGCAGTTGTTTTTTTTTCCCAGGCCCACGTAATTGAATGGCCGGGTTGTCCTTGCGTAGATTTTCCTCAAAGGCAAAACGGTAGAGCTGTTTGATCGAAGATAATCGGCGCGCTTTGGTCGAGGTGGCCAGACCTATTGCATCGCACTGGATTAGATAATTCTCAACCATAGAACGGTCGGCTGAGGCAAAGCCCGCGCCGTTACATTCAAGAAAACTCAGGAAGTCCTTGAGATCACGGCCATAGGCTTCTTGGGTATTGCGGGTCGCACCAAATTCAGCCGTCTGGGCCTCTAGAAAATTTGAAATCCATTGTAGACTCATCTATCAGGTGCCAAAATCATAAACTCCACCGCCAATTGTTGGGCCAGGGTAGTAAGACCCATGGAGCGATATAAAAAGATAGCCTCTAAAAAGGCAATATTATTTCCATCAAGGGCATCCGATACTTTTTTCATCGCCCTTAATATATTACTAGACCTAAAGGGGATGGTTTCGGCAATCTCTTGTTTGAATTGTGTCATGAGTGTGCCGTAATTTGCAGCTAAAACCTGAGGTCTTAATGAATGAAGCCTATCCATTGTAGTATCAAAATCAAGGGAATTGGCGTTTGCAAGTATCTGCATTTGGAATAATATACTGTCACCTTCGGATGCTACACCAAAATTTCTAAGCTTATTGGCCCATGCTTGTGCTAAAGGCGAGGTGAGTTTTCTGTCATGCATTAATGTCCAAAAAGCTTGCAATTCTGTTTTAGGATCAATTATTGGATCCGCGAGGACACTGTCCAATTTTTGTACGGCTAATGCTCTGTCCCAAACGTCACCAGAGGCCAAACGCCTATTGGACTGGTATTTTTCTAGGAGTTTCGCCGCGGGCAGGCTTCCTACTGCGGCTAAACGTTCTGCGGCTTCGATTTGTTGCTTCCAGTCTGCTTTACTGCTTAAATCGGATAGCGCAAATTTGAGTGGTAAGAATTGCGTTGCAAGCGGTTGGCCTACACTACCACGCAGTTTAAACTCAAGGGCGCTTACACTAAATGCGTCGACTTGATTTAGCTCTAGAGTATCTGCTAGTTCGGGATCAAGATCAGCTGCTAGCAACTCCGACATGGTGGGCGAGAATGCCCCTATGGTGCGTAGAGCGAAGAAATTTAAAACAGCAGTGTCCCAAGATCCTTCCCGCGCAAGACAATAGACTTGGAGAGCCTCATTGTTGGATAAATGCCGGGCTAAATTTAACTGGCGGCACATCTGTTCGATATTATCGCTTAATAATGCTACTTCAGAAAAGAGGGCAAAACTTTCTAAATTATCGATTTGTGACTGGCCTAAAAGACTGTAAGCGGCGTGGACTGCACCGAGATCTATAAGTGCCCTGACACGTACTCCCAGCACCACCTCATCACCTAAAGTTTCTGCCAGTAAAGCACGGAGTAGTAAATCGTTTGCAGCTGGAAGGCCTGGACCAGACAGCGATCCAATGATTTGGATCAAGGTGGAGGGGTCGACATCTGTCCAAAAATTTATTGGAATTTTTGATATTTTGGTGGGTATCAACCCGTAAGACTTAGTAATTGATCCTTCCAACTCAATAGTCGTGATCTCATCTAAAACAGCCCCATTAGTTGGATCGCCGATAATTGAGCTACTTTCACTTAAAGGAACTAAGCCTGGTTGCGATAGCCAATCAATCGCTGAAATAGGAGCATTAGACTGAGCCGAAAGAGGCGTAGTCAAAAGTATTAGAGCTAAAGTTGTAGCCGTTCGCATACTATTCTATACCCAGATCAATCACCATCTCAATAGATTGCATGTGAGCAGAAAAATCCACGCCAAATATTGGGCCTAAGTAGGCAAAAGAAACAAACATAACGCCAGAAAACACTAATAAGTAGAAAAAATATTTAAAGAATATTATCATCACGCATAGTTTTCCTTTGATACAATATTTACTTATGGTCTTTTTGTAGCAATCGGGCCATTGAAGATACAAGCTAGTTAATTTTAAAACGTGGAATAAGACAGATGTCGCTCAATAAAACAGTGGTCATAGTGGGAATGATGGGCTCTGGTAAGACTGCGGTTGGGAAAGCCTTGGCTTCGGAGCTGAAGGTTTCCTTTATGGATTCTGATAATGAAATATCTGTCGCTGCAAACCGAAGCATTACAGAGATATTTGAGCGGGACGGTGAAGCCTTTTTTAGGTCAGCAGAATCAAAAGTGATTGAGCGTTTATTGAAGGGGCCAGCCTGTGTTTTATCTACGGGAGGCGGCGCGTTCATGTCTGGAGAAAACCGTAGGTTGATCTCCGAGCTCGGTGTCTCGGTGTTTCTTGATGTCAATTTGGAGCTCTTGTGGGAGCGTGTTCGTAACAAGGAAAGCAGACCGTTGCTTAAAACATTGAACCCAAAAGAAACTCTGACCAAGATTTTTGAGGACCGTAAAGACCAATATCATTTGGCAGACCTCAGTATTATAACTAATTCCAGCTGTTCGATAATGCAAACTATGCAAGACGTGTTAGCTTCATTGAGGAAGTGGCCGGATGTTATGAGCGCAAGAGGAGAT
>LAQD01000052.1:44311-45453 GCA_000981705.1 Rhodobacteraceae bacterium ASP10-04a
TGCCTGCTGGTGAGAGCACTAAAAGCTGGTTGTTTCTCAACCAAACTGTTGATTTTTTCTTGGAAGAAAAAGTTGAGCGTCGTGATGTTGTAATTGCCCTGGGTGGTGGAGTTATTGGAGACCTAGTCGGTTTTGCTGCCGCTATTTTGCGCCGTGGGGTGCGGTTCATTCAAATACCTACCAGCCTTTTGGCTCAGGTTGATAGCTCTGTGGGCGGTAAAACTGGGATCAACGCTCCGCAGGGCAAAAACCTTATAGGTGCGTTTCACCAACCCAGTTTAGTATTGGCAGATATCGATGTCTTGAACACTTTGACCCCAAGGGATTTTCTTGCTGGCTACGGCGAAGTGGTTAAGTATGGTTTACTGGGTAATGCAGTATTTTTTAATTGGTTGGAGCTTACTGGTCCTGCTCTGGCTAGGGGCGATACAGCTGCTCGGATTGAGGCTGTCCAGGTATCCTGCCAGATGAAGGCAGACATTGTTGTTCGTGATGAGACCGAGCGGGGTGACCGTGCTTTACTTAATTTGGGTCATACCTTTTGTCATGCATTGGAAGCTGCGGCAGGCTACTCCGATCGATTATTGCATGGTGAAGGCGTGGCTATTGGCTGTGCGTTGGCATTTGAGACATCTGCGCGGTTGGGTTTGTGTGCGCAGGAAGCCCCATCACGGATACGCGCGCACCTCAAAACCATGGGGATGAAGACTGATATTAGTGATATCAATGGAGAAATACCTAATGCATTAGCGCTTTTGGAGCTAATGGGTCAGGATAAAAAAGTTATTAGTGGAAAATTAAACTTCATTATGGCTCGAGATATTGGCCAAGCCTTTGTAACCTCTGATGTACCAACCGAGGTAATTTTATCTGTATTGCAAGATTCAACAGGCTCTGGCGCGGCGCAGTAACTACGCCAGAACTGTTGACTTGAAATGGGATAATTAGAAAATAGGCTGAAGTGTGTGTGCTTGAACTATCTATCCCACGACTAGAAAGCTTTTCCACGGAATTTTTACTGACCCAAAATGCGGGTTACTCAAAATACGGGACATTATGACACGGTTTTGACGCAAAGACTGCAGACAACGCACGTAACCGATATTTTATCATCCCCTCACATATTATTCTTCTAATCGCTG
>LAQD01000053.1:0-1131 GCA_000981705.1 Rhodobacteraceae bacterium ASP10-04a
ATTAACGCAGGCCTCTAACTCGAGACTCAAGGTTATAGAAAAAGGGCGGCCATTAGGTCGCTTTTTTTATAACATCTCTGGCCAAGTATCAGAGATGCGATAGCCTTGAGGCCAGGGATCAGTTGGATCGATGGTATGCTGGTGGGTCCCAGTGATCCATCCTTGCCCTGATATCGCAGGCCGAATCGCAACATGCTCGCCCACCGCAATGCGGCCTAAAATTTGGCCTTCAAAGCAGGACCCGATGATAGAGCGGCCAATCAGCTTATCATTCACCTGCATTTGACCCTTAGCATGTAAAACGGCCATGCGGGCGGACAGGCCTGTGCCGCAGGGGGAGCGATCAATTTTACCAGGTTGAATCACGACAGCATTACGCCCTGCCAAGTGCTTGCCTTCTCGGTACAATGGGCCTGCAATCTGGCAGAACGAGATATGTTTCCAATCGGGTTGTGTCGGATGGTGAAACCCTAACTGATCATTGGCGGCTTTAGTAATGCGTAGGCCTATCTCAACTATCTGATGGGCCTCTTGCGGCAGAATATCAAACCCAAGGCCTATGGCATCCACAATCACAAAACTATCACCACCAAAAGCGGTGTCGACGCGAATATTACCTAGACCGGGGACGTTTAGGGTTACGTCCAGTTGGGCGGCAAAGCTTGGTAGGTTTTCTAACGTAACTTTGGTGACCTTGCCTGCTACACATTGGGCTTGAACTGAGATCAAGCCGCCTGGGGCTTGGAGCGTAAGATGGGTGATTGGCTCTTGCATTGGTAAGATGCCTGTTTCTAGCAATACGGTTGCGACGCAGATGGAGTTAGAGCCAGACATCGGGGGAGTGTCTTCAGGCTCCATAATTATCCAAGCCGCATCGGCCATAGGATCTGTAGGCGGCACCAATAAATTCACATGGCGAAACACGCCCCCCCTTGGTTCATTCAGCATGAAGTTGCGTAAAGCCCCATTGTCAGCAATCCAGGTGCGCTGCTGCCAAAGTGTTTTACCGGGTGGCACCGGTACGCCTGCGGTGATCACATCACCAACTTCACCTTCAGCATGGCAACTGACAGTGTGGATCGTTGTATTATATTGCAACCCAAATCCTCCATTATTTTTGGCATTTTTGCT
>LAQD01000053.1:1245-16785 GCA_000981705.1 Rhodobacteraceae bacterium ASP10-04a
CCGTAGCGCGTGTCCAAGAAGATTGGTTGTTAACCTTAAAATATATCTGTTGGACCGAATGAAGTATCATAAGGCCTCATCGCAACAGGGATATATTGTCGACCAATATGATAGGTGTCTCACTTAGTTTAGTGTTCCAGTTTAAGTCCATTTCGGCTTCTGGGACCCTAAAGCTTTTATAAGCAAAAATCTATTTGAACAACCTTGCCTAATAGCGGGGGAGCCTTTTTGAGGTTAGCACGGGCTTTCTCTGGCGCCGTGTATAGTGGCGGCCTATTGGCGGCCACTATGTTATTTTCCAGGTAAAATAATTTGGAGATTATTGTACCGTCCCCAACCTACTTTCCGCCATTTCCACCCACCATGAGCAACCAGCGGGAATCGCCTCGTCGTTAAAGTTATACTCTGGGTGATGGACACTGGCTCCCTCGCCATTACCCATTAAGATATAGGCACCAGGACGTTCTTCGAGCATATAAGAAAAATCTTCTCCGCCCATGACAAGAGGCGCAAAATCACAATCGCCTGATACAGATCTAGCCGCTTGGGCCGCAAATTCAGTTTCGGCTTCATGGTTCACTGTTGGTGGGTAACCTGGAATGTAGTCTACATGTGCTGTGCCACCAAATACTTTGGCGGTATGTTCTGAAATTTCATGAATACGCTTTTTACCAAGATCCCGCATTTCTTGAACTAAGGTGCGAATTGTGCCGCGTAGCGTGACGGTTTGTGGGATGACGTTGAAGGCTTTAGAAGAGCTTTCTATGGACGTGACAGATACCACAATTTGCTCTACTGGGTCGGCATTGCGTGAAACGATTGATTGAATGGCGGTGACCATTTGTGCTGCCATGACGATAGTATCAACCGTTTCATTCGGTTTAGCGGCATGACCTCCCTTACCCTCTACTTCAATCTCAAACGTGTCTGTAGCTGCAAAAAATGGGCCGGGTCGAATAGCAAAGCTGCCAAGCGATCTGCCGGGCCAGTTGTGCATCCCGTAAACCTCATCAATACCAAAGCGTTCCATCATGCCATCTTTGCACATCTCTAGACCTCCCCCGCCGCCCTCTTCAGCAGGTTGGAAAATCAGTGCGACGGTGCCGTCGAAATTGCGAGTTTCTGCAAGATATTTTGCAGCACCTAGCAGCATGGCAGTATGTCCATCATGGCCGCAAGCATGCATGACGCCCGGGCTTTTGGATGCATAGTCTAAACCCGTGGCTTCCTCAATAGGTAAGGCGTCCATATCGGCCCGCAGGCCTACTACTTTGCCTTTGGTATCTGAGCGGCCCTTGATAATTGCTACAACGCCGGTGCGGCCAATGCCTGTTACAATGTCATCACAGCCAAACTCTGCCAGCCTGTCAGCAACAAACTTAGAGGTCCGGTGCGTATCAAACAACAGTTCTGGATTTTCATGTATATCCCGCCGCCAGGCGGTGATTTCGGGTAACAGTTCAGAAAAGCGGTTTCGGATTGCCATTTTTTACCTCTGTTTTAGGGAGCTATAATTAATATAGCTAGTTTGGACGGGACCCTGCTAAAGCGTCTATAAGTAACAATAGTTACTGTATTTATATTCTAATATACAAAATATTCAGGTATTTCAAATATCCCTTGGGCGCACCTAATTTAATGGAGCCAACATCAATTTATCTATAGGAACAATGCCAGTTCTTAGTGGGCGTTCGTATTATAGCTATAATGTTGGTTAACAGGGTTGTGATTGCTTCCTATAAGGTTGATGACCGTGAAAGGCCGTATCGTTGAAGGAGTATACATGTCTGTAATCGTCTCAGTTCAAGACGTTCGAAAAATCTATGCAGGTGGGTTTGAGGCACTTAAAGGGATCCATTTGGAGATTCAGGAGGGCGAAATTATTGCACTTCTTGGGCCAAATGGTGCTGGAAAGACTACATTGATTTCAACTATTTGTGGCATATCAAGCGTAACATCTGGTAAAATTACTGTCGATGGTATGGATATTGGTACTGACTACCGCAAGGTGCGCGAAATGATAGGCTTGGTACCGCAAGAGATCTCTCTTGAGCCTTTTGAAACCGTAATCAATTCGGTACGGTTTTCACGTGGATTATTTGGTAAGAAAAAAAATGAAGCTTACTTGGACGAGGTCTTGAAAACACTTTCTTTGTTCGACAAGAAAAATTCGAAGGTTATGACGTTGTCCGGTGGTATGAAACGCCGTGTTTTGATTGCCAAGGCTCTAGCACATGAACCGAGAGTTTTATTTTTGGATGAGCCTACTGCTGGTGTGGACGTCGAGCTGCGCAGGGATATGTGGAACACTGTGACTAAGCTCAAACGAGAGGGCGTGACCATAATTTTGACCACCCACTACATTGAAGAAGCTGAAGCGATTGCAGATCGAATTGCTGTGATTAACAGTGGTGAAATTTTACTAGTGGAAGATAAAGATGCGCTAATGGCGCGGATGGGCAAAAAGAAAATCCGTATTGAGCTGGTGACGCCGGCCGAAGCGGTTCCCTCACAGCTTGCCGACTATTCCTTGGTATTGTCTGCTGATGGATCAGCTTTGACCTATACCTATGACACTAATTCTGAACGCACTGGGATCACGGGTCTTTTGAATGATCTACAAGCAGCAGGGTTGCAAATGCGTGATGTGCAAACACAACAATCTAGCCTCGAAGATATCTTCGTAGGCTTGGTTCAGGAGGGTGCTAAATGAACTTTCAAGCTGTAAGTGCTATTTACAAATTTGAAATGGCTAGGTTTTTCAGAACTCTCAAACAATCTTTTCTGTCACCTGTTCTTTCAACTAGCCTCTACTTTGTCGTTTTTGGAACTGCGATTGGCAGCCGAATGGAGGCTGTGGGCGGGGTTGAATATGGTGCTTTCATCGTACCTGGTCTAATCATGTTGTCAGTGATGACACAATCCATAGCAAACGCGAGTTTTGGAATCTATTTTCCTAAATTTATTGGGACTATTTATGAATTGCTATCAGCACCCGTGAACTTTTTAGAGATTGTCGTGGGCTATGTGGGGGCGGCTGCGACCAAAAGCCTCTTTATTGGGCTAGTCATTCTTGGAACTGCCCATCTCTTTGTAGATCTAAACATAGATCATCCAATTGCGATGATGTGTTTTTTGGTCTTAACCTGTCTATCCTTCTCGCTTTTGGGATTTATAATTGGGATTTGGGCTGGTAATTTTGAGCAGTTGAATCTGGTGCCTATGCTTGTTGTGACGCCTTTGGTGTTCCTAGGTGGATCGTTCTATTCAATTTCGATGTTGCCACCGATTTGGCAAACCGTGACCATGTTTAACCCCGTAGTTTATCTGATATCTGGATTTCGTTGGGCGTTTTTTGGGCAAGCAGATGTGTCGATCGGCGTGAGCCTCGGGGCCATTAGCCTCTTCACATTGGCTTGCATGGCCTTCATCTGGTGGATCTTTAAAACGGGTTGGCGCATTCGGAGCTAAAACTATTGCCTCCAGCCTTGTTACAGGGCGGGGGTTGTCTTATGTCAAGAGTATGAAATTTAAAAACTACTTCCGTCGTGACAGAAAAACTGTTTCTGTTGTTCGCCTGAATGGCATGATTGCAACAGGCCGCGGCCTTAATGATGCAGGGCTGGCGCCAGTATTGGAGAAGGCTTTTGCGAAAAAGCCCGCTGCCGTGGCCTTGGTTATCAATTCGCCTGGTGGCAGCCCGGTGCAGTCATCCCTGATCGGCGCGCGCATCCGCCGATTAGCTGATGAAAACAAAATACCAGTTTATGCTTTTGTCGAAGACGTGGCTGCCTCTGGTGGCTACTGGCTGGCAGCGAGCGCTGATGAGATTTTTGTTGATGCGTCGTCGGTTGTGGGCTCCATTGGTGTAATTTCGTCTGGGTTTGGGCTAGATCAATTAATCAGAAAACACGGCATCGAGCGCCGTGTGCATACTGCGGGCACCTCCAAGTCAATGCTTGATCCGTTTCAGCCGCAAAAAGATGAGGATGTGTCACGCTTGAAAGGCCTGTTGGATGGCATACACCAAACGTTTAAAGATCATATCATGGAGCGCCGGGGGCTTAAGCTTGTCGACCGTGATTTGTTTACCGGTGAGATTTGGGTGGGCCAAAAAGGTATTGATGATGGATTGGTCGATGGCATCGGTCATCTGGTCCCGACTATGAAAAACCAATTTGGTGATAAAGTTTTGTTCCGTGTCTTTGGGCAAAAGAAATCAATTCTGTCTCGGTTTGGTATGAGCCTCTTGGGAGATTTGACGCATAGTATCGAAGAACGAGCGGCATTTTCGCGTTTTGGGATGTAGGCTGATGCTGGTTAAAATTGTTACATTTTTTTTGATTGGCATTGCAGCTCTAGCGATGTTTGGGCGGTTGAAGTTCCCAGGCCAAACCCGATTGAAAAATATAAAATGTCCAAAATGTGGACGCTACAGTATAGGTAAAGGTCCATGTTCTTGCGACCATACTAGCCACCGTAAAGGGTAGAATATGGCTTGGATCTTTATAGCTCTCGGGCTGGTGACATTGTTGCTAGCAGGGGATTTTCTGGTGCGTGGTGCGGTGAATTTGGCACTGCGGCTTGGTATATCTTCGCTTGTTGTGAGCCTAACAGTGGTGGCGTTTGGGACGTCTGCTCCTGAGCTGTTGGTCGTGCTCTCGGCCATGTTAGACGGTTCAACAGGACTGGCCATGGGCAATATTGTGGGCTCCAATACGGCAAATATCTTGCTGGTGTTAGGTTTGCCGGGACTCGCCGCTGGGCTTTATACCGCTGGTTTTGATGCTAAAAAAGCTTATATTTTTATGATGCTGGCAACCCTATTATTTATTGTTCTGGCCTTTATAGGGCCGTTCATATGGTGGCATGGAGTTGGGTTACTAGCGGTTTTGACTATGATATTAATAGAACAAGCATGGGCTGTGAGCCGTAAAAATGCTGTTGCTGTAGTCAGTGGTGATTTGGACGGTGTTGACCCCTCCATGCCTGGCTGGAAGATTGCTTTCTATTTGATCTTGGGACTGATTGGGCTTCCTCTTGGCGCAAAGGTCTTGGTGGTAAACGCTGAGATAATCGCACGGGACTTTGGTGTGCCTGAAACTACTATAGGTTTGACCTTACTTGCAGTGGGGACCTCTTTGCCTGAGCTTGCAACTACTGTAGTTGCCGCGATTAGGCGACAGGCGGATGTGGCGCTTGGCAATGTGATTGGTTCAAACATGTTCAATCTTTTGGCTATTATTGGCATTGCCGCTTTGGTGGGACCCATCCCGGTCGCTGGTGAATTACTGAGTTTTGATCTCTGGGTGATGTTGGCTGCTTCGCTGCTGTTGATTCCATTCGTATTTTTTGGGTTAAATATCACACGGATCTGGGGCGGGGCCTTGACCATGCTTTATATAGTATATTTTCTATTAGTACTGCTCTGAGGAGGGATTACATGCGTGCATTAGTTACAGGCGGCGCCATTCGCTTGGGTCGTGAAATCGCACTATATTTGGCTCAGGAGGGTTATGATGTGGCTGTGCATTATGCTGGTTCTGAGGCGGCTGCAGACAACGTGGTAGCCGAGATCAAAGCTATGGGGCGAAAGGCTATCGCCTTACAGGCGGATCTTCTTACAGATGTAGGATCTCAACCTTTGGTTGCACGTGCTACGGAGGGTTTGGGTGGGCCCCTCACACTGTTGGTGAACAACGCGTCAATATTTGAACATGACACTATAGAAACAGTAACGCGCTCAAGCTGGGACCGGCATATAGAGAGCAACCTCCGGGCGCCGTTTGTTCTCATCCAAGAATTTGCAAAGCAAGTCCCCAAGGCTGTAGTCGATGCCAAGGGCGAACCTGAGGCGCAAGGGCTCGTGGTAAATATGTTGGATCAAAGGGTTCGCAAACTGACGCCTGATTTTATGAGCTACACCCTGGCCAAAATGGGCCTTTGGGCTCTGACACAAACTGCAGCGCGAGCTTTAGCTCCTAATGTTAGGGTCAATGCGATAGGGCCTGGACCTACTGTTCAGGGAATACGCCAATCAACCCAGCATTTTACACGGCAAAGGGCGGCCACTGTGCTGGAACGTGGCTCAAACCCAAGCGATATTACTGCTGCCTTAGGCTACTTCATTGTGGCGCCTGCAGTCAGTGGGCAGCTACTCTGTGTTGATGGTGGGCAGCATTTAGGATGGCAAACACCCGATGTTTTAGGGCTCGACTGAATATTCATATTGGAAACTTGTACACTTTTAAATAGTTTGATCACCGTACTTCTAAATAAATAAATAAATTCAGTAAGTTGTCATATTGATAATATTTTATATATATAAAACAATGATTTGAAAATATGTCTATTTTTGTACAAATCAATGATTGTGCTACTAAATATGAAGAATTCGAATATTTTTAAATTCTGCCCTCAGACTTATCCACAGAATGTGGGGATGGAATAATGCTTGCTGCTAGTATTATTTCGGTGCAGCACCAATGAGAATCACCTAGATGTACGAACAGCATGATTGAACCAACGTCGCCACTCACTGGGCATGACCTTATATCTGATTACCTTACGCGTCTTGATGGCTCGCCGGGGGTGTATCGTATGCTGGATAGTGAAAGCCGAGTGCTATATGTTGGCAAAGCCAAAAGCTTAAAAAACCGGGTTGCAAGTTATGCGCGGCTTCAGGGTCATTCGGCACGGATCAGTCGAATGATCAGTGAAACTTCGAGTATGATGTTTTTGACCACTAAGACTGAAACAGAGGCTTTGTTGCTTGAGCAAAACCTAATCAAGCAGTTGAAGCCAAAATATAATGTGTTGTTGCGCGATGATAAGTCATTCCCCAATATATTGGTAAGTCATGAGCATGGTTTCCCGCAGATTAAAAAACATCGCGGTGCAAAAAGAGAAAAGGGCAATTACTATGGACCTTTTGCCAGTGTAGGTGCTGTAAACCGGACGCTGAACCAGCTGCAAAGGTTCTTTTTGTTGCGTGACTGTTCAGACAGTCAATTTGAGGCGCGAACTCGGCCGTGTCTGCAATATCAAATTAAACGGTGCTGTGCGCCATGTGTGGGTTATGTCAAAGCTGATGAATACGTGAAATTGGTCAGAGATGCTGAGCGGTTTTTGGGTGGAAAATCAACTCATATTCAAGCAGAATTGGCGCAAGATATGCAAAGTGCCTCTGAGAATATGGAGTTTGAGCGCGCCGCGGCCTTACGTGACCGAATTAAGGCTATGACCCAAGTGCAAACGTCTCAGGGTATTAATCCACAGGGTGTGCCGGAGGCCGACGTGATCGCTCTTCATATGGAAGGTGGTCAAGCCTGCGTTCAGGTATTTTTCATACGTGGCAACCAAAACTGGGGCAACCGAGACTATTATCCACGTATAGTAGGAGATATTTCAATCACAGAGGTGATGCAGGCTTTTGTGGGGCAGTTTTATGCTGATAGAGATCCCCCCCGGATGGTTTTGCTGTCGGACCCCATGGAGGATCAAAGTTTGATGGCCGAAGCTCTCACGGCCAAGCTTGGCCGCAAAGTTAAGATTGCCTTGCCTATACGTGGTGAAAAGCTAGACTTAATAACTGGAGCCAAACGTAACGCCCGCGAAAGCCTAGCCCGACGCATGTCGGAATCTGCTTCACAAATCATACTTCTGAAAGGGCTGGCAGAAGCCTTTGACTTGCCGAAACCTCCACGCCGAATTGAGGTTTATGATAACAGCCACATTCAAGGAACTAATGCAGTGGGTGGTATGATCGTGGCGGGCCCCGAGGGTCTGATCAAATCACAATATCGTAAATTCAACATTAAAGGAGATGATATTACGCCAGGCGATGACTTCGGCATGATGAAAGAAGTGTTGGGCCGCCGCTTTAAACGCCTTTTGAAGGAGGACCCAGAACGCAAATCTGAGGCCTGGCCAGATCTACTTTTGATTGATGGTGGGGCAGGGCAGGTAAGTGCTGTGCGCGACATCATGCGCGAATGGGGCGTGAACGATATTGCAATGATTGGCGTGGCTAAGGGCATTGATAGGAATGCAGGCAAGGAAGAGTTTTACCGCACGGGTAAGCCTGTGATGGCCCTTCGTCAAAATGATCCAGTATTATATTTTGTACAGCGTCTGCGTGATGAGGCACATCGGTTTGCCATTGGAACACATCGAGCAAAACGTGCAAAATCAAATATGAAAAATCCATTGGACGACATCGATGGTGTTGGGCCTAAACGCAAAAAGGCTTTGCTAGCGCATTTTGGTTCTGCGAAGGCTGTAACCCGTGCGAATCTAGTTGATCTGAAAGCTGTTGAAGGTGTGTCAGATGCTATGGCCGAGATAATTTTCAATCACTTTCAACCCTAACTGACACAGGAATTAGGACCTAAGAAATTCATTGATTAAAATCGTTAAAAGTTTATTGATAAGGGTGGCGCGCCCTAATGAACACGGTTAGGTTTAAGCTATGTGGACGTTACCTAATATTCTCACAATAATCCGATTAATTGCGGCTCCTATGGTTGCCGTGATGTTTTTGTATTTAGCTAGACCTTATGCGGATTGGGCTGCTTTGATTTTGTTTGTCGGTGCGGCGCTAACTGATTGGCTGGACGGATTTTTGGCACGCGCTTGGATGCAAGAAAGTAAACTTGGAGCTATGTTGGATCCGATTGCCGATAAGGCCATGGTAGTCATCGCATTGGTGGTGTTGGCGAGTGTATTTGGCCTTGATGCCTTGATCCTTCTGCCTGCCGCACTGATTGTGTTTCGCGAAGTTTTTGTGTCAGGACTCAGAGAGTTCCTGGGTGATGTCGCTGGAACTTTGCAAGTGACCAAAATGGCCAAGTGGAAAACTACAACGCAAATGGTGGCGATTGCCTTGCTCTTTGCTGTTGGCATCTTTGAACATTATTTGTTGTTAGCCACTGTAGAAATGGACCCCCAAATAGTTAGAGATATTCTATCGTCTGGTGCTGCAGATCCTACGTATTTGAATTTCCATCACAACGGTATGTATGCTACTTGGTACAGTGGCGTTACTTTGCTGTGGCTGGCGGCAGGTCTTACGGTAATCACAGGTGTGGATTATTTCCGAAAATCACTACCACATTTGCGAGATTAGTGCTTATGAAACTTGATATTCTCTATTTTTCTTGGGTGCGTGAACGGGTGGGGCAGAGCCAAGAAACAGTTGAGACTGAAGCTGTAACGGTTACGGACCTTGTGGCTGATTTGACCCTGCGTGGTGCTGGATATGCACTTGCTTTCGTAGATACCGGAGCAATATGTGTGGCCGTCGATCAAGAACTCAGTGACTTCAACACACCGCTTAAAGATGGCTGTGAAGTGGCGTTCTTCCCTCCCATGACTGGGGGCTGATATGGCAGCTCATGTTCAAGAAACTGCATTTGATTTTTCGGCAGAAGTAACATCTTTTCAGGCAAGTATTAAAGATTCTGGTGCGGTGGTAACCTTTACGGGTATTGTTCGTGATGACAGCGGCACTATGGATCATATGTTCATTGAGCATTATCACGCCATGACCGAAGCTTCTTTACAGAAATTTGTAGACCAAGCTATTGCCAAATTCGAACTGGAAGATGCACTAGTGATCCACCGCCACGGTGTGTTGAAGCCTGGTGAGGCCATCATGATGGTGGCTACAGCGGCGCGCCACCGCAAGGATGCCTTTGCAGGTGCGGATTATCTTATGGATTATTTAAAATCCCGCGCCCCATTTTGGAAAAAAGAAATTTTTAAAGATTATACTGAATGGGTGGAATCAAGAGCCCAAGACGAGGAAGCCCTAGCGGCGTGGTCACAAGAACCTAAGGTCTAAGCTGAAGTTCTTAATTTTTCTGCTCAATATGGGTGCGAAGTTCTTCAGCTTCGGTCCGAGCTACCCGCAAGCCTTCCATTGCTGCACCTAATTCGGCCTCTGTTTGTGATATTTGATTGTTCAACTCAGTCTCACGTTTTTGTACATAGGCAATAGCCTGATCGCGCATTTCTTCGGCCTCGTGTAACGATTGGGCCAACTTATCCAATACTGCTACATCAGATTGGCTGACGCGGCTGAAGCGATGTACGAACCAATTAGCAAACCAGCCTAGACAAAATGCAACAAATAGAATGACGGTAGTGATTAATATAAATTCAGTTCTGTTCATTGCTGGTCTCCTCAGCGGTAGTTGGCACGTCTGTGACTGGCGCATTCTGCGAGGTCGCAGGCTCAGTGGGCACAAGGCGGAACTCTATACGGCGGTTTGCTTCACGCCCGGCTTCTGTTTTATTGTCACCAATCGGGAGAGTCTCACCATATCCTTGAGATGTTAAAGCCTTAAGCTTCACTCGCCCCGCACGCAGGGCATTTAAAACCGCATCTGCCCGGCTCTGGCTAAGATTTAGGTTCATCTCTTCGCGGCCTTGGCTGTCCGTATGTCCGCCAATCTCAATTGGGGCTTCAAGACAGCTGTTGAATACCTCTGCGATAGCGTCAATTGTGTTTTGGCTACTGCTGTCCAGCGTGGTTGACCCTGGCTCAAAGGTGATCTTGTTATCAGTCACCAGAGTTGTTATTTCAGCTAGACAGTCTGGGCCTGCTAGCATCCGTGCCAAGGGATCCAGTTCCTCCAGATAGGTGACATCCAACTGAAACTCTACGGTATTACCAATTCGATCGAGTAGGATTTGAGAGATATCGGTTTTGGCAGCGGTGCTCCCTGTGTTCCCTGATATGATGACGGAGCCAGGAGTGACCTCTACTAGGCCAGAGTTTAATTTCCCGAGTGCAGCGAGGCTGGCTAAGTTGCGGATCAGCCAAAAATTGGGTAAATTGGCACGTGTCGTCGTCGATACATAAACATTTTCCGTGCCAAATATTGCAAAGGCGAAGGTTTCTAATGTCCGTTTGGCCTGAGTGTCATGCACTGGGCCACGGATTTGGACATGCCCTTCAGGCGATAAAGTGGCAATCAACTCAGGTGGGGTTTCTTGCCCTTCTAATTCGGTCACATTGACTAACAGTTTTTTTTCTAGTGTAAAAATCTCAGGTAAATCACGATCCAATCTGCTTGTAATATTATCAAAAAGTGTTGGATCTGTACCCTCTGCTGAAGTTAGAGTCACATCAGCATCACTTAATGTGACGGAGCCGCCACCAAGTTTCGCTAGTGCTGCGATAGATAGTGCTGCGGCCTCTCCCCACTTGGGTGAAGGAGCTCCAAGCCCTTGCCGGCAGGTCGCGCCATCTTGCACACCTGCAGCTTTTGCGGCGCTCAATATACGGGCTGCTGCTTTAGGTGTATCTGCCGAGCAGGCATCAAACAACGCACCGTCGTCAGATATGCGGAACCGCAGGGTAAACGGAGTAATCACCGGGCGCGGGGCGCTAATAACAATTTTGGATTTGATGTCTGTGGGGGTGCGCCGTGTCAACTCTTCAAGAAACTTAGCCTTTTGCTCAGCTGTCTCTCCTATTGCTTCAATATTCACCTGATTTTCCCGAATTGATATTTTGGAGTGCTCTAAACGGCTCAGAGCCAATAGCGCATAGGAAACTGCTGATGACCAATTATCAGGCTCTGGATAGTCTGCGGTTTCCAAGAAATCAGCCACTGGTAAATCACCTGCAATGCGCGCAATGCGGCTACGAAAATTAGTGTTATCGGCAGATATAGGAACCAGTCCAATCAGAGAGATACTTGTATTATTGCGCAGGATCTCAACCGAGAATTTTGGTGGGATTGGAGGGCGTCTGTCTTGAACTGTAAAGTTATCAATCACTCGGGCGGCTTCCACAACGACACCTGCTGCTGCCAAAGCTTTAAAACGTGCAGCCTCAGAAGGAACTTCGCCCTCCAAAATTACCTGTAAACCATCAGTTTGGACACTGGCCCAAGGATAATCTTCCATAGTAAGCCGTTGTTCCACGGCTTTGGCGGAACTATTCTCAATCCACGCGACTGCCATACCAGCGGCAAAATATGCCATTAGACTGGCAAGCGCAAAAACAGCTGTAGATAGCATGACTGAGATTAATTTCATCTATTTTCCCTAAATATCAGATTTATTGTAAAGCGGGATAGACTGAGGATCAATCACAGCATTACTGCTACGGCGAAAAAAAGCACAGGCAGCAGACCACATTCTCGGTTACTACGAAATAATTTCAGCAAAGTGCTACTTTGGTTGATGTTTAGGCGCCCCAATTGCCAAGTCATGTGCAAACCCAAGCCCAAGGGTCCCAGGAGTGCCACCCAAAGGCCTAGTGATTTGTTTGGAGCCGCTGTCCAAATGGCTAGGCTCATTAGCCCAACCGCAAGCCCTAAAAACAATAATAACCAGCGTGGGCTGTTGTTGCCAAACAGACGAGCTGTGGATTTAACACCAATCAATGCGTCATCCTCTGCGTCTTGATGCGCATAGATGGTATCGTAAAAAAGGGTCCAAGCTATACCGCTAAGATAAAGGATGATAGCTGGCCATTCCAGCCTACCGGTGTGGGCGACCCAACCTAGTAAAGCGCCCCAGTTGAATGCTATGCCCAAAAAAATCTGTGGCCACCAAGTGAACCTTTTTGCAAAGGGATAAATAGCAACAAATCCAATGGAAGCTATCCCAACTACAATGGCCATTTGGCCAAAAGTAAGTAATATGCAAAAGGCAATCAGTGCTTGAGCGGCTATCCAAAAAACAGCGCCTCGCACACTGACTTGCCCTGAGGGGATAGGCCGCGAACGGGTGCGAGCGACTAGCGCGTCGAAATGACGATCTGTGATGTCATTCCAAGTACAACCTGCGCCGCGCATTAGCCAAGCACCTGCGCCTGAGGCCAGAATTAACCAAGCATCCCAAGGCTGTAAATTACCGTCATGTAGGGTGGCCAAAAGCACGCCCCACATACATGGAATATACAAAAGCCAAGTCCCTATGGGGCGATCTGCGCGTGACAGACGTAGATAGGGGCGGCTTGCAGCTGGGGCCAGCTTATCCACCCAATTATCTTTTACCGCATCAGCGACTTGACCCTCTGGTGATTTGCCTGATTGCGTCATATCCTAACCCTCATGGTTTCAGTAATTCGCCTATATGTAGATCAGCCGCTGGGGGTGGGGCAATCGGTTCCTTTGAGCCGAGACCAATCACATTACCTTTTTGGGGTGATGAGAAAGGGTACTGGCGAGGTTCTAGAACTCTTTAATGGTCGTGACGGCGAATGGCTGGCACGGGTGGTGCAGGCAGGCAAGCGGGCGGGAGTTTTGCTCTGTGAACGCCAGTCCAAGAAAATGATGCTACCCCAAGACCTATGGCTAATGTTTGCCCCTATCAAAAAATCTCGAACAGATTTCATCGTAGAAAAGGCCACGGAGATGGGGGCTGCCCAAATCATGCCGATCCAGACAGATTTCACCAATGCTGAGCGTATCCGCCAAGATCGTTTGCAAAACCATGTGGTTGAAGCGGCTGAACAATGTGGAGGCACGTATGTTCCGCAAGTAATGGAGCTGCAAAAGCTCTCAAACTGTCTGGACGGTTGGGATGATCGTCAAATTATGTTCTGCGATGAAACGCGCGTTGGGCAGGCTGTAACTTTTTCGCAGGAGCGTGGCCCTTGGGCTATCTTGATCGGTCCTGAAGGAGGGTTTAGCCCTTTAGAACGCAAACGGTTGGATGCCATGCCTCAAGCGCATGGGGTCTCCTTGGGGCCTCGAATTTTAAGAGCGGATACAGCTGTGGTGGCTGCATTAGCACTTTGGCAAAATGCTTTGGGAGATTGGTAATGAGTTTTATCCGGACAGAAGCCATAAGCGCACTGCGGCAATACCGCGGCTTTATTCTTGGTAGCCTCATTCTGACGGCTGGGATTTTTATAATCTTCAATAGCTATGGCACCACACGTTTAGCGGGTTGTTTGTTTGTGGTGATGGGCGCGCTGATTGGCCATGACGCCTATCGTCGGTTCAAGTTCCCGAGCGGCAAGGGCGGCGCTGGGGTGGTTGAAGTGGACGAACGACGGGTGAGCTATTTATCCGCGGGCATAAGTGTATCTGTTTCGATGGACACTTTGGAACGAATTGAGCTTCACCGGAATACTATGGGACGGATCACGTGGATATTTTACGACCCTGAAGGTATGCTTTCTGTGCCTGGTGACGCTGAGGGGACAGATAAATTGTTCGACGCATTGGTAGCTTTGCCCGGTGTAAATTACTCTCAGGCTGAGGCAGCAACTCAGGGTAAGGGACCAGACCTATTTTTAATTTGGCAACGGAATCGTGTGAAACTTCACTGACACTACCTTGACTTGGCTGAATCTAAGGGCCACCTGTTTATTAACAAGCGTAGTGATAGCCGGAGATTCATATGTCCATACCACAATCAGGCAGTGGCCCGATCGAAAGTTTTGATCAGCTAGCAAACCTTCTGGAGCAGGGAAATAAGCCCAAGGATGATTGGCGCATTGGCACTGAGCATGAGAAATTTGGCTATTGCAAAGACACACTAACGGCTTTGCCCTATGAAGGTGAACGCTCCATCCAATCAATTTTGCAGGGTTTGCGGGACCAGTTTAATTGGGCTCCAGTTGAAGAAGGCGGTCATTTGATTGGCTTGACCAAAGATGGTGCCAATGTGAGCCTTGAGCCTGGTGGGGCCTTGGAGCTGTCAGGCGCGCCATTAGAGACTATCCATGAGACTTGTGATGAGGTGAATTTGCACCTGCGAGAGGTCAAAGAAATTGCGGATAAGATTGGTGTGGGCTTCATTGGTTTGGGGGTAGCACCGATTTGGAGAAATAAAGATGTAGGGTTGATGCCTAAGGGACGTTACCAGCTGATGGATGCCTATATGGGGAAAGTAGGGACTATGGGTCGCACCATGATGCGTCGCACCTGCACCGTTCAGGTGAATCTTGATTTTTCTTCTGAAGCAGACATGGTGCAAAAGTTCCGCGTAGCTTTGGCGTTACAGCCCGTAGCTACCGCATTGTTTGCCAATTCCCCTTTTTTTGAAGGGAAGGTGAATGGTCATAAGTCATGGCGTGCTCGGGTGTGGCGGGACTTGGATAATGATCGTACTGGCATGCTGCCCTTCGTTTTTGAGGATGGTATGGGTTTTCAGCGCTATGTGGATTATGCTTTGGATGTACCGATGTATTTTGTTTATCGCGACGGTAAATACATTAATGCGCTTGGCCAATCCTTCCGTGATTTCCTCAAAGGCCAATTGCCAGCACTGCCTGGTGAGATGCCAATGCTAAGCGACTGGGCTGATCATCTAACAACAATTTTTCCAGAAGCGCGGATCAAACAGTTTATGGAAATGCGCGGCGCGGATGGTGGGCCTTGGCGGCGCCTTTGCGCATTGCCGGCCTTTTGGGTGGGTCTATTATATGATCAATCATCTCTCGATGCCGCTTGGGATCTGGTCAAAGGTATGGACGCAGAAACACGCGACGCATTTCGAATAGCTTCCTCAGTAGACGGGCTGCAGGCGGAAGTAGGCGGTATCAAGATGATGGATCTGGCCCGTCAA
>LAQD01000053.1:16848-17271 GCA_000981705.1 Rhodobacteraceae bacterium ASP10-04a
TGACGAGACGCATTTTCTCAATGCCTTGCAAGACAGCCTAGAGAGTGGCCAAGCTCCAGCTGATGAGCTTCTAGAGCGTTATCATGGTGAATGGGAGGGTGATTTGACCCGAATTTACGAGGACTATTCCTACTAATTTGGGAGTTAGGCTTAAATGGAGCGTGTTGGCATAAGGCCCGGCGCTCATCTCAGAGGTCACTATCTCTATTTCTGCAGGCAGGGCAATTTTTAAATCCGATCCTAATTTCACATACCAACCGCATGCCTAACATTACTTTTGCCCTATTTTACTCTCTTGTGAACGCAGTAAGCGGCTGATATTTTCTCTATGTCTCCAGAAGACTAGAAGAGTGAGAGAAATACTAAGAAAAAACAAATGATTATACGGTAAAATAATCACTAATAATGGCGTAATAGCCGCAG
>LAQD01000013.1:0-374 GCA_000981705.1 Rhodobacteraceae bacterium ASP10-04a
TGGCCCAGAGAGTGCCACTCCTCCTTTTCTCGCTCTGGATGATACAAATTTATACCTTCTGTTTTTAAAAGTCTTTCTAACGTTAGAATTGATGCATGATCTGTCAGTGTTGTCATCTTCCCGCCTGCACCTGTAACTGGCATCGGACCAAATGCCCCAGCGTTACCTGTTCGACCAGAATAAACGCTATGATCTAATACAACTCCGCCACCAATGAATGTTCCTATGAAAAAGTAAACAAAATCAATTAATTCTTTGCCATGTCCAAAAACAAGTTCAGCGCCGCAAGCAGATGTAGCATCGTTTTGAATGGTTACTGGCAGTTTGGTTATTTCTGATAATTTTTCTCGAAACCCAAAATGCTTCCATTCAAC
>LAQD01000013.1:532-2749 GCA_000981705.1 Rhodobacteraceae bacterium ASP10-04a
GGGAATGTCCTGCTGACTGTTCTACGTTCACGCCCAAGAAAATCTACGAGAACTAGATCGGCGCTCCTACGACCAATTTTCAATCCAAGAGAAAAGACACCGTTAGGATCAAGTCGCATCGGTATTGATGGCTGTCCTACTTTACCTCTCTGTGGGTCCCCACGAAGCAATAACCCATCTTTTTCGAGTGCCCGCATGATTACTGATACTGTCTGTGAGGAAAGCCCTGATCTTCGCGCAATTTCAGATTTTGGCATGCTAATGTGACGCCTTACTAGTGACAAAACTAGGCGTTCATTGTGATCTCGAACGCGGCTTTGGTTTGCTCCTCCACTCGGATCACTAATATTTTTGGATGTCTCTAAGGTAGGAATTTCAATGCCTCATTTACTATTATTAAATTTACTGGAAGTTACTTCTTGTTGAAGAATGTAGTTATCTTGAACTCAAATAATAAATAAATCAATCTGATTTATTTATTGACAGCTATCGATTATCTGTGGACACTCCACAAATGGGGGGAGCTATTTTGTTGCTCCAGTCTAATCTAGGTACAGGTAAATTGGGTGGCTTGGCTGGCTAATTGTGCGCGTACATCAACCAAAAGGAACGATATTATGAAAAGTAGATTCATTCCATCAACGATTGGAGCACTTGCTCTGACGGTACTGGCAACAGGCGCCTATGCGGGCAGTCACGCCACGGCCGCTTGTCTAATTACTAAAAACAACACTAATCCGTTTTTTGTTAAGATGAAGGAAGGCGCAGAAGCAAAAGCTGAAGCCGCTGGAATTGCCCTAAGCTCATACGCAGGCAAGTTAGATGGGGATGCGGGACCACAGATAGTTGCAATTGAAAACTGTATGGCGATGGGCGCCAAAGGGATTTTGATTACCGCTGCGAACGATTCTGTTGTGCCAGCGTTGAAAAAAGCGCGTGCCGCAGGCATTCTTGTCATTGCTCTTGATACACCTCTTTCTGATCCAGATGCACAGGATATGACGTTCGCCACTGATAATTTTGAAGCAGGTTTGCTGATTGGCCGGTGGGCCAAAGCAACAATGGGTGCTGCAGCAAAAGACGCTGTAATTGGCATGCTTGACATCAACAAGGACAATATCTCCGTTGACGTCCAGCGTGATACTGGATTCCTTGTTGGATTTGGAATTGAAGTACCTAACCTCAAAGTTCTAGGCTCTGAAACTGATTCACGTGTCATCGGACATGAATCATCACTTGCCAACCCTGAAGGCGGTGTAAAAGCTGTTGAAAACCTTTTGGCTAAAAACCCTGATATGAATGTTGTCTATACAATCAATGAACCGGCTGCTGAGGGCGCATATCAGGCGCTGAAAAAGGCAGGTAAAGAAAAGGGTGTTCTAATTGTTTCTGTTGACGGAGGCTGCCCAGGGATCGCTAGCGTAAAGTCTGGTGTGATTGGTGCGACGTCTCAGCAGTATCCATTGCTTATGGCGTCTAAGGGCATCGAAGCTATTGCTGCATGGGCAAAAGATGGAACTAAGCCATCAGCCTCTGATGGGCTGAATTTCTTCAACACTGGTGTAAATCTTGTTACGGATTCTCCTGCTGCTGGGGTTCCGTCCATTGACTCCACTAAAGGTACTGAGCTCTGCTGGGGTTAAGCTTTAGCCTCAAATGAATTGTAAAAGGGCGGCTGCCATTGCCGCCCTTTTCATAAGTAGACTTTTATACTAAAATATTTTTGGGGAGTTGTGTCCAGTGAGCCAATCAGAACCTGACTTTAAAGAAAGTTTGAAAAATACTGATGATGCTGTGGCTGCATTTCAGCTGGATGATCGGTCGTTTCTCTCATTTATTCGTAACGCGGTTCGAAATTATCCAACACTAGTGCCCGCTTTAGTTTTGGTTGTCAGTATCTTGGTTTTTGGCTTCTTAGCTCCAAGATTTTTAAGCCCTGGGGTCCTATCATTGGTTCTTCAGCAGGTTACAGTCATTGGCATTGTTGCAATTGCACAAACTCTTATAATTTTGACTGCAGGGATCGACCTTTCAGTGGGTGCTATTTTAGTTTTATCTTCATTTGTTATGGGGCGGCTTGCGGTAATGACAGGTGTGCCGCTCCCACTGGCTATTGCAGCGGGTATGGCGATTGGAACTTTGATGGGAGCTTTTAACGGCTTTTTGGTTGCTAAAGTTAAATTACCGCCTTTTATTGTGACGCTTGGAACTTTATCA
>LAQD01000013.1:2828-20193 GCA_000981705.1 Rhodobacteraceae bacterium ASP10-04a
TGGTTTGGGGAAGCGGCAGCTCGGCCATATGGCGCGTCAATTACATACGGTGGTGTTGCGTTAATCCTGCTTGCTGGCATCTTTTGGTACATATTGCAGCACACGGCATGGGGACGCCACGTCCATGCAATTGGTGACGACCCGGAGGCGGCTATACTATCTGGTATAAAGACAGATAGAACTCTTATTTCTGTTTATGCTGTGGCAGGCCTTATTTGTGGCTTTGCCGGGTGGGTCGCAATTGGCCGCGTAGGTTCTATATCACCCATCGCATTTGAAGAAATTAACCTGGCGACTATTACGGCGGTTGTGATTGGTGGAACCTCCTTGTTCGGTGGTCGTGGATCAATTCCTGGATCAGTTCTGGGCGCGCTGATTGTTGGGGTGTTTACAACAGGTTTATCTCTCGCTGGTGTTGATGATTATTGGCAGATGTTTGCCGTGGGTAATTTAGTTCTAATTGCAGTTGCACTGGATCAATGGCTACGGAGGGCTTCACAATGAGCACCATAATTGAGCCTATTCAGCCAGTCCTTAAGGCGCGTGGTCTTATGAAGAGATACGGGACTGTTGTTGCCATGAATGGTGCTGATCTTGATCTCTACCCTGATGAAGTCCTAGGGGTTATTGGTGATAATGGCGCAGGCAAGACCACTCTAATTCGCGCTATTTCTGGTGCAACAGTTCCTGATCATGGTTCTATAGAACTTGATGGCAAGATAGTTGACTTTCGAATTCCTGAGGATGCGCGCAAAGCAGGCATAGAAACCGTATACCAGAACTTAGCTCTGGCACCGGCACTTTCGATTGCTGATAATATGTTTCTTGGTCGTGAGCTTAGAAAGCCAGGAATCATGGGCGCTTTATTTCGGAAGCTTGATCATAAGCAGATGGAAACCTTTGCTCGCGATAAACTTTCTGAGCTTGGACTACTGACCATACAAAATATTAATCAAACTGTTGAAACACTTTCAGGCGGCCAGCGTCAGGGCGTCGCTGTGGCACGTGCCGCAGCATTTGGTTCCAAAGTAGTGATTATGGATGAACCGACTGCAGCTTTAGGGGTGAAGGAATCTCGGCGAGTGTTGGACCTTATTCAGGATGTAAAATCCAAAGGAATGCCGATAGTCTTAATCTCGCACAACATGCCGCATGTTTTTGAAGTTTGTGACCGAATTCATATTCACCGGCTTGGGCGACGGCTCTGCACTGTTGATCCCAAAACTATATCCATGTCGGATGCGGTAGCTCTGATGACTGGTGCAATGGAGCCTCCAGAAGAGACGGCTACTGTTTAATGAGGCCAAGAGATCTTGTAGACCATATTATACGTCGCTCTGATGGCCATCGGCGTTTTATAATAGCTATAGCAGGGCCTCCGGGAGCTGGAAAATCTACCCTTTCAGAACAATTGGTCACAATGCTGAAAACTCGATCGATACAGTCCCGTATTATTTCAATGGATGGGTTCCATTTGGAAAACTCTATTTTAGAGAGGCTTGGTATTTTAGATAGAAAAGGATCTCCTACGACATTTGATGTTCCAGCTTTTATTCAGGTTATGAAGCGTTTGGCAGCATATGAAAGTGATGTTGCCATCCCAAAGTTTGATCGGAAGAAAGATATATCTATTGAACGTGCGAGCATTGTATCCACCCAAGACAAAATCTTAATAGTTGAGGGTAACTACCTATTATTAAACGACAAACAGTGGGCAGAGCTACAAAATATTTGGGACGAAACTGTGTTTATAAACCCTGGAATGGAGATTCTGGAAAAAAGATTGATTGATCGTTGGTTGTCTTACGGCATGGATAATGAAAGCGCGCAGAAGCGAGCATTTGGCAACGATATCCCAAACGCTAAAAATGTCATTGAGAATTCATTACCTGCTAATATTTTGATTAAGTATTAATAGAAAGTCCTTGGGAAAACATAAATTCAACGTCACCAGGGCACTACCTTGAAAGTTGAAATAGTGATTTAATGATTGATTTACAAATTTTTAGCCCTCAGCCAGCCTAATTGGCTGTATTGGTGGTCTAGTCAGCGGGTGTTCATTATTGATCTGGTGTAGCAAGGGGGCAGGCTGGTGTTGCGTTGGTGACCCAATACGTGGCTGAAACTTAGAGGAGGAGTTGACGATGAAAGGTGCGTTGATCGGCTGTGGGTTTTTTGCTCAAAACCATCTTCATGCGTGGCGTGATATTGTAGGCGTTGAAATTGTTGCAATTTGTGACAGCGACCCGGAAAGGTTAAAAGCTACCTCTATAGCCTTCGGAATTTCGCGTACCTATGAAGATGCCACCCAAATGTTTGTGGAATTAGATTTTGATTTCGTTGATATTGCCACTACTGTCGGTTCACATCGCGCTCTGGTCGAAATGGCCGCCAATGCCGGTGTTGATATAATCTGCCAGAAGCCTTTTTCCGAAAATATGATTGACGCCCGCGCGATGGTTGAAGCGGTAAAGATCGCGGGCAAGACCCTTATGGTGCATGAAAATTTTCGCTGGCAGTCCCCTATTCAGGCGGCGCTAGAGGTTGTGAAGTCTGGTGCCATTGGTGAACCATTTTTTGGTCGTTTCAGCTTTCGCTCCGGCTATGACGTTTTTACTGGTCAGCCATATCTCGCGAAGGGTTCACGCTTTATCATCGAAGACTTGGGTATTCATATCCTTGATATTTCGCGCGCTTTCTTTGGGGATGCGACGCACATAGTAGCGACCACCCAGCGCATCAACCAAAGTATCAAGGGCGAGGACGTTGCCACAATGATGTTGACGCATGAAGGAGGTGCTACCAGTGTGGTCGATTGTTCCTATGCGACGACACGGATGCCAGAAACCTTTCCTCAGTCCTTATTGGAAATCGACGGAACTCAAGGAACACTGCGGCTTGACGCGGGTTATCGGCTTACGGTGCAGGTTGGCAAGGAGGTGCAAAAAGATGTATCACCTTCGATACTGCCTTGGGCACAACGGCCGTGGCATAACATCCAAGAAAGCGTGTGGATAATCCAACAGCATTTCGTGGAGTGTATCACTGCGGGTACCCAGCCCGAAACTTCGGGTTTGGACAACCTCAAAACACTTGCTTTGGTTGAGGCTGCATACCTGTCGGCGATGAACAGAACAATAGTGCAATTATCAGATATTTAATTAGAAAAATATATCCTTTTGGGGTTAGCCACCTGTACTGCATAGTACATAATTGGCGATGCTGACTATTACATCGATCCCGCAGTAATATTTAGATGACAAAATCCCTAGCGTACGTCCTCGACCCCAAATCTAAATCGCAGATACATTTTCGTGGTAAATGATGACGCATGCTACGGATCAAACGGGTTACACTGGCCAAGTCGCAAATGGAAGCGTACCATTTTATTGGTGAGAGAAGGAATTGATGGCTAACCTGGGCTAGGTTTCAATCAGAACATTAGGCTCTTATGATTGGTAAACAAAAAAGTAGATCTAAACCCTTGGTATCGATGAAAAGTTTTTCCCAGCACGGTTTAGATGATTTTGCATTGCTTGGATTGCACCAGAATCTTTATTGGAACGTAAAAAAGTGAGAATTTCCGTATGTTCGGTTAACGTTGTCTCTTCGCGGCCAGACCACAAAAGTAAAGATGAATGATATTCAAATAACCATGTCAACATTATTTCAGTAATGGAATGGATCAGAGGATTTGCGGCAATAGTCGCAATGCGAGTATGAAATGCGATGTCGGATTTCATAAATTGCTCGGCATCACCAAGGTGCCCTCTCTGCTCCTCAATCAGGGCCGCCAAGTCATCAGCATCGCCCACGGTGCATTTTTGCGCGGCAAGCTGGACTGTGCCAATCTCAAAAATAAAGCGTATTTGTTTGAGGTGTTCAATGTTGGCAGGTTCGCTTGACAGAAAAAGTTTGACGATATCATCGAGCTGATTAAATGCAATTCCCGCAGTAAGAGCATTCACGCGACTGCGTCCTCCATGGGTGATTGTGATGAGGCCTTTGTTTTGCATAGCTTGCAAAGCCTCGCGCACCGCTGGGCGGCCAACACCAAAACGCTCCATTAATGCCCGTTCGGAAGGCATAACATCTCCCGCTGAAAGCTCTCCACTTGCAACTAGTTGACGTAGGCGGCGAAAAACCTGATCTGACAACTTTAAGCGGACAATTTTGTCGCTAGTCTCATCCATTTTTCTCATCCCAAACAGCTTTTTTGCAGGTGATACTTTCACCAACTTAGTTGAAACACATCACCTCGTGCTACAAGAGTGGTAAGAACGCAAGGTCAAGTGATCCTCTCTATGCTAGCCGCAATTTCTTCGGGCTCAAAAACGCGTTTCCAGTCATCGCGCATCAAGATGGGTTTTCCGAACTTAATAGCTTTATTACAAGCGTCCGAAAACTGGCCGTCAATTTCCTTAAAGATTACAGCACTAAGGATGTTCATATGACCTAAAAGAAAGTCTCTTGCTGCCTCCTTGGGCACGCCGCGGGCAACTACTTCGTCCATCGCATCCTTCATAACATCCAAGAGTGATGCGCAGACAGTCTCTGATAAGCCTGGCTCCAGTAAGGCCATTTGCTCAACTGTCACGCGGTGGGACCGCGCTACTGGTGCAAAGATTATTTTACCCACTTTCTCACCTAAAACATAGTCAGAATCTGGACCTTGCATAAGCGCATTCACGATCCCCTGTTCCGCCGCAACTCCACCAAAATAGTCTTTGCGACCCTCCATTGTCTTTTCGTCGTTAAAAATTGGCGGGTGGCACGGGTGGCTTACGAAATACGTTATGTCGCTGCGTTTAGGTAAGTGCCCTGCGAAGGGTGCTGCTGCATCAAGGCAGATAACCATTGCGCCAGTCGGTATTTGGTCAATGATCGATGCTGCGACTTTTTTAATCGCAGTATCTGGTACCGCAAGTACTACCACATCAACCCCATGCAGCGCGGCATCGGCTGCTTGACACTCAATGCCAAGTTCTGCTTTTAACCTTGCGCGCCCCTCTGGCGATACTTCTACATGCACAGTGTTAAAATCAGATTTTGCTAGATTTTTGGACAGCCTGACGCCCATTTTTCCACCGGCTCCGAATAATGCTAATTTTGTCACGTGACTTCTCCACTTATTGTTTGCTTCGGCCCACAAAGTACATAATTGACAACTGGTATAATAAGTTACTAACTATACCAATCTGTCAAGTAACACTTCGGAGATTTGACGACATCAAAAGGATATGGATTTGGGTTCATTGCCTGAAGGTCTGCTCGTTGCATGGTATGGCGATGACTTCAGCGGCGCTGCGGCTGTGATGGAGGTCCTTGCCTTTTCGGGGGTTCCAGCAATGCTGTTTCTCGATGTTCCTACGTTGTCTCAGCTTGCTGATTATCCTGATGTGCGGGCGATTGGTGTGGCCTCAACCGCGCGTGCATGGTCACCTGAGCAAATGGCTAGAAAACTGCCGATTGCCTTTGAGTCTCTCTTGGCACTAAAGCCTGAAATATTGCACTACAAGATTTGTTCAACATTAGATTCATCGCCTGCAGTGGGGTCCATCGGATGCGCCATCGAAATTGGTGCCACTTTGACCAATGCGTCTGCTGTGCCCGTACTTGTTGCAGCACCACAGATGCGACGCTATCAAATTTTTGGTCATTTGTTTGCGGGCTTTGACGATGAAGTATACCGTTTAGACCGACACCCTGTCATGGCTTGCCATCCGGTCACACCCATGAAGGAATCTGATGTAGCGCAACACATATCCGAACAATCAGATTTGATAGATGCCTCATTATGGTCACAAGAAGATATTGCATCTAATCGTAAACTACCCAGGTCTGGTAAAATTCCGGTGATGACAATCGATAGCCTGGATGCGCAAAGCGAGGTCGCAGCGGGCCGTATGATTTGGGAACAGCGGGCTAGGAATCCATTCATTGTGGGATCACAGGGTGTCGAATACGCACTGGTCCGTCACTGGGTTGAAACTAATAGTTTGCCGAACTCGACGCCACCGGACGGCGTAGGACGCGCTCATGGAATGGTTGTAGTGTCGGGCTCTGTATCCCCAACGACTGCAAAACAGATAGCGTGGTCACGCAACAATGGCTTTGCTACCATCCGCTTTGACGTGTCAACGGCCTGTAGTGAAAACATGATGCTGACGGATGAGAAAAACCGTGTCATAAAAGAGAGCCTCGCGGCAATTTCCGCCGGTATAGACCCGCTAATTTGTACGGCGGAGGGGCATGATAGTGCCGGCGCAGCACAGTTCAAAAGGGCAGTAGAAACCTCTGGCAAAACCCTTGCTGAGGTAAACAAACGTATAGGGCAGGCCTTAGGCGATATATTGTGCTGTATCCTGAACCAAAGTAGAATTAGGCGTGCCGTAATTTCGGGTGGAGATACATCGGGCTATGCCACCCAACGTCTTGGTATTTTTGGCTTGTCAGCTTTGGCCCCTACCATTCCTGGGGCATCCCTTTTTCTTGCGCATGCAGATGGCCCTATGGATGGTTTGGAATTGGCATTGAAGGGCGGTCAAATGGGTAGTCCCGATTACTTTGGCTGGATTCGTGACGGTGGAGGACTAAGATGACTCGCATAACTGCGACCTACGATATTGAAACGCCCTTGGGATTAGCGCAGGCCGCGGCAGTCATGGCTGGGGAGCAGTCAACTGGTACTTTTGTTCGGCTGGCGGGTGAGACAGATGCACTACGTGAACGCGCGGCGGCACAGGTGGACAGGATTGTGCCAACTGGCAGTTCTACGACTCCCTCATTGCCCTGTCGCAAAACTGGTGATGTATATGAACGAGGTTTGGTCACAATAAGCTGGCCGTTGGGTAATTTTGGCGTGTCATTGCCGACACTGCTGTCAACCCTTGCAGGAAACCTATTTGAGCTAGCTGAGCTGTCGGCAATACGGCTGGTTGATATTGATTTGCCTTTGGAATTTGCCAACCAACACCCTGGTCCGCAGTTTGGTGCGACTGGTACGCGCCATTTTATGGGGGATCACAAAGGCTCGTTGATTGGCACAATTATTAAACCTAGTGTCGGTTTTACCGCTGATGAAACGGCAAGCCTTGTACGCACGCTTGTTGATGCAGGCATCGATTTTATCAAGGATGATGAACTTCAGGCAAACGGACCGGATTGCCCGTTTGATGACCGGCTCGACGCTGTGATGCGCGTCATCAATAGCCACGCAGATAAGACTGGCAAAAAAATTCTTTATGCTGTGAATATTACGGATGAGATTGACCAAATGTGGCGTAACCTTGATAAAATGGAGAATGTTGGCGCGACGTGTGCGATGGTCTGTGTCCAGTCTGTCGGATTAACGGGGCTGCGTGCAGTGCGCGACCGCAGTGAAGTGCTAATCCATGGTCACCGTGCGGGATGGGGGCTTTTGTCGCGCTCACCAGATATTGGAATTGACTTTGCCGTAATGCAAAAGCTTTGGCGGCTTGCAGGGGCTGACCATCTACACGTGAGTGGACTTGCAAACAAATTTACTGAAAGTGACGCCACGGTGGCCAAGGCTGCAAAGTCCGTGCAGCAGCCATTATTTGGTAATGGAGGACCAGCTTATCTTGCCATGCCAGTATATTCTTCGAGCCAGACAATCTGGCAATTTGCGCCTACGCGGAAACTGCTTGGGAATGATGATTTCATTTATTGTGCAGGTGGCGGGATTATGAGCCATCCGGGCGGTCCTGCCGACGGCGTGACAAGCCTAAGAGAAGCGGCAGAAGCGGCTCATCTTGGTTTATCATTAAAAGAGTTCGCGGCACCTGGGTCCCCGTTGAAAAGAGCTATGGATCATTTTGATATACCATTTATCAATTTATCTAATTCAGAAATCTGAGGCTCGATGAGCGTCTAAAATTAGGTACTACTACCCGTAGGTTTATTGATTAAGTTTTTTAAAGCACAGTTTTAATCTCATCACAACTATAAGCTTAAAGGGCGGGGGCAGGGGCTGTGGCGGATAATTAGCGAGGACTGTTCGCTAGGTTCTCTAGTGTTGTTATTTTAGTTTCATTAGTATGAATTATTGTTTGGGGTCAGGGCACCAAACCAGATTCTCAAATTGAACCTGCTTCAACCATATAATTATTTGCAGTGCACATTGATGCGTCGTCAGATGCTAAAAAAAGAACCATACGGGCCACATAAATAGGGTCAATGAGATCTGGGAGGCATTGACGCTTGTACTGATTTTCTAGCCCTTCGGGTGTCACCCATAATGTTTTTTGTCGTTCGGTCATAATCCATCCTGGTACTACTGTATTAACACGAATTCGGTGCTGACCAAGATCACGTGCCATCGTTCTGGTTAGTCCATGTACAGCAGATTTTGCGGTAGCATACGCGGGGAACCCTCCCCCAGCCTCCCACCATGAATTTGAGCCCATATTTATAATAGAGCCACCACCCTTTTTAATCATTTCAGGTGCAACATGCTGAATAGCAAAAAACTGGTGCCGTAAATTTACTGATAATCTCTCGTTCCAATAATCTTCTGTCACATCTTTCCAATTATGCCGATCATCGCTGGCAGCGTTATTTACTAAAATATCAGCTGGACCAATAAGCTTTGTTAGGTTGCTTATGGAGGCTTTCATGGCTGAAATGTCGTTTAAGTCGCAAATTTCAAAATAGACGTTGTCACCTAGTTTTTTTGCAAGGCGTTGACTTGCATCAGCATCCAAATCAATAAATCCAACTTTTGCACCCTGTTTTGCAAATGCTGAAACTATCTCGGCGCCAATGCCTGAAGCACCGCCCGTAATAAAAACTGTTTTTGCTGATAAGCTGGGATAAGTTGCAAGATTTGTGGACATGTTAGCCTCAATTTTAATATTAATAAGTTGCGCGACCACCGGAGAGGTCAAATACTGCACCAGTGGTGAAAGAGTTTTCCGCGCTGACCAACCAATAGATCATTGAGGCCGCTTCTTCAACTTCCAGAAAACGGTTGCGAGGTATCTTTGAGAGCATGTAATCTATGTGTTCTTGCTTCATCTGATCAAAAATACGTGTTCGCGCTGCAGCAGGCGTTACACAGTTAACGGCAACATTAACGTCGGCAAGTTCTTTACCTATTGATTTTGTTAGGCCAATAACCCCTGCCTTGGAGGCAGAATAAGCTGAGGCATTAGGATTTCCTTCCTTACCTGCTACCGAAGCAATATTAACTATACGGCCATAATTTTGTGATCGCATACCTTCCAAGACTACTTTGTTGGCGTGGAAAGTTCCCATAAGGTTAATTTCTATTATTTGTTTAAACTCTTCGACGGAGTAATCCACAACCGGTGCGTTACTTCCTGCTATGCCAGCAGAATGGACTAGAATATCGACACGCTCGAATTCACTAAGCGTCTTAGCATAAGCATTCTGCACACTTTGCCAATTTGAAACATCGACTTCGATAGCAATCGAGCCATTTCCTAATGCGGTGGCCTTTTTTGTTCCGAGATCAAAATCCAAATCCCATATTGCCAGTCTCGCACCATTTGATGCTAATTTCTTAGTTACGGCTCCGCCAATACCTTGCGCGCCGCCTGTTACGATCGCATTTTTATTTAATAAGTCCATGTTATTCATACACCCCAGTATATATAAAATATTATTCGTATAATCGAAAAGTTCCGCTTAACCGGTCCAACCAGAGGTTATTTAATGATGGTCATACTGATTAATGTATGTCCTTCCTCACGTTTGAGCACTGGCAACTTTTAGTTTCACCGTCCGCCATCCTCTTCTAAATTTTGGATATTAACTAACTGGCTCATGGCTGCGGACTCGTAAGCTGCTTCTGCTAGCGCGTAGGTTTTCAGGCTTTCACGAACTGACGTCTCAAATGGATTAGTAGATTTCAGGCAATCGATGAAATGCTGTTGTATGCGTGGAATTGAATCCTGAATCTGTGTCCATGGTGCAGAAGTCCAATCGCGTTTATCATCCTCAATGACCTCGTCGCGTACAGTTTTATCTGTGTGAACGCGCAAAATTTCACCTTCAAGAATTTGAATTGTGCCTTCTCGGCCTTCGACCACGCCCAATGTTTGGGGGAAGGAACTGGGCCTGCGAATGGTAGCATAACTTATATCGATTACAGTTGTTGCCGCATTGGTGTGATGTAGCATTATGGTCGCGGCGTCTTCGCCAGCGAGACCTTGCTTCACCGATTGGTTGAGGCAGTTTACTGTATCGGCGTCACCCATCAAGAATTGTGCAAGGTCCAGCATATGGATACCTACGTCCATGATCATAAAGCGTTCAGTATTCAAGAGGTAGGGCTGGTTGCTATACACATCGATGTCATTGCGCCATGACAAGCTTGCAAAAGTTGTTTCTCCTATCTCGCCACTGTCGAGTATGGCGCGAAGCCGGCGAAATATCTTCTGAAATCGAAAGTTTTCGTGGACCATGACGCGGACATTTTTAGCGCGTGCATTAGCTTCGATCCGGCGGCATGTTATAATATCCTCGGCTAAGGGTTTTTGCACGATGATCGAAAGTCCCGCAGATACTGCCTGTGCCACTAGTGCTTCGTGGGTATCCATCGTCGTACAGATGTCCACAAAGTCAAATTTACCAGAAGCCATGATGGATGCGTCCGTGTGCCATGTAGCAATGTTAAAATCTTCGCTACATGCGCGGGCACGATCTGCGTCAAGATCACAGACCGCTGTGATCGCTGCTCCCTCAACATTCGTCCAAGCATGAAGGTGGTTGCGCGAAAAGAAACCGCAACCGATCAGTAATCCCTTAAGTGGTGGGGTCATGATGTTGCCTCTCTTAGATATAGAACTGCATAGGCATCAAGCGATTTTCCTGTTTCAAGCGGTGTCATATCTTCTGACATCCCAGAGAGATTACTAGCATCAAGATATACTCCAACAGGATTAGTTAGATTTATCTGGGGTACATCGCGCTGTAGCTTCGAGAGGTTTGCAATCAATGCACTGCGGTGACCGTCATGTTTCCAGACGAGACAGGCTATGTCGTTATGCGTATCGGCACGCAATAAAAGCGCTCCGCCTGCAGCCGCTATCCAGCGGGTGACGTGGTAAAGTGGGAAAAGCTCCCCATCGCCTAAGTCATCCCAAACTGGTCTGGGGTAATCTTGTTTGTCAGAAATCAGGCCAAACGGTCCTGTCGGGGCGCCAAATGCAAAGCGGTCTACTGAAAATGGGGCAATCCGTGTCAAATAACCCACAATCCACGCTGCAGCAAAAAATCCACGTTGGCGTGGATCATGCGCGGCCATTTCCTCGCGTGCCAAAGGATCGTTTTTAACAGGTGCACTGCCATAAGGGTTCAGCCGCATTCCTATTCCAACTGGTCCAACAGAAATTGGTAGCCCATTTGCCAAAGTATTTGCCGAATACAGAACATGTGATAACGATTCCAACGTTTCCATAACAGAGGCATCATCGGCGGCATGGACCAGGGGCGAAGTGGCAAATGTCATGCCATCCCAATGTAACGTAGTAAGTCTTTTACGATTGAGCTCTGTAAAAAAGGCAGGAGTGCCACCTATTTTGGTCGCTTGGGGGAAATAGAGAGATAGAGCGTCGGTGACTGCGGATTCGGAGGGCTGCTGCGGGCGATCCTCGTTGGGCTGAAAACTTTGCTCGTCAATTTTGGAAAATGCCGAGACGCGAGCAACAGAAATCCCTGCGCTTGTCATTAAACCAGATAGCGTTTTCAGCTCTCGCATCAGACCGGTGGCGTTAGGCGCTGTGAAAATCACCTGCACTTCTAAGCCTGCACCCGTTAACTTCATCAATTGCGTGATGGCTTTATAATCTTTTTCATCGTTACTGGTGCTGAGATCGACCCTCAGGAGTAGGGAAGCAGGTGCTAGGCACTTTACCAACTCAGCGAAGTGCAGCGCGCACGCTGCATCTGCCGGTGTATCAAGTGGCAAAGCGAAGTACGGCATACGCTGCTTGACAATTTCTGGAAGATTAATTGTTGGCTTAGGCAGGATATCCATACCTGTATCGTGGACATTTACCCTTACGCTCTGCTGAATGGTTTCATCCGGAGAGAGCACGTAAGGATAGGGTAAGTCGATCGGGCGATTGTAGGTTTTGAACGAGGCATCAGTCCAGTTGCGTTGATCCTCCATCTCAAAAATATCACCCGCAAAGCTAGTTTCTACTTTTAGCCCCTCCACTGGACTATGTGTGATTGCACGCATGTCCATGACGGGCTGGCCCGGAGAAATTTGAAGCGAAATCGTCTTGTCTTGTGCTGGTGCTGAGTAGTGATCAACGCTAACGCGGGTACCAGCAAATCCATCAAGCGGGTGGAGTATGACAAAGCCACTTCGATTGGTTTTAAAGGAAGCCTCTGCACAAATTGTTGCGTCAGCTACCAAACGGCCCACTGCGTCTCCCTTTATACAGATGGCAACTGACACTCCCTTACCTGATGTGCCGTAATGTGCTTTGTAATAAATACTAAAATCTGTGTGAGATTCTGTTATTTTGAGGCCAGAAATTGAGGCAGCCGGTGTCCCCCATCCGGGGGTACGCACCAAAAACGAAATACCGCGCAGAATTTCAATACCTTTCCATCGCACCCAGCGAAGCGACCCTGCAGAATATACGACTTCGAGCGACCCTGCGCTGAGGATGTGGGGTGCGTCTGGAACCACAGGTGTACCTGTCAGAAGAATATCATTAATCATTGGCTCTGCCTTTAGGTTTAACCACTACTATATCTGTATACATAAAAGAAAAGTATACTTTAACTCTAGCTTCCGCCCGAGGCGTAAATCAACGTTTATTAGTTAATATTAAACAAAAAAAGAAGGTTTGTGGGCTTGCGCCGTTCTTCTACAGGCATAAACTGTACTCAGATTAATTCAACAAAACTGTTGATTCCGGAACTTAGTATCGCCCCTGAACATTTAATTCATAGCGAGACACCGGGAGCTGCGAGGCAAACCTGAGGCATAAGATGGCTCGGTCCCAAAAAGGAAATGACCATGTCGAACTACATCACCAACTTGTTTTCACTTGAAGGCAAGACTGCGCTGATTGCTGGAGGGGCAGGCGCCATCGGGCGGGACATCGCCCGCGCCTTTTCGAAAGCTGGTGCGTTCGTTATCGTGCACGATTTGGCTCAAGACAGGTTAGATGAAGTGAAAGCGACATTCATGGCCGAAGGGCTTGTGTTTAACGGGATGCAAGCGGACCTCAGTACTGCCGAAGGTTGCGCAGGTCTCGTCGTGCGCGCAAAAGAAGTAACTGGAAAAATTGATATCCTTGTCAACCTGCAAGGCACAAACAAGCGCAAGCCTATCACAGAAGTCACGCAGGAAGATTTTGATCTTATTACTTCGGTCAACCTAAGGTCGGTCTACTTTATGTCCCAAGAAGTGCACCCCATAATGAAGGCACAAGGTGGTGGACGTATTATACATTTTAGTTCCCTTTCTGCGAATATTTCTTTTGATACAATCTCAGTTTACGCAGCGACGAAGGCGGCAGTGACATCGCTCACGCGCAGTCAGGCCCACGAATGGGCGGATGATAACATTCAGGTTAACGCGATCGAGCCAGGCTTCGTCCAGACTGAATTTACTCGACCATTGTGGGACGATGACTACCGCGCCGAGTGGTTCGCAAATTATATTCCGCAAGCCCGCTTAGCGGTGCCTGAAGATCTCGTAACAACCGCACTTTATCTTGCGGCACCTGCAACGCGATATCTGACTGGTCAAAATATTGTTATAGATGGGGGCGTGTTAACTGGTGCAAGCTGGGTTGATGCACAGCGCCGTCCAGGCATCAAACGCTAATGGAGAACGCTGATGAGTAGATGGTTGATTGAGGCTGACATCCTTGCCCGGCTGTTGGCCGATACGCCTGACGCAGATCGGGTAATTCTAGATTGCTCGTGGTATCTGCCCGATGTGGGCAAGCACGCTATTGATGACTTTAATGTGGGCCATATACCTAGTGCGCAGTTTCTTGATTTAACTGAGGTTTCAGATACTGCCTCGCCCTACGTCAATATGCTTCCCGAACCGAAACAGTTCGCAAGTGCTGTAAGTGCACTTGGGATTGGTGAAAACACCGAAGTGATAATCTATGATGCGGGTTATGTCTCGGCCAGGGTGTGGTGGATGTTCCGCACATTCGGTCACGACCGAGTACGTATCCTCAATGGTGGCTGGCGCAAATGGGTCACTGAAGGTTACAAAATAGAAATAGGATCTGGTACTAAAGTGATTGCGAAGACCTTTCCTGCAAATCTAATAAAAGGCCGTGTTGCCACACTTGAAACTGTGCGGGAAGCAGGGTTGGATGACGCTGCCGTCATTATTGATGCTCGGACTGCCGCACGTTTCGATGGGCACGAGGGATCTGGCTACCCTGGTGTCGCCTCAGGTTACATGCCAGGCGCGATTAATACGCCTTGGCAGTTATTTTTCGAACCCTCACCATCATACCGCTTTATTTCACCCGATGCTGCGAGGGCAGTATTCTTAGGCGAAGGTGTAGACCTATCGCGCAATATCATCTCGACGTGTGGATCTGGTGTTACTGCGTCTATTTTGGTTTTCATGCTAGAAGAAATTGGCCACTTTGACTGGGTTCTCTATGACGGGTCTTGGCATGAGTGGGGACAGCACGATGACACTATCAAGCTAGTCAAGCCACATATTTCAAAATGATGTCAGATACATCTGGATTTTTATGATCACTTTGGCCTCTGAATCATCTCGATAATCAATCCATCCTCAGGATTTCGCATATAAATAATGCGTGCCCCAGTATTTGGTCCAGCATCGATCTGAACCTCCTTCCCAATAATTTCGAGTGGCCAGGAAAGCGCATTTTTGAGAGCTACATCCATATCTTCCACATTCATTGCAATATGCAGCGAGCCGAGATCGCATGGGCGCGGCCTATGATCATGTCGTCGCGCGGGTGCAGAATAACATAATAGCTCTATATCCACCGCCCCGTTGCGCATATAGACGATCTCCACCTCCGCGCCATCAACACCTGTTACTGCGGAGATAATTGCCGGATCGCGAGACGCGCGCGAAAACGTTTTGAATCCAAAAAGATCGCGAAACATCGCCTCGGAACGATCTAGATTTTTTACAGTAATGCCAGTATGATTTACAGTAATCAGCATGGAGGTTCCTTATGTTAAAACTGCGCGTATCTTTTAGCGACCACCGCTAACCGATAAGATACTGCCTGTGATGTAGCTGGCAGCATCGGACAACAGAAAAACTATTGCCGCTGCGGTTTCCTGCGCCGTGCCGGCTCGTCCCAGCGGAACACTTTTGGAAAGCCTGCCGACCCGTTCGGCATCGCCCGCCGATTTGTGGATATCTGTTTCAATAAGGCCGGGGCGCACTCCATTGACGCGAATGCAGTCAGTTCCAAGTTCATTTGCTAACCCTATTGTTAATGTCTCAACTGCGCCCTTAGAGGCTGCGTAATCAGTAAACTCTGTCGCACCACCCAGTGTTGCCGCCATCGATGACACGTTTACAATGGCGCCACCAATTCCGCCGTGGCGCGGCGACATAATGCGTACAGCCTCCCGACAGCAAAGGAATGTACCTCCGGTATTGACTGCAAACGTGTTAGCCCAACGGGCAAAATCGATATCTTCAAATCGCCCTACGGGCGGTAAAATACCTGCGTTGTTAACTAGACCATCAAGTCGCCCAAACCGGTCTTTACATCTATTAAAAATGTTAGCTACGTCGCTCTCCCGTGAGATATCACCGCGGATCGCTTCAGCAATTCCACCATTGAGCTTAATGTCACGCACAACGTTGTCTGCCGCGCCTTCGTTCGAGCGATATGACAAAACAACCCTCCAACCATCGCGTGCAGCAGCGCGTGCAGTTGCAGCGCCTATTCCGCGTGATCCGCCTGTTATCAAAACTACCTTATTCATTAATTACAAACTCCATGTGATTAAAGTTTCAAAGACGTGTCAGCAAAAAATAGCGCTTCGGCAGGCCTAAATAATGTGGCAGCTTTCATGGCAGTTGGCTAGTTATTCATGATGGGTTCAGCAGTCATTTACCAAATTTTTTATTGACCACCACTTACAGGCATACGTTTTAAACGAAGTTAATTTGTTTCAGAAGATGCTGCCCAGAGATTTATATCCTGATCACCTGACAAGCGATCAATTTCTGAAAGTTCATCTTCTGTAAAGTTCAGGTTCCCAATTGCGCCAACACAATCTAGAATTTGTTCTGACTTTGAGGCCCCAATTAAGGCAGTAGTTACTCTGCCGCCTCGCAAAACCCACGCTAAAGCCATTTGGGCTAAAGTCTGGCCACGACTAGAGGCGATATCATTTAGTTTATTAAGTTTTTCAATTAGTTCTGGCCCAATCTTATCCTTGCTAAGGCTTTTTCCTTGCACCGCACGGCTATCATTAGGCACGCCATTCAAGTATTTTTTTGTAAGCATCCCCTGAGCCAAGGGTGTAAATGCAATTGATCCAACGCCTAGGTCCTCAAGTGTATCTAGAAGACGATCATCTTCAACCCAGCGATTAAACATATTGTAGCTGGGTTGATGGATAATGCATGGAGTACCTAAATCATTTAAGATTTTTACTGCTTCTTTGGTGCGCTTGCTGTTGTAACTTGATATTCCAACGTACAGGGCTCGCCCTGATTTTACGATGTAGTCCAATGCCCCCATTGTTTCTTCTAGTGGCGTATTAGGGTCGAACCGATGTGAATAAAAAATGTCCATATAATCTATACCCAGTCTTTTTAATGACTGATCACAAGATGCAATTAAGTATTTACGGCTTCCCCATTCACCATAAGGGCCAGGCCACATATCGTAGCCTGCTTTTGAACTGATTATTAACTCATCCCTAAACTTGGAAAAATCAGTTTTTAGAATATCTCCAAACGCTTCTTCGGCACTGCCAGCCGGTGGACCATAATTATTTGCAAGGTCAAAATGTGTGATGCCGTTATCAAAAGCTGTCTGACAGATTTCTCGTTTGATTTGATGTGGAAAGTCATTACCAAAATTATGCCACAGACCTAATGAAATAGCTGGTAGCTTTAGTCCTGATTTACCACAACGGCGGTAAATCATTTTATCATAGCGATTTTGGCTCGGAGTATATTTCATAATCTTTTTCCACAACATTAGACGCATTTCAGACGATGCTACGGACATCGATCATATTGTACAATACTTGGTTCACACCTTGTCGTGTCAATTATTTGATCAAAAGTTCAAAACCAATTGGTCTCTCCATTGTTGGCTCGATGCGATGTGGCTACACTCAATTTCCGAACTTAGTAAATACTGGG
>LAQD01000013.1:20248-23270 GCA_000981705.1 Rhodobacteraceae bacterium ASP10-04a
CGATGAAATTGAAATAGCTATCCACTGACGATCATAACCAGTATAATTGTGGAAACGTGTCGCTGATCCAAGACACTCTCCCGGAACCTAACTTTCACATTTATGAGGACATGAGTTGGCCTTGTAGGTTCTCTTCGGTCTGACGGTGCCTCTTAAAATGAATATTATATAAAAAGTATTAAGAATGTTAATTTATCTAGCTTTGTTTACTGTTAATTAGAAATTAGTTAAGATTGATGCCTAGAGCATAAGGAGGCGCAATGGCCCACCTATTTGACCAAGAACTCGAAGACCGTCTAATACGTTATGCCACGATTGATAGCCAAAGTGATGAAGCGTCTAAGTCGTCACCCAGCAGCGAAATCCAACTTGATATTCTTCGGCTTCTTGAGGATGAACTCGTCGGGATTGGCGCTAAAGATGTCCGTCTGACAGGATATGGCGTTGTACTTGCTACAATTCCGGGCACGGTTGATGGCCCGACCGTTGGGCTTTTGGCGCATGTGGATACTGCTCCGCAGTTCAATGCTACTGGCGTCAAGCCTCGCGTTATACGTGGTTACAATGGCGGTGATATAACGTTTCCAGACGCCCCGGAACTTGTACTTTCTCCGGAAGAATATCCTTACCTAGCAGAGAAGCTTGGTCAGGACATCATTACAGCTTCTGGTACAACATTACTGGGTGCTGATGACAAGGCTGGTATTGCTATTATAATGACTGCAGTGCGCCACCTGTTAAATCACCCAGAGATTTCACATCCTCCCCTCCGTATTGCCTTCACACCGGATGAGGAAATTGGGCGTGGCGTCACCGAACCGCTACCTGGTGATCTGGCAGCTGATTTTGCATATACTTTTGACGGTGCTGCGGTCGGTGAGATCGAATATGAAAGTTTTTCGGCCGATGCAGCTGAAATCAATATTACTGGCATCTCTATTCATCCGGGCTTAGCCAAGGGAAAGATGGTCAACGCACTGCACCTCGCATCAAAAATCATTGCAACTTTGCCACAAGCTACGATGACGCCTGAATCTACTGAAAAAAGGGAAGGTTTCATTCACGCTACCCAGATGCACGGCGACGCCGCAGCGATGACTATAAAACTGATCCTGCGTGATTTCGAGAGGGCGGCACTGACTGCAAAAGGTGATTTATTGCAACAGGTTTGCCTTGCTGTTCAGGCCACTGAGCCCAGGGCGCAAATCAAATGTACGATCCGCCCACAATATCGCAATATGCGATACTGGTTGGAAACCGACATGAGGCCAGTGGATCTTGCACGCGAAGCCGCAATAAAACTCAGCATAGAACCCGTCTCAGTACCAATCCGTGGGGGAACCGACGGATCGATACTAACCGAAATGGGCATTCCTACACCAAATATTTTCACTGGGATGCAAAATATTCATGGGCCGCTTGAATGGATCTCAGTGCAGGATATGGCCAAGGCTACAAAACTTTGCCTGACCTTGGCCGAGTTAGCGGCCAAACCAACCAACTAAACGTCGGTAGTCCTGTCAGACAAAGATACGAGGTACTCGCAACCCTACTATGGAACCTCATGATATGCTGAATATTCTCCATTTTGCTAACAAAAAGTTAGCCCAGAGATTATCTGGTTTACAGTAATACTGTACGTATCTGTCATATTGGGCCAAGTCCGTTTATTGCAACACTAGCATCCTAGAACATTTTAGAGTTGCTACTTCATGTGCCTTATTTACGAGTTTCAAAAAACGCTCATCAATAACCATTTTATCTACTGAGCTTCCCCAATGCACCATTGAGTTAAAGCGGTACACTACCCGAAGCATCTCATGGTCGTCTTTCATCATTGGGACACCAATACCTATTTCAACATCTAATTGGTCCATCAGTTCCTGAAGTTCTGGGGCTAGGTCTAAGGCCATAGCCACAGCGTTGCGAGGTGCGAAGTAATCGCGGTGAACAATGACTGGTTTATTTCCTTTAGGAGCCCCAAATACCATTCGACCAATCCATGGACCAACTATATCTCCAGCTGGATCGCCTGCTCGCATTTGCATAACCTTTTTATATGCTTCGTCTGCGCCATAGGATTGAAATGATTTTGCACCATCTTCAAGGTTGCGGTACCAGTTTTGCAGATCATAACGGCCTGCGCCTTCTCCGGCGACAACTTTGTACAATGCGGATTTAGCTCCATGTTGACCCATTATGCCTGACAGTGATTTCATACGCTCTTTAAGTACATCCTCTTTACCAGTGCGGGGAGTAACTTCTCTTATAGAAACATAGGACATTTTTTTTCCTCCTTTAAAGTTTATAGCATAATAATGCAGATTCAGCTGGATTTAATCTAGTATGGAATTTGTAATATTTTTTGCACGTCCTTGCCCGGACGATCTAGTTTGCGCTGGTCACCATTATTACTTGCTTAATTTGGGCTACCCATAGACACCATTTAAAAGACAAAAATCCAGTGGAGCATTTTTATGAAACTAGATCTATTTTTGGCACGTAAATTTTTTTCATTGTTTGATGGTACCGGTATTATGACGCGCAATATGCGTAAACCTTCCACACCAGTGTTTGGTTGGGTGGCAACGACCTTAATGAAAGCTGGTAATGCAAAAGTTGCCGTTAGTGCGGTTCAAGAACTTAGGGTTTCTCAGACTGATTGCGTATGCGAAGTAGGTTCGGGAAATGGGTTAGCCCTTCTTGAGATAGTGAAACAGACGTCGCAAGCGGTTTATGCGGTAGAGATAAGTAGGATTTTCCGCTCCCAATTGCGCGCACTGAACCTGGGCAAGAATGTTTCTATACTTGACCATGACGCAAGCAACCTGAAAGTCGAAATCGACGATAACTCCATCGATAAGCTACTAGGCATAAACTTAGTCTACTTTTTAGCACCGTTGAATGTTTATCTAGACGAATTCTTCCGCATTATGAAACCTGGAGGAATGGGCATCTTCGCTTGCAAGTTTGATAAAATACAAAATTTTGATGAAACCGTAGCGCCTAACAAGTCAGAATC